>JASMLK010000081.1 GCA_030748735.1 Myxococcota bacterium | reverse complement strand
GACCGAACTCGGCCCCGACGTCGAAGGCCTCGAGGTGGGAGATCGCGTGGCGTGGGCCTCGGTACCGGGTTCCTACGCCGAGATCGTCAACGCCCCTGCGGCCGCGCTCGTGAAGCTGCCCGAGGCGGTGGCAAGCGATGTCGCGGCGGCCGCCATGTTGCAGGGCATGACGGCCCACTACTTGTGTCGCACCACCTACCCGGCCACGTCAGCAGACACGGCGCTCGTCCATGCCGCAGCCGGTGGCGTCGGCCTGGTCTTGATCCAGATGCTGCGCCGGATCGGAACCCGTGTGATCGGGACCTGCTCGAGCGAAGAAAAGGAAACCCTCGCGCGCAACGCCGGTGCCGATCACGTGATTCGCTACGACCGGTCGGATGTCGCGGAAGAAGTGGCCCGCACAACCGACGGCAAGCGCTGCGATGTCGTCTACGACTCGGTGGGCCAGGCGACCTTCGAGGGCAGCCTCGCGTCGCTGCGACCCCGCGGCATGCTGGTCTTGTTCGGCCAGTCGAGCGGTGCGGTGCCGCCGTTCGATCTGCAGCGCTTGAACGCGAGCGGGTCGCTCTTCGTGACGCGCCCTTCGCTGGCGCACTACACGGCGACCCGCGACGAACTCGAATGGCGCGCGGGCGACGTGCTCGGAGACGTCGCGCGCGGCGACCTCGACATCCGTATCGGGGCGCGCTTTCCGCTCGCCCAAGCGGCGGGGGCCCATGAAGCACTCGAAGGCCGGCGTACGACGGGCAAGGTGTTGTTGATTCCCTGAGTCGATCTCGACAAGCAGGTGCGCATGGTGAACGAGATCGAGCGACTCACCGCTGCGCTCATCCGCTACGCGAACCTCGCCTACGGACGTCGTGGTAGATTTCTTCGTCGTGTCGTGCACCGACACGAAGCCCACGAAGGAGTCGATCGAGATGATCACCGGAAACTGTCTCTGCGGAGACGTTCGCTACGAAATCGAAGGCCGGATCTCGTCGATCTGGCTCTGCCATTGCTCGAAATGCCGGCGTGCCACGGGCTCGGCCTTTCACGCCAGCGCTGTCTGTGACGGCGACCGCTTCCGTTTTTGCAGCGGCGAAGACGGCATCCGCGAATACGAAGACACGCCGGGTTACGTCGCGGCCTTTTGTGAGCGCTGCGGATCGCCTGTACCGCGACAGCTGCGCGGGACCGAGTTCGTCTTCCTTCATGTTGGACAGCTCGATGGCGACCCGGAACGAAGTGTCGATCACCACATCTTCACGGGATCGAAGGCGCCCTGGTTCGAAATCTGCGACGGGAAACCGCAGTTCGACGAGCACAAGCCGCGCCCGGAATAGCGTCCAGCCCGGAGCCTGTGCCTGCCCCGGAGACGGTTCGCTGGTGACTCGGGGTGTCGCGGAAACATAATGGCATGTGAAGTGCCGTTTTCTCGGCTGCCACCATTGCAACTCGAAGCGGACTTCGCAGACTATGCCGGCGCCGCTCTCGTGGTCACGCGATGCGGCGCTCGGTCGACCGCACGACGCCATCCGCGCTGGACGTTGCGGTCGCGCATTCAACCAAGAAAGGTCATCCCGATGGATCTGCGACTTTCCCCCGACGCCGTGAAGTTTCGCGACGAATTGCGTGCCTGGCTCGATGAAAACCTCGAGCGGCCGTACACCGAAGAACTGCTCGACCCGAAGCACGACGAAGACTCGTTGGTCGAAGTGCGCCGTAACTTCCAGCGCAAGCTGAACGACGCGGGTTACCTCGGCATGGGATGGCCGACCGAATGGGGTGGCCGCGGTGCCACGGCGGTCGAAGAAGCCCTGCTGCGGGCCGAACTCGCCATCGCCGACGCCCCGCAGAGCCCGAACAGCCTGGGCATCGGCCTTTGCGGCCCAGCGTTGATTCATCACGGCACCGAAGAGCAGCGCCAGCGCTTCCTGCCCGCGATGCTCTCGTGCGACGAGATCTGGTGCCAGGGCTTCAGTGAACCCGGTGCGGGTTCCGACCTCGCCGGCATCCGTACGCGCGCTGAACCCGACGGCGACGACTTCCGCATTCACGGCCAGAAGGTGTGGACCACGTTGGGCCCCTGGTCGGACTGGATCTTCGTCCTCGCGCGCACCGACATGGAAGATCGCTACGGAGGCATCACCTTCTTCTTGATGCCGATCGACCAACCCGGCGTCGAGATGCGACCGCTGAAGCAGATCAGTGGCGAATCCGAATTCGGCGAGGTCTTTTTCGACAACGCGCTCGCGAAGCGCGAACACATCGTCGGCAAGCTCGGCGAGGGATGGCGCATCGCGATGACGGTACTCGGCTTCGAGCGCGGCGGTAGCACCCTGCTCCCCTCCGCCGAGTACGGTCGCCAGATCGACTGTCTCGTCGACGCGCTCAGTGCGAGTGGCGAAATCGAACGCGCCGACGTCCGCGAAAAGGTCGGCGCCCTGATCGTCGAAAACGAAGTGCTGCGCGCCAATGGCATGCGGACGTTGGCGTCCGTCGCGCAGGACCTGCCGCCCGGCCCGGAGTCGTCGATCGACAAGATCTTCTGGTCCGAGTACCACCAGCGGCTCACCGATACCGCGATCGAGCTGATGGGACCGCAGGGTCAGTTGCTCGTGACATCCCCGGGTGCCCGCAAGGACGTCGACTGGATGTACGAATACCTGTGGTCACGCGCGGGCACGATCTACTCGGGTTCTTCGGAGATCCAGCGCAACATCATTGCCAAGCGCGTTCTCCAGATGCCGACCAAGTAGCGCGGCACATCGGCTTCGACGACCGCCTCGCTCCATCGAATCGATCGATCCGATCGATTCGATCATCCGATCAAAGGAACCACCGACCATGCACTTCGAACTCAATGAAGACCAGGCGCTGCTCAAGTCGTCGACCCGCGAACTGCTCGAAAGCGAATCGCCGATCGCAGAGTCACGCACCGTGATGGAAGACAACCCCGACGGTTTCGCGAAGGATCTGCACGCGCAGCTCGGCGAACTCGGATACCTCGGCATCTTGCAGACTGAAGACGCCGGCGGCATGGGGGCGATCGCGTTTGCGGCCGTGCTCGCCGAGATGGGGCGCGTGGCCTTCCCGGGCCCCTACATGGACGTCGCCGTTGCGGTGCGCGTTCTCGAAGACTGCGGCGGCGACACGGCGGCGAAGTGGCAGCAAGCGGCCGCGTCGGGTGAGAAGATCGTCGTGCTGGCGCGCGGCGAAAACATGACGAACGCGGACGACACGAACGTCGCAGCCACGTTCGCAGACGGCCGCGTGACGGGCCGCAAGGTGTTCGTCCCGTTCGGCGCCCAGGCGGACGCCCTGCTGGTCGACACCGTGCAGGGGATCGCGCTCGTCGAGCGTCCCGACGCTGGCTGGAACGCCACGGAGCAGACGACCCTCGACCACTCGCAGCGCTTCGCTGCGATCGACTTCGACGACGCTGGCGAGTTGTTGTGCGACGCCAGCAAGGGAACACAGGTCCTGGCGGACGCCGCTCGCCGCGCGACGCTCGGGGCTTCGGCGGTGATGCTCGGTTGCATGGAGAGCGCGCTCGAATCCGGGGTTGCGTACACCAAGGAACGCGAGGCCTTCGGCGCCCCGATCGGTTCCTTCCAGGGCCTGCAGCACCGCGCAGCCGACATGCTGATCAAGACCGAGAGCACGCGGTCCGCAGTCTTCCGGGCGGCCTGGGCGGAAGAGAACGGCGAACCCGACGCCGGTTACGTCGTTTCGGTCGCCAAGGCGTGGGCCGGGCCTTCGAGTCGCTTCGTCTGCGGGCAGTCGATCCAGTTGCTCGGCGGTGTCGGGTACACCTGGGAATACGACCAGCACATGTGGTTGAAGCGCGCGAAGACCTTCGAATCGTTCTACGGCTCGACGCGGGCCAGCACCGAAAACGTGCTCGCTTCGTCGACGCACCTGAACAGCTAGCAGCCCGTTCGGCGTCTAGTTCGAGTTCGGGGGGCTCTGTGCGGGAGCGTTCCCGGCCGGGTCGGGCGTGGCCTTCGTGGGCGCGCCCTGCTCGCCTGCGTTGCGCGACTTCGGGGCGTAGTACCAGTTGACGTCGTCGTGGGCGAGGTAGCGGTCGAGCCGTTCGTAGCCGTGTTCCTCGAAGTACGCGTGGATTTCTTCGCGGATCGACGGTGTCGCTTCGATGCAGACGAGTTCGGGCGCGTAGCGTTCGATGTCGAAGCCCCGCAGAGCGGCGGGTTCGGCTTCTTCGATGTCCATCGAGAGGAAGTCGACCTTCTCGACGCCGTTCAGCTCGAGCAACTTGTTCAGGGTGATCGTCTGGACTTCGACTTCGCGTTGATTGAGCTTACGGCCGTTGAAGACGCGGTCCTTGATGCCACTCGAAAGTGCGGGCACCCCGGCGCGGTAGAAGGTCTTGATGTCGTCGGAATGGTCGTCCACGTAGAAAGTAAAGAACTGGCTCTTCGGGCGCAGCAGCTTCCAGTTCTTGGCGTAGATGTCGAGCGCGTCGATCCCGATACCTCGCCATGCGAGGTGCTTTTCGAGGTAGTAGGTCGTGCTGAACTGGACCGGGAAGGCACAGCCCACGTCGAGGTAGAAGCCGTCGCGACGGTCCTGGAAGAAGTCGCGGATGATCAGTTCTTCGTTGGCCTGGGAGTAGCGCTTCTTCTCTTCGAGAATGCTCTCAGCGCTGGCGCGCAGCGGGGTCGCGAGGGTGAACACAATGCCCAGCGCGATGCAGATCGCCGCGAGGCCGTAGCCGGCACCCATGGCAAGGGGACGGAACATCGACTCAGGTTTCCTTCGTATCGCCCGGGACCACCGTGTTCGGCCGCCAACGTCGAAAGGCGTAGTAGATGGGAACACCAGCCAGCGCAGTCGCAAGGCCGAGAGCGGCCTGGGTCGGTTCGCGTTGAACCATGAAGCCTGCACCGAAGAGAGTCGCCGCGATGAAGAGGATGCCGACCCACGGCTGGCCGAAGCCGCGTTGTCGGGCCGCGCCCTCTTCCGCGTGGCCCGCCAACAGGGTCGCGACGGTGGCCGCGGACGAAAGCCCGAGAGTGAAGCCGATGTAGCCGAGCAAGTCGGCGAGACCCGTCCACCACAGGACCGCGATCGCGGCGCCCGTCTGCAGCGCAATGGCGGTCGTGGGAGTGCGGCCGTCGGCGCGGAAGAACGCGGGGAAGAGTCCGTCTTCGGCCATCTTGGCGTAGACCCGCGGGCCGGCCATGACCATCGACCAGATCGAAGTGAAGAGCGCGAGCGCAACGACGAGAGACACCGCTTGTCGCATGCTCGCCCCGCCGATCGCCTCGGCAGCGACCGCCCCGACGTCGGGCCGCCCTGCAAGCGCATCGACCGGCGCGGCGTAGAGGAAGACCGCATTGAGTCCGAGATAGAGGGCCGTCACGACCCCGGTGCCGAGTAGCAACGCGCGGGGCAGCGCGCGTTCGGGGTCGCGCACTTCGCCGGCGATGTAGACGGCGGCGTTCCAACCCGCGTACGAAAACGAGATCCACACCAGCGTTACCGCGAACGCGCCGATCGCGAAGGGCGCGGGGTCTCCGGTGGCTTCCGGGCGCGGCGGAAGCGCGGACAAGCCGAAGGCGATGAAGCCGAAGATCAAGACGAGCTTGATCGCGACCGCGAGGTTCTGGATCCACACGCCCTCGCGGAAGCGCAGTGCATGGATCAGCCCCGCCAGGGCGATCGCGAACGTGCCGATCCATTCCGGCCGGATATCCGGTGCAAAGGTCTCGCCCAGATAGGCCTGCAGGCCGAGCCCCGCCGCGGCGATCGGCGCCGTGAAACCGGCGAGCAGCGAGACCCAGCCGGCCAGAAAGCCAGCCAGGGGGTGTACGCGGCGAGACAGAAAGAGGTACTCGCCGCCCGACTCGGGATGTCGCTGCGCGAGAGCCCCGTAGGAAAGGGCTCCGCAGAGCGCGATCGCGCCGCCCACGATCCAGGCGGTCAGCACGAAATGGGGTTCGCCCAGGTCGGCAAGCGCGAAGCCCGACGTCGTGAAGACCCCGGCCCCGATCATGTTGGCGACCACCAACGCACTCGCGCTTCGCATGTCGAGTCGACGTGTGGATTGAGTTTGTGCCAAGCGCGCCATCCTTCTGGGAACGGCAGGGAATCGCGCGTGCGTGCGCGTCACAGCTGCCGACAACCGCAATGGGGCCGCGATGGTAGTGCATTGCAACGGGTGTAGGTGGTTGCGCGTCTTCCGCATGCGTGCGGACGGCGCTCCGCTCGACCTGCTCGTGCGGTCCGCGTGCGAAACCGGGGTGGGAAATGACCGCGCGGGGCTCGGCTTCACTGGCAGCGCGATTCGTGCCGGTGCCCGCTCTGCATTGGGGTCCCTCTGGCCGATTTCCGACGCGGCGACCGGCGAACTGATGGTCGATTTCTACCGCGAACCGCAGAAGCCGGGGAATAGCAAGGCCCGCGCATTGCAGGCCGAGCAGGCCGCCCTGCGCGCCGACGAACGTTTCGGTCGTCCCGACGATTGGGCGCCCTTTACCCTGGTGAACGACTGGTTGTAAGAAGTTTCCCCGGGGTGTCGCGGGCGCGCTTGCCGCACCTCTTTACCGGTACGTCCGCCCCGCTATGCTGCTGCGTTGCCGGGGGACGCCGTTCGTCGATCGAAGCGTCCCCGATCTATCTGGATCCACAGTGGGCGTCGAGGGAGAGTTGTCCGTGGTGCGCAGGCTGCAGTGGAACAAGGTTCAGGGTGCTCGCCGCCGAACGTCGCGAACGCGCGCTTTCGGCCTGGCCATGGGCGTTGGCTTCGTCTTTTTCCTTCTGGTGGGGCCCACAGGGCTCGCTGTCTCGGCCGAGGCCGACTGGTCCGATGAGGAAGAGGTCGAGCAGGACGCACTCCAGTCCGAGTTCTGGGTCCCGAGTACGTCCTTTTCCGTCAGCGTGCACGAAGAAGAACTCGACCTCGTCGGCGAAAACCCGGTCGCCTTCTCGATCAACAACACCGAGTCGCGCACCCTGGTTGCGCTCCGCTTCGGCGCCGAGTTGATGTCGCCGGTGGTCGACGACCTGCCCCTGAAGCCGCGCTTCTTCGTCGCCGGTGGCGTGCTCTGGTCGCCTCCCGGAAACAGCCTCAACAAGATCCGGCACGAGACGGTCGAGGTCGACGACTATCGCGACTACAACCTGCCGGCTGCCCTCCGCGTCTTCGAGCGGCAGCTCGAGGGAAATCCCACCAGCACCAATTTCTCCGGCAGGACGGCCGACTCTTTCGAGGGGCAAGGCAATCACGTCTGGGGGCGTCAGCGCAACAACGCGTGGTACGCGAGCGTGGGCAGCGTCTTCACGCTTCCGCGTTCGGGCTATTCGGTCCGGTTTCGACCGAGCGTCGAGTACGCAGGTGAAGTCTTCGACAACGAGGGGGAGTTTTCCTTGTTGATCGACCGCAACCTCGGCCTCGATCCCGCTCCCGATCCGTATGCCCCGGACTTCTCGCTCAATACGATCGCGCTCTCGAAGCGGGAGACCTATCACAGCCTCGGCCCCGGCATGGAACTCGAGTTGGTCAATCAGCTCGACGGCGGCATCCTGCTGTCCTTCTTCATGCAGACCCGTTTCATGTGGATCGTGAACGACCCGGGCGTGAAGTTCAGCGGCGATTCGCGGGATCTGAGCGATCTCGAGTTCGATGTCGAGCGGAAGCGCTTCAACTTCCGCGGTGGCATGGGGATCCGGCTCGGGTTCCGGGATCTCGGCTTTCAGTTCTAGCAGCGAGCGCTCCGCGCGTCCGACGTTCGAGCCGGATCGCGTCGTCCTCGGTGCCGTCGCGGCGGTTCATGTCGCGCACCTGCTCTGCACGGCCTGGGTGCCGGGGCTTGCCGACCTCTACATCCTCGATTCGCGGGTCTACGACGAAATGGCCGACGCGTTCGTCGCGAGCGGCTTCTTCGCCGGGGACGAAGCCTTCGGTCACGCGCCGCTGTATCCGCTCTGGCTGGCCGCGCTGCGAAGGCTCTCTTCCTGGCCGCTGATCCCACTCGTGCTCCAGGTCGCCATGGGCGTCCTCAACGCAGCACTCGTGGGCGCGATTGCGCGGCGCGTGTTCGACGCGCGGGCCGCGGCCCCGGCCATCGCGCTCTACGGCTTGTACGCCCCCGCAGCGATGCTCGAGACGAAGCTCATGGCTTCGACCCTGGGTGTGACCCTGGCACTCGCAGCCCTGCGTCTGCTGGTCGAGACGCGACCGGGGGTGCGACCGGGTGCGTGTGTCGTGGCCGGCGTGGCGCTCGGTGCGGCGTGCCTGGTGCGGCCCAACACCCTGCTGTTCGTTCCGTTCGCTGCGCTGTTCGTCGTGGTCGCGCGCGGCGGCTTGCGCGCGGCTGGCGCCTGGGTGAGTGCAGCGCTGTTCCTGGCCGGTACGGTTCTCGTGATTGCCCCGGTGAGCCTGCGCAACCACGTCGTGTCCGGCGACTTCGTTCTCGTGACGGCCCACGGCGGGATGACGCTCTACCAGAGCAACAACGAGCAGGCCGAGGGCATCTACTCGCCCATTCCCGGTGCGGTCGGCAATCCGCGCGTGCTCGCCGAGCGACTGCGCGAGCAAGCCGAAGCCGAAAGCGGCGAAGCCATGCGGTTGCCCGAGGTCGACCGCATGTACCGCGATCGCGCGCTCGCCTTCCTGGCCAGCGACTTCGGGCGCACGGCGCGACTGTTGGGACGCAAGCTGCGCTTCTGGTTCGGCAACGACGAGGTTTCCACCGAGTACACGCTGCCGACGGAGCGCGCACTCACGCCGACGCTCTGGTTGATGCCGGTGCCTTTCGCGCTGGTGTTGGCCCTGGCCGGTCTCGGCCTTCATCGCGCCGTGACTGCCCGACGCTTCGGTGCGCCCGCCGCCGTGCTCGCGGCTTTCGTGCTTGCGAATCTCGCGAGTGTTCTGCTCTTCTACTTTTCGTCCCGTTACCGACTGCCAGCGGTCCCCGTCCTATGCGTCTTTGCGGGCTACGGCTTCTCGAGCGTTCGCGAGCGGTTCGAGGCGAAGCGCTGGGATCGCGGGGGGTGGCTCGTGCTGGGGCTTGGGCTCGCGGTGTTCTCGTGGCTTCCGATCAGCGACGACGCGGATCGCTACGCTTTCCACCAGTGGTACAACTACGGCGTCGCGCAGCACGAGCGCGGCGAATTCGAGGCAGCGGTGGAGAGTTTCGAACGAGCCCTGGTCGGGATGCGGGACCACTGGCACGTCCACCTGGCCCTGGGGCGTGCCTACGCCACGGTCGACCGCCTCGAAGAGGCGTTGGCGCGCTATCGGCGCGCAGTCGAAATGCGCCCGCAGTCGCGCAACGCAAGAGAGGGAGTCGAATCGGTGCGTGCGCGGATCGAGGGGCGCGGTTCTCCATGACGCCCGAGCATCATGAGGCGACGCCACGAAGCGGCGAGCGCGATGCCCCCCATCCCCCCTGCCCGGTCTGTACGAGTCCGTCTTGCGAAGTCTATCTGGACGCGCCCGATGAACCGCTCGACAGCCAGGCGATCGGTCAGAGCCGCGTGCATCAACGTCCCGGTCGCGTGCTGCGCTGCCGCGAATGCGGCCACGGCTATCGCGCGGCCGCACCCGGTGCCGACCTGCTCGCGCAGCTGTACGCCGAACAGGACGTCGAAACGTATCTCGCCGAGGTTCCAGGTCGCCGAAGAACTGCGGCGGCCCACTGGGCGCTCGTGAAGGCCCTGGTTCCGCGTGGACGGCTGCTCGATGTGGGCTGCGCGGCGGGGCTGTTCCTCGAGCTCGTCGCCGACGCCGGTTGGCGAGCCGTCGGGATCGAACCGAGCGCAGCACTGTGTGCAGATGCGCGAAACCGGGTGGGCCCCGGTGTCGAGATCGAGTGTGCGACCCTCGAAACAGCGACGCTCGAAACGGGTGTCTTCGACGTCGTCACGCTCTGGGACGTCCTCGAACACGCCCGCGATCCGCGTGCGTTTCTCGCCGAGGCCGCCGCCCCCCTCGAGCCGGGCGGGTTCTTGATCCTCAACGTCCCGCTCCTCGAAAGCGCTGTCGCACGAATGCTCGGGGCGCGCTGGCCGCTGCTCCTTCCCGAGCACCTCCACTATTTCTCGCGCCAAAGCCTCCGAAGCTGCGCCGAGGCGGCGGGACTCGCATTCGAACGCTTCGATCATCGCCTCGCCTACTTCACCCTGGGCCATGTCTTCACCCGCTTGTCGGAGCACGACGTCCCGTTCGCGAGGCCGCTGGCGACGCTCGGACGCTGGATCGACTTCGACGATTGGATCCTGCCGGTGCCGTTGGGTGAGATCGTCGCGGTGCTTCGCAAGCCCGCGTGAAGCGAGGGTCAGTCTGTTCGGTGCGGAGTCCCCGTCTCCGCTTCGACAGTTCCGGCGATGCGCGCACCCAGCGCAACGCTTTCGGAGATCGAGCGATCTTCCGGGTAGTACCACGAGGTGTCGGCGACGAAGAGGCCTTCCACCGCGGTCGCGATCGGAGGCAGTCGGTCGGGAAAGCCGGGGGGGCAGATCGGCTGTGCGTAGCGAAGGCGCGAAACTCGTGTGGCCAGGACGTCGTCGGGGTGAAGCTCGGGGTTGATGCGGGCGAGCACCTCGTACGACGTTTCGACGAGCGACGCGTCCGACTGCTCGAAGCGCGGATGTCGCCCTGGCAGGTAGTACGGGACGTAGACGACCGATTCGGAGAGCGGCTGCAGGTTCGAGTATTCGATCACGCCCGGCACCGGGATGTCGGGGTCCGTCGTGTTCAACCAGAAGTACTTGCTCAGTGGACGCCTCAATTTGAAGAGCACACAGATGGCGCCGATGTTGTCGAGCTTCGCGTAGCGCTCCCGCAGCGCCTCGGGCATCGAGGGGACGATTTCGACGAGATGGGGAATCGGCATCGTGCTCGCGACGGCATCGAACTCCTCGAAGCCCGCATCCGTGCGGACACCGCGAACGCGTCCATCTTCGATTGCGATCTCACGCGCGGGGCACGAGAGCCGCAGCGTTCCGCCACGCGCCTCGATGTCTTCGACCAATCGATCGAGCAGCACCCTGGAACCACCGCGCAAGACGCCGAGCTGCTCTTCGAAGATGCTCTTGCGCGACTTCCCCAGCCGCTGGATGCGCGAGCGAATCCAGGCGGCCGAAAGGGGCTGCGCGTATTCGAAGAACTTCAAGTCGAACAGCGGTCGCCACAGGACCTCGAAGGCTTGCCTGCCCACCCAGCGCTGCACCCAGGGCATGGCGTCGAGGTCGTCGAGCCCCGGCCAGTTGCGCACGTTGATCGAGAGCCAGGTGTGGACGGCGTATCGCAGCTTCGACAGCCACGACAGGTGGGGAAAGCGCAGCAGCGCCAGGGGGTGGCCCCATTCGTGGACTTCTCCCCGGTAGAAGTATCCCATGGTGCCGCGTTGCCAGAGCAGGCGGTCTTCGATCCCGAGCTCGCGCAGCAGTGTGATCAGGGCGTGGTCGGGTGTGCAAATGAAGTGATAGAAGCGCTCGATGTCGAGGCCATCGAAGTCGAAATGGGCGCTCATGCCGCCGGGGCGGTCGTCCGCTTCGTAGATCGTCACCGCGTGACCGGCGGCGAGGAGCCCCCGCGCACACGCGAGGCCGGCGGGTCCTGCACCGAGCACTGCGATCCTGGACATCGAGCCTGCCTCGTCGAAGGGTGCGGTTGCGGATATCTTTGCTTGTCTTCGCTGCAGCGGCCAGCAGCAAGATCAAGGGCGTGAAGGAGTTCATGAGTACTGCATCACTCGCCGAGCGTCTTTCGCTCGCTTCACGCCTGCCGCTCTGGGTCTGGCCCGTGCTCGCGTCGTTCTTCGTGCAGGTCGACGTCGTTGGCAATCACTTCATCTTCGACGACTACCTGCATCTCTACAAGATGTCGAACGGTCCATTCTGGCACACCGTGCTGGCGCCCCACGGCGGGCACCTGTTGCAGAGCTTCAACGTCATGGTGTGGCTGGTGCAGCACACGGTGGGGGCGAACGCGGGCATCTACTTCCTGCTCGCGCTGTCGATTCACCTCGTGAGCGTGCGGCTCGTCTTCGAAATCGTCGTGGTGCTGACGAAACGTCCAGCGCTTGCGGCCTTCGGGGCGGCGCTTTTCGGCATGTCGCCCTTTGGCGAGGGCTCGATCGGCTGGATGAGCGTAAACGGCCACGTGATCTTGACGGCGGCCGTGCTGGCCGTGGTGCTCGACGTGTCGAAGGCGACGCGAGACCCGGCCCACCTCACGCGCCGTGTGCTCGCGCGCGATTTCATCTTGCTGCTGGTTGCGGGGACGAGTTTCGGCACGGGCTTCGCCGCCGCCCTCGCCTTCGGCGTCGTCGTGGCGATCTGGGACCCGATTCCCGCGCAGCGGTTGCGCGTGATCGGGCACTATGGTGCGGTCGCCCTCGCCGCGGTGCTGCTCTACTTCGCAACCATCACCCTGTACGGTGAGGCGGGCGGAAGCAAGGGGGTGGTCGATGTCGTCGGGCGCAATCTCGGCGCCTTGCCGAAGAGCGCGGCGATGTTCGGCGAACTCGTGAGCTTCGGTGCCGGTGGGTTGCTGCTGGGGCCGGTGTTGGTCGGCGACGTGGCGATGGTCGAAGCCGCGGACGCGATGGGTGCCGCGCAGGCGGCTGCCGCGTTCGGTGCCGTTTTCGTCATCGTGGCCCTGTGGTTCGCCCGGCCGCGGGAGCGGCGCGTGATGCTGGCGCTGCTGGTGCTCGCCATGTCGGGTTATGGCCTGATCGCCTTTGCGCGCTACTGGGCAGTCGAAGGTGCGTCGCAGCTCATCCGCTATCACTACCTGCCGCCGGCGCTCTTCTCGCTCGTACTCACGGTCGGGCTTTCGCAGCTGCTCGATCGTTTCGTGTCCCGCACGATCCCGGGACGGCGTGTCTTCGCGGTCTGGCTCGCCCTCGCCTTCGTCCCGGCGGCCATGGCGGTCAACAAGAACGACGAGTTGATGCGCATCGAACAGGCGATCCAATTCGAGCAGGCGCGGGCCGAAATCGAACGCGCTCTCGAAGCCGAGACCGATCCTTTCGAGGTGGTGATTCCGAATCGGCCGTACTTCGTGCGCTTCTTCGGCGGAAAGCCGGAAGACTTCCCGGGGTTGGCCGCGTTCTTCGTGATGACTCACCCAGACAACGTGGTCGAGGGGCGTCGCGTCTCCTTCGCGGCGACGTCGCGCGCAGAGGCCGAGATGGCGAGCCGGCAACACGGGGCGCGCATCAAGGAACTCCTGGTCGATCGCCCCGATCACATGCGCCGAGCGCGACCGCGCCCGAAGCGAGGCGGCGGGTCGTGAACGAGGCACCGACCCTCAGCGTGCGCTTCGTGAACGTCTATCTCGTTGGCTACCTGCTCGACGCGGTGCTGTCGATCTTCGTGTTGGGGTTGCTGCCGGAAGGTGGCCCGGCGCTGTTGGTCGCGTTGCAGCGGTTGTTGGCCTCATTGGTCTTCGCGATGACGATCGTGTTGATCCCGTTGCTCGCGCTGAGCCCGAAGCTTCCACTCGGACTGCTGTTCGCAATCGTGGTGAGTGTCTTCTGGCTCGCCAGTGGCGCGGTACCCATCCCGCTCTGGGTGGCCCCCGACGAAGGGCTTCCCGCGGTGCTGGCGCTCTTGCAGGGGATCTTCGCCGTGGCGGCCTTCGCGCGGATTCGGGTCTACAACGTGGGCCGCGGCAATGGCTGGTGGTTGCGGGACAGCACCTTGCGCGACCCCGAAAGCAAGGGGCGTCGCATGCTTCGCTTCTCCGCGGTGGCCCTCGGGGTGGGGGTGCCGCTCGCGCTCGTCTATCTGGTGGCATCGCTTTCGACCTGGATCGCAGTCGAAACCGGGCACTTCGTGTCCGTCGACCTTACTGGCATCCAGCTCGCCGACCGTCGCTACACGAAGGGCGATCGCGAGATACGCCTCGTCGGGATGATGCACCTGGGCGAAGAAGAGGCGTACCGCGAGATCACCGAAAGCTTTCTGGGGCGCGACACCGTCGTTCTCGAAGAAGGCGTGAGCGACGAAGACGCGGTTCTCGAAGAAGCCATTCGCTACGACACCCTGGCCGGGCGCATGGGGCTCAGCGCGCAACGCTCGCTTGGCAGCTACCTCGCGGGTTACTACGACGCCGAATCCGTTGCGGTGGACTCGCCGCTGCGACCACAACTTCGCAATGCAGACGTCGATTCGCGCAGCTTTGCCCCGGCCACGCGGCGCGTCCTTGCCCATGCGGCGGGGGTGTGGAGCGCTGACGATCCATTCGCCGCGTTCGTCGAGCTCTACACCTACCTGATCGAGAACCCCGGCGATGCCGACACCTTCTTTCGCGACGTGATCGTCATGCGCAACGAGCACTTGATGGGCGAGATGGAGCGTGCACTCGGGCAATCGCGCCGGGTCATCGTGCCCTGGGGCGCCCTTCACCTGCCGGGGATCGAGGCTTTCGTGCTCGATCGGGGGTTCGTGCAGGCCGCCGAAGCGCGGCGCCGCGTCGTTTCGTGGTCGACGTTGTGGGCTGCGCTCTTGGAGTCGTAGGCGGCCGCGCGCACGGGTGTCCGGGGGGCTTCAGGGCGCCCCGAAGTACCCGTCGAGCGCTTCGCCCTGGAAGCTGCGGGGCCTCGGGTCGTCCGTCCCCTGCGCGATCCAACAGAAGGTGCACTCGTTCTGTTCTCGCAGGAGCGCTTCGGTCAGGTCCTTCACCGGGGCGGCTCGGCCCGAGCGGAGAGGAACGGGACCAGTGCCGCGGCGACCTGCTCGGGTTCGCTGTAGGTGATGGCGTGCGTACCGTTTTCGATCACTTCGATGTCGGCGTTCGGGTTGACGCGTTGCAGTTCCGTGGCGTTCGCAATGGGGATGGTCTGGTCGAGCTTTCCCCAGATCGAGAGCACCGGAATGCCGTGGCGGCCAACCGCTGCGAAGTCGTCGTGCATGTCCCACATGGGAAAGTCGATCATGGTGCGACGCAGGGCGCGCAGGTAGCCCTCGTACTGCAACTGCTCCGCGTAGCGCTCGACGAGGTCGGGGAGCGCGCGTCCCTGGTTTTCGGGCTGCGACATGATGTCGAGCAGGATGTTCTTCCCGAACACGGTGAGCAGCCATTCGCCAACCACGGGCGTGGCGAGCAACTCGGCGCTGCTTCCCGCATCGACACTCAGCCCGGCGGGAGCGAGCAGCCCGACGCGTCGCACGCGGTCGGGGTGGCGCGCGGCGACGTAGGTGACGATCGCCCCGCCCATCGAATAGCCCACGAGATCGACCGGGTCGCGAATCTCCAACACGTCGAGCAGACCGAGGAGTTGACGCTCGTAGCGCGCGGCGTCGTAGGCGTCGTCGGGGCGGTCGCTGAAGCCCCGTCCAAAATGATCGTAGGTGAGCACACGACGACCGGCTTTCGTGAGCGGTTCGATCAAGCCATTGAAGACGAACGATGGCGTCGAAAAGCCGTGGACCAGCACGCTGAGTGGGGCCTCTGCGGGACCGTGCAGGGTGTAGTGCACGCGACCTTCGGGGAGCGATGCGAAGCTTCCGGGGGCGGCTGTGCGCGCCTCGTCGTCGAGCGGAAGCAGGCTGCTACGCGCGTGGACGTAACTGCCAATGACGGCAACAGCCAGCAGCAGGACGATGACGCCGGCGATTCGAATGGCGAGTTTCACGAGGTCACTTCTCCGCGCCGCGTTTCGGTCGGGCCGCGCTGGTCGAGAGGATCGATCGTCTTCGGGTCCCGCAGTCTAGTGCGGATCGAGCCGGATGTTTCGTGTCTTTGCGCGCGGGGATGGCTCGCTATCGTGTTTCGGTTCGCGTGTTGAAACCGCCGCTAACCCGTCGCGGCGGTGCCGTGCGAAACGCGTCGGCCGCCCAGCCAGGTTTCGAGCACGGCGATGCGATCGAGATCGTCGGGGTCGATCGCGAGCGGGTTCGCGTCGACGATGGTGAAGTCCGCGAACTTCCCGGGCGAGAGGCTTCCGATTTCGTTCTCTGCAAAGAGCTGCCACGCGGCATCGATCGTGACGGCCCGCAGCGCCTGCTCGACGTCGATCGCTTCGCCTGGCGCGATCTTCTCGCCGTTGCGCGCGCGCCGCGTGACCGCGGTGCGCATCAGCCGAAACGGGTCGGGGGGATACATCGGTGAGTCGGCGTGCAGGCTGACACGATGCCCGGCCTCCACCGCACTGCCGATCGGCATCAGCCGCCCTGCCCGTTCTTCGCCGATGATGTCGTCGCGTAGTTCGGGGCCGTAGTAGTAGACGTGGTTCACGTGGAAGCTCGGTGTCACGCCGAGACGCTGCGCGCGCTCGAGGTCGCTCTTCGAGATCAGCGCGCAGTGCTCGAGGCGCCAGCGATGATCGGTGCGCGGGTGACTCGCGAGCGCCTTTTCGTAGAGGTCGAGGATTTCGCGCGTACCGCGATCGCCCTGGGCATGAGTGAGAACCTGCCAACCCTCTCGATGGAGTCGGCTGGCGACGTCGACCAATTCCTCCGGCGTGAAGTTCGCGTGGCCCGTGGTGCCGGCGGGAATGCCGAGCGTGCAGCAGCACAAGCGTGACTCGACGTAGGGTTCGTCGAGCAACATCGTGCCGGAGTATGGCGAGCCGTCGTACCAGAGCTTCACGCCCTGCACGCGAAAGCGTTCGTTTCCATCGCCGGGCTTCCAGTCGGTGTGGTCTACCTGGTGGTGACGCATGTAGGCCACGGTGCGGATCGGCACATCCTCGCGGTTCGAGAACCCCTCGAAGATCCCGAGCATGCTGATGGGCGTGAAGAGGCCGGGAATCCCGATCGTGGTCAGCCCGGCCCGCGCATAGCGTTCGTATTGCGCCCACATCCGCGCGCGAAGCTCCGCTTCTTGCGGGGCATCGAAGAGCAATACGGGAAGCGCGGCTGCGGCTTCTTCGAGCTTGCCAGTGAGTCGCCCATTGGCATCGCGCTGGTAGCGACCACCGCCGGGCGGGTCGGGTGTCGATTCATCGATACCGGCCAACTCGAAGGCCAGCGAGTTCACGAAGACCGTGTGCATGCTCTGGATCATCACGGCAATGGGGTTTTCGGGGGCGATCTCGTCGAGGCGGTCGCGGCCCCAGGTGCCGATGTCTTCGGTGAGCATGGCGTCGAGGCCGAAAGCGAAGACCCACTCGCCCGGCTCGCGTGACCCCACAGCTTCGCGCAGGGTTTGCTCGACGCCCTCCACGTTCTTGTGCGTGAATCCGCTGACGTCGACCCACGAGTAACACTGCGCGCAGAGGTCGGGATGGGTGTGGGGTTCGATCAGGCCGGGGAGCACGCAAACATCACCGAGCGCAAACCACTGCGCGTCGTCGCCGGCCGCGGCCTCGACCTCGCTGCGCGTCCCCACACAGACGATCCGATCGTCTTCGACCAGGAGCGCTTCGGCTCGTGGGCAGCTTGCGTCCATCGTGACGATCTGGTCGGCCTCGATCACGACCTTGTTGGAGGGCATGTGGGCTCCTTCTGGATCGGGCGCACTCTAGCGGACTGCGAGTCATTGGCTGCCGCTGCGGCGCCTGGCCGACGTCTCCAATTGGATTTGCGTTGGGCTAGTGTGCCGTGCGCCCCGACGTGGGAACCAAGCAGGTGGAGTCCGTCTGGTGAGTAACCAGCCCAAATCACTCGGGAGCATCGTTCCCGTCCTCGCGCTCGTTGCGGCGATCGGGGGCGTGTACTTCGCGCCGTACGTGGTGCAGGGCTACAGGATGATCCACCTCTACGACGAGGATCGAATCGTCGAGAACTTCCTGGGGATGGATCGCGTCTTTCCCGTCAGGGACGTTCCCGCCTCCACGCAGCCGTCGGCGTTTCGTGAAGCGCCGACGACGCTACCCGAGACATTCACCTACAAGGGAACCGAACTCGACCTCCAGCAGTATCTCGCCGACAACAAGAGCACGGGCATGCTGGTGCTGAAGGACGGAGCGATCGCCTACGAGGAGTACTGGCTCGGCCACAGCCGTGAGGGGCGGCATATCTCCTGGTCGGTGGCCAAGTCTTTCGTGTCGGCGCTGGTGGGGATCGCCGTGGCCGAGGGCAAGATCGCGAGCATCGAACTCCCCATCACCGACTACCTGCCCGAACTCTTCGGAACGGGTTACGAAGGCGTCGCGATCCGCGACATCCTCGAAATGTCGTCGGGCGTCGGCTTCAACGAGGACTACGCCGACTACGATTCGGACATCAATCGCTTTGGTCGTGCGATCGGCTTCGGTGGATCGATGTCCCATTTTGCGAAGACGCTGCGCCGCGCTCGCGAGCCCGGGACCTACCACCACTACGTGAGCATCGACACCCAGGTTCTCGCCATGCTGCTCGTCGCCGTTTCGGGAGAGAGCGTGACGAGCTTGCTGCACAGCAAGATCTGGGAACCCGTCGGGATGGCGTATCCCGCCTACTGGCTCCTCGACGCCTCCGGCATGGAGGTGGCGCTGGGGGGACTCAACGCGACCCTGCGTGACTTCGCACGCCTGGGGCAGCTGTATCTCGATCGCGGGCGTCTTGGCTCCAGGCAGATCGTTCCGGCGAGTTGGGTGCGCGACTCGACGACGCCGCGTGCGGCGCATCTGACTGCGGGGCCCGGCAACCCGCAGTCGTCATCGACCTGGGGATACGGCTACCAGTGGTGGATCCCCGACCCCGACCTCGGGGACTACACGGCCGCCGGGATCTACAACCAGTACGTCTACGTCAACCCGAAACAGCGCGTCGTGATCGCCAAGAACTCGGCCAATCGCCGCTACATCGCGGAGCGGCAGGCGACCAAGGACGAACACATCGCCATGTTCCGCGCCATCGCGAATGCGCTCGGCGGACGGCCGTAGCGAAGTCTCGCTACGGATGTTCATGAATGATCCGGGCTAGAAGTTCTTGGGCAGTCCGAGCCCGCGGCGCGCGATGATGTTCTTCTGGATCTCGCTCGCACCGCCGCCGATCGTCTCGACCACCGTCGCGCGATACGCAGAATCGAAACGGCCCTTCTGCGGTGCGTGGGGGTCGTGGAGGCGGATCTGGCCCTCGGCGCCCATGATGTCGAGCCCCTTGTTCACCGAGCGCTGCGAGAGCTGCGTCGCGAAGAGCTTGTACTGGGAAGCCTCGAGGGTCGGCGGCTTGTCGCCCACCTTTGCGGCCGCGACGAAGCGCAGGCCGAGCACCCGGGCGACTTCATGCTGGGTGGCGAGTTGGGCGATTTCGCGGCGCACCACCGGGTCGTCCCTGGTGGGCTCGCCGTCCTTCTTGCTGTTCTTCACGTAGTCGAGCAGCAGCTCGAAGCGCGCCCAGATCGGTGAGAAGGTGAACATCGTGAAGCGTTCGAGGTCGAGCGCTTCCGAGATGTACCCGAAGCCCTTTCCTTCTTCGCCCACCATGTATTCGTCGGGCACGAAGACGTCGTTGAAGAAGACCTGGTTGGTCTGGTCACCGCCGATGCAGGGCATCGACTGGATCTCGAGGCCCTTCTCGTCCATCGGGATCAGAAAGAGGCTGATGCCGGCGTGCTTCTTGGCCTCTTGATTGGTGCGTGCGCCAACCCAGTACCAGTCTGCGAAGTGGGCCGAGGTGGTCCAGATCTTCTGGCCGTTGAGGTTCCAACCACCTTCGACCTTGTCGGCGCGCAGCTGCATGTTGGCGGCGTCCGAGCCGGCCTGGGGTTCGCTGTAGCCCACGGCGAATTCGACTTCGGCGTTGAGGATCTTGGGCAGGAACTCCGCCTTGAGCTTGTCGCTGCCGTGGCGAATGAGGGTCTTGCCGATGATGCCGACACCCTTGCCGATCTGCGGCGCACCCACGTAGGCGAGCGCTTCGTTGAGCAGGTACTCGTAGATGCCCGAGCCTTCCTGGCCGCCGAGCTCCTTGGGCCAGGTGATCCCCATCCAGCCCTTCTTGGCGACCTTGCCCATGAAGGCGCGCTTCTCGTCGGTGTCGCAGAGCTGGGTGAAGTTTTCCTTGTAGGGCTGCATCACGTCGTCGGAGTGATTGTCCTGGAGCCACTGCGCAACTTCTTCGGCGAAGGCCTGCTCGTCAGCGGTGAATTCGAAATCCATGGCGGGGTCTCTCCTGTTCGGTTGACGCGCCAGGCGTCAATGCGGGATTGCGGGATCGGAGGGGCTGTGGGGAGGGCCGCGTCGTTTCGCCGCGACCTGCTCCGAGAGCGGAGATGTCGGCGAGGCGGCGTGCGGCAGTCGGGAGTTTTCTGCCGTAGATCGAGACCCGATCCAATCGGGCCTCCGATTTACGAAACGCACCGTATCGAATCGCCCGAATCCCTGCAAGCGAGGCCTGGGGATCGGGTTCGAGGCATTCCCTCGCGGCCGAGGGCTCGTCGGGCTCGAGATCCTGGCCCGAAAGCCGACCCACCCAAGCGACCCGCAAGCCGGAGCCGCCTCGGATGAGCGCTGCCGAACGGCCCAACCTCAAGCCCCTGCTCGTCACCCCAGGCGGCGACGAGATCCATATCAGCGAACTCGACCTGCTCCGGGGCGGCGACAGCGACTCGATTCGGCAGCTCCCCGAACGCTGTCCCCGGCGTCGGGCCGTGCCCGGCGAGGTGGTGATCGCCGCTGGCGCGACCAAGCCCTGCCCCGCTTGTTCGAGCGGCATGTGAACCGCGGCGAACCGCTCGCCCTCGCGATGATCGACATCGATCATTTCAAGCGTTTCAACGACGACCACGGTCACGCGGCGGGCGACCGCGTGCTCTCGGCGGTGGCAAACCAGTTGGTCGATCGTTTGCGACCGAGCGATCTGCTCGCGCGAATCGGCGGCGAAGAGTTCGTAGCGATTTTCGTCAACACGAGTGTTGACGGATCAACCATCGCAACGGAACGACTTCTCGCTAGCGTTTGCCTCCCTGCGTGTCGAGGGCGAAGCCGGTCGCGCCCTGCCCGCGGTGACGATTTCGATCGGGGTCGCAATGGCCACACCCGAGCCTCACCCCGCAGACGCTCCTCGCGGAGGCTGACGCCGCGCTCTATCGCGCCAAGGCATCGGGCCGCAATCGCGTTCGTCGCTGATCCTCGGCGAGTCGTTCTCGTTGGCGCTTCCTTACCCTCGCCGTTCGGCGCGCCGACAGTATCATTGCGCCCCCTTCGGCCCCTCGGCCCCAGCGAACGCGTCCCTCCGCAACCTCTTCACGCATTTCTTCACGCATCTTCAGGAGACTGATCATGTCGAATCCCTTCGATAGCAAGGCCACGCTCGAAACCGCCGCCGGGTCCAAGACCCTCTACCGCCTCGACGCGCTGCGTGGCCTCGGCGACATCGATCGCATCCCCTACTCGATCAAGATCCTGCTCGAAGCGTGCCTGCGAAACGTCGACGACTTCGTGGTCACCCAGGACCACGTGAAGCAGCTGGCCGCCTACGACGCACGCAACGTTGGAGAGACCGAAATCCCCTTCAAGCCGGGCCGCGTCGTATTGCAGGACTTCACGGGCGTGCCCGCGGTCGTGGACCTTGCGGCGATGCGCGCCGCGGTCGTTCGCATGACGGGCGACGACGGCAGCGCGAGCAAGGTGAACCCGCTCGTGCCGTGCGATCTGGTGATCGATCACTCGGTGCAGGTCGATGCCTTCGGGAGCAACGAAGCGCTGCGCATCAACACCGAGTTCGAATTCGAGCGCAATCGCGAGCGCTACCAGTTCTTGAAGTGGGGCCAGCAGGCCTTCAATAACTTCCGCGTGGTGCCGCCCGGCGCAGGCATCGTGCATCAGGTGAACCTCGAATACCTCGCGCGCGGTGTCTGGGAAACCGACGGCGTGCTCTACCCCGACAGCGTCGTGGGCACGGACAGTCATACGACGATGATCAACGGGCTCGGCGTGCTGGGCTGGGGTGTCGGCGGGATCGAAGCCGAAGCCGTGATGCTCGGGCAGCCGGTTTCGATGCTGATCCCCGAAGTCGTGGGCTTCAAGCTCACGGGCAGCCTCGCCCAGGGTTGCACGGCCACCGACCTCGTCTTGACCGTCACCGAGAAGCTCCGCGAACTCGGCGTCGTAGGGAAGTTCGTGGAATTCCACGGCCCCGGGCTCGACGATATGCCGCTGGCCAACCGGGCAACCATCGCCAACATGGCGCCCGAGTACGGCGCCACGATGGGCTTCTTCCCGATCGACGATCGCACGATCGACTACTTGAAGCTCTCGGCGCGCGACGACGCGCAGGTCGAGATCGTCGAGCAGTATGCGAAGGAGCAGGGACTCTGGCGCGACGACAGCTACGACATCGCCTACAGCGCCGAGCTGGAACTCGACATGGGAACGATCGAACCCTCACTCGCGGGCCCGAAGCGGCCGCAGGACCGCATCACGCTCTCGGGCATGAAGCCGCAGTGGGCGAGTGATCACAGCGAGACGTTTTCGAAGCAGAGCAAGTCGGTGGCGAACGTCGAGCACGCCGGCCAGTCGTTCGAATTGGGCGATGGCGCGGTGGTGCTGGCGGCCATTACGAGTTGCACCAACACCAGCAACCCGAGCGTGATGCTCGCGGCGGGGCTCGTTGCGCGGAACGCCGTCAAGCGCGGCCTCGTGGCGAAGCCGTGGGTGAAGACGTCGCTCGCGCCGGGTTCGCAGGTGGTGAGCGAGTACCTGAAGGCCGCGGACGTGCTCGACGACCTCGAAGCCCTTGGCTTCAACATCGTGGGCTACGGCTGCACGACCTGTATCGGAAACTCGGGCCCGCTCCCCGATCCGGTCCGCGAGGCGATCCACGCGGAAGACCTCGTCGCGTGCAGCGTGCTTTCGGGCAATCGCAACTTCGAGGGACGCATCGGTCCCGACATCAAGGCGAACTATCTGGCTTCGCCGCCGCTCGTCGTCGCGTACGCGATTGCGGGTACCGTCGATATCGATCTCACGAGCGAGCCGCTCGCAACCAGCTCCGATGGCGAAGCCATCATGCTGGCCGACATCTGGCCGAGCCAGGCGGAGATCGACGAAGTGGTGAAGCAGTTCGTGACCCGCGAGCAGTTCGCCGAGAAGTACGCGGACGTCTTCAAGGGAAGCAAAGAATGGCGCGCTGTCGCGAGTTCCGAAGGCGCCCTCTACGAATGGGACGCGGCCAGCACGTACGTGCAGGAACCGCCCTTCTTCGTGGGGCTCGCTCCTGAACCGACGCCGATCGCGGCGATCGGAAGTGCGCGTTGCCTGGTGAAGGTGGGCGATTCGGTCACCACCGATCACATCAGTCCGGCGGGAAGCATCGCCTTCGAAACCCCGGCCGGTGCCTACCTCACGGAGAACGGGGTCGAGCGCGGCATGTTCAACAGCTACGGCTCACGTCGCGGCAACGACCGCGTGATGACCCGGGGCACCTTCGCGAACGTGCGCGTGCGCAATCAACTCGCCCCGGGTACCGAAGGTGGGTACACCACGGACTTCACGAACGGGAAGGTGTCGTTCATCTACGACGCAGCCCAGAACTACAAGGCGGAGGGAACCCCGCTGGTCGTGCTGGCGGGCAAGGACTACGGCATGGGGTCGAGTCGCGACTGGGCCGCCAAGGGCACCTTCCTGCTCGGCATCAAGGCGGTGATCGCGGAGAGCTACGAGCGTATTCACCGGAGCAATCTGGTCGGGATGGGGGTCTTGCCGCTCTGCTATCAGGGCGTCGACAACGCCGAGGCCCTCGCCCTCGACGGCAGCGAGATCTTCGACATCGAGATCGACGACAACCTGCAGCCGCGCCAGGACGTTCGCGTCAAGGCGACCCGCAGCGACGGTTCGGTGGTCGAGTTCACCACCACCTGCCGCATCGATACGCCGGTCGAAGTCGACTACTACCGCAACGGCGGCATTCTCCACACCGTCCTGCGCGAGATGGCCCGCGGCTGATCGCTTCGCGATTGCGTAGAGTCACGACCTCCTATCGAGCGGAAGGAACTCCATGAAATCGTTTGCAGGCAAGATCGCAGTCGTCACTGGCGGCGGTACTGGAATGGGTCGCGAACTCACCATCCAGCTCGCCAAGGAAGGCTGCCACGTCGCGATGTGCGACGTCTCGAACGAGGCGATGCAACAGACGCGCGAACTCGCCCTCAAGGAGACGAGCGGTGATGTGCGCGTGACCTCGACGATCGCCGACGTGGCCGACGAAACCCAGATGCTCGCGTGGCGAACCGCCGTCATGGAAGAACACGACACGAAGAGCGTGAATCTCGTCTTCAACAACGCCGGCATCGGCGGCACACCGAGCTTCGTCGACGGCGACCGCGAGGAATGGGAACGCACCTTCAACATCTGCTGGTTCGGTGTCTACTACGGATCGCGCGTCTTCATGCCGCTGCTGGTCGCTTCGAACGAAGGGCATCTCGTGAACACCAGCAGCGTGAACGGCTTCTGGGCGTCGGTGGGACCGAACTCGACCCACTCGGCCTACAGCACGGCGAAGTTCGCGGTGAAGGGGTTCTCGGAAGCGTTGATCAACGACCTGCGTATGAATGCGCCCCACGTGAAGGTGTCGGTCGTGATGCCCGGCCACATCGGCACGTCGATCATCGCCAACTCGGGCAAGATCCTCGGTAACGATCCCAAGGAGATGGGTCCCGAACAGTTCGCGATCGCGCGCGAGCGCATGGAACAGTCGGGGATCGATGCCTCACAGATCAGCGACGACGAGATTCGCCAGGCGATCATCCAGCTGGGCGAAGCCTTCCGCGACGAGGCGCCGACATCGGCCGCTGCGGCTGCGAAGGTGATCCTGGACGGTGTGCGCGAAGAGCGCTGGCGCATCCTCATCGGCCACGACGCCGAGGTGCTCGATCGCATGGTGCGAGGCGAACCCGAAGACGCCTACACGCAAGATTTCTACGATCGTCTCACATCCGAAACCGACTGGCGCCTCGGCGCGCTTTCCGACCAGACCTAGCCCCGATCCGTCATACCGGGTTGTGAGAAAACGCGTCAGAGTGCGTGATTCGGGGCCGCACGCAGGCCGTGCTCACCGGAGCTTGGGTTTCACCCAAGTGAGGATGAGCGCGGTCGAGTACGGACGCGAAGCGCG
>JASMLK010000080.1 GCA_030748735.1 Myxococcota bacterium | reverse complement strand
TCGACGTCCCGCTGCTCGACGTGGGGTGAACCACGTCTGCGCGGCGGAACGCCGATTTCTCTTGCCAGAGCACGAATCTGCACCGTCTCGCTACGGATGTTCATGAATAATCCGGGCTAGCCCTCTATACCCGCCGTTGTTTCAGCAGCACTCGAACCGCGCAGCCTCTGCGGTGAGAGGGTGGCTTCGTCGAGCCCTATCGCTCGCAGGTCGTCGGGAAGCCCTCCCCCCGTCGCAAGCCCTGCCGTGGCCAGCGCCGCAGCGGGGCTCGTCATGATTCCGAAGCCACCTTGCCCAGCGAGCCAGAAGAAGCCCGGGCATTCGGGGTCCATGCCGATCACCGGTTGTCGGTCGGGGGCGAAGCTGCGAAGTCCCGCCCAGCGGCCTCGCAGGTGTTCGATTTCGATCGAAGTCGACCGCTCGACCGCGGCGGCGGCGCGGGCGATGTCTTCGTCGTCGGGATGGGCGTCGCAGGGTTCGGAAGGCGTTTCGTCACAGGGCGAGGCGAGGATCTGTCCGCGGCCTTCGGGCTTGAAGTAGAAGTCTTCGTCGGCATCGATCACGCACGGCCAGTGCGAAACGTCGTGCTCGGCCGGAGGATCGAAGGTGATCGCCGTGCGCCGCAGTGGGCGGAGTCCGATCGGTCGTACGCCGGCCAACACGGCAACCTCGTCGCACCACGCGCCTGCGGC
The DNA here is from genome assembly GCA_030748735.1 of Myxococcota bacterium. Classification (GTDB taxonomy): domain Bacteria; phylum Myxococcota_A; class UBA9160; order UBA9160; family UBA4427; genus DUBZ01. Next base: position 83,762 of record JASMLK010000080.1, on the reverse strand, counting down.
GTTGACGATGACGCCGGCTTCGAAGGCACCGCGCTCGGTTCGTACCCGCCAGCCGCCATTGCCGCGTTCGATCTCGAGTACGCTCGCGTGCGTTTCGAGCATTCCGCCGCCCGCACGAAAGCCGCGCAGGTAGGCTTCGAGTACCGCTGCGACGTCGATGTGCATCGCGTTCCGTTCGACCACGGCGCCCGCCACGTAGTCAGCACGAAGGACCGGGCACATGGCGAGGGCTTCAGCGACCTCGATGTTCTCGAGTTGCGCGCCGGCTTCACAGCCCTCGACGCGTGCCCGCTCGAGACTTTCGAGCTGATCTTCTCGCCCGATCCAGATCACCGGCACGGGTTTCACCAGCGGCGTTTCGGTCAGGCCCTCGGGCGGCTTCTCGAAGAAGTTTCGGCCCGCGCGGGTCAATCGCCCGACGACCGGACTGCCGTAGCTTTCGACCAGGAAGGCCGCCGACCGCCCGGTCGTGTGATGTCCAGGCAGGGGCTCACGTTCGAGCAGGAGCGTGCGGCCATGGGGTTGCAGCGCCCAGGCCGCCGATGCGCCCGCGATGCCCGCGCCGATTACGATGAAGTCGAAGCTCGCCATGCGGGTCAATCAATACCGACGATCCGCACGCGGGGGAACCACTTTCTCGACGGACTACAGCAGCGAGATCGCGATGGCTGCGAGCGAAGTGACGACCACGGTGCCGAGTGCCGCGGTGGTGAATGCGGTGGGGCCCGTCCTGCGCAGGGTTTCCCAGCGCGTTTCGATGCCGACGGCCGCCATGGCGAGGACCAGGCAGAGCTTCGACGCACCGATCGCGAGAGACTGGGTGTGGAGGGTGGTCCCGACGGCCCCGAGCGCCGAGTCCTGTCCGAGCGAGATCGTGACTTCGGGGAAGAAGCCCACCGACGTAATGCCCGCGAGTAGAAGCAACCCGACTGCGAAGCTCGGGACGAGATTGCGAATCGAGAGCGGCTCGCTCTTTTCGTCCTTCTGGAAGCGAAGCCGGTAGGTGAGGCCGGCGATCAGCACCACCGGCGCCAACATCGAAATGCGCACGAGCTTCGTCACCGTGGCGACTTCGCCCGCTTCGGGGCCCAGCGTGAAGCCCGCGGCGATGACCTGCGGCGTCTGCTGGATCGTGAGCCCCGCCAGCGTTCCGAATGCAGCCGGATCCATCGCGACCGCCGCTGCGATCGCGGGCAGGGCGAACATGGCGAGCATACCGAGCAGCGCGGCGGTCGCGACGCTGATCGCAACGTCTTCTTCGTCGGCGTTGATCGCCGGCGCGATGGCGACGATCGCCGAGCCGCCGCAAATGCCATTGCCTGCGGCCAGTAGCGTCGCGAGCTTCGGCGGAAGGCCGCGCATGCGCGCGTAGCCGAGAACCACGACGAACGAGAGCGTGATCACGCCCACCGACAGCGCGAGGCCGCGAAGACCGACCCCGAGCAGGTCAGCGACGTGCAGGCGCGCGCCGAGCAGCATGATCCCGATCGGGAGAACGGCACCCACGATCCAACGTGCACCGGGACGCAGCGCGGCGGCGTCGACGCCGGAGTTGCCGACCGCGATGCCGAGCACCATCGCGAACATGGCGGCGTCGAGCGTGCGACCCCCCATGACCACCGAAACACCGCCTTCGAGCAGCGCCGCTCCGGCTGCGAGCGCCGCGCAGACCAGCAGGCCGCGACTGCGTCCATGCTCCGGTGCGGTCGTCGCATGAACGACGGACTCTCCGCCTGCTTCGAGGAAGTCGAGGTGTCGAGCCCAGCTCGAATCGTTCGGCATCGATGGGTTGGCCCAGGTCATGAGCGGCTGTCTGGCCGTTGCGCAGTGCAACGACCTCGCGGTGAAGCCACTCGATGTTTTCACTTCCGGCGCTGGTGACTGTCGCACGTGCGAAGTGTTCGAAGTATGCGCTTTCATCCCAAAATGAAGTACGATGGGTGCTCGTTGCGATGAAAATATCCCAAAAGTCGAGGATTCTGTGGAACAATTTGACTCCATCGATCACGCCATCCTCGATGAGCTGCAGCGCGATGCCTCGCGCTCGATCCAGGAGATCGCCCAGGCGGTCGGGCTTTCGCAGAACCCCTGCTGGCGGCGCATCAAGCGCCTCGAAGCGGCGGGGGTGATCGAGCGTCGGGTCGCCATTCTCGACCCCGAGAAGCTCGGCAAGCCGATCACGGTCTTCGTCAGCATCCGCACCAACCAGCACAACGAAGCCTGGCTCACGCGCTTCGCGAGCGGGGTGATGCAGATCCCCGAAGTCGTCGAGCTGTATCGCATGAGCGGCGAGATCGACTACTTGATGAAGGTGCTCGTCGCCGACATCGCCGAATACGATCGCATCTACAAGAAGCTGATCGAAGTCGCGCAGCTCAACGATGTAAGCTCGAGTTTCGCGATGGAGCGCATCAAGTACACGACGGCCGTGCCGCTGCTGTCGTGAAGGGCGAGGCGATGGACCAGGCGAGCGATAGCCGATTCACGACGGATGGGATGAAGCCATGTTGACGATCATCGAAAACGCCACGCTACTCGACACTGAAACGATGCGGCTCGTCGGCGAGAGGGCGGTGACGATCGAGGGCGATCGCATCGTTGCGGTCGACGAGGCAGCACCGAAGGGCGACGGCGCCCGCTTGATCGATGCGCGTGGTCGTTTCCTGTTGCCGGGGTTCATCGACGCCCACGTCCATCACGTGATCACCACGATGGACTTCCGACGGCTCGCGACCATGCACGCGGCGGAACGCGCCATCGGCATGGCGAAGCTTTCGGAAGGCATGATGCAGCGCGGTTTCACCACCGTGCGCGATACCGGGGGCGATACCCAGGGTTTGATCGGCGCGATCGAGCGGGGGCTTTGCCGCGGTGCGCGCATCGTTCCTTCCGGGCGCGCGCTTTCGCAGACGGCCGGCCACGGCGACATCATTCCGCGTGAAGGTCTCGTGTGTGCTTGTCAGCTTCACAGCAATGACTTCTCACACGTGGCGGACGGGGCCGACGCCGTGCGGCTTGCCGCACGGACCGAACTGCGCGCGGGCTCCGTGTTCATCAAGATCATGACGTCGGGCGGCGTCGCGTCGCCCACGGACCCGTTCGACTCGCTCCAATACACGCCTGAAGAGGTGAAGGCAGCGACCACCGAAACCGACCACCGCAACACCTACACGACTTCGCATGCGTACCAGCCCGACGCGATCCGTCTCGCCATCGAAAACGGCGTGCGGTGCATCGAGCACGGCAACCTGATCGACGACGCCGTCGCGAGCGAGATGGCCGAGCTGGGCGTGACCATGGTGCCGACCCTCGTGACCTACAAGGCGATGGCGGAAATCGGTGCCAAGGTGGGTCTGCCCCAGGTCAACGTCGACAAGAACTCGGGCGTCTTCGAGCAGGGCAGGGCGTCGATCGAAATCGCGAAGCGCGCCGGTGTCGAATTGGGTTTCGGGACCGACCTGCTCGGCGAAGCGCAAGCCTGGCAGAGTCAGGAATTCCGCATTCGCGCCGAACTCGAACCGGCCGAAGACGTGCTCCGGTCGATCTATCAGACCAACGTGAAGCTCTGCCGTCTCGAAGGCGAGATCGGCCGGGTGGCACCCGGCATGGTGGCCGACCTGGTCTTGAGTCCCATCAACCCTCTCGAAAAACTCGCCGACTACGACGACCCGCAGCGCGCGATCGACTGCGTGGTCGGTCGCGGCGAAGTGATGGTCGACCGGATCGGATGACTTCGGACCCGCGATATCCCAGCGTCGACGACCTGCGCGCACGCGCAAGGGCGCGCATCCCTCGCTTTGCCTTCGAGTATCTCGACGGCGGCTGCAACGAAGACGTGAACCTCGCGCGCAACACCAGCGAGCTGCGGGAGCTGCAGCTTCGCCCGCACTACCTCGACGCCTACAAGGGTGCCGACTTGCGCAGCGAGTTGTTCGGTCACACGTACGACGCGCCCTTCGGCGTGGCACCCATCGGCTTGCAGGGACTCGTCTGGCCGCGTTCGCCCGAGATCCTGGCTCGCGCGGCACGCGACAACAATCTTCCGTTCATCTTGAGCACGGTTTCGACCAGCAGCATCGAAACGATCAGCGAAATCAGCGAAGGGCGTGCGTGGTTTCAGCTGTACCGGCCGAAGGAAGATCGCTTGCGCGACGCGCTGATCATGCGTGCACGAGAGGCTGGCTGTCCGGTGTTGGTGATCCTGTGTGACGTACCCACCTTCGGCTATCGCCCGCGTGACATCCGAAATGGCCTGGGACTCCCGCCGCGTATGACCGCGCGCAACGTCGTGCAGATGTTCGGTCGCCCCGCCTGGGCGCTGCAGTCACTCGCGGCTGGCAGGCCGGGGTTCGCAAACCTCGAGCCCTACATGCCGGAAGGCCTCGACCTCGAACAACTCGGCACCTTCATGGACGAAACCTTCGACGGCCGACTCGACTTCGAACGCATCGCGCCGATCCGCGACCAGTGGAAGGGCAAGCTCGTGCTGAAGGGGGTGGCGAGCGTCGAAGACACCGAAAAGGCGATCGGCATGGGGATCGACGGCGTGATCGTTTCGAACCACGGGGGGCGGCAACTCGATGCAGGGCCATCGTCGATCCGCACACTCTGCGAGATCGCCGAAGCGTTCGCAGACCGCACGACCATCATGATGGACAGCGGCATCCGCTCCGGTCCCGACATCGCACGCGCCATGGCCGCGGGTGCCGAATTCACCTTTCTCGGTCGCGCCTTCATGTACGGCGTGGCCGCCCTCGGCAACCAGGGCGGGCGCCACACGATCGACATCCTGACCCGGCAGTTCCAGCAGGTGCTCGAACAACTCTGCTGCGAACGCCCCGGTGATCTGCCGAGCCGCTTGCTCGGTTAGCAGCCCGCGAACCAGCCCAGAAGCAGGGTGTTGAGTTCGTCGGGCTTCTCCTGGTGCGCGAAGTGACCCGCACCCGAGATTCGCTTCACCTCGACGCTGCGCGGGAAGTCTTCGTCGTGGAAGACGTGGTCGTAGAGGCGGGTGTCCATGCAGCCATCGTCTTCGCCCGTGATCGCGAGGGTGGGAACGGGGACCGTCGTGCGCTTCATCGCGGCGGTGGTCTTCCAGCCGAGCATGACGGCGGGTGAGGCGTTCTGGCGGTAGTACGCAAGCATCGCCTTCTTTACGCCCCGAGCCTCGAAGGTTTCGCGCAGCGAAGACCATTCTGCTTCGGGCAACGTGAAGTCGGGCGACCAGTCGCGCCACAGCCGTTTCACGAGCGCCCAGTCGTTTCGTTCGACCGCCCACTCCGCCACGCCGCGCAGCTGGAAGAAGGTCATGTACCACGACTTGCGCAGCTGGACGGGTACGGCGCGAATGCCCTCGGTCAATCTTGCGGCGTGGGGAACTGCGATCGTTGCCAGCGATTCGAACCGCTCGGGCGCGATGGCGCCAGCAACATAGGTGACCGCAGCACCCCAGTCGTGACCGACGAGGTGGACGCGATCGACACCGAGTTCGTCGATCCATGCAACGACGTCGTGCCCCAGCGCTTCGAGGGAATAGTCGCCGTCATCCGGTTGCGAGCCGGGCTCGTAGCCGCGCAACCAGGGCGCCACGACGCGGTATCCCGCCTTGTCGAAGGCGGGCAACTGAAAGCGAAAGCTGCGCGCGTCGTCGGGGAAGCCGTGCAGGCACAAGACGACGGGGCCGTCGGGGTTGCTCGTGAAGCCGCTCGTGAGCGCGCGAAAGCGAAGCGTGCCTCGCGTGAGTTCGATTTCGTCGAAGCTGTCTGCCATGTCGACTCCGGGTGCATGGGCGCAGGGCAAGTCGACACGATACCAGCTATCCCTGCGGAGCCGGCTGCTCTCCCCGGATCAGACGGCCCGGCAGCTCGCCGGTCCGTTCGCCGTCTTCGTAGATCACCTTGCCCGAACACACCGTGGCGACGTAGCCGGTGGCGGCCTGATACAAGCGACGTCCCGAAGCCGGGAAGTCGAAGCGCATCTCGGGCGCCGTAAGGCCCAGGCGGTCGTAGTCGATCACGTTGACGTCGGCCTTGAGGCCCGGTTCGATGATGCCGCGATCGAACAGGCCGTATTGGTGGGCGGTGTCCATCGTCTGTCGCTTCACGATGAATTCCAGCGGCATGCGCTCGCCTCGTTTCCGGTCGCGGGCCCAGTGCATCAGCATGAAGGTCGGTGTGCTGCCGTCGCACACGGCACCGCAGTGGGCGCCGCCGTCGGCGAGGCTCAGGCCCGTCTGCGGGTGACGCATGGTTTCTTCGATCGCGTCGAAGCGTTCGGTCGCGTAACCGAAGAGCGGGAAGTAGATCAGTCCCTTGCCGTCGAGGTCCATCAGCGCGTCGTAGACGACCTCGGCAGCGCTCTTGCCCGTCGCTTCCATGATGCCCTTCACCGACTGCTCGGGTGCGGGTTCGTAGTCGTGGCCGCCGCCCATCGGATACATCTTCTGCGTCGACCCCGTCAGGAACTTCAGCATGGGTAGCGGGATGGCGGCCTTCGGCGGAAGGGCGTTCGTGAGGAGCTCTCCCCCTTCGAGCAGCCGCGCCTTCACTTCGGGTTCGCGCAGTTTCGCGCGCATTTCGTCGATCGGGAGCTTGCGCCACTTCTGGTACTCAGGGTGGCCGAAGAAGGGATGGACACTCGTTTGCCAACCCATCAGCACACCGACGGGGCGCCCCGAAAACTGGCCGCGCAGGTTCGTGATCCCCCTGGCGCGGGCTTCGTCGAGGCCCTTCAAGCCTTCCTTGTAGAGTTCGGGGTTCTCGTCGATCTGTTGCAGGTTGAAGGTCACCATGCGTCCGGTCTCTTCGGCGAGATCGGTCATCCAGCCCATTTCTTTCGGCACATCGCGATGGGTCAGGCTCATCTGGAAGACACCGGCATCTTCGGCCCCGAGGGCTTCGCCGATGCCGAACAGCTCGTCGCGTTCCGCGAATGTGCCGGGGACGGGGGCCCCCTCCTTGGTGTTGTGCATTTCGGTGCGCGATGTCGAAAAGCCGAGCGCACCGTGTTGCAGGGCTTCGCGCACGATGCTCTGCATCTTTGCGATGTCGTCGGCTGTCGCGGGTTCGTTGTTGATGCCGCGCTCGCCCATCACGTAGGCGCGAAGTGCGCAGTGGGGCACTTGCAGGCCGTAGTCGATCGCGTGCTCGCGGCGGTCGAGGGCATCCATGTACTCGGGAAAGGTCTCCCATTCCCATTGAATGCCTTCGTGCATCGCGGAGCCGGGGATGTCTTCGACCGCTTCCATCAGGTCGATCAGGTCGTTGCGCAGGTCTTCTTTCACCGGCGCGAAGCCGACCCCGCAGTTTCCGATGACTACGGTGGTGACGCCGTGTTCGGAAGACGGAGACAGGTAGGGGTCCCAGGTTGCTTGTGCGTCGTAGTGGGCATGGATGTCGACCCAACCGGGCGTGACGATCAGGCCCGTGGCGTCGATTTCGCGCGCGCCTTCGCCGACGCGACTTGCCACGGCCGCAATGCGATCGCCGTCGATCGCGATGTCGGCCCGACGGACCTGTCCGCCGGTGCCGTCGACGAGGGTTCCACCACGGATCACGAGGTCGTGCTTGCTCATGGGCTGTTCCTGTTCAATTCGTATGGAGGAAATCGAGCGTCGAAGCCAGCTCGTCCGCGAAGCCTTCGCGTTCGGCGAGATCGAGTACGTCTTGTGCTGCGTCGTGCGCGGCGCCCCAGCCCACGAGCAGCGAACGCACCAGGCTCTGTGCAACGCGTCCGGGTTCGATGCGGCCGCGCGCGCTTCGCACGAGCTTGCGCGTTTGCACGACGCCTTGAAGTGCGGCCCATAGCGCAACCGCGCGCTCGTTCGGGTCGCCTTGGCTCAGCACGTCACAGCCTTGCGCGACTTCGATGCGCACGGCGAGGTCGACCAGCGCCGACCACGCAGCTTCGAATACGTGGGCGGCTTCGCGGTCGGGCAACACGTGATCGGGCGTGCTGAGGTTGCGCGTGAGGCAACCGAATTCCGCCGGCGAGGTTTCGGCGAAGCGCTCGAAGACCAGTGCGGTCACCACGATCGCGAGCAGGGCGCGATCGCGTTCGCAGAGCGCTTCGCGCACCGCGTATGCGTCGGCTGCTTCGGTGCGCTCGCGCACCGAAGCCACCAGCGCAGCGATCACCGCACGCTGCAACTCGGCATCGAGAGCATCCTTCGACGGGAAGTAGCGATAGAGCGCAGCCGTCGTGAGACCGAGGCGTGTCGCCACGCGTCCGAGGGTCAGCGCGTCGTTTCCTTCGTCGCGCAGCATTGCAAGCGCGGCGCAGACGATCTCGCGGATGCGCGCCTGTCGCTTGCGCGCGACCCGCGGCGAGTGCCGGGCCTGTTGGAGGTCGATGACTTCGTGAACCACGACCGCGAAAAGTAAAGAGAGTTCACGAAAAACTCAAGCACGGACCGGTGTCCAAAAAACCTTATTAATTGAAGCAAGTTGTGGTTCGGGCCGCTCAGGCCGGGTCGAGTACGACGACCGGGATCGTGCGTTCGGTGTTGTTCTGGTAGTCGACGTAGGGAGGGTAGATCTCGCACATCCTGTCCCAGATCTCCTCACGTTCCGCCCCTTCGGCGACCCGCGCGCAGGCATGCACGGCCTTCGCCCCGACCTGTACATCGCATTCCGGGTCCGCCTGCAGGTTGCGGAACCACAGTGGATGTCGACGGTTTCGCTTTCGGGATCGAACGGCAACATGAAGGCGGCTTCGTGGTCGAGATCCTGGACGATGAGTGCACCGCTGTTGGCTTCGGGATCCAATAGAAAGAAGAGCACGCCCGGAGGCACTTCGGCCAACCCGAGCAGCCACACCAGGTGGACGCGCGCGTGCCTCACCCATTCGGGGTTGAAGGCGTGGCTCGGATGGTAGTCGCGGACCACCGGTCCGAAGAACTCGAGTGCCGTGATCGTGAGGGCGATTCGAGTCCACAACTGTGTGCGTGGCGAAGGCACCGAAGGAATTTCCTATTCGCCACACGGATCCTGCTGGATCGGTGTGCCTGGGGGGTGAATGTCGAACTCCTGGGCGCCGAGTCCGTCGATCGACGCGCGCACGCGATCGCCCGGTGCGAGATAGCCACCGGGTTCGGCGCTCTTTGCCCGGGCAACCTGTTCGAGTCGGAACTGATCGATCGGGCCTCGCAGGCGAAGCAGGCCGCGCCACGTCACGCCGAGGATGTCGGGGGCCTGCATCGCAACCCCTTCGGGCGTGCCCGTGACCACGATGGTCCCAGCGGGAAGCATTGGAGGGGATTGTGGGCTCGACTGCACGGCGAACGGGTAGTGGCGCGTTTCATCCCGGGTTTCGAAGGGCATGTGGGTACGCAGGCCTTCGCTCTGGATCTGGGTCGCGATCTTTTCGAGCAGGTCGATGGGTTTCACGATCATGGCGGCCGTCGTCGCGCTTTGCCGTTCGACGAAACCGTCCCCCTCGTCGACTGCCAGGCGGATCCCCAGCCCCGTTTCGCCGCAGCGCTCGAGTGCCTCGAAGAGTTCGCTGCCGCGTACCATCCAGGGACCGGCGGGCAGGAAGTTGGGTTGGCCCTTGGCTTCGACGAAGCCCGTGCCGGGTGGCGCGAGGCCAATGCGTCGCAGCAGGGCTTCGCGATCGGTGATGTCGTTCGCAACGAAGAAGGCGGCGTTGGCGAGGAAGTGGTCGAGACTGGGCCGGTTCGAAAGATCGATGGCTTCGAGCAGCACGTACGCGAGTTCGACTTCGTAGTCGAGCAAGACGACGCCATCGGGCGGCGCGACGAAGCCGTATGGCGCGCTCGGTTCCACGGGCTTCGGAAACAGGAAGACATCGCCACCACCGGCCTCGTCGGCGTGTGCTGCGTAGTTGAGACCCGCGGCGACGATGACTGCGCTTTCGTCGTGGAGGGTTTTCTGTGGGACGGAGACCGGTGCGCAGACACGGTCCCGTCGTTCGCCCTCGCCGATGCGCCAGACCTCGGCGTCGAGCCCGATTGGGCCGGAAGCGCGTTCGAACACCTCGGCCAGCGGCGTGTCGGCCGGCGCGAGAGGTGACACGGACGTCGGCGCACCATCCCGCGCTTCGACAACGCTCACATAGACGGCTTCGCCACCGGGACCCACGACGCGTGCAACGCGCGGAAGTCCGGCGGCGTCGAGGCAGCGGCCGGCGCCGGCGGCGACGGGCTGCGGCATGGCCGCGACCAACAGGCCGGCGACCAGGGCAATGAAGACAGGTTGGAGGGATCGTCGAGTGATTCGAGTTGTCATTTCTGGGAAGTCTGCCAAAATTGAGAGGTCTGTCAATTTCTTGACGAAGGATGTCACGTGACCGGGGTGTTTGCCGAGCGGGTGCGGGGGGAGGGGAAGAGCGTTCGGACGCGGGCGCGCCTGATGGACGCCGCCGCCGAGAAGTTCGCGGAACACGGAATCGAGGCGGCGTCGATCAACGCGATTGCCCACGCGGCCGATGTCTCGAACGGCACGTTCTACAACCATTTTCGCGACAAAGACGAACTCGTGGGCGCTGTTGCATTCGGTATCGCGCGTGACTTCGCCGAGCGCATCGACGCCGCCATGGCGGACATCGACGACGCAGTGCAGCGCGTGAGCTTCGGAACCCGTCAGTTCATCGAACTCGCTTCGAGTGAGCCGAGCTGGGGACAGTCCCTCATGCGCGCGGTCTGGTCGCTACCGGCTCTGCGTCGTGAAGTAGCCAGCTTCGCAAGGGCCGACCTCGATCGGGGGGTGCGCGACGGCGTGTTCCGCGTCGAGGTCGACGATCTCCTCGTCGACCTCATGATGTCGACCGGGCTGATGGGCGTCTATCTGCGGACGAGCGAAGGTGCGGGCCCGAAAGTCGGGGCCGAGATCGCCGAGCACCAGCTTCGACTGCTCGGTGTGCCACCCGCTCGCGCGCATCGGGCATCACACCGCCCGATCGAACTTCTCGCTGTTCGCCCGCCGCAGGCCTGAAGGATCGGCACTTCGCACGCAACGAGTGTGACACGCGACTCGTTCGCCCCGCGCTTCGAATCTGTCGTACGCTTGCCCGTGTGACGACAACGACGGCATGGGAGTGAAAGTGCCGATCGAAGTACAGATTCGAAGGGCGGCGCGCGTCCCCGACCCGGCGCGCCTCGACCGTTATCTGCGGGCCCCCGAACTCGGGCCGAAGATCCTGTTCTTTTCGGGCGGCTCGGCCCTCGCGAAGACGAGTCGCGAACTCAAGCGCTACACCCACAACTCGATCCACCTGATGACGGCCTTCGACTCCGGTGGAAGCTCGGCAGAAATTCGCCGCGCGTTTCGCGTGCTCTCGGTGGGCGATCTGCGTCAGCGGATGATGTCCCTGGCCGACGAAACCGCGCGCGGCAATCCAGAGATCTTCCGGCTGTTCTCGTATCGGCTGCCCGAAGATCGCGGGGCAAACTCGCTCGGGGTCGAGTTGGATGCGTTGGTGTCCGGCGAGCATGAACTCGTCCGCTGTGTGCCCGGTCCCCTGCGGCGGCTCGTGCGTACCCATCTGCGCGAGTTCCAGAGTCGCATGCCTTCGGACTTCGACCTGCGTCGCGCGAGCATCGGCAACCTCGTCATCATGGGCGGCTTGCTCGCGAACGAAGGTGACATCGACGCGGTGCTCTTCCTGTTTTCGAAGCTCGTCGAGGTGCGGGGGCAGGTGCTGCCGATCACCTCGGAAGATGTGGAGATCGCCGCGACCCTCGATAGCGGCGACCGCGTCGTCGGTCAGCACCGACTGACCGGCAAGAACGAACCGCCGATCGAAAGCCGCATCCGCCAACTCGATCTGGTGCGCTCGATGCGGGACGACACACCGGTCGAAGTGCGCGCCGCCGACAAGGTGTGTCGCTTGATTCGCGAAGCGGACCTCATCTGTTTTCCGACCGGGAGCTTCTATTCGAGCGTGCTCGCCAACCTCCTCGTGCGCGGGGTAGGGCGCGCGATCGCCGAAGCACCGTGTTCCAAGGTCTTCATCCCCAACATGGGGTGTGACCCCGAGCAGGTCGGGATGACCCTGGGTGATTGCATCGAGACATTGATCGCGGCCGTGCGACGAGACGCCGGTGAAGACACGCCGGTTGCGCGGATCCTCGACCTCGTCGCGCTCGACTCACGGGGCGGTGCATACGAAACGCCGCTCGATCTCCCGCGGGCCAAGGAGGTCGGAGTCGAAGTCCTCGACCTCGACCTCGTTCGAGACAACGGCTGGCCCCTCATCGACGCCCACACCCTGGCAAGGTGTCTGCTGTCTCTCGCCTGAACGCCCCCCCTCGAAGCCGCGAAGTCTCGAGAGCCAACCAGGCCGAGGGGGTCATGGACGCAGCTGCATACGCGATCGAAGCCGAACTCGGTGCCGTGCATTGGTGGTTCGAGGGAAGGCGACGCATCTTGCGAGCGGTCGTCAACGGCGTGGTGCATCCCGAGGCTTCGGGCTTCTACGACATCGGTCCGGGTTCGGGGCAGAACCTGGAAGTCTGGCGACAGTTCGGAAAGGTGATCGCCGTCGATCCGAGCCTCGAGGCGATCCACTTGTGCCAGGGGCGTTACGACGGCGTGTTGCAGGGGAGTCTCGAGCGACTTCCCCTGGCGAACGAGTCGGCCGATTGGCTCGTCGCGACCGACGTGCTCGAGCATCTGCTCGACGACGCCGCAGGTGAACGGGCTCCTCAAGGCGACCTTCTCGAGCGAAGCCGCCTGGCTGCGGCGATGGGACCTCCCGCTGGGAGAGAGCCTTCTCGCAATCGTTCGCAAACCCAACACCCCGCGCTCGCAGGAACCCGGTTCCGGCTGAACGCGCCGCTCCGAATGGCGCGATCGGTTTCGGGAATGGTTGCGCGGCGCGTGCCGACACCCCTTCGAACTATGGAGGATCGGCGCATTCGCCGATGAATGCGCCATGCGCTTGTGGACGCGTATGCGAAGACGTACGCACGAAGTGGTGAACGTCGCGTCGCCCGACGACGATCTGAGTCGGCTGTTCGACGTGTCGGTCATCGTGCTCGTTGCGGGGAACATCCTCGCGGTGATTCTCGAATCCGTCGAATCGCTTGCGGATGCCTACGCCCCCCTGTTCGGGGCCTTCGAGGCGGTGTCGGTTGCCGTTTTCTCGGCGGAATTGGTGCTTCGCGTCTGGGTGGCTGCAGAGGAGACCGGCGACGGCCGCAGCGTGTTGTCACGCCGCTTGCGGTACCTCGCGTCCCCCATGGCGATCGCAGACATGCTTGCGATCGCTCCCTTCTATCTTGCCAGCTTCTTCTCGTTGGACCTGCGCTTCTTGCGCTTCCTGCGCCTGCTTCGGGTGATGAAGTTGACGCGTTACTCCCCGGCACTCAGCGTCTTCCGCGATGTGCTGCGCGCCCAGCGAGGTGCCTTCCTCTCCGCCTTCACCGTACTCGTGCTGATGATGACCTTTGCTTCGAGCGCGATGTACGTCGTCGAGCATGAAGCACAGCCCGAGGCGTTTTCGTCGATTCCCGCTGCGATGTGGTGGGCGGTCGCGACCCTCACGACCGTTGGGTACGGCGACGTCACCCCCATCACGACGCTCGGCAAGTTGATGGCGTCGTCGATCATGATCGTGGGGATCGGCATGGTCGCCTTGCCGACGAGTATCCTGGCTTCGGGGTTCACCGAGCAGCACCGTCGGCGACGACTCACCCTGGAACTGGAAGCCGATCGCGCACTCGAAGATGGGGTGTTCGACGACACGGAAGCCGACCGGTACCTGCGACATGCGACGGCCCTGGGTGTCGATCCCGAGGAAGCGGAGCAGATCGTCGAAATCGCCGTGCGCGACGTGGTGATCCCGATGCCCGACGACGTGACCGCATGCCCCCATTGCGGCAAAGATGTGCGCGAGGTCTGACCCACCCGCGCAGGCGCGAGCTGAATCCGCTACTCACGTGTGATGGACGAAGGCCAGCTCTTGCTGTTCCTCACGCAGGTGCTCGTGGTGCTCGCGGCTGCGCGCGTACTGGGGGAGGTCTTCCGCAGCTTCGATCAGCCGCCCCTGGCGGGCGAGATCCTTGCTGGGTTGCTGCTGGGCAAGACCTTCTTCGGCCAGCTCGCCCCCGGTGCGTTCGCAGCGCTCTTCCCCGACGACCCGACCCAGCTCGCCCTCTTCGACGTCACGGCACAGATCGGCATCCTATTCCTGCTGCTGGTGATCGGCCTCGAGGTCGACGTCGCGTCGGCCTGGCGGTTGCGGAAGCAGTCGATGTCGGTCGCGGTGTGTGGTGTCGTGATCCCACTCGCCCTCGGGACGGGCGTTGCCTGGTTCGCCTACGAGGGCTGGAGCGACGGCGTCGTGCCGAAGCTCGCCTTCTCACTCTTCGTGGGGGCGGCGATATCCATCACGGCCATTACCGTCGTCGCGCGCCTGATGTTCGACCTCAAGATCGTGAAGTCCGATCTCGGGCTGCTGTTGCTTTCCGCCATGGCGATCAACGAGCTGTTGGGATGGCTCGTCCTCGCGATCGTGTTGGGGATGGTGGGCGCCGCGGGCCACGGCGGGTCGGGTGCGCTCGGCTTGCTGGCGATCGTCGGAGGGACCGTCGTGGCGGCCGGCGTCGCAACCACCTTCGGACGCACCCTCACCACGCGCACGCTTCAGTGGTTCGACGCGCGCGGCCTCCCGAACCCCTCGACGCCTCTTTCCTTCGTCGTCTGTCTCGGTCTCTTCTGCGGTGTCGGGATGCACGCGATCGGGGTCCATCCGATCTTCGGCTTCCTGATCGCCGGGGTGATGGCGGGCGATCACCGGGCGCTGTCCGAACACAGTCGGTCGGTGATCGCACAGATGGTCGAGTCGATCTTCGTGCCGCTCTTCTTCGCGGGGATCTGTCTGCACGTCGACTTCGCGGCCCGCTTCGACTTCGGGCAGGTCGTGATCGTGACCGCACTCTCGATCTTCGGAAAGTTCTTCGGCGCCTGGGTGGGGACGCTCGGTGTGCGCATGCCGGCCTTCGATCGCCTGCCGACGGCGATCGCGCACATGCCGGGTGGCTCGATGGGTGTGCTGCTCGCGGTGGTCGGGCGCCGGGCCGGCGTGATCGACGAGCCGCTCTTCGTGGCGATCGTGTTCGCCTCGATCGCTTCGTCCCTCGTGGTGGGGCCGCTCTTCAGCTGGTCGCTGCGCCGGCGCGAAGTGTTCAACATCCTCGGCATGTTTCCCAAGAAGGGGCTCATCCCCAACCTCGAGGCGCGCGATCGCTTTGGCGCCATCGAAGAACTCGTACGCCGTGCCTGTGAGGTCGAGCCGGGACTTCCCGAGCCCGCGCTGCAGCAAGCGGCGCGCATGCGGGAAGAGACCATGGGAACGGGGATCGGTGGCGGGATCGCGGTGCCGCACGCGCGACTCGACCTGCTGGAGCGTCCCTTCGTGCTGCTGGGTGTCTCGAAGGAGGGCATCGACTGGAACGCCGTCGACGACCAACCCGCTCATCTGGTCTTCCTGATCCTGACGCCGATCGACGACGCCGACACCCAGCTCGAAATCCTCGGTACTGTCGCCAGGGGTGCGAGCCGTCCGGAAATGCGCGCCCTGACCCAATGCGAAAGCCCTGCGCAGATGTGGCTACAATTGCAGGGCATGTTGCGTCCCCAGGAAGGTTGAGAGACGCGTGCGTACGACTTCGTCGAAGGTATCTATTGCTTTCAGTATGACCGCGATCGCGGTGTCGCTGCTCTTCGCGAGCGCGCTGCCCGCTCGCGCGGAGCCGGACGTTTCGTCCGCCCCGCGAGACGAAGACGGGCGCTTCGCCAATGTCGCTGGCCCCGTCGGGCATGGCACGGTCGGAACCCGCTTTCCCTTCTTCATGCGCCGCGCGAGGGCTTCTTTCTCCCCGCGGCCGGGCCAGGCGCCGCGCGTGGCGAACGACGGCGCGTTCCTGCGCGAAAACGCGAAACACAGCACGCCGACCGTGACCTGGATCGGCCACGCGACCCTGCTCGTGCAGATGGATCACGTGACCTTCCTGACCGACCCGAACTGGTCGGACATCACGAGCCCGGTCTCGTTTGCCGGGCCGCCGCGTCTGGTGCCGCCCGGCGTGGCGCTCGAAGATCTCCCGCCGATCGACTTCGTGCTGGTTTCGCACAACCACTACGACCATCTCGACCTGCCCACGTTGCGGGCGCTCGCGGAACGCAACACGGACACGCGCTTCTTCGTGCCGCTAGCCAACGGAGAATTGCTCCGCGACGCCGGCATCGCGAACGTGCAGGAACTCGACTGGGGCGACACCGCGGGCGTCGAAGGCGTCGTGGTGCACTGCTTGCCCGCGCAGCATTGGAGTCGGCGCGGCGTGTTCGACGAACGCAAGGCGCTGTGGTCGTCGTGGGCGGTGACGGGGGAAGAGCGGCGCTTCTACTTCGCGGGAGACACGGGTTACTACGACGGCTTCAAGGCGATCGGTGCGCGGCTCGGCCCCTTCGATCTCGCAGCCGTTCCCATCGGCGCCTATGAACCGCGCGAGATGATGCGTGACGCCCACGTGAACCCCGAGGAGGCAGTGGCTGTCGGGGTCGATGTCGCGGGCAAGCGCTTGCTCGGCATGCACTTCGGCACGTTCGACCTGGCGGACGAGCCGCTCGATGAGCCGCCCGTGCGGATGCGTGCTGCGGGACGTGCGCAGGGGTTGTCGGACGAAAACGTGTGGATTCTCGACATCGGGGAAACGCGCGCGTTCTAGCCGACTTCGAACTCCGCGGGGTCGGCCACGATCGCGTCGAGAACGTCTTCGATCGGCGGATGATCGCCGGCTTCGCGACTCGCGTAACGATAGGCGAGTTCCCCGCCGGTCTGGATCACGAAGACGCCGCCGAGCTGGAACGCGTCGCCCTGCACCGAGGTCTGGCGAAAGCCCTTGCGCATCGATCGCAGTGCGTTGAGCGGCATGCGAGGCGACAGGATCTCCTTGTGTCCGCGCCGAAGTGATGCCGCGCGATAGGCTTCGAGTTCGGGGTCGATCAACAGGGGGCCGTCGAAGTCGAGGTCCTCGCGGAAGGCCTGCGCGAAGTCGAGGTTACCGTTGCCCACGACGACGACGTCGGCGCCGAGGTCACGAATCTCATCCATGTGGTCGCGCAACTGCGCGACTTGCTCGCGGCAGAAGAGTCAGCCGAAGTGCCGCACGAAGGCGAGAACGATCGTCTGGTCGCGCCAATAGGATTCGAGGCGGTTGATCTTGCCGTCGGTGTCTTCGAGTTCGATGGTGGCGAGTCGTTCGATGACGTCGTCCGTGGAAGCCATGGGTGGTCCCCTTTCTTGTCTTCGCTACCCCGGGCGCGAGATCGAAGAACGGGACGGACTGTAGCCACCCCTTTTCGGAACGCTCCCCGAGCGTTCCTCAGGGCGCCAGCGTCCCGGGCCCGGCGTCGAAGCGAATCTCGACGAGCGTGCCGAAGCCCGGCACGGCATTCGGGCGCAGGCGCGAGAAGACGTCCTTCGTGCACGGGGATCGTGCGGCCGTCGGGGAGCGTCAGGCCCATCACGCGATCCGCGCGACCCCCGTTCGGGGCGTCGCGGATGTCCTGCAACGCCCGCGGGTTCGCGACCGCGTTGGTGTAGTAGGCATAGCCGAGCACGACAAGGAGCAGCACGCCAACGACGATCAGGACGATTCGAACCATGCGCGTGATCTCTCCGGGTTTGCGGGCCTTGCGCCCGCGGATTGTTACCCTGAATCGCCGCTGAAGAAACCAGGGAGAAAGCGAATATGGGCGCCGTCGAACCCCGCCAGGACCAGATGGATGAACTGCTCGCCAACGCGAAAGATGCGCGGCCGCTCGTGATGATCAATCTGCTGCGCTACCGCGACGAAGCCGCGTACGAGGCAGGCTCGGGGCACGAACCGTGCTCGGGGCGCGAGGCCTACGACCGCTATGGACATGGGGTGCTGCCGTTGGTCGCCAAGCAGGGCGGTCGCCCGATTTGGGCCGGTAGCGTGCTCTCCGCTCCGATTGCGCCGGAGGCCGAAGCCTGGGACGACGCGGTCATCGTGGAATATCCCTCGCTCCAGCATTTCATCGACATGACGACGAGTGAGGAATACCTGACCATCGCGGTTCATCGAACAGCGGCTCTCGACGATTCGCGACTCATCGCCACGCAACAGACCTTGCCTCCGCGGGAGGGCTGAAGCACGACCATGTCGAACGCATTCAGTGAGCTGCGCGGCGATCACGCCCTCGCGGTCTACATCGACCTCAAGAGCCCGTACGCCTACCTCGCGATCGAGCCGACGCGCGACATGGCGCGTGCGCTCGGCGTCGAGGTCGACTGGCGCCCCTTCACACTCGACATCCCGAGCTATCTCGGGAGCGCAAAGCTCGACAAGAAGGGGAAGGTCGCAAAGAGCAAGCGCTCACCGCAGCAATGGAAGGGCGTGAAGTACGCGTACATGGACGCCCGTCGCTACGCGAATCTCACCGGGAAGACCGTGCGGGGGACGATCAAGATCTGGGATTCGAGTCTCGCCGGTATTGCGATGCTGTGGGCGAAGGCGCAGGGACCTGAGGCGTACGATCGCTTTCTCGACACCGTGTATCCGCCGTTCTGGAACCGCGAACTCGACATCGAGGACGTCGCGGTGTTCGAAAGCGTGTTGAAGAAGGCCGGGCTCGAAACGATTGGCTTCGAAAGTTACGCATCAGGCGAAGGGCGGGCGTTGCATGACGAAGTCAACACGCGCGCCTTCGATGGCGGCGTGTTCGGTGTGCCGACCTTTCTCGTCGAGGACGAAGCCTGGTTTGGTCGCGAGCATCTCCCCCGCATCGCCTGGCTGTTGAGCGGGAAGGAGGGCCCGGCTCCGCTGATGATGAATCGGTCGTTCGCGGCATGAGCTTTTCTTCTGCGATCGACGAAGCGCGCCTCACGGTACTCCTCGACCTGCGTCAACCACTGACGTATCTCGCATTGCACCCGACGATCGAGCTCGGGCGAGAAGCGGGGATCGACATCAACTGGTTGCCCGTAAGCGTTCCATCCTTGAAGGCGCCTTCGCAGCCGGGTGCGGACGATGATCGCGGCGTTCGCCACCGCCGCTCTCGTGCGAGCGAGATCGCGCGAGAAATCGAAACCTACGCGTCCGCTCAGGGGTTGGTGTTGCGCGACTACTATCGTGACCCCGATCCAGCAGCGGCCAACGTGGGTTGGCTCTGGGTGCGCGAACACGCCCCCGGGTGCGTCGCAGATTATCTCGCCGAGATCTTCCGTGCGTACTGGGCGCTGGAATTGGATCCCTCGGACGAGGAGGCCGTTGCGAAAAAGGTCGCAGCACTCGGCCTCGAAGCCGACGGTTTCGAAGCGTGGCAGCGAGATCGCGGCCCCGCGACTTTGGCCGCACTCGGAGAAGAACTCTTCGATCGCGGGATGGCGGTAGGGGCGCCCGTCTATTGGATCGACGACGAACTCTTCTGGGGTGGCCAACACCTCGAAATGATTCGTTGGATCCTCGGCGGGCGGAAGGGCCGCGGCCCGATCTGATTCCATCGATCGAGTGCCGGACCGCGCGCTACGTTTTCGCCTGACGCGCCTGGAGGCACTGCATGACGTCCTTCGATTCGACCTTCGCCTACGACCGTGACGGGTTCGCGGTACGCGACACGATCCAGCAGGTCCACCGCACCAGTTGGCAGCAGATCGCGAATGCGGGTTCGTACTTCACGGGCGAACAACGCCTCGAGATCGCGCGCCAGGCGCGGGCCACGCGGGCGAAGCGGGGTGACCCGTCGTGGTTGCGCGAAGGTCTTCCGGACGCCGAAGGCCGTCTCTCCGAAGTCGCGGTCGACGCCGCACGCACGATCGCGGCCGATGCGCACAAGATCGATTCCGAGTGGGCGGCGAAGAAGATCGCAGCCCTGGGTGACGGCGCGTACGTCGAACTGATCTCGATCGTGGCCTGCATGAGTGCGATCGATGCGTACAGCGAAGCCCTGGGGCGCGCGCACGAACCGCTGCCGGACCCGCAGCCCGGTGAACCCGACGGCGGCCGACTCGCCGAAGCAACCGACGCAGGCGCCCACGTGCCCATGATCGATCCCTTCACGGGGCCCAACGTTGCGCGAGCGCTATCGCTCGTACCGTCGGCGAACCAACTGTTCTTCGCCAACGTGATGGCGATGTACAGCAACGGCTCGGGCGGCTTCTACGACATGGAGTGGGGAGGGCCGCTCGATCGCCCGCAAGCCGAACTCATCGCGGCCCGGGTCAGCGCCGTCAACGAATGCTTCTACTGAACGACCTCCCATGTGGGTCTGCTCCGTGCGAGCAGCGACAAGCTTGGCCAGGAAGTGAATCTCGACGCCACCGTGGGCGGGGAGGGTGCCTCCGACATCGAACACGGCGAAGCCCTCGTGCGTTTCGCCGAAGCCGTCACGCGAGGCAACGACGACATGGACCCCGCACGTGAGGCCGTGCGAAAGACGCTGGGTGAAGCGGGCTTCGTGGAAGCCTGCGGCATCGTGGGCATCTTCAACGGGCTCGTTCGCACCGCCGACTCGAGCGGGATCCCGCTCGACGAGGGCACGCTCCACGGCTCGGCCGACTTTCGCGAACGCCTGGGGCTCAATGCGTTCGGCGGAGCAGCCAACACCGAGATCGAACGCGGCGACCCCGCAAAGGCCCCCGCGCGCGTTCTGGGCGTCGGATAGCGGCACGATGGTGTGGCGAGCACCGCGGCGCTCGCCCGCTAGAGAGAAGCGCAGACGTGCCCGCCGTCGACCACCACGATCGACCCGTTCATCCAGCGCGACGCGTCCGAAGCGAGCAGCAGGAGCGGCCCGTCGAGGTCTTCGAACTTTCCGAAGCGGCGCATCGGGATGCCTTTCACGAAGTCGGGGGCGTTGTCACCCTCGACGACCAGGCGGCTCACGTCGGTGAGGATGTAGCCCGGCGCAATGGCGTTCACGCGAATGCCATAGCGCGGGGCTTCGAGGGCGAGGACTTCGGTCATGCGGGTCACGCCGCCTTTCGAGATCGCATACGGGAACTGTCCCTTGATGGTCCGCGTGTCGGTGATCGACGAGATCATCACGATATTGCCTTCGCGCTGCTCGTTGGCGACGACGCGCTCGGTGTAGAGCTTGCTCATGAGCCATGCGCTCTTGAGGTTCGTGTCGATGACCGCGTCCCAGTCGTCTTCGTCGATCATCGTATAGGTCTTGGCGCCGGCTTCGATCCCGGCATTGTTGATCAAGACGTCGACCGGGCCGAACTCGGCTTCGATGGTCGTGAAGAAGGCTTCCATGCTCGCGCGGTCGCAGACGTCGAGGGCCGCACCGAAAGCCGCGTGACCCTCGCCGCGCAGCCCGTCGACACGCGCTTCGATCTTTTCCGTGCGCCGCGCCCCGAGGCTTACCCGGGCGCCTTCGCGCGCGAGCACACCAGCGAAGTGGTGCCCGAAGCCCGACGACGCACCGGTGATGGCGATGTGTTTGCCTGCGACGCTGAAGCGATCCACGTTGTTGCTTCTCCTCTCTATCCGCTAGCGACGTCCGCGCCGGCCCGCGATACGCAGTCCCAGCATTGCAGCCCCGCGCGCAACCGGCGCAAACAGTTTCGCGAGCGCACCCTGCTCGGCGAGCCTGCGGCTCTCGAAGCCCTCGAGGCCGAGGTCTTCGCGGATGTCGGACGACATCGTGTCGACCATGGTGTCGAGGGGGATCCCCGAGCCGTCTGCAATGCGCACCATGCGCTGGAAGTTGCCGATCACGCCGGCGGCGTCGACGACGACCGCGGACCCGGCCGCTTCGCGCAGGGCGTCCCGCGCAGTAGCCAGCGCTGCCGGGTCACCCGAAACCGCTGCGTCCGCGAAGGCCGTAAGTCGTTCGCCATGCTCGATGCCCGCGTCACCCGCCTTGGAACCCTCTGTGATGCCACCGAGCTGCCCGCCACTTCCCGAATACTCGATGCTCGCACGGAGCATCACCGCGTGGGAAGTCGTTCAGTAGAAACACTCGTTGAGTGCGCTGACGCGGCCGGCCACGAGTTCGATCTGTGAGCGGTCGATCGCGCGGACCTTTTCGAAGCGCATCATCTGTTGCTTGTTCAGGTACTGGGCGGCGCTGAGGTCATCCCAGGCGTGGACTTCGGCGGGGACGAGTGAGAGCGCGCGAATCACGTAGGGCGCCTGTCCGGCCGGAAGGCCGAGTTCTGCACTGAGGCCCTTCGGTGCGCGCATCGGCACCCAGGCTTCACCTTCGACGAGATCGTCGGGGCGCTCGCGTGTCGGCTCGCCGTCGTTCGGTTCGGGAAGGGGTTCGACGGGCAGTCCCATCGCGTGATGAAAGCCGTCGATGCTGATCGTGCAGACCGCGACGCCGAGAGCCTCGACGTATGCGTCGGCGCTGAGGCCCTGCTCGAGCAACGACTCGAACCACTTCTGCGAAAGGCGCGCCGCGTCGGTCGTGACACGGTGGATTTCGTCGACCATCGGTGCCGGAAGAACGCCCGCATGATCGTGTTCGCCGTCGACTGCGAAGGGCGAGAGCGCCCGTTTGCGCTCGCGGCAGAGCGCGCAGTCGCGCGCCCATCGCGTTTCCTCCGCCACGGCGACCCGCTGGGCGCCGGTGAGCCAGGTGCCTGTGTTGGCGATGCGTTGCCACTGCCGGCGATGGGCATCGGCCAGGTCGTTGCGGATGGGGTCGGGGCTAGCGGCGTAGTCGAAGCTCGTCATGCTGGATCGAACCTCCGGGCGCGGTGGGCGCGCGGCAAGCTAGCCCAGCGGGCAACACGGGGCTGCTAGCCCGCATTATTCATGAACATCCTACTGCGACGGCACATCTCCGCACTCTGGCAAGAGAAATCGGCGTCCCGCTGCTCGACGTGGGGTGAACCACGTCTGCGCGGCGGAACGCCGATTTCTCTTGCCAGAGCACGAATCTGCACCGTCTCGCTACGGATGTTCATGAATAATCCGGGCTAAGGTTCCGGCCCGCTGCTGAGGCGGTGTCATTCATACCAGGAGCTGCCGGTGCCGGAATCCGAATTCGTATTGCGCGACCTCGACGACGAGGGCGTGCTGTTCGCCACCCTCAATCGTCCTGAAAAGAAGAACGCCTTCCACGAAGCACAGTGGGACGCGCTCACCGATTGCCTCTACGAAGCACGCGACGATCCGCGCGTGGCCGTCGTGGTACTGGCAGGGGCGGACGGCAACTTTTCCTCGGGCGTCGACCTCGGTTCGTTCAGCGGCGAACCGCCACCGCCGCGCAAGGACGGGAAGAAGAGCGGCTTCTTCGCATGCGTCGACGCGCTCTTCGAATTCGACAAGCCGCTGCTTTCGAGTGTGCAGGGTGTTGCGATCGGCGGTGGCTGCACGATCGCGGTCGCCTCGGACATCGTCTACGCCGGCGAAAGCCTTCGCATGCGGTTGCCCTTCGCCAACCTCGGACTCGTGCCCGAGATCGCCAGCAGTTACACGCTGCAGACCACCGTCGGCCGACAACGCGCAAACGAGTTGATGTTCACCGCCGAGTGGATCGACGCGGCGCGCGCCCTCGAGCTGGGCCTGTGCGCGCGAGTCCTGCCCGACGATGAGCTGCACGACTCGACCCTCGCGAAAGCGCGCGAGATCGCACAGTGGTCGGTGCCTTCGCTGCGCGCCATCAAGCAGACCCTGCAAGCGCCCCACAAGGACGCGATCCAGGCCGCACGCGAGATCGAAGACGAATTGATGATGAAGCTCGCCGGCTCACCGGAAAACATCGAAGCGGTCACGGCCTTCATGCAGAAGCGAAAGCCGGACTTCAAGCAATTCCGCAAGTAGGGCTAGTGCGAAGGAGCCGGCTCAGCTGCTCTTCGCGGTCCCTTCACTGCGTACCGACTGACTCCCGTACCAGCCGAGTAGCAAGACGACGGGAACGATCCCCCACTTGAGCGCCGGGACGAAGACCGGGCTGTCGCGCTGGTGCTTCAGCACCCAGGCGTCGATGTTGCTCGAGCACGAAGCCTGGAGGGGGCTCCCGTTCAGCACCGTGTCACCGGAGAAGCCCGTCGAGCGGGTTTCACCAGTGACGTATGCATGACCCTGGCTGTCGAACGTGACACCACTTGCCCGTCGAATACCAGCGCGTGTTCGGGCTGAGTGAGCGGTGTTCCCCTGCTCGAGAACCGCGGCAAGAAGAAGTGGGGAAGCGACCCGAGTTACATCGCGTATTGCGACCGCACGCCGATCCTCGACCCGCGCCCTCCTGCCGGCGCCTGAGGGCCCTCTGCGGCAACTCGCAACACTCGCGATTCGACTTGGGGGTCGCCGAATATGCTATCCACAGCGTTGCTGCCGCCTTCGTTGGCAGCGCCCCCAACCAAGATTCACCGACCAAGAACGTCTGAATCACCGAGGAGATTCCGTGGCCAACCAGATCCCCTATGTCGACTACCTGGTGCTCGGGGACGACCCGCACCTCGTCGCCAACGAATGCACCGGTTGTGGTGCTCGCTTCTTCGATCGCCGCAACGCGTGCGGCGGCTGCTCGGGTACCGAGTTCAAGAAGGCCGACGTCGCGACCCAGGGCACCGTCAAGACCTTCACCATCGTGTCCTTCGCCCCGCCCGGCGTCGACGTGCCCTTCGTATCGGCCATCGTCGACTGCGACGGCACGAGCGTCCGCACCAACATCGTCAACGTCGAGGCCTCGCCCGAACACGTGAAGCTCGGCATGCCGGTCAAGCTGACGACCTTCGTCGCCGCGACCGACGAGAAGGGAACCGAGGCCGTCAGTTTCGGCTTCGAACCCGCGGCCTAGGTCGTCGGTTTCTTTCCCCAACCACTTTTCGAATCGATCACCGATCGATTCCAGTCAATCGATTCAACGAATAGAACCGACGAAGGAGAACGCCATGGGTTCAGAAGACGTTTATATCCTCGGCATCAACATGACCAAGTTCGGCAAGCACCCCGATCTCGACACCGTCGACCTCGCGAGTGAAGCCACGCTGGCCGCTCTCAAGGACGCCGGTGTCACGATGAAGGACATGGGCATCATTGCCGCGGGCAACCTGATGGGTGGTGCGGCCCCAATTGCCCAGATCATCCAGAAGCAGTGCGGCCAGACGGGCATTCCCGCGTACAACGTTTCGAACGCCTGCGCGACGGGCGCGACCGCACTTCGCGTCGCGTGCATGAGCGTGAAGGCGGGCGAATCGGACTTCGGCCTCGCGGTCGGTGTCGAAAAGCTCGCAGGCGCGGGCCTGCTCGGTACGGGCGGCGGTCGCAAGAAGGGCGACGAGTTCGAGCGCAGCGGACGCTTCGGTGCAGTCGGCTCCGTGGACGGCCGCATCGGCACGGAGAACATGCCCGGCACCTTCGCCCAGGTGGGGATGGAGTACGCCCATCGCTACGGCGGCGCGAACTTCGAGTTGTTCGCGCAGATCTCCGAGAAGAACCACATGCACTCGACCTTGAACCCGCTCGCGGCCTACACCAAGGCCATGACCCTCGAGCAGATCATGGGCGACATCATGATCGCCTACCCGAACACGCGCCCCATGTGTTCGGCGAACTGCGACGGCGCCGCCGCCGCAGTGGTCGTGAGCGGCAGCAAGCTCAAGACCCTCTCACAGGAACAGCAGCGACGCGCGATCCGCATCGCGGCTTCGGTCCTGACGAGCGACCCCTACGAAGAAGCCTGCCAGGTGTTGCCGAACGTGAATACGCTCACGCGCAACGCGGCCAAGCAGGCTTACGAGCAGGCGGGTGTGGGGCCGGAAGATCTCAACCTCGTCGAATTACACGACTGCTTCGCCACGGCCGAGCTCGTGCACTACGACAACCTGATGCTCTGCGAAGAGGGCGGCGCGGTCGACTTCTTCAAGTCGGGCGCTCCCTTCCGTGACGGCAGCAAGCCGGTCAACGTGTCGGGCGGGCTGCAGTCGAAGGGCCATCCCATCGCGGCCACGGGTATCGCGAACATCTGGGAAGTCTGTCATCACCTGCGCGGTGAGGCGGGGCCGCGGCAGATCGAAGGCGCGAAGGTGGGTCTGGCCCACGTGATCGGCCTGGCTTCGGCCTGCGGCATCCACATCCTGGAGAGCAACTCGGCGTAACGCTCATCGAGCGACGCTGGCGATCCAGTCTGGAGGTCTGGGAGCGGGGAATCGGCTTTGCCGGTTTCCCGCTTTCTAGTTCCCAAGGACGACGCGTGCACTGCCGTCGCCGAGCGCCTGGATACGCAGAACGCCCGTGTCGTCGTAGATCATGACGTTGGCCAGGCCATCGTCTTGCAGCGACTCGACGATCGTGAGTGCGACGACTTCCTGGTCCGCCGCGGGCAATGCACGCCAACCCGCGTCGACCTTTCCCACGAAGGCCGTGCCAGTACCCGCGCCATTGCGCGAGCCGGCGACGAGGTGCGGCGTCACCGACGCGAGCCACGCGGAGTCGATGCGTTGCATTTCGCCAGATGGCCACAGCGTATGGGCGAGCAAACCCACGAAGAGCGCAAAGGTCACCGCAGCAACCCCGAGCTTGACGCGCATCTCCCGCGGAAAGCCCCGCCAGAGCCGGCCGAGACCACTGCCTTCTTGCGTTTCTGCAGTGGTGGCGACGGCCTTGTCGGGGGACGACGCGGCCTTGCTCGCGAGATCACGGGCTTTCTTGCGGAATTCGCGGCCGTCGTCTTCGTTCGTCGAAGCCGGCTTCGGCTTGTGGGGTTCGCGAACGCGCTGTTCGCGGCTCGCGTCCGAAAGGGCGGTGAGCAGGTACCTGGTGCGCAGCTCCGAAAGTGCGCAGGCCCGCTTGTAGTCTTCGACGAGAAGCTGATCACTGTGCTTCTTCATCGCGTTGTTGAGTTCTCTGACCCAGTCCTCGGTGAGGCGTTCGAGCGAAATGCCGATCGGCTCGAGTTCGTCGGCGATGATCTCGGCGGAACGACAGAGGAGCCCCACCAGGATGGTCGTACCGGGAACGTTTTCGCGCGTACCGATGCCTGGCGAGGCAAGTGCCTTGCGTTCCGCATCGTTCGGGAAGTCGAGGTCCACGCACCAGGCGACGCGATCGATCGCCGAAAGCCGCGGTTGTTCGCCAACGATCCGGCGCTGCAACGCAGCCGCGAAGGCGGGGATGACCTTGGTTTCGAACGGCGAGGCGAATACGTCACCAGACGGCGCCGCATCTTCGCTGGCCGTGCTGGCTGAGGACGACGCGTGATAGGGAAATGCCCGCATGAGTTGGGTGCCGCGGTAGGCCACGAAGGCGCGGAGAAGTTCCGGTACGAAGAAGTGCTCGCCGATCTCGTGGCGGTACTGGTGGACGAGGTCGGGGGCTCGCTCTTCGGAAGTCGCAAGGTCGAGCTGGTCGCGCTCTGCGAGGAGTGCACCCGCGATCTCGCTCACTTGCGGATCGGCGGTCCCGGCAGCCTGCTCGCATAGATAGAACAAGCGCGGCGACAGCGAGATCGGGTCCAGGGTCTCCGAGCCGGGATGGCGATCCATGCACAGCAGTGAGATCACGAAGCCGGTGGTGCCGGCGCGGGTGGCGGTGTGGTCCCGGCCGTCTCCTTCCATCGTGAGCATGAGGTCGAGAAAGTCGACGGCCCGCGCCCGGTCGTTCTTGACCAGATCGGGGAGCGTACGGTGCAGCGATTCCTTCGAGACGTCGCCCGCGAACTCACGCATCTCCGATTCGATCGCATCGTGTGCAGCGTCGATCTTTTCGAGCCTCGAATCGTCCCGCTGGTCGCGTGGGATCTTGGCCAGTGCTGCGAGCTCTGTATCGATCGCGGTCGCCGTGGAAACGAGGTGGTGATCGCTGCCAACGAGCCCCAACATGGTCAGCACGCTCCACGACGAAGTCAGCGTGCGCTGCCGGTTGAAGCGGCTCCGCAACGCGAAGTCCTGGCGAACGATGCGAGCCCCTCCGGCAGGAACTTCGGCTTCGGAGCGCTCGGCTTCGTTCATACGGGTTCGCTCGGGCTAGAAGATCGATTGGCCAGCCGCAGGGTCACAGGGGACGACGTCGTTTCCGGTGATCGCACCGACGTTGCAGCCGACGGCGGCCGGCACCAGGGCGCCTCCGCCTTCGGGCTTGGCGTAGGCCCAGAACTGCACGACACCGTCGGCGTCGATGTCCGCACCGGCATCCGCGGTGTAGGCGGTCGCGTCGGCGTCCACGCCGACGCCATAAGAGAAGTAGACATTGCCTTCGGGCTGCCAGCCGAGTCCCTGGAAGTCGCTGCCGACGCGGTCGAAGTCGGTGCGGCTCGAGCCCGGGATCAGGGCGGGTTCGGGGTTCGCGGCGAGAAAGACGCCGTACTCCGAGAAGTAGGCTTCCTGCGAAGTGCGGATGCCACCGAGGTTCGTCTTGGCCTCGGCGCTCTTGGTCTTGAGCTGGTAGACCATGTACTTCGGGATCGCGATGGTGGACAACACGCCGATGATCGCCATCGCGATCATGATCTCGATGATGCTGAAGCCACGTCGTCGGGTGTTCTCTCGAATTTCAGACTGGTTTCTCATGGGCAGACAATCGGAGTCTCCACGAGGCAGCTTGACCCGTTTGTCGTGGTGCCGCGGGATGAAATGCAAGAGGGCGCGGCAGAGCGGCCGTGCTCCGGCAGCAGAGCTGCAACTCGCCCGCAGCGAGCACCGTGCCTTGCACCGCTTCGCGTCGGGCGAAAGTGCGGTCAGCGGTTCGCCGCGATCTCCTCGGCAGCTTCGCCCATGGCATCGATCGTCACGTCGATGTCCTCGTCGCTGTGGACGATCGAAATGAAGAACTTCTCGTGTGCCTTGAGGATGCCCCGGTTGAACAGCGCTTGCGCGAAGCCGTAGGTGAGCTTCGGGTCGGCGGTCATGCTCGACCGGTAGTCGACGACCGGCTGGTCGGTGAACCAGGGCTCGAAGGCTGGAGGCTCGCCCGCGATCTGACAGGGGATGTCGTTCTTTTCGCATGCACTCGCAACGGCTTCACTCAGTCGCCGCCCCCGCGCGAAGAGCGCTTCATAGACGCCTTCCTTCTGTAGCTCCTTGATGACCGCGAGCCCGACCGCACAGGAAACCGCGTTGCCGCTGAAGGTCCCGGTCATCGCGACGTAGTCGCCCGTGAGCCGCCGCACACCCGCCCCATACTGCATGAGTTCGTCGTTGCCGCAGACGACCGAGAGGGGGTGTCCGGCGGAAAGGCTCTTTCCCATCGCGGTGAGGTCGGGGGTGACGCCGTAGTAACCTTGCGCGCTTCCCAGGCCGAAACGGAAGCCGGTCACGACCTCATCGAAGACGAGGGGGATGTCGAGACGGCGCGTCACTTCGCGCAGGCCCTCGAGGAAGCCTTCGCGCGGGGTCACCGTGCGCTGCATGGGTTCGACGATCACGGCGCCGAGGTCGTCGGCGTTGGCTTCGATGAGCGAGGCGGCACGGTCGATGTCGTTGTAGGGAGCGACCAGGACGTCGCCCGCGGTCGCGGCGGGGATCCCCTCGCTGTTTGGCACCGGGGTGGGGTAGTCGGCCGGCTGCTTCGTCCACTGGTTGCTCATCATCGCGTGGTCGGTCTGGCCGTGATAGCCGCCTTCGAACTTCAAGATCTTGTCGCGCTTGCGATAGGCACGCGCGAGTCGGAGTGCGAAGAAGGCTGCATCACTCCCCGTGCTCCCGTATGCAACGCGTTCCGCGCAGGGCGTTTCCTTGACGATCGCGTCGGCGAGCAGCACCGCGGCTTCGTTGGGAAGGAGATACGAAGAGCCGTGGTCGATCGCCTCGTGGGCCGCGGCGACCACCGCGGGGTGGCAGTGCCCGACGAACATTGGCCCCGAGCCGAGCAGGTAGTCGATGTATTCGTTGCCGGAAAGGTCTCGAAGCTTCGAGCCGCGACCCTCCTTGACGATGATGGCCGAGTCGAGGGACATGGTTGGCGTTCGCGCACTCGCGGGCAGGATGTGCGCTGCGCGGTCGAGCAGCTCCTGCTCCTGGGCCGATCGCGGGATGCGTTCGAAGTTCGTCATCGTGCTTCTCCTGCGAGGTGGGGCGGGGTGTGCTTGTGATGTGCGGTTCAAGCGATGGACTTGCCGAGGGGCTTCGTCGGTCGCCCGATCGCTGGATCAGCTCGCCCCTCACTCCGTCCGGGTCGAGAACGTAAACGACGTCCGGCTGGAACGCTTCGCTGTTGCGTTGCGCGGCCCCTACGTCGTCCGACTCTTCGAGTGTCGCCTGGATCATGTCCGTGCGAATCGCGCCCGGGTGAACGGAAGTGACGCCCACACCCTCGAGGGCGAGTTCGGCCCAGAGAGATTCGCTGAGCCCCTGGACCGCCGCCTTGGTGGTGCAGTAGGAGGATTGCCCGGGAAGCCCTACGATGACCGAAGACGGTGACACCCACGAGATCCCCGGCGCGGTGAAGGGCTTCATTCCGCTGCGCAACCGCCGCGAAGGTCTCACGACCCACATCGGCGAAGGCCTGACGCAGTGGACCTTCGGCGAACACACGGGCTACGGCCTGTCGGAGTTCTTGCGTCAGGTTTGATCGTCTTCGTCTGCATGTGAGTGGCGGTGGTGCAGGTCCGGCCGGTGCGGGTGACGGTGGGTCTGCGCTGCGTGACGGTGGCGATGCTGATGCCACAGGGTCCCGGCGGCCGCGTCGTCGTGAGCATGATCGTGGTGTCCGTCGTCGTGGCGGTGCCAATGGGTGTGCTCGGTCGCTTCGTGCGCATGCACGTGTTCGTGGGACTCGCGTTCCAGCAACCAGATCGCGAGTGCCATCAAGCTGATCGAAACCAGGTGAGCGGCGCCAAGCGATTCTCCCAGGACGAGCGCGGCTGTGGCGAGGCCGAAGAGCGGCGACGTGGAAAAGCACAGCTGCGAACGCGTCGCACCGAGTTGCTGTGCACCGGCGGTGTAGAGCACGAGCGACGCGCCATAACCCAACGCGCCGATCACCAGCCCCGCCAACAGGCTCGGCCCTTCGACGACACCGCCCAACCACAGCCCGATCGGCACGTTCACGAGCCCGGCCGTGACACCCTTGAAGGCCGTGATCTCGGTCGTCGAATAGCCGTCGATCAGCGCCGTGAAGTTGTTGTCGAGTCCCCAGGCCACGCAGGCGAGGGCAACGAGCGTGACGGCCTGGATGCCTGCGGGCCCGGGTTCCGTCAGCAGCGCGCTGGCCACCACGACCAACGCCGTGGCGAACCAACCGTATGCCCCAAGGTGCTCGCGAAAGAACAAGCGCGCGAGCACAGCGGTGGCCACGGTTTCCAGCACGAGCCAGAGCGACACCGAGCCGGCGGGGGCGAGAGAGAGCCCCCAGAGCAGGAGTACCGGCCCTACGACACCGCCGAAGAACGCAGCTCCCAACAGATGCCCACGTGCGCGCGCCGTGGCCGCGCGTCGCCCACGCTGCCCGCGCCAATCACGAAGTGCCCATGGTGCGACGCCGAGCGCCGCACCCCAGTAGAGCACACCCGAAAGAAAAACCGGCCCCATGTCGTCCACCAGCGGCTTCGCGGCGGGCGTGGACGCACCAAAGAGCAGCGCCGAAACCAAACACCACCCGATCGGGCCGATGGATGTACGCGTTTCAGTCACGCGAGGGAACGTCCGCGCGAAGGCAGTGAAAGACGCTCGGGCGAAACACCGAATGCACGACGCTTTGCGTGTTCGTGCATCCTGTACCTCGTTGGGGAGCGCGGGACCTGGGTACTCAAGAAGCCTTGTCGCGCGCGCCAGCGCGCACGCGTCGCAGCCCCGATTCGAAGCGCTGCATGAGATCGATGAAGCGATGCCATTCGTCGTGGGTGAGGTCGCTCCACACATCGCGCAGGTCGGCGTTCGCTTCGCGCTGCACGCGTTTGATGAGCGTCTTTCCGCTGCGGGTCAGTACGACCTGCCGCGCACGGCTGTCGTTCGGGTCGACGCGCCGCTCGGTCCAGCCCTTCTCTTCGAGGCTCGTCACCACGCGCGTGAGTTCGGTCGTCGCGAGACCGGCGCTTTCGGCAAGCTCGCGCATGCGCATGGGCTTCGACGTGTTCCCGAGTGCGTCGAGGGCCAGGAACTGCGCCAGCGAAATGCGTCGCTCCCGCAGCGCGGGCAGGTGCTGGGGGTTGGTGAGTCGCCCGATTCCGTTCACCAGGCGGAGGATCTGTCGGTAGTGGTCTTGTTGCTTCACACTGTGAATGATGTCGATTCAGTTCACACTGTCAAGTGAAAAGCGAGCACTCGAAACGCGAGCTTTCCGGGTTGCGGGGCGGCAAGTGGGCGGCAGCTCGCACGAAGCACCACCCGCGCGAAGCCAGGGAATCCACACGGGTTTCTGGTGCGTATAATGGCGAGCTTCATCAGGAGGAAGTTCCTTGTCCGACACCACGCGCCCCGGCGCCCTCGAAGGCATTCGTGTTCTCGACCTGTCGACCCCCCTGGCCGAAGCGACCGGCCGTGTGCTCGCCGACCTCGGCGCCGAAGTCATCAAGGTCGAGCCTCCGGGCGGGTGTGAGGCTCGCTTCACCGCGCCGTTCGAAAACGGGCGAGAGGGCGACGCCGAAGGCTCCCTGTTCTGGCGCGCGTACGGGGTGGGGAAGAAGAGTGTCGTGCTCGACATCGACGACGCCGGTGACCGCGCGAAGCTCGTCGAACTCGTGCGCGGTGCCGACATCCTGGTCGAATCATCGACTCCCGGTGAGATGCAGGCGCGCGGCCTCGACTACGAAACCCTGAAAGCCGAAAACCCGACACTGCTCTATGTCTCCGTGACTCCGTTCGGGCAGAGCGGTCCCGACGCGAAGGCCCCGGCGACCGATCTCACGCTGTCGGCCGCCGGCGGGTTGATGAACTTGCAGGGCGACAAGGACAGGCCGCCCGTACCCGTCGGCTATCCCGACGCTTCACACCACGGCGCCGTGCAGGCCGCCGCAGATGTCTGCTCGGCGCTCTACTCGCGCAACCGCGACGGCCAGGGGCAACACCTCGACGTTTCGTGTCAGGCCGCAGTGATGTGGACGCTGCTCTTCGCCACCGGCTACCCGATCCTGGCCGACGAAGACCAGCCCGGCTCCGGCGAGAAGCGCGCCGAGAAACAGGAACTCCTCCCCGGTGTCGTCGTGCCCGACCGCGCGCACTGCAAGGACGGCTTCGTCGTCATGACCCTCGTGCTCGGCGACGTCGGTGCCAAGAGCTGGGGTTCGATGATGCGCTGGGCGAGCGAGGACGGCGCCATCGACGAAGACCTCGCGCAGCACGATTGGACGAACATGTTCGATCTGTTGATGGGTGGGAAGATCTCGCCCCCCGACATCCAGCGCGCCTATGACCAGTTCGTCGCGTTCCTCGGCACCAAGACCAAGGTCGAAATCCAGCAGCGCGCCCTCGAAGGCAAGTGGCTGCTCGGTCCGGTGTGGAGCACCGCCGACCTGCTGGGCGACCCGCAGCTGATTGCGCGTGACTACTTCACCGACGTCGGGGGCGACACGCACCCCGGTCCCTTCATCCGGATGTCGAAGACGCCCATCACGTTGAAACCCGCAGCACGGCTGGGCGAACACCAGGCCATCGTGGAAGGTCTCGCGAGCGAAGCCCGCAAGCCAGATGTCCCGGAGACGGCTTCGGCGACGCCGCGCACGAACATCTTCGAAGGACTCAAGGTGGCGGACTTCGCGTGGGTGGCCGCCTTGCCGCTGACGTCGAAAGACCTCGCGAACCTCGGCGCCACGGTGGTGAAGGTCGAATCCGAGAAGTTCGTCGATCCGCTGCGGATGTTGCCGCCGTGGAAGGACATGGTGCCCAACGTGAGCAACGGTTGGACGGCCGCGGACTACAACCAGAGCAAGTTGTGTCTCGCCCTCGACCTCTCACTCGAAGAGGCGCGCAAGGTCGCACTCGATCTGGTCGACTGGGCGGATGTCGTCACCGAATCGTTCACCGCGGGTTCAGCCGCGCGCCTCGGGCTCGACTACGAGACCCTGCGCAAGCGCAAACCGGAACTCATCATGGTGTCTTCCTGCATGCGCGGTCAGACGGGACCCGAAGCGTCGTACACCGGGTTCGGTTTGCAGGGTGCAGGGCTCGCCGGGATCGTGGGGCTCACGGGCTGGCCCGACCGTCTGCCGTCGGGGCCGTGGGGCGCGTATACGGACTTCATCTCGCCGCGCTTTTCGCTCGCAGCCCTCGCCGCCGCGCTGCGTCACCGCGACCGCACGGGGGAAGGGCAGTACATCGACCAGTCCCAGATCGAAACGGCGATGCAGTTCATTTCACCCGCCGTGCTGGAGTACACGGTCAACGGCAAGATCGTTTCGCTGCGCGGTCACGACTCGGAGCGCGCCTGCCCGCACGCCGTGTTCCGCGCCGAGGGCAACCAGCGCTTCGTCGCGATCGCGGCGGAGACGACCGCGCAGTGGCACGCTTTGCGTGAACGCGTGCCTGGTCTCGACGCTTTCGGCGGCAGCGAGTTCGATTCGCTCGCGACCCGGATCGCCCACAAAGCCGAACTCGAAGCAAAGGTCGACGCGTGGTGCGCGACCCAGGAGCCCTTCGCTCTGGCCGAGGGACTGCGCCGAGACGGGGTGCCGGCCAACGTGGTGATGCGCTCGTCGGATCTGCTCGAAGATCCCCAGCTCGCGGCCCGCGAGTACTTCGTCGAACTCGAGCATTCGGCTCTTGGCAGTGTCAAGTTGGATGGTCCGGTCACGAAGTTCAGCGGTACGCCCTGCATTCCGCGCCATGCGGGGCCGACGATCGGCGAGCAGACCTTCGAGGTGCTCACCGAACTGCTCGGCTACGACGACGAGCGGGTCGCCGATCTTGCTGCCGCGGGGGCGTTGACGTAGCGCGCGCCTGTCGCACCCTGTGCGTCCGTCTTGCCGCGGCCGAGCCTGCTGCTCGCCCGCGGGCAAGCGCGACACCAGGGAAGGAGCGCGCGGGGACATGAGGCCAATCGAATCGCGGATCGATCCCGGTTCGAGTGCATTCGCGACCAATCGCGATGCGTACCAGGCGCTCGTCGAAACCCTGCGCGCTCGCGAGCAGGAAGGCATCCACGGCGGCCCGGGGCGCGCGCGTTCGATCGAGCGCCACCATTCGCGTGGCAAGATCATGGTGCGCGACCGCATCGACTGTGTGATCGACGAAGGCACGCCCTTCCTCGAGCTGTCTTCTCTTGCCGGCTTCGAGCAGTACGACGGCGTCCCGCCCGGTGCGGGCATCGTGACGGGCGTCGGTCTCGTGCACGACGTGCCCTACATGTTCATCGCCAACGACGCGACGGTGAAGGGCGGCTCGCTGCTTCCGATGTCGATCAAGAAGCACGTGCGCGCCCAGGAGATCGCGGAACACAATGGCCTGGGCACGATCTATCTGGTGGATTCGGGTGGTGCCTTTCTCCCGCTGCAAGACGAGATCTTCCCCGACAAGGACCACTTCGGAGGCTCGTTCTATCGCCAGGCGCGGATGAGCGCGATGGGGTTGCCGCAGCTGTCGGTCGTGTTGGGTGGATGTACGGCCGGCGGTGCCTACGTGCCTGCGCTTTCCGACGAAGTGATCATGGTCGATGGGATCGGGCGGATCTATCTGGGGGGGCCGCCGATCGTGAAGGCGGCGCTTGGCGAAATCGTCGAGCCCGACGATCTCGGCGGGGCCGTGCTGCATACGCGGACCTCGGGCGTGAGTGACTACATCGCATCGACCGAACGCGAAGCCTACGGCCGCCTGCGCGAGCTGTGCCTCGCGACCAACCAGCGACGCATGAGCGACGCACCCGGTTGGCTCGACTGCGCGAAGCCCGAACCGCCGGCCTTCGACCCGGCTGAGCTCTACGGCATCGTGAGCGCCGACGACCGCATTCCCTTCGACGCGCGCGAGATCATCGCCCGCGTGGTCGACGGGTCGAACTTCTCGGCCTTCAAGCCCGAATGGGGGGAGTCGATCGTCTGTGGCTACGCGCGCATCTGGGGCCATCTCGTTGGCGTCATCGCGAACAACGGCATCATCTTCAGTGACTCGGCCTTGAAGGCGACGCACTTCATCGAACTCTGCGAACAGCGCCGCGTGCCGCTGCTCTTCCTGCAGAATACCTCGGGCTACATGGTGGGCCGTGACTCCGAAGCGGCGGGGATCGCGAAGCACGGCGCCAAGATGGTGGCCGCCGTCGCGAACGCCACGGTGCCGAAGTACACGGTGCACATTGGCGGATCGTACGGCGCGGGCAACTACGGCATGTGTGGGCGCGGTTTCAATCCGCGCTTCCTCTTCGCCTGGCCGAACTCGCGCATTGCAACGATGTCGGCGGAGACGGCGCAGACCGTGCTCGTCGACATTCGACTCGCGGGGATGAAGGGCGCCGAGACGACTGAAGAACAGGTCGAAGCGCTGCGCCGCGAAGTCGCCGATCAGTACGAAACCCATTCCGATCCCTACTACGCGACGTCGCGGCTGTGGGACGACGGCTTGATCGACCCCGTTCATACGCGCGACGCGCTGGGCCTGTGCCTTTCGCTCGCGGCGCGGCAGGACGAACCGTCCCGCGGGCCCGGGCTCGTCTACCGGATGTGACGATGCGTATCCTGATCGCAAATCGCGGCGAGATTGCGCGCCGCATCATCCGTACGGCCCACGCACTCGGCCACGAAACCGTCGCGGTCTTCGCCGACCCCGATGCCGAAGCGCCGTTCGTTCGCGAAGCCACCGTTGCGGTTCGTATCGGGCCCGCTGCACTCGCAGAGTCGTACCTCGACGTCGATCGGCTGCTCGACGCGGCGGCGAAGACCGGGGCCACTGCTGTGCATCCGGGTTATGGCTTCCTTTCCGAAAGCGCTGCGTTCGCGGGGCGCGTCGTTGCCGCGGGGCTCGTCTGGATCGGTCCGCACGCGGAAGCCATCGAGAAGATGGGTTCGAAGATCGAAGCGCGGCGGATCGCCGAAGCGGCCAGCGTGCCGACCATCCCCGGCTACGAAGCCTCGCAGGACCCCGCCGACCTCGAGCGGGCTGCGGACGAGATCGGTTATCCGGTGCTCGTGAAGGCCGCGGCCGGAGGGGGCGGCAAGGGCATCCGCATCGTTCATGGCAAGGCCGGCTTCTCGACGGCGCTCGCAGAAGCCGCCGAAGAAGCCGCGCGGTCGTTCGGCAATGCTGCGGTCATCGTCGAACGCTTCGTCGAACGCGCGCGCCACGTCGAAGTGCAGGTCGTGGGCGACAAGCATGGCAACGTCGTCGATCTGGGCACGCGCGAATGCTCCGTGCAGCGCCGCTATCAGAAACTCCTCGAAGAGGCCCCGGCCCCGAACCTCGCGCCAGAGACGATCGACGGCGTGCGTGATGCCGCGCGCAAACTCACCGCCGCGATGCACTACGACTCGACCGGCACGGTCGAGTTCGTGGTCGACGATGCGACCGGCGACTTCTATTTCCTCGAAATGAACACACGCTTGCAGGTCGAGCATCCCGTGACCGAAGCCATCACGGGGCTCGACCTCGTCGCCATGCAGTTCGAAAGCGCGGCGGGTGAGCCCTTGTCGATCGAACAGCAAGAGGTTCACTTCGAAGGGCACGCGATCGAGGTGCGAATCAACGCGGAAGACGCCGCGGCGGACTTTGCTCCGCAGATCGGCCGCGTGGATTGCCTGCGGGTTCCGTCGGGCGTTCGCTTCGACACGGGCATCGAGGCCGGCTCTTCGATCACGCCCCACTACGACGCCATGGTGGCGAAGTTGATCGCCGAGGGGCCCGACCGCGAAACGGCTCGGCGGAAACTCGCCGCCGCCCTCGACGAACTCCTGATCGGGGGGCTCGTGACCAACACGGGCTTCCAGCGGTGGCTGATCGAGCAACCACCGGTGGTGGAAGGACGCGTGACGACGCGGTTCCTCGACGAATCCACACCGCCCGGCGCGCAGGAAGCCGAAGCGTCGGCGCAAGCGGCCCGAACCCTGGCCGCGCGCGCCTGGATCGCTTCGAGACCGCGACGGCAAAGCGCCGGCCCGTGGCACGCACTCGGGAGTTTTCGCGCCACGCCCCACCGCCCGGCGCTCGAGGTCCGTCTCGAAGATCGTCGCGGTGCCGTGCACGAAGTCGTCGTTGCAGGAGATCGAGGCGCAGAGCAGGTCGGCCCCCACCTCGAGGTCGAAGGCGATGGAGTCGCGACGCAAATTGCTACCGATGTCGATCGCGCCGCGCGTCGCATCGCGATCAATCTCGAAGGTGTTACCCACAGCTTCCGCAGCGTCCCCCGCAGTGAACACTGGGCGCCTGCAGCCGCAGAAGGGCACGGTGGTGCCGGTGCAACCGTGGCCCCGTTCCCGGCGATCGTGACCGAAACCCCGGTCGCACCGGGCGACGAAGTCGGCGCCGGTGACGTCGTGATCGTGATCGAAGCGATGAAGATGCTGCATTCCCTCGAAGCGAGTGGCCCGGGCGTGGTGGACGAAGTGCGTGCCGTGGCGGGTGACTCGGTCGAGTCGGGCCAGGTACTCGTGACGTACCGACAAGACGACGACGAATGACCTCGACCGCGATCGACAGGCTGCGATCTCTTCTCTTCGCACCCGCGGTGTGCCCCGACTTCCTCGTGAAGCTGCCGGAGAGCGGGGCAGACGGTGTCGTGATCGATTGTGAAGACGCGACGCCCGCCAACGCGAAGGCGGAGGGGCGTTCGAACGCAAAGGAGATCGCACCGCAGATCGCAGGGCAGGGCGCCCATGTCTTCGTGCGTGTGAACGCGGTGGCTTCGAGCTGGTTCGACGACGATGTGCGCGAAGGGCTGTGCGGCGCGCTCGCAGGGATCGTGGTGCCCAAGCTCGATCGCATCGAACATGTCGATCATGCCGCTGCGGCTCTCGACGCGGCGGGTCATTCAGACCTGACGATCCTCGCAGGCCTCGAAACTGCGCTCGGCGTCGCGGACGCCTGCGCACTGCTCGACCATCCCCGCGTGCATGCGGCCTACTTCGGTGCAGAAGACTTCATCGCCGACATGGGTGGGGTTCGCACCGAAAGCAATCACGAAGTCCACTACGCGCGTTCGCGCGTT
Source organism: Myxococcota bacterium (assembly GCA_030748735.1). GTDB lineage: Bacteria > Myxococcota_A > UBA9160 > UBA9160 > UBA4427 > DUBZ01. The sequence continues at coordinate 44,821 of JASMLK010000080.1, read as the reverse complement.
GCCCTGGCGGGCCGGCTCGCAGGCGTGCCCGTTCTCGATCAGGTGGTAACCGACTTCCGCAATGCCGAAGCCTTCGCGCGAGAAACCCGCGAAGCCCGCGAGCTGGGATATCGCGGCAAGCTCTGCATCCACCCCGGGCAGGTCACCCTTGCGAACGAAGGTTTCCTGCCGAGCGAAGAAGAAGTCGACTTCGCGCGGCGGCTGCTCGACGCCTACGAAGCGGCAACTGCGAAGGGGATTGCCGCGATCGATTTCGAAGGGCAGATGGTGGACGAACCCCTGGCGAGCCGGGCGCGACAGATCCTGGCCGCAGCCGCTGCGGGCACTTCGAACGAAGCCTGAATCGAGAGCCAACGAGGAGCACCACCCATGAGTGAAGCCCCGCGCCCGGTCACCGGGCTCTGGTTCGAGGAACTCGAGTCCGGTCGTGTCGTTCAGCATGCCATTCGCCGCACGCTGACCGAAAGCGACAACGTGATGTTCAGCTCGATGACGATGAACCCGGCGTGGCTACATCTCGACTTCGACTACGCCGAACGCGAAACCGAATTCGGCAAGCCGCTGGTGAATTCGATGCTGACCGTGGCAGTCGTGATCGGCATCAGTGTGCACGAGACGACCCTCGGTACCACGGTGGCGAACCTCGGCTTCAAGGAAGTCACCTTCCCCAGGCCGATGTTCCACGGCGACACACTCCGGGTCGAAAGCGAAGTCGTGGCGGCGCGCGAATCGAAGTCGCGGCCGACGCAGGGCATCGTGACCTTCGAGCATCGCGGCTTCAACCAGAATGGCGAGTTGGTGTGCCGAGCGGTGCGCGACGCCTTGATGCTGAAGCGTCCGAGCTGATCGTCCACACGCCGTGCGCTCAAGCAGCCGCGCGTTTCGCCACGCCCTCGAGGTAGTCGAGTGTGCGCGCTTCGTCTTCTGCGTCGCGCGCGAAGATCGACGCTTCGAAGTCCGTGACGCCAATGTCACGCAGGCGCGCCATGGCTTCGTCGAGTGCAGCTTCGTCTCCGATGAGCGCGAGGTTCTCGGGCTGCTCGGTGCCCTCGATGTCGAGCATCGCGCGGTAGCTCGGCATCTGCCCGTACATCGAAAGCGCCTTTGCGAGGCGTGCCTTTACCTCGTCGGGTTTCGAGGTGAGGCAGATGTGCATGCCGGCGATCACGCGCGGTGCGGGCCGCCCGGCCTCGCGTGCCGCAGCGCGCACGCGCGGCACGATGTGGGATTCGATCGTTCGAACACCGGCCATCCACAGAATCGTGCCGTCGGTCTCGTGGCCCGCGAGCCCGAGCATCTGGCTGCCGAGTGCGGCGATGACGAGGGGCACCTGGCCTGCACCCGGAACACCGAGGGCACAGCGCACGCGGAATTCCTCGCCTTCGAAGTCGACTGCTTCACCCCGCAGCAGCGGCCCGAGCACCGCGAGGTACTCACGCATGTGCTTCGCCTTGCGCGCGTAGGAAAGACCGAACATGAATTCGATCACGGCGGGATGCGAAAGCCCGATGCCCAGGGTGAAGCGTCCGTCGCAAGCGGCGCCGGCGGTGAGCGCCTGCTGGGCCATCGCGACGGGATGGCGCGGTTGCGTGGGAACGACCGCAGTGCCGATCTCGATCTCTCGGGTTTCTCGACCGAGGATCGCCGCGCTGGTGATGGCGTCGTGGCCGAAGACGTTTGGTACCCAGACCGTCGAAAAGCCGCGCTGTTCGACGTCCCGCGTATCGCGCACGAGTTCGTCGAGGACGATCTCGCTCCGCGATCCGCCGAACAGGATGCCAATGCGCACGTTGTTCCCCCATTGCGGTTTCGTTGGAAAGCGAAGCCCTGATGCTGCGACACGACGCCCCCACGTCAAGACGACGAGGTGCTCGCGTACGAGGTGCGGATCATGAGTCTGTGAGTGGGACGAGTCGAAAGACGCCAATGTTGCGATCGGTGCGCTGCTCGTAGACCACCATCTGGGGGATCGTCTCTTTGATGAGAGGCCAGACGGCGTCCTTTTCGCGATCGTCGAGAAGTTCGGCTCGCGCGCGGTAACGCTCACCCGGGGCCTGCACCCCGATTTCTGGATGCGCCTCGAGGTTGTATCGCCAGGCGGGATGTCGCTGTTGCCCCATCGCACTCGCGACCACGAGGCGCTGCCCCTCGTGTTCGATGCAGGCGAGATGCACGGGGCGCGGCTTGCCCGTCTTCGCACCCGCTGTCATCAGGGTGACCATCGGCATCGAAGGCTTTCCCATCGACGTGAAGCGTCCGTTGCTCGCTTTGAATAGCCACGGGTCGAGGCGGGTGGCGACGTGGCGGATCACCCAGGTCGTAAAGGCGTTGGTCGAAGCCCAGAGGACGAAGCGTTCATTCACGATGGGAACAGGATATGGGATTCGGTGGGCGGGTCTCCCGGTCCATTTCACGGTGAAGCGCACAACGGCCTGCGGCTTCGGTCGAGACCTCACCTGTGTGAAGCGCTTCACACGCCCCGCCGACTGAAACGGCCCTGAGTTCGCCCTCAGGGCCGTTTCCGCCTGCCTGGCCGGGCTCTGCTCTTTGCGCTGCCCCGCCTCCGCCGCCCGGTCGCTTTCCCAATCAAAGGCGGGGGAAGCAATTCAAGCCCCCAGCGCGGCGCCAGCCGACATGAACGACCCGGCGAAACGGCTCAACTCCAACAAAGGCAAGGAGAAGAATGGGCAAGCTCAACCGATTGATCGTGATCGACTGGGATGGTGAGTTCTTCGCAGAGCGCATCTGACCCGAAGTGCCACCACCGTGGTCGGCAGGATTCGTTCTACGGATCACCACAGCCTAGACGCGAATCGACGGCTGCTCCATCTTCCGTCAGCGCGTCGGTGGACGACCGGGTTGGCGGCGCGTTGCGGGCGATCACGCGAGCTTCGCATGCAAGCAAAGGACGAAGCATGTCCCTGCCGTTTCCCGAATATGAACAGTACGACGCCGTTGGCCTCGCCGGCCTCGTGCGTGAGGGTGAGGTCACGCCCGACGAACTCCTCGACGCCGCCGTCGCGCGCTGCGCCGAACGCAATCCGACGCTGAACGCGGTGGTGATCGACCTCGAAAAGGAAGCGCGTGCGGCGATCGAAGCAGGTCTGCCCGAAGGTCCGCTTCGCGGCGTGCCCTACCTGCTGAAGGATCTCTACATGCTGCTCGAGGGGGTGCCGATCACGAACGGCAGTCGGCTCTATGCTGATCTGGTGCCCGACCACGACAGCGAATTCGTTCGCCGCTACAAGCAAGCGGGGCTCGTGATCTTCGGTCGAACGGCTTCACCCGAGTTCGGTCTCACTGCTACGACCGAATCGGCGCTTCACGGCGACACCCACAACCCCTGGGCGCTCGATCACACGCCGGGCGGTTCTTCGGGGGGTGCGAGTGCCGCGGTCTGCGCGGGGATCCTGCCCGCCGCCCATGCGACCGACGGCGGCGGGTCGATCCGCATCCCGGCTTCGTGTTGCGGACTCTTCGGCTTGAAGCCGACGCGCGGTCGCACGCCTTTCGGTCCCGACCAGGGTGAAGGCTGGAGTGGCATGAGTTGCGGACACGCGGTGACGCGTTCGGTGCGCGACAGTGCAGTGCTGCTCGACGTGACCCATGGTCCCGAGCCCGGGATGCCCTACCGCTCGCCCGAACCCACGCGGCCCTATCTGGAAGAGATCGGTGCGGATCCGGGGCGGTTGCGTATCGGAGTCGTGCGCACGCCGTGGAACGGTGCGCCGCTCCACCCCGACTGCGCGGATGCCATCGAAGACGCGGTGCAGTTGGTCCGCGAACTCGGTCATGACGTGGAAGAGGGCGACTTCGACGTCGACTACGAGACGCTCGGCCAGGCCACCAGCGTGCTCATGGCCGCGAACGTTCGCGCGAACATCGACGACCGGCTTGCAGAACTCGGGCGCGAGCTGCGCGACGACGACCTCGAACCCACGACACGCCTGATCTACGAATCGGTGGTGAAGCGCTCGGCCGAAGACTACGCGCGGGGTGTCCGTCGCATCCACAAGGCCACCCGCATGGTCGACGCGCAGTTCGAACGCTTCGACGTGATCCTGACGACGACCATGACGTCGCCGCCCCTTCCGTTGGGGCGCCTGTCGCTGTCGAATGCGGACCTTGGCGCCTACGGTCGCGACATCGCCACCGCCGTGGGGTTCACGCAGCTCCTCAACGCGTCGGGGCATCCCGCGACTTCCGTTCCGCTCTATTGGAGCGATGCGGGGCTTCCGATCGGGACCCAGCTCATCGGCCGGTTCGGTGACGAGTCGACACTCTTCCGCCTCTCGTCACAACTCGAAACGGCGCGACCGTGGTTCGATCGCCGTCCAACGTTCGTGACCGCGTAGATCGAGCCGACGTGTTTCAGGTCTGGACATCATCGGGCTTCTTTTCGGGGCCGGCGCAGATCGCCCGCGAAGCCGTGCGCGCAGAAGCGATGGGAATGGACTGCTTTGCGGTCGTCGACTCGGTGCACGACGGCTTGATCGGCGCGGCCCTCGCCGCGCAGGCGACCGAGCGCATCGAAATCGCAACCAGCGCACTCGCCTGCTTTCCGCGCAGTCCGATGACCACGGCGGTTGCGGCCTGGGATCTCCAGGCGCTTTCGAACGGTCGCTTTCGCCTCGGGCTCGGGCCGTTGATCGCGCCCATCATCGTGGGCAAGTACAGCACGCCGTGGTCGCCCCCAGCGCCGCGAATGCGCGAGTACGTGCAGGGCTTGCGGGCCATCTTCGACTGTTGGCAGAACGATGCGCCTCTCGATTACCGCGGAGAGCACTATCGCCTGACGTTGCAGCAGGAATATTCGAAGCCGGGGCGTCTCGAGCACCCCGACATTCCCATCCACCTCGCCGCCATCGGTCCGCACATGACGGCGCTGGCTGGTGAGCTTGCCGACGCCGTCGTGCCGCACCCGACCAACTCTTCGGGGCGTTACATCCGCGAGATCATGCTCGAAAACGCGCGAAGGGGAGCCGCCCGGGTAGGTCGTGCAATCGAAAGCCTGGAGGTGATCGCCAACCCGCTTTCGGCGATCGGCTCCAGCCGCGAAGCGATCGCGGCGCAGCGCGAAGCCCATCGCCGCACGCTTGCCAACATCTTTTCGACGCCGAACTACTGGCCGAGCCTCGACCTGTTCGGCTGGCACGACGTCGGCGAGCGCTTGAACGCCCTGGTGCGCGAAGGGCGCTGGGACGACATGCCAAAGCAGCTGAGCGACGAGATGCTCGACGTCTTCGTGCCCAGCGGGCACCACGAAGAAATTGCTGATGTCCTGCTCGAAGAGTTCGGTGATGTTGCGCGCGGGATCTACCTCTCGCTTCCCGACGATCCCGCCGAAGACAGCGCCGTGGCCGCCGCCGTCGCTCGTCTCCAGTCTGCCTAGCCAGCGATTCCCGCTCGCATACGATCGACGCCCGGAGGGAGCTGCGCGATCCTGGGGCGATGGAAACGAAAGAACCCTCTTCCGCGGCGGGCACGGGCCCGCTCGCCGGGCTGCGCGTCCTCGAGCTGGGCGCCGGTGTCGCAGCCCCCTACTGCGCCAAGTTGCTCGCCGACCTCGGCGCAGACGTCATCAAACTCGAAGATCCGAACGGCGGAGACCCCACGCGCTTTCGCGGTCCGGTGATCGATGGTGAACTCGACCCGGAGCGCAGCGGTAGCTTCCTCTATCTCAACACCAGCAAGCGCTCGGCGTGCATCGACCTGGTGGCCGAGGAAGGGCGCGAAGCGTTCGCGGCCCTCGCCAGCCTTGCGGACGTCGTGATCGAGGACCGCAACCCCGGCGAGCTCGGCCGTCTCGGACTCGGCTACGAAGTGCTCGCCACGCGCAACCCCGGCTTGATCCTCACGTCGATCACGCCGTTCGGACAAACAGGGCCGAACGCACAGCACGTGAGCGAACACCTGAATCTCTTTCATGCGGGTGGGCACGCGTCGCCCTTCACCTTGATGGGGGCTGGCGATCGTGCAGCCGCACGGGCCGGTGGCTACCTCGGTGAGTACGACGCGGGCTTGACCGCGGCGCTGGGCACGCTTGGTGCGGTCTACGGTCGCCTCGAAACGGGTCGCGGTGAGCACGTCGATTGCTCGAAGCAGGAAGCGATGATGTGTCTCGAACGTGTCACGATCGGGCGCTTCGCGAACGAAGACGATCCCTTCGGTGCCAGCCGCGGACCCGGCGGTCTGAGCAAGGCGAAGGACGGCTGGGTCATGCTCACGACCCTCGAGAAGCACCAGTGGGAAGGCCTCGTGCGCGCGATGGGGAACCCCGAATGGGCCCAGGCCGATTGGTGCGCCACACCGCAAGGGCGCATGGAGCGCTTCGACGAAGTCGAAAAGCGCAAGAACGCCTGGGGCGAAACGCTGATGCGCGAAGAGATCTACCACGCTGCCCAGGCGGAAGGCACGCCGGCGGCGCCGGTACGCAGCGTCGCCGAAGTACTCGAATGGCGACAACCGCGAGCGCGCGGCTTCTTTGCCGACATCGACCACCCTCGCGCGGGAACACTGCAGGTGCCGACTGCGGCGTTCAAGTTTTCGAAGACGCCCTGGGTCGGTCGGCGCGCGCCCATGTTGGGCGAGCACACCGAGGAAGTCCTCGAAGAAGCGCGCAAGGCCAGTCGGTCACCACGCCCGGCGGCTGCGGCGTCCGGTAGCGCGGCACCCCTCGGTGCGCGCCGCCCCCTCGAAGGCATTCGCATCGTCGACTTCACCTGGGCCTGGGCCGGGCCGCAGGGCGCACTCCTGCTCGGCATGTTGGGTGCAGAAGTGATCAAGGTCGAAAGTCGCGCGCGTCTCGACCATGCACGGGTGCACTCGTTGACCGCGGGGTCGATGCAGGGAGGGATCGACGAGTCGCCGGTCTTCAACGACCTGAACCTCGGCAAGCGTTCCGTGACCTTGAACCTGCGAAGCGAAGGGGGACGCGAGATCGTCAAGCAACTCGTCTCCAGGTCGGACGTCGTCTTGCAGAACATGCGACCGGGTGTGCTCGACAAGCTCGGTCTCGGCTACGACGACTTGAGTGAGGTCCGCCCTGACATCATCATGCTCTCTTCGTCCGCGGTGGGCGCGACCGGACCTGAGGGACGCTACGCAGGCTACGCGCCGACCTTTGCGTGCCTTTCGGGGATCACGAGCATTTCGGGCCATGCGGACGAGCCCCCGATCGCATTGAGCGGTTCGGTGGATCTGCGCGTTGGCACGATGTCGGCGTTCGCCGTGCTCGCTGCACTTCATCACCGCAAGCGAACCGGTGAAGGGCAGGACATCGATCTTTCGAGCACCGAAACGATGAGCGCCATGATGGGGCACACCTTTCTCGACTATCAGCTCAGTGGCGTCGTGCCCGAGCGCATGGGCAACCGCGACGAGTTCATGGCACCCCATGGTTGTTATCGATGTGTTTCGGACGGCGACGTCGCGAGTTGGGTGACGATCGCCGTGGCGAACGACGCGCAGTGGCGGGCTCTTTGTGGTGTCGTGGGTGACGCGGCACTCGAGGGTGACGACTTCGCGACGGCGGCTGCGCGTAAGGAAAACGAACACGCGCTCGATGGCCGCCTCGAAGCCTGGACGCAGGACAGGACAGCAGAAGCGGTGGTCGACGAACTACAGAAGGCCGGCGTTGCCGCGGCCCTGGTTCAGTCGGGAGCGAGCCTGGCGGACGATCCGCACCTCGCAGCGCGGGGCGCCTACGTGCCCATCACCCACCCGCACCTCGGAACCCTGCGGAGCGTGCGACCGCCGTGGCGCTTGCGAGGCGCCAGCATCGACGAGCCGGCGCCGTTACTCGGCCAGCACAATGACTATGTCCTTGGCGAGATCCTCGGCCTGTCGAACGATGAAATCGCACGCCTCGAAGAGGAACAGAGCGTCTACTGAGCCGGGCGATTCGCCGGCTGCCGTTCGCTTTCGTAGCGGAGGGGCAGCGTGACGGATTGCGGCCGATAGAGGTCCATGCGGCCGAGCAGTCGCGCGAGGACCCGGTAGGGGTCTGCTCCATCGGGCGTGTAGAGGTTGCACGTGTAGGTGACGGGGGCGCCGCGGTCGGAAGCGTATTGCACGTGCGCTTTGGCGCCGTAGCAGATGGTTGCGCGGTCGTGCCGTGCACCACGCGCGACCGCGAGTTCTGCGACGCGATGCACGACGCGAGGAGCCGACCAGGGGCCTTCGAGGCGATCTGCAGTGCGTGACAGGATCGCGTCCGCGAAGGGGTCGGCCGGGAAGCCACCGCTCGCGTTGGGGTGGCTGTACAAGGCGACCCACTTCGATCGGGCGGCGTCGAAGTGCACGCTCATCTCGGTTGCGTTGTCGTCCATCAGGATCTTCGCCCGGTCGGGATCGAAGCCTGGCTGCCAGGATCCATCGCGTTGCAGGGTTTCGATGTCGTCCGCCAACGAAGGCGCGGGGTCGCGAAGGGCCGCGGCGGGTAGGCGCGCGAGAAAACGCGGGTGCTGTGCGGCGTCACGATCGATGAAGGCGAAGAGGTAGAGGTGGTCTTCGTGGATCACCATCGCGCCGCTGAACGCATCGCTTCGCCCGGTAAGGCGAGAAAGTTCCGGTTGCCACGTGCGCGGATCGTCTTCGGGGTGATCGATTCGTGCGAGTTTCATTCCGCTGAAGCGGAAGGGCAGGTTGAGGGGGCCGCGTGGCTCGGCGGCCGACACTTCGAGCAGACCGAGGAAGAGCTCGCCCTCGAAGACGAAGCCGTCGAACAGCCAGTAGAAGTGCTTGCTGTCATCGCCGGGAATGAAACCGCGCGAGGCACCATCCCCGGAACTTCGGTTCCAGAAGTACGCCACTTCGAATCGCCGATCAGCGTCGCACCGCGAGATACCGATCGAGTTGTGGACGAGTGACGACCCGTTTCGATCCGGTTGATCGGGCGACCCCACGAAGGTGTCCCCGAACAACCAGAGCGTCCGTTTGCCCGGTAGCGAAACCGAATAGGCGGAATCGGCGCCGAGCCAACCGTCCTGGTATGGAAAGCGGGGGCTGCGACACGGGGTCGCGTCTCGTTCCGCCAGGTGGTCAGAGGCGCGAGGGCCTGCGAAGCACGCGGTGAGCGAAGTCGCGATCAGGACGACGAGGCAGGTTGTCGTGGGGCCGCTTCGACTTCGCATCATGGTTGGGAAGCTAGCCCTGATCCACGCCTTGACCCCGGGTCGAACCACCGCTTCTGGTTCGGTCAGGCTTCTTCGGCGAGCTGCTAGCCTCCGCCCCCCATGACCTTCGACAATCAGCAACTCGACTTGCGTGGCGTGTTCGATCTCGAACCCCACGGCCCCGATACCTACGTCGGGGAGAGCCCCGACTATTCGTGGGGGCGCATCTATGGTGGCCTCGTGGTCGCCCAGGCCTTGTTGGCCGCAACGAAGACGGTGAACCCCGACTACGGTGTCCACTCGTTGCACGCGTACTTCATCCTCGGCGGCGATCTCCGTGAACCCGTCCGCTACGAAGTCGACCGGGTGCGCAATGGGCGCTCGTTTACCACGCGGCGCGTGGTCGCGCGCCAGAGCGCGGGCGCGATCCTCACCCTCGAGTGTTCGTTCCAGGTCGACGAGGAAGGCCCCAACACGCAGTCGACCACTTTCCCTCGCGACATTCCGAAACCCGAGGACCTCGAGCAGGAGTGGGACGCGGGTGCCGAACGCTGCGACATCGAAACGCCCGACGATCCTCCGCGCTCGACATGCTGGGGGCGCTATCCGGAGCCCCTCGGAGACGATCCCGCCCTCCATGCCTGCGGTCTCGCCTATCTTTCGGACATGAACGCGATGAGCGCCGTCCATGAATCGTTTCCCGGGGACACGCGCGAAGAGGGGAGCACCATCGGGGCGAGCCTCGATCATTCGATCTGGTTCCAGCGGCCGGTGCGCAGTGACGAGTGGCTGCTGCTCGACATGCGGGGGCACGGCATGATCGGAAGTCGCGGGCTCGCGACGGGGCTCGTCTTTCAAAGAGACGGCACCCACGTGGCCACCATCGTGCAGGAAGGACTGCTGCGAAAGGTGAAGAAGAAGCCCGTCGCGAAGTAGCGCCGCGCCGCCGCGCCGCCGCGCCGCCGCGTCAACGCAGGCCGCCGACCATGAGCCGCAGTCTTACACATCTTCCAGACTGGTGGCGTTCGATCGATTGCGTAACGTCCGCTTCTTTCGAGGATCTCTTGATGAGCGAACACACGAGCCGGCTTCCCCTTCCCGTCCGCATGATGAATGCCGCCGGCCGCGCGGCCCAGGGGCTCGGCTTCACGCCCGTGAAACTCGATTTGCAGAGCCTGCTCGCGAAGGCGCGAGAAAACAGCGGGCTCGATGACTTCGGTGGTGAGGGTTTTCGCGAGCCCCTCGCGTTGCTCCTCGAGGGACTCGAGGCCGAAGCCCGCCTCACCCTGATGGGGCGCATGGTCGCGCGCGCTGACCTGCTTCGAACGCTGGAGAACCGACTGAAGCTCGTCGACTTCTTCAAGCAGCACCCCGAAGTCGCCGAGCAACGCATCGAACGGCCGATCATCGTCGTCGGGCCACCGCGGTCGGGGACGACCATCTTCCACGATTTGCTCGAGATGGACCCGGACAACCGCGTGCCACTCACCTGGGAGGTGAGTTACCCGCTCCCACCGCCGGAGACCGCGACCTTTCGCAGCGATCCCCGCATCGCGCAGGTGCAGGCCGATCTCGATCGCGTCGATCAGCTGGTTCCCGAATTCAAGAAGATGCACCCGATGGGGGCGGAGCGTGCGCAGGAATGCGTCGCCATGTTGTCCCACGACTTCGCATCGATGATCTATCAGGTGCAGTTCGACGTTTCGACCTACGACCAGTGGGTTGCAGCCAGCGACATGAAGAGCGCTTTCAAATGGCACCGTCGCTTTCTGCAGGTGTTGCAGTGGAAGGCGCCCGGCAAGCGTTGGGCGCTGAAGTCGCCGCAGCACCTCTGGCACCTGCAGCATGTTCATCGCGAGTACCCGGACGCGCTCTTCGTGCAGACGCATCGCGACCCCGCGCGGGTGCTGGTTTCGATCAGCAGTCTGGCCGCGACCCTGCGGCGTCTTTCGAGCGACGCGGTGTCACTGCCCGAGGCGGCGCGGTACTACGCGAAGGCGCTCGCCCAGGCGTACGACAACACGGTGGCGTACCGCGAGTCGGGCGCGCTGCCGCGGGAGCAGGTGGTCGATCTTCATTTTCGCGACTTCATTCAGGATCAGGTCGGAACCGTGCGCCGCGCGTACGAGCACTTCGGCCTCGAGCTTTCCGACGAGGCCGCCGCGGCCATGCGGCAATTCCTCGACGACAACCCGGCCGACAAACACGGCAAGCACTTCTACCGCTTCGCAGACACCGGGCTCAATGAGGGCGAAGTGCGCGAGCGCTTCGAAGGCTATCGGCGCTACTTCGATATCGAACGCGAATCGGTATAGGAAACAGCGCGATGCATCAGTCCCACGAATTCGAAACGTCGCGTCCCATCTTGGGTTCGTCTCGTGCTCGGCCGCGTCGTACTCGTTGCGGTGGGTGCCGATGCGGGGGCCTCCGAAGATGGAGTGGCCACCCCCGCACGCAACCCCTGGGCGGCGCTCGGTTTCTATCCGATGCGAGACCTTCGAGTGGCATCAGCGGATCTTGAAGCTGCTGCAGTGGAAGTACAAGAAGCCTCACTGGCTTCTCGAGGGCCCCACCCACATGCCGGTGCTGCCGCAGTTGCTCGAGACCTACCCGGACGCCAAGCTGATCTTCATGCATCGAGACCAGGTCACGACGACCGATTCCGTCGTCAGCGTTCAGGGCACCATCTACGGGTGGCGTACGGACGCCCCCTGGAGCGGCAGCATGCTCGACGAGGTCATGATGGTGGAGGGGCGCGTCAAGATGTGGGATCGGAGCACCGGCTGGATGGAGGATGGCACGATCCCGAAAGGGCAGTTCGCCAACGTCATCTATCAGGACTTCTGCCAGGATCCGATGGAGGCGATCACGGCTGCCTATCGGGAGATCGGCTCGACGATGAACGACAGTGAAGCCGCCAAGGGCAAGGCGTATCTCGACAACAAACCCAGGGGCGTCTTCGGCAAGCACGACTACAAGACGGGCGGCGGTGGAGACGGCACCGCGGACCGCGAGCGAGCCGCACTGAGTCGCTACATGGAATACTTCGGCGTCCCCAGCGAGGGCTGAGTTCAACGATGAATCGAAGCGAAGTGGGCGGCACAGCGGGGCTCATCGGTCGGGGGCTGGGTTCGTTGCTGCGCCTCGGTGCTGATCGTGTTGGCGAGTCCTTCGGCGCGTCACTGCCACGAACCGCCGAGCAACTCGCGCGGGCCGATGTCGTGGAAGCGCTTCTGCGAGACGCAGCCCCCGCTTCTGGACGCACACTCCCCACGCTGGTTGGCGCTCGCTATTCCGGTCACACGTTCGAAAGCAGCAATTGCACCAACTTCCTGGTCGATGTCGAGTTCGAAGACGGGTTGGACGGCACTGAAGCTCCGCACCCACCAACCCTCTACGCGAAACTTCCATGCCCGGAACTCGCGACCCGTGCCTTCGCGAACGCGGTGGGTTTCTGGGAAACGGAAGTCGTCTTCTGTTCGCAGGTCGCGCATCGCATTCCCGTACGAGTGCCCCGCGTCCATGCCGCAGTGCAGCGGGGCAGTCGCTTCGTGCTGCTTCTCGAAAACCTGACCGAAGATCCGACCGTGCGGATGTTCATCAACCGCGACATGGCGGCGGGCACCAGCGTCGATCGCTCAGCGCGTTGCTTGCGCACGTTCGCGGAGCTGCATGCGTCCTTCTACGACCTGTCGGTCGAGGAGCGCGAGCGCATCTTCCCCATGCGCCTCCATACCTATCTGGCTTCCGGCGGAAGCGCGCGTAGCCGCGCATTGAACGCCGCGGCGATCGCCCCCACGCAGCGTCGTGCTCCCGACCTCTTCGGCGAGCAGCACGCCGCGCTGTGTCGACGCGCGATCGCGAAATGGGACGCCCTGATGGAGGCCTGGTACGGTGGGCCGCTGACCTTGATCCACGGCGATAGCCACCTTGCGAACTGCTTCGAATATGACGGCGAACAGGGGCGCCGCGTGGGCTTGATCGACTTCCAGGGGTTGCAGTGGTGCGGTCCGCTGCGCGACGTTCAGTACCACCTGTCCAACTCCCTCGAACCCGAGGTGCTGGCCGAAGCCGAGGGCGAGTTGATCGATGGCTACCTCGATGCCCTGCGCAGCTTCGGAGTCGACATCTCTCGCGAGGCGACCGACGCGCAGTACCGCGCCTACGCGTTCCAGACCCTGATGGTGGCCGCCGTATCGCTGGGACTGGGCTCACTCACCGAACGCGAAGACACCGTGCGTGCGATCCTGCGGCGCAGCGTGGCGTCGATCGACCGCCTCGGGTTCGCGGACTGGCTCGACGCGCTCTGATCCCAGCATCACCCAGACAGCGCCGACGTCATTCCTCGAACGTCGCCTTCGTCCGCGCGCGACCGCCCGGACCGCTGTACGCCATCCCATAGCCCGGCAGTGTCTTCCATTCGACGGGTTGCATCGTGGCCAGTGCCTTCTTCCATTGTTCGATCAAGGCGTCTTCCGCGGCGTAGTCGAAGGGGTCTTCGAGGATGTTTTCCTGCTCGGCGGAGGGCGGGTTTTCGGCCAACCACTTCGCGGTGCGCACCACGGCCTCGCGTGGCGGCACGAGATCGCGGTAACCGAAGTCGCGCTGCATCTTCGTCGTGTCGACGACGCGGTGGGTGGTTTCGGGCTGCGTGATCAACGGCCGTGCGGGGATCGCGAGTTCCCACGGCATGTTGATGATCTCGAGGTCGTGGTCGAGGCCGGTCGCGATGAGCTCGACCACCGCGCGCAGGGTCAGCACTTCGCTGTCGGCTGCGTTGTAGATCTGTCCGTAGGTGTTGTCGGGGTTGTCGATCGAGAGCAGGATCGCGTGTGCGAGGTTTTCGTTGTAGCCGAAATGATGGAGGGTCTGGCCGCCATCGGGCACGATGATGTGCGGGCGCCCGTCGAGAATGCGCCGCACGATCAGCCATTCGCGGGGAACCGGCTGACGCGCGCCGTAGACGAACGCGTAGCGGAAGTGCGTGGCTCGCGGCTGGTGCCGAAGCACCGCTTCCTCGGTCAGTACGATGCGATGCCCCTTGGTGTCGAGCGCCTCGTCACGTACCAGCGGACCGTCGACGGGCGTGGGGACGGGCATGCCGGCGGGCTGGAACGCGTACGGGTTCATGTAGCCCTTGAGCGCCGGAAGCCCACCCATCGAAACGAAACGCCCCGCACGCCCTTCGAGCAGCTCGGCGACCTTGCGCAGGCGACCATAGGCGGCGATGACGAGGTCCCATTCGCGTCCGCCCAGGACCTCGGTCAATGCATCGGGGTCGTAGACGTCGGCGTGGATGTGCACGACTTCGCCCGGCGTTTCGGGCACTTCGTTGCGCCCACTGTGCAGCATTTCGACCGCGTATCCGCGTTCGACCAACCCCTGCACGATCGGGACGCCCGAGGGTCCCGTGCCTCCGATCATCAAAGCCTTCATGGTACGCAGACTCCCTGGTGCGGGTTCGGATCTGCCAGCCCGATGGTATGGAGCCTGCCAGAACTCCGCAGCTCGCCATCGCCTGCCAGCAAGAAGACAAAGGGCCCGGACGCTTCGGTCGAAGCATCCGGGTCCCACGGCGCGGCACGGGCCGCGTCACGTCTTTGCTTTGGTTATTCGATCGGGAACGGCGCCGAATCGGGAACTCGTCGTTGACTTCTCCGTTGCCTTCGATCACCAGTTCACGGAAGCGGAAGGGGTCGAGGAGCAGGTTCAGGAAGAAACGATTGGTTTCGTCGAAGTCCGTCTCGTAGATCGCTTCACGGATGGTGTTGTCGTTCCGCAGGCGCCACTTGATCGTTTCGGTTGCATCGGCGCTGGCTACGTCCCGAAGCCCTCGTCGCCGAGCCACTGCCCGCTCGCACCCGCCGTTTCGATATTGAGTTGTCCCGCCAACCCGGCTGATCGATGCGCTCCGATCTCCGCCATTTCGGGTAGGCGCATCATCTCGAACATCTTGGCGCGCGAGGGGTACATCGCGATCGCGACCGTGTCCCACAGGTCTTCGACTTCGCCGAGCATGAGCCAGGTGACATCGGCGTGGAACATGCCGCCACCGCCGACCTTCGCGAGCAACTTCTGCACGCCTTCGCCATAGGTCGCATAGGCCTGCTTACCGGTCAGATCGGTCTCTCGGCCGTCTTCGTATTCTGCTTTCTCTTTGAAGCGGAGCAGGTTGACCATATAGATCGGCCCGTCGGGCCCCGGTTCGAGGAACCCCTTGATCCTTTCCCCGTCTGGAAGAACCTGGTTTTCGACCTTCATCGTCTTCGTTTCTCCTCGCGCATCGGGCTAACGGATTCTGAAAGCGGGGGGCAGACTCTCGCGGGGCTTTCGTGCCGGTAACCGCAACGTTCATGCATTGTGGTTGCCTGAAAACGACGTGGCAACCGGGGCGTGCGCAAAAGTGCACGGGGGGACAGTCGAGCTTGCGCACGACTTGCGCGTGTGCAGCCGCGCGCGACTCGAGGTCTCAGCGCGGGTCGAGGCGGTAGATCCAGATCACGCGCTCGGGGTCCCGGTCTTCGACCGCGATCCCGTACTTGGCCTCGAGCGCCAGACGAGCCCGCTCGTATTCGCTCGTGTCCTCGACGCGCACTGCGGTGCGAGCGAAGACGGGATCGCCGAGCCGGATGCGAACCCGCGGGTCGGTGTCGACGTTGGCCACCCAACCTCGGTTCGTCGGGTCCTTGGGACCGAGGATCATCGACGTCGGGACGTAGAGCGCGGCGCCGAGCGCGACGAACCAGGTGTTGACCGAATGTGGCTTGTCGGGTCGCGTTTCGAGCTGTGCGTTCTCGATTTCGGCGGCGAAGGACCAGTCGGCCTGGTTCGCCGCACCGATTTCGCCGTGAAGCCGGCCGCCAGGCAGGGGGCCGATCGGACCACAAGCCACGGCCGCAGCGCAGAGCGCGACAGTGGCCATCAAGGCGATCGAGCGAATCATGCTGGACTCCCGAGCCGGGTGCGCTGAACGGCGGAGGAAGCACCGTGCTTCGGGTAGCTTAGACCGAATGTCTGTGTGCGGGGAATGGCTTCCTTAGATGTCCGGAGAGACCGGCATGTTGCCGCTGGGGCTCGCGCTGGCGGCGGTCTTCTTCGCCGCTGTCGTGCGGGGCTATGCGGGTTTCGGCTTTTCGGCCTTCGTGGTGGGAAGCCTCTCGCTCGCCTGGCCCCCGGCGCAGGTGGTGCCCCTCGTCTTGATGCTCGAGATCGCGGCGGGCATCCACCTGCTCCCGAGCGTCTGGCGCGATGTCGACTGGCGGCAGCTGGGCTGGATCCTCGCGGGTGCGCTGATCGCCACCCCCTTTGGCGTAGAACTCCTCCATCGCCTGCCCGCGGACACGATGAGGCTGGTGATCTCCCTCGCGATCCTCGCTGCGGCGCTGGCCATTGCGACTGGTGGAACGTTGCGGGGCGGGCAGGGTGCCGCCCAGGTCTTCGGGGCGGGCCTGGTCTCGGGGGCAGCCAACGGTGCCGCGGGGATCGGCGGACTTCCGCTCGTCGCGCTCTTCCTCTGGAACCGAACGAGCGCGCGCGCCCTGCGCGCGACCCTCGCCGTGTACTTCATCGCGAGTGACAGCTATGCCCTCGCCGTTGCGGGAGGGCGCGGGCTCGTGACGGGCAGTGTGATCGAGCACTTCGTATGGAGCTTGCTGCCCCTCGCGCTCGGCGTCTGGTTGGGCAATCGGCGCTTTGCTCGCAGCAGTGGGCGGAGCTTTCGCGGTGTCGCGATCGGGCTGCTGATGCTGCTCGCGGGTCTCGGGGTCGTGCGCGCGCTCATGTGAGTCGCCCGCAGGCGTGCCGCTCGCTCGCTATTCCATCGGGCGTTCGTTGCTACTCCATGCCTTCCAATGGCCCGCGAGATCGCGCACACGCGTGAAGCCGTTCTCGCGAAGCAGGCTTTCGGCGATTCCCGCGCGTCGCCCGCTCTGGCAATGAACGACGATTTCGGTTCTCTTGTCTTCGGGAAGTTCGCCGATGCGCTGCGCGAGTTCGTCGTGGGAGATGTTTACCGCGCCCGGGATGTGACCGGCCGCGTATTCCTTTTCCGTGCGCACGTCGAGGATGAGCGGTGCGGTCCCATTCCCGAGGCGGGCAACCAACTCGACGGGTTCGATCACTTCCTTGGGTGCATCACCCGCGCAGGCGAGGCCGCTGGCAACCACGAGGGTCGCGAACGCGAGAAGGGCGAAGCGCGAGCCGATTGCGTCGGTCGCTCGAATGCGTGAGGCCATGGTGTCGTTCTCCCTGACGAGGCGCTGACGAAATGGGGAAGGGTGGAAGGCGAACCGGCGAGGCCAGGATTTTGGTCGCGGCTTCGTGGCTCGGAACGACTCTGCCACACGTCGCGCGGGCGCGCCTCGGATCCATTTGCGTGATTCACCCGGGAAATGGAGCATCCCGCTTCGGCGATGACGACATCGGCTGCGCGCCCGTGCGATCGGCTTCGAACGCGGGCACGGGGAGTCGAGCGCGATGTTCGGCAGCTTCCGCTACATCCTTGCCGCCATGGTGGTCGTGACCCATCTCGGGCCGGGCGCCCAGGTGGCGTGGGGGGGCTGGGGCTTCTTCGTCGTCAGCGGCTACTTGATGTCGTTGGTGCTCGACCGCACCTACCCGTATTCCGGAATTGGCCTCACTCGCTCTTCAGCAACCGCGCGCTTCGTCTCTATCCCGCCTGTCTCGTCGCGTGTCTGCTTTCACTGGGCCTGCTCGTGGTGTGGCCCGCCGCGGCGGCGAGCGTCAACCCGAGACTGCAGTGGCATGGGTCGGCGTTGGAATGGCTTTCGATCTTCGCGATCGTGGGGCAACTCAGCGCTGACCGGGCGCTGGTGCCACCGGCGTGGTCGCTGCACATCGAATTCTTCTTCTGCGTTGCAATGGGGCTCGGGTTGGCGCGCCACCGGGCGACCATCACCGCGTGGTTCGCGGCGAGTCTTCTCTATGCCGCCTATCTGCTCGTCACGGATTCGTCGCTGCTCATCCGCTACGCGAGTCTCGGGGCTCGCGTATGCGAGATTCGTATTGCCGGCCGCTTCGAGTTGACGCAATTTGCGAGGCGTCATCATCCCGCGGCAGCTGGACGCGGGCCGAGGAGGACGCCCCCATGGTGCACGACGCCGATCCGCCGATCTTGCTGCGCGACGTCTACGACGACCTCGATGAGGTCATTCGACTCGTCGAGCGCAGTGCACCCTACACACCTCTCGGGGGCTGGATGCGCCCCGGTCTGGATCCGGACGTCGAGAACAGCCCGATGTGGTTCCAGAACGATTGGGTCCACGCGGACTTCAAGCTCGAAGGCTCGGACCTCTTCTTCCAGAACCAGAAGTACATCGACACGGCGCGCGAGTTCTGGGGTGCAGAGGAGATCGTTCCCCAGAGCATCTACACGAACATCATGTATGGCCTGTGTGAGTGCGGTCCTGTTCACACCGACAACCCGAAGTTCCGCGGCCGCGAGCGCCAGAATACGCCGATGTTCTTGTTGCGAACGATGCTCTGGTCGGAGCTGTTCACGCGCTGGGAGATCCGTCAGGCGACTGCCATCTGGTGGCTCGACGACGTCGCAGAAGGCGGCGGTCTGGCCTATTGGGCGGACGGGCCGAACAAACCACCGCGTCGTCACATCGGCGAGATGGCCAATACCGCGATCATCGGCGACAACCACCACATGTTCCATCAGGTCGAGCCGGTGGGGCCCCTCGGTGAGGGAACGCGGTTGGTGACGGCGAGTGCGAAGCTCGCGCCCGCCGACGACGGCAGCGGAGATTGGGTCATCCTCGACAAGGGACGGGAAGCCCTGCGCGCACCGCTTTCCGACTACCGCGTCAGCGTGCTGTGGAAGGCCGATGTCTACCAGGACGCAGCCGAACGACGAGAATTGGCAAAGGACACGCTTTCGCTCGAAGAGGTAGCGAGGATCTTCAATCGCGATCTCGAGCAACGCGGCGAAGCCACCCGCCTCGACCTCGAGCGCCTCGACGATCTCGACCATCTGCGTGCACTCAGCGCTGCGTATCCGGAGCCCGTCCCTGTAGGCACGCGGCCTTCGATCTACGACAACGCAGCTTGAGCCAGTCGCCGGGCTAGGCCTTCGGAATACGCGGAATCGAGAGCAGCAGCCCACCGACCACCATCAGCGCCACTTCGAGCTGGAAGACGGTGTGATAGCTGGCGGTCTGGTCGAACAGATAGCCCGCGATGGCCGGGGTCGCGGCGATCAGCGGTAGCCCCGCGAGCCCGCCGAGGCCGGCGGCCCGCCCAAACGCCATCGGTCCGAAGCAGCGGGCGATCGTTACGGCGTGGAGCGGACCCGCGGCGCCGATTCCGATGCCGTAGAGCGCACCGATCATCAGAAACGCGGTGTAGCCCGGATCGATCAGGAGCAACGCCCAGCACGCGCCATTGACTCCAGCGACGGTCCAGATCGCGATGCGGGGCGGCATCCGATCCGAGAGCCAACCGAAGACGATCTTGCTGAGGATCGAAAACGGCGCGGACGCCGAGAAGAAGTACGCAGCGTCCTGAAGCGTGATGCCCAGATCCTCTGCAAAGGGAACGAGCCAGGCCATCATCACGATCGGGGACGTGAACACGAAGGCAAAGCCGACAGCGATCAACCAGAGGCGTACGTCGCGAAGCAGGGTGCCCGTTTCGACCGGCTCCATTTCGAATGCAGCGGGCGCAGTGCCGGACGAGCTTGGGGCGTCTTCAGCAGCCGGCTCGGTGAGCGGGCGTTGGCCGACTTCGTCCGGGTGGGCGATCGCATAGATGGCGAAGGCGGGAATCCCGAGCACCAGGGCGCCTGCGCCGAGTATCCACAGGGCATCTCGCCAACCCGAGGTTTCGATCAGCCAGGCGGCCAGCGGCGGCGTGATCATCGACCCGAAGGTCGCACCCGCGACCGTGATGCCGAGGGCGAGCCCCCGCTTGTGATCGAACCATTGGGTCGCCATCCACATCGAGGGGTTCATTCCGTAGAACGCGGTCCCCGCGCAAACGCAGCCACAGTAGATGGCGCCGAGGAGCCAGAGTTCCTGGGCGAACGACATGGCGATCAGGCCGCCGCCGCAGACGACGAGCCCGGCGGTCATGGCGCGTCGCGCGTGCCCGCGATCGAGCAGCGTGCCCACCCACGGCCCCAGCAGCCCCATCAGGAGGAAGCCGATCGACAGCGCATTCGAGAGCTTGCCGCGCGTCGTGTCGAAGTCGCTGACCAGTGGAACGACGAACACCCCGAAAGGTGCGAAGGTCACGCTGGCCGAGATGAACTGCGCCATGAAGGTCGCGATGAGCACACGCCAACCGAAGAACGGTTCGGCCCCGACGAGGGGCGGGGAGGTTTCCAGCGCTGCGGGCTCATCGCTCACCTCGTGGAGCCTACCGCGCCGATGGTTGCACTCCCGCCCGTCGCTCCCGTTTTTCGACAACGCGAGCCGTGCTGCGCCATCCCATCGGCACGCGAGGCCGCTTGACATGCCCATGCGTCTATTGGCATTCTAAGTGCCACAACACGAGCGCCATTACAAAGGACCCCTCTTCATGAAACTCCACTTCGCCCCCAACTCGCGCGCGGGCCGCATCGTCTGGCTGTTCGAAGAACTCGGTCTCGACTACGAGATCAACAAGATGGCCTTCCATCCCAAGGAGCTGAAGTCCGACGAACATCGCGCGCGGCATCCGCTCGGTCGCATTCCCGTGCTCGACGACGGTGACGTGCGTATCTGGGAATCTGGCGCGATCGTCGAGTATGTGATGGCGCGCTACGGCGATGGTGGCCTCAAGCCGGCGATCGACTCGCCCGAGTTCCCCGAATACCTCCAGTGGTTCCATTACTGCGAAGGCATGGTGATGCCGCCGATCAACACCATCATGGTCAACACGGTGTTGCTGCCACCGGAACGGCGCAACGAAGAAGCGTTGGGACAGGCACAGCGACTGTTGAGCCGTGCGGTTGCACCCGTCGACGAAGCCCTCGAAGGGCGTGAGTACCTCGTGGGTGACTTCACGGCCGCCGACATCATGCTCGGGCATTCGCTCTTCATGGCGAACCGCCTCGGACAGGTGTCGGACGAGTTGAAGAACCTGAAGGCGTACATCGGACGCATCGAAAAGCGTCCGGCGTTCCAGACCGCGATTACGATGCAGTAATCGCTGAGGAACGAGGCCCGGGCGATGTTGCGCCTGGCTCGACCTGTGTACAGCGAGGAAGGGCGATGACGATCGAACGCGACCATCACGGTTTCGATGCCCCGGCGCCGCTCGGGCACCCCGCTCGCTCCGGGCTGCCCAACGCGCACCCGACTGGCCCCGAGGTGGGCGAACGTCTCCCGGATTTCGTGTTGCCCGACAAGGACGGCGTTCCCGTCGACTTCCACAAGACGCGTGGCAACGCGAAGGCGGTGGTGGTCTTCTATCGCTCCGCGGTCTGGTGACCCCCGTGCTGGACGCAGCTCGGTGAGCTGCGCGACGCCTTTGCGAAGTTCGAAGACGCGGGGATCGAGCTCTACGCAATCTCGTACGACGACCAGCCCGTGCTCCGCGAGTTTGCGGCCAAGCAGGACATCCCGTTTCGGCTGCTCTCCGACATCGACTCCGAAGTCATCCGCCGATACGGCATCCTGAACGACCAGGTCGGCAAGGACGACGCCTTCCTCCACGGCATTGCGTACCCCGGCGTCTACGTGACCGACGAAGCGGGTGTCGTGGTCGCGAAGTTCTTTCACGACACCTACAAGAAGCGCGATAGCCCCGAAGTGCTGATCGACGCTGCCTTCGGTCGCGCTGTGATCGCAGACGACGCCCCGCGCGCCAGCGGTGGTGATGACGAAGTTCGCGTGACGGCTTTCGTCCACGGCGGCAGCGCGACGCTTCGCCAGGGCGTCATTCGTCAGATCGTCGTTCGCTGCGAACTCTCAGCGGGCATGCACGTCTACGGCGAACCGGTGCCCGAAGGCATGATCCCGCTGCAGGTCGACGTGGCTGGGCCTCCGGGGCTCGCCGTCGAGCCGCCGCAGATGCCAGAGCCAGAAATCCTCCGCCTCGAGAGCATGGGCATGGAGCTACCGGTCTTCAGTGGCGACTTCGACGTTGTGGTCCCCGTCTATCCCACGGGAGTTCTTGCGAGCGAGACGCGCCCCCTCGACATGACGAGCGCCGAAGTCGAAGTCCGCGTGCGCTACCAGGCCTGCAACGACGACATCTGCCTGCCACCGCGAACCGAGACGTTTCGCTTCGAACTCCCACTCGACGTGATCGACGTTCCGGCCCTCGGCATGCACATGGGGCACGGGCAACGCGAAGCGAACTTCGATGGCCGTCGCCATATGCTGCGTCTGGTGCTTCGCAAGCTGCGCCAGCATCCACTGGGGTTGCCGCGCTTGATCTTGAAGTCGATGAAGCTCGAACTCGCAGCCCGTCGCCGGCGGCGCGCGGGTGAATCCGACGCGTAGAACGGTCGAAGGACGGGCTGCTAACGTCGCTCGCGGTGCAGTCAGGACGAACAACCTCCGGTCCGCGATGCGGCGAGCGCATCGCACGTGTCTCGATGTGGATGCGCGGTCTTTCGATCGCGCTGGGGCTGTGCGGGTTGCTCCCCCACGTGGCCTTCGGGTTCCAGGAAGAGTCGGTTCACGTGCGTGCCGTTCGCACGGAAAACCCTCCCGAGATCGACGGACGCATCGTCGAAGACGCGTGGCAGCAGGCGGGGCGAATCGAAGGGCTGCGCCAGAAGATCCCGGTGGCCTACGGCGAAGCGTCGCAGCGCACCGAAGTGTGGGTCCTCTACGACGCCGACTTCCTCTACATCGCGGTGCGTGCCCACGAAAGCGATCCGCGCGACATCATCGCGAGCAAGATGGTGCGCGACGGCGACATGGCGAGCGACGATCGCATCACGATCAGCCTCGACACCTTCCTCGACCGCCGCAATGGCTACCAGTTCGAGATCAACCCCCTCGGCAACAAGCGCGACGGCCTGATCGAGAACAGCGACGAATCCTACGAGTGGGACGGCATCTGGTATGCCGACGCGCGTGTCGATGCACAGGGTTGGGCCGTGGAGGTCGCGATCCCGTTCCAGACATTGTCGGTCGCAGACGATCGCACGACCTGGGGCATGCAGATCGTCCGCTACACCAAGCGCAACGGCGAAGAGGATCGCTGGGCCAGTCCCACCCCCGAGATCGAAGCCTTCAACATGAACGGCAACGGGCACCTCGAGGGGCTCGTGGGGATCCGACAGGGGATCGGCCTCGACGTCGTGCCCAAACTCGCGCTGCGTCACACCGACGACGGGCAGACCGGTAAGAAGGACACCGACTTCGATCCCGGTGTCGATGCTTTCTACCGCATCACGCCCTCGCTTACGGGCGCACTCACGGTCAATACCGACTTCGGCGAAGCGGAAGTCGACGAACGCCAGATCAATCTCACGCGTTCATCGCTGTTCTTCCCCGAAAAGCGGCAGTTCTTCCTGCAGGACGCGGGCATCTTCGACTTCGGCGGACTGCAACGAAACCCACTGCCGTACTTCTCTCGGCGCATCGGCCTGAGCAACCAAGGCGAAGAGATCCCGATCCTGGTCGGAACGAAGGTCACCGGACGCGTGGGGCCTCTCAACGTCGGCTTCGTCGACGTCGTGACGGACAAGTACCAACGCCTGCCGGACGCGGACGGTCGCCGCGAAAAGATCGGCGTGAAGAACCTCGCGGTCGCCCGGGCGTCGGTGAACGTGTTGGAGGAATCGACAGCGGGGCTGATCTTCACCCACGGCGACCCCAACAGCGACGACGAAAACTGGGTCCTCGGAGCCGATGCGAACTACCGCAAGAGCGACTTCCTCGGGAATCGCACGGTGGTGGGCCGCCTGTGGGCCCAGCACAGCCACACCAGCGGTGTCGATTCCGACGATTGGGCATGGGGGACACGGCTCGTCTACCCGAACGATCGGGTCTACTGGTACGTGATTGCCGAAGGCATCCAGGAAAACTTCAATCCGGCGCTCGGCTTCAGGAGCCGCAACGGAGGCACGCGGAACTACTACACGAGCTATCGCTTTCGGCACCGGCCCGAACGCTTCGTGCGTACCCTCGACCATCGCGTGACGACTTCGCTGGTCACCGATAGCCACGACGACTTCGAGTCGGCCGAAATCACCTTCGACCCCGTCGACCTCGCCAATGCAGCCGGGGACACCTTCAAGGTGACGTACGCCCGGGTCTTCGAGGACCACGACGATCCCTTCGCGTTGCGCAGCGATGTCGCGATCGAACCCGGCCGCTATTCGTGGAATCGCTGGTCTGTCGAGATGGCATCGAGCGATGGTCGCCCCGTGTCGGTAGGGCTGATCGTGAGCGCCAGCGGCTTCTACGAGGGCGATCGATTCGATGTCGAGCCGAGCGTGGCGTGGCGCCCCTCGAAGCATCTGGTCTTCACGGCGGCCTACGACCGAAGGGACGTGGACCTGGATTTCGGCGACTTCGTCGTCCACATCGCGAGCTTCCGCGTCGACATCCAGTTCAACCCCGAAGTGTCGTGGAATACCTTTGCCCAGTACGACTCGGACAGCGACTCGATCGGCGTGAACACGCGACTGCGCTGGATCATCGAGCCTGGTCGCGAGTTCTTCCTGGTCCTGAACCAGGGTGTCGTGATCGACGACGGGGACTGGGAACGCGGCGAGACCGAACCCCGCGCGAAGCTCGGCTGGACCTTCCGCTTCTAGCGGCCTTCCGGAGGGCAGGGGGGTGTCCTTCCGCTACCGCTTCAGTCGTGTGGCGATGTCCAGGTACCGCGAGCTACGCGCGTGGTGCGCGCTGGCTGCGTTGATACTGCATATCTGGTGCCCAGCGGAAAGTGGAGCTATGGATCGCGCTTTCGTGACCGATGTACCAAAGGAGAGCCGAATCGAGGAGTGTGCCCCCAATGCGAGCCCAGACGGTCATTCAAGCTACCCGGCGGGCCGGGGCACGACGCGGCTTCACCCTGATCGAATTGATGATCGTGGTCGCGATCATCGGCTTGCTGGCCTCGACGGCGATTCCCACCTACCTGCGCTTCCAGTTGAAGACGAAGTCGAGTGAAGCCAAGGTGAACCTGGCGGCCATCCGCACTGCCGAGGAAGCGTACTTCGGCGAATTCGGTCGCTACGTCGCGGCCGCGGCCGAGCCAGCTGCGATCCCGGGTACGACACAGGCCGAATTCACCACGGCAAGCACGGGCTTCATCACCCTCGGGTTCGTACCGGACGGTCGGGTGTTCTTCTCCTATGGAATCACGACCGCGGCGGGACTCGGCGATTCCGGCTACACCGCCGATGCCGGTGCCGACATCGATGGGAACGGCGTGAGCCAGTTCTGGGGCTTCGTGAAACCCGCGAGCGACGGAAGCCGGGTGAATGCGCTCGTGGGCTGTGACGTTTCGGCCGTGACCCTGGAAGAGGTCACACCGTGTGGTGCGGCGTTTGGGCAGAGCGTCTTCTGACGGCCGACTGCGTCCGGTAGTCTTCTGCGCGTTGCAGCGCCCGTTCGGTTGCTGCGTCGCGTGGAGGCTCGACCATGAAGGCAGTCGTCTACCACCAACACGGTTCGCCCGCGGACCTCGTGGTCGAAGACATCGCACCCCCCGAGTTGCGTGAAGGGGACGCGCTCATCGACGTGGGCGCCACGTCGATGAACGGCTTCGACCCGATGATGCTCGCCGGCTCGACGGGTTTGAAGACCCCGATGCCGATGATCCCGTGCGGCGACTACGCGGGCCGCATCGCGGGCTTCGGACCCGACACCGACCCGGGGGCCTGGAAGATCGGTGACCGCGTCTGCCCCCACCCCTTCGTCTTCGGCGAGGGGATGACGGGAGAAACGCGCACCGGCGCCGCGTGTGAACAGGTGCGCATTCCGGTGGCCAACCTGATCGCCGTTCCCGATGCGGTGAGCGACGTTCAGGCCGCGAGTCTGCCCATCGCCTACGGCACCGCGTATCGCATGATGCGCACGCGCGGCAGAGTCGAAGCGGGCGAGACGGTTCTCGTCCTCGGTGCGAGCGGTGGCGTCGGCACGGGCTGTGTTCAGCTCGCCAAGAGCGTCGGTGCCACGGTGATCGCGACAGGGAGTTCTCCCGAAAAGCTCGACCGCTTGCGCGAACTCGGTGCGGACCACGTGATCGATAGCCGAGCCGAGGACTGGGTCGCGCAGGTCCATGCGATCTCGGGCAAGCCACGCATGGGGGTCGGGGGCGGCGTCGATGTCGCGATCAACTACATCGGTGGCGAGACCTGGGCGCAGAGTCTTCGTTGCCTTCGCGCCGACGGGCGCATGCTCACCTGTGGCGCCACCATCGGCTTCAATCCCCCGACCGACATCCGCTACATCTGGACCTACGAGCAGCGCATCATCGGGTCGAATGGCTGGATGCCGGACGAGCAGATCGCACTACTCGATCTCGTGGCCAAAGGTGGGTTCGAACCCGTGATCGATCGGGTCCTCCCCATGGAAGGGCTTCACGAAGGCATGCAGGCGCTGATCGATCGCGAAGTCTTCGGCAAGGTGATGGTCGAGATTCGCTCCGATTCGTGATCGCCGCGCTTGACGCAGCACATGGCTTCGCGCGAACGTTGCGTACCATGGGTTTCGTCGAATCGGTTCGTGTGCGAATCGCAGAGCGGAAGGTTCCGCCAGCAGATCGGGCGCTCTTGCGGGATCTGCGCCGTGCCCTCGCTCACGACCGCGTGCGTTTCGATGCCGCCGAGCGCGCCTTGTTCGCCCACGACGCTTCGTTCGATGAGGGGGGCGTGAGTGGTCCGATCTGCTTTCCGGTTTCGACGGCCGAGGTGCAGGCGCTGACGCGTGTCGCGATCGATCACGGGCGGGCGATCGTACCGCGAGGCGCGGGAACCGGGCTCGCAGGTGGGGCGATACCGTTGGGTGCGCCGATCGTCGTTTCGCTCATGAAGATGAATCGCATCCTCGAGATCGACGGGGACAACCGCGTTGCCTGGGTCGAACCGGGTGTCGTGAATCTCGATCTTTCGAACCAACTCCGCCCACTCGGCTACCACTTCGCTCCCGATCCTTCGAGCCAACAGGTGTGTACGATCGGCGGAAACGTCGCCAACAACTCGGGGGGGCCCCATTGCCTGGCCTACGGCGTGACGGACGCGCACATCGCGGCCCTCGAGGTGGTGCTTCCTTCGGGAGAGGTCGCGGTCTTTGGCGAGATCGGTCCCGACGAAACGGGTCTGGATCTTCGCGGTGCGTTCGTCGGCAGCGAAGGGACACTCGGCATTGCGACGAAGGTCGCCGTGCGTCTCACGAAGAACCCACCCGCCGTGCGAACCTTGTTGCTGGCGTTTTCCGCGATGCGCGACGCCGCTCAAACCGTGAGCGACATCGTCGCCGCCGGGATGGTCCCCGCAGCGATGGAGGTGATGGACCAGAAGATCACCAACGCGGCCGAGAACTTCGTCGGTGCTGGCTATCCCCGCGATGCGGCCGCGATCCTGCTCGCTGAAGTCGAGGGGCTCGAAGGCGGCATCGCCATCGATGCGCGACGAATCGAAGAGATCGGCCAGCGCAACCACGCGACTTCGGTGCGCCGCGCCGAAACCGAAGAAGAGCGCGCGCTTCTGTGGAAGGGACGCAAGACGGCCTTCGGCGCGGTGGCCCAGATCAAACCCGACTACTACCTCCATGACACCGTGGTGCCGCGCTCCTCGCTCGCCGCGGTGCTCGAAGAGATCTACGCCATCGCCGAACGACACGACCTCGTGGTGATGAACGTCTTCCACGCGGGTGACGGCAACCTGCACCCACTGCTGATCTTCGATGCACGCGTTCCCGGCGAGATCGATCGTGTTCATCGCGCGGGCGACGAGATCGTGCGCGCGAGCCTCGCCGCGGGCGGGGTGCTGTCGGGCGAACACGGGATCGGCGTCGAAAAGCAGGGCTTCATGGAAGAACTCTTCAGCGCCGACGACCTCGAGCACCAGAACCGCTTGCGCGAGACCTTCGATCCCATCTGCCGCGCGAACCCCGGCAAGGTGATGCCGATCGGGCACTCGTGTGCCGACATCCAGGCGTTGCGCTCGGTGCCGACGGGAGTCTGGGGATGAGCACCAACGCGCCCCGCCTGGCGACCGACGACCCGGTGCTCTTCGCCTTCGCCGAGGAAGTCGGCAGCGACGGTGCGATCGCCGTCGCGGGCGGTCGCACCCGTTGGTCCCAAGGAGGCGCGCTCGCAGAAGGGACGCGCGTCGTCGAAGCGCCTCGCGGAGTCGTGGAATACAAGCCCGCCGAGATGACGGTCTGCGTGCGCGCAGGAACACCCGTCGCCGAACTGGAAGCCGCGCTCGGCGAAGCGGGGCAGCGTTCGGCGTTGCCGAACCGTGGCGGCACCGTCGGTGGTGCCATTGCTGTTGGCGAGAACCACGTGGACCGACTCGGTCGCGGCGCCATACGCGATTCGGTGTTACAGGTGCGTTACGTGTCTGCCGAGGGGCGGCTCGTCGCGAGCGGTGGGCCGGTCGTGAAGAACGTCAGTGGTTTCAATCTGCCCCGCTTGTTGACCGGTTCTCTCGGAACGTTTGGTCTGTTCGCCGAACTGATCCTGCGCACCAACCCGCGGCCGGAAGTATCTCGTTGGTTGCGCGGGCAGGGGGTCGATCCTGCCGCGACCTTCGACGGACTGCTGCGCGCGGCGGCCGTGCTCTGGGACGGCGAATCGACGTGGGTGCACCTCGAAGGCCATGGCGTGGACGTCGACGAACAAAGCCGCGCGCTCGATCGAATCGGCCAGTTCGAGCCGGTGGAGGAACCCCCGCCGCTTCCGCCCGAGTCGTGGTCCATGAGCCCTGCACAGGCGGCACGGGTCGATCGCGAAAAGACGGGCGACTTCGTCGCGTCGATTGGCGTGGGACGTGTGTGGGCGCAGAAACCGCAGCCCCTCGCCGCACCGGACCCCGTCGTGCGCGGTCTTTGCGAACGAGCCAAGGCCATCTTCGATCCGACGGGCCGGCTCAACCCGGGGCGTCAGCCATGAAGGCGGTTTCGGCTGGAGAGAGCCTGCGTCTCGGCATCGATCCCGATGCCCTGAACAAGTGCGTTCAGTGTGGTCTGTGTCTTCCCCACTGTCCGACCTTCCGCGCCACCGGCGACGAGAGCTTTTCGCCGCGCGGCCGCATCGCGCTCATGCGCGCGGTACAGAACGACGGTGCGCCGATCACCCGCGACGTCGAACGCGCCTTCGAAACCTGCGTGCAGTGCCGCGGTTGCGAAACGAACTGCCCGAGCCAGGTGCCGTACGGCGAATTGATCGAACCGACGCGCGAAGCGCTGGCGCAGCGTTCGCGTTGGCGGTCGCGTCTGTTCGAGACGCTGCTGGGGTTTCTCGCTCGCCCGGCCTGGCTCCGCGCGGGCGCGGGCACTGCGGTTGCGCTCCGACGGATGGGCCTCGTGCCGCGCCGCCTGGGCGTGCCGGAGAACACCGCCGATTCGAACGCCCCCATCCCCGCGACGGGCGACGACGTCTTTCTATTTACCGGTTGCATCATGGACGCCTGGCAGCGCGACGTGCACGACGCCGCGACGCGTGTGCTCAGCGCCGCGGGGGTCGGGGTGCAGGCCACCGGGGACGCTGCACCGTGCTGTGGTGCACTGCACCGCCACGCGGGTTTGTCCTCCACATCGGAAACCCACGCGGAGCACGTGATTCGCGCCCTTTCCACCGACGACCGCCCGATCCTGGTCGACTCGGCGGGCTGCGGTGCCGCGATGAAGGAATACGGCCAGTGGCTCGGGACCGAAGAGGCGAGGGCGTTTTCTGCCCGCGTCTTCGACATCCATGAATGGCTCAGCGAGCAGCTGGACCGCCTGCCGCGCGTCGAACCGCTGGATGTCAAACTCGCGGTGCAGGACCCGTGTCATCTGCGGCACGTGCAGAAGGTCCACCTCGCAACGCGAACGGCGCTTGCGCCGTTCGTGCGCGAACTCGTCGAACTCGACGACGAGGGGCTCTGCTGCGGGGCCGGAGGAATCTACTTCGTCCTCGAACCCGAACTCGCCGGCACGATCCGCGAGCGCAAGTGCGGTGCCATCGAGCGCGCTGGCGCCGACGTCGTGGTGAGCGCCAACCCGGGGTGCAGCATGCACCTGGCGGCGGCGGGACTCGAGGTCTGCCACCCGATGCAGATCATCGACCGCGCGTTGGCAGGGCGAACCGGGTAGGCAGGGCAAAGCGTCGAGCGCTCTGCCCCGCCATCGCGAGATCAGGGGCCGCTGAACACACCGCCTTCGTTCTGGCGCGTCATGTAGTCGAGCTTGGGGTTGTAGGCATCGGCGTCGTCTTCCGCCCAGCGGGCGAGTTCGGCGCGACCCACCACCAACCAGTGCACTTCGTCCGGGCCGTCGGCCAGGCGCAGGGTGCGCTGGCTGGCGTAGATGTCCGCCAGCGGCGTCCATTGCGACACACCCGTCGCGCCGTGGATCTGGATGGCTTCGTCGATGATCTGGCACACACGGATCGGCACCATGGCCTTGACCGCGCTCACCCAGACGCGCGCCTGCGCGTTGCCGAGTTCGTCCATCGCCTTGGCGGCCTTCAACACCATCATGCGCATGGCTTCGATTTCGATGCGCGCCTTGGCGATCACCTCGGTCGTCTTGCCGAGGTTCGCGAGCGGCTTGCCGAACGCCTTGCGGGTCAGCGCGCGCTTGGACATGGCTTCGAGGGCGCGTTCGGCGGCGCCGATCGAGCGCATGCAGTGGTGGATGCGGCCGGGCCCGAGGCGAACCTGCGAGATCTCGAAACCGCGTCCCTCACCGAGCAGCATGTTCTCCTTGGGCACGCGGCAGTTGTCGAAGCGCAGGTGCATGTGGCCGTGCGGCGCGTCGTCCTGTCCGAACACGTGCATGCCGCCCAGGATCTCGACGCCTGGGTTGTCGACGGGCACCAGGATCTGCGACTGCTGCAGGTGTGGTGCTGCGTCGGGGCTCGTCTTCACCATCGTGATCATGATCTTGCAGCGCGGATCGCCGGCACCCGAGATGTAGTACTTCTCGCCGTTGATCACCCATTCGTCACCGTCGAGGTGTGCTGCGCAAGAAATGTTCTTGGCGTCGGACGACGGGATGTCGGGTTCCGTCATCGCGTAGGCGGAACGGATCTCGCCGCTGAGTAGCGGTTCGAGCCACTGCTTCTTCTGTTCGGGGGTGCCGACGCGCTCGAGCACTTCCATGTTGCCCGTGTCGGGGGCCGAGCAGTTGAGGCATTCCGATGCGATCGGGTTCTTTCCGAGCTCCGCCGCGATGTAGGCGTAGTCGAGGTTGCTGAGCCCCTCGCCGCTGTCGGCGTCGGGAAGAAAGAAGTTCCACAACCCCTGCTCCTTGGCCTTCTTCTTGGCGCTATCGAGCAGCTCGAGCTGACCCGGCGCCCACGTCCAGCGGTCTTCGCGGCCTACGCCGAGTTCGAAGAACTCGTTGGTGATCGGTTCGACTTCCGTCTTGATGAAGTTGATGACGGCGTCGTAGAGCGGACGGGCTTTTTCCGACATCCGCAGGTCGAACATCTCGGGGGTGGCTTCCATTCCGGGCATCGGACTTCTCCTGTTCACCGGGTCGTATGGGGGATGGTGGATTGAGCGGGCCGCATGATGACACACTCCGTGCTGGATGATCGAGAGGGGGAGCCATCTCGCACTGGAATGCGTCCCGTGCGAGCCTTTCCTAATCTGCCGCGACGCGTCCCCATGGCCGTGCGGGAAGTCTGACGGGGTTTTTCGCTTTAACACGCGGAGAGGTGAAAGCATGAAGCCAGTGTGTTTGGTGATCGGAGCAGGTGCAGGCATCGGGGGCAACGTGGGCAAGCGCTTCGCCCAGGGCGGTTATCACGCCGTCCTGTGTCGACGCAGCGACAAAGAAGGGCTCGATCGACTCGTCGGCGAGATCGAAGCCGAAGGTGGGTCGGCGTCGGGCGTCATGCTCAACGCCATCGAAGCAGGCGCGATCGAAGACTGCGTCGCCGAAGTCGAAGCGGGCATCGGTCCCATCGAGGTGGTGGTATTCAATCTCGGTGCACAAATTGGTGATCGAACGCTCGCAAACACCTCCTACAAGCAATTCGAAATGGGCTGGCGGCTCGCGACCTTCGCGCTCTTTCGCGTCGCGCAGTCGGTCTGTCCCCGCATGGAAGAGCGAGGCAAGGGCACGATCCTCGTTACCTCGGCCACCGCGGCGGTGCGCGGCAACGCGGGCCAGCATTCCCACGCCGCGGCGATGGGCGGACGGCGCATGCTCTGTCAGACCCTCAACGCCGAGTTCTCACCCAAGGGCATTCACGTCGCGCATATCTTGATCGACGGCGCCGTCGACGCCCCCGACACCCTGGGCAAGATGCTCGGCGAAGAACGCTTCCAGCAACTGCGCGAAGTTCGCGGGCTCGCTAACGACGGTCTGCTCGTGCCGTCGAAGGTCGCCGAAACCTACTTCCACGTCGCGCAGCAACACCGTTCCGCGTGGACCCACGAGTTGGATCTACGCGCGTTCTCGGATCGGCCCTGGTGGAACCACTGAGATAGAGGAACCACTGAGATAGAGGAACCCGAGTTCACGTAGCCGCTTGCCCTAGCTCATCCCCCTGGCGTAGGTACCCATGTCGAAGTAGTCGCGCCAGAGCTTGATCTTCCCGCCCTCCATCTCGAAGATGCCTGCGCAGGGGAGGTCGACGCCCTTGTCACCGGCCAGTGTACGGTCGAGGCGTTCGGCGAAAACGACGTTGCCGGACGAAAACAGGTTGAGGATGTCCCAGTTCGTCTGCGTCCACGGGGCGATGAACCCCGCGATGAACTTGCGTACCGCCTCGCGACCCTCGACCGGGGCTGCGGGCATGTTGTAGTAGACGCCGTCTTCGGTGAAGTAGTCGGCGAGTTCGTCCGCGTCGAGGCGCGACCAGGCTTCGATGAAGTTGCGGATGACGGCTTCGTTTTCGTTCTGGCTCATCTTGGTTCGCTCCTTGAAAGCTTGGGGCGCCCTTCCTCCCGAGCGCGGTGATACGATACCTCGACGTACTCGCCCTGTAGAGAGATTCGTTGATGGCAAAGCCGAGCCGGATGTCGAGCTACATCTCGACTTCCCTCCCGCACCGCGTTGCGGGAGCACTACTCGTGGTGTGTTTCGCGGGTCCCGATCGCCGGTACCGAAACCAAAGAAGGCATCGTTTGCATCGGTGACTCCAACACCGTCGCACCGCGCAGGCTGCCCGGCTCCGACACGCTCAACTACTGCGCGCGCCTGGGCAGAGCGCTGCCCAACGTCGTGTCGCTCAATCACGGTCCAGGTGTGGGACTGCGACGAGGAGCATGCACGCATTCTCGAGCGCGGCGGGCGCGAAGGAGTAGTGCCACGAACGCTGGGCAAGGTCGCGCGTTTTTCGATGGTCTGTGATCCCGACGGCAACTGGGTCGAGATCTCGCAGCGGGCATCGCTCACGGGACCGCTCCCCGAAGATCGCTAACGTCGAGCTGATGTCCGAATCTGGTCTTTCCCTCGACGAGGAACTCCGCACGCGTCTACAGCGCAACCTCGACGGTTTCGACAGGCGCCCGCACGAAGGCGCCGAGCTGAAGCGCGCCGCGGTGGCGCTACTGCTGTTGGCCGACGAAGCGGGACAAGCGTGTTTCGTCATCACGCGCCGCGCTCCGCGCTTGAGCAGCCATGCAGGGCAATGGGCGCTACCGGGGGGACGACTGGACCCCGGCGAAAGCCCCCAGCAGGCAGCGCTTCGCGAAACCTCCGAAGAAGTCGGTGTGACGCTCGCGGCCGACCGCATTCTCGGCCTGATGGATGACTACCCGACGCGTTCGGGCTACGCGATCACGCCCGTGGTCGTGTGGGGTGGCGAAGACTGTCGCCTGGTCCCGAATCCGGAAGAGGTCTCCGAGGCCTACCGCGTGCCCGTCGATGCACTCGAGGGCGACCATATCCCGCGACTGCGAACCATTCCCGAAAGCGCTCGCCCGGTGATCTCGGTACCGATGCTCGGCACCAACATCCACGCACCCACGGCGGTCTTCTTGTATCAGCTGCGCGAAGTTGCGCTGCATGGCCGCGCGACTCGCGTCGATCACTTCGAGCAGCCGGTCTTTGCCTGGCGGTGAAACGATCGCGGTCGACCTGGGAGAAATAGCTGAGCAAGATCCAACCCGAAGACCGCGACCAATGCCTCGCCGCGGGCATGGACTACCTCACGGGCAATCGCATCCAGCAGAACGTGAAGACGGGTGCCAGGGGCGAGTTCATCTTCGGGCGCAACGAACTCGGGGGGCAGCGCTTTCACCGTTGGGTGGACACGCTGCTCGAGACGCCAGACGGGGCGCTGGCCAAGCAGTTCGAAGCGGGTCTCGGCTGATCGGCGACACCGTAGTGCTCCGTCCCTTGACGGGGCAGTCGCGCCGAACGATCGTCGCGGGCACGCCAACCAACGAGAAGGCCCCCGCCATGGAAACCGCCCGCGACCCTTTCAGCCCCGCACGCCTCGGTCCCGTTCAACTGCGCAACCGCATCGTCAAGGCCGCGACCTTCGAGGGCATGACAGGCGATCAATGGGTGAGCGATCGACTGATCGAATTCCATCGCCAGGTGGCGGCGGGGGGGATCGGGCTCACGACGGTGGCCTTCCTGGCGGTGTCGCCCGAAGGCGCCGCAACGCCCAACGAACTCGTGCTCACCGACGCGGCGGTGCCGCGGCTTCGCGAACTCGCCGACGCGGTACACGCGGAGGGGGCCGCGGTTTCGGCCCAGATCGGACACGCTGGCGCCGTCGCGGCTTCGGCGGGCATTCGCGGCCTCGCGCCTTCGCCTGTCTTCTCCCCTCTTGCGATGAAGCGAATGCAGGAAGCCTCGCCCGCGGACATCGAGCGGATCCTCGGCGATTTCGCTGCGGCTGGACGCCGCCTGCGAGAAGCCGGCTTCGACGCCGTCGAAGTGCATTTCGGCCACGGCTATCTGGTGAGCGAATTCCTCTCGCCCAAGATCAACAAGCGCACGGATCAATGGGGTGGGTCGCTCGAGAACCGGGCGCGGTTTGCCCGGGAGGCCGCAAAGCGCGTACGCGAAGCCGTTGGCGGCGAAATGGCCGTGATCGCCAAGCTCAACATGGACGACGGCGTGTCCGGGGGGTTCTGGATCGACGAGAGCATGGAGGTGGCCCGTATGCTCGAGCGCGACGGTACCATCGACGCCATCCAGCCTTCGTGTGGCAGTTCCCTCCAGAACCCGATGTATCTGTTTCGCGGTGAACCACCTATCGCAGAGATGGCGGCTTCGATGCCGAAGGCGGTGGCCCTCGGCATCAAGCTCTTCGGTAGCTTCTTCCTCAAGACCTACCCCTTCGAAGAGGCCTACCTGCGGACGTACGCGCGCCAACTCCGTGCGGCCGTCGACATCCCGATCATCCTGCTCGGCGGCATCACGCACCGGGACACCATCGAGCAGGCGATGGAGGACGGTTTCGACTTCGTCGCCATGGGACGAGCGCTGCTGCGCGAGCCGGGGCTGGTAAATGCGATGACGAAGGGCGAGAGCCGCGAGTCCCTCTGCGTCCATTGCAACAAGTGCATGGCCTCCATCTATCAGGGGACGCACTGCGTTCTGGTGCCGGAAGAAGAGCGCGCTTGAGGGCGGCTTCAGGGGCTATATGCCCCTTGCTGGCATCAATCTGGGCGAAATGCCTCTGCCGTAGAAGTTCTGAGGCTATCCGCATGGCAAGAACTGACCATCACCGGGCGAACTGCGGTCGAAAGTCGACCGACTATGACGAGCGTCATATCTGTCGGGAGAGCGTTTCGCTTCGTCTCTATTGACCTTCCGCTGAGCACGGTTCCCTTCACATGTTCTTCGAGGCGCAGCGGACTGCTGCGCCCACACGGGTTGGCACCCCCCGTGCAATACGGGTGCAACGTCTGGCACACGAATGCCGCGAGGAGTGTGCGGTCTCGTCGCTTTCGTGCGTCACAGCCATTAGCAGGGAGAAGATTTCGATGTCCGCCAATCCAAGTTCTGGTGCGGCCACCTACGAACTGCGCGTCGTGCGCTGGTTCACGATCATGACCATCGTGTGGGGCGTGGTGGGCATGTTGGTGGGTGTCCTGATCGCGGCCCAGCTCGCCTGGCCGGCTCTCAATTTCGACGTGCCCTACCTGAGCTTCGGTCGCTTGCGACCGCTGCACACCAACGCGGTGATCTTCGCGTTCGGTGGGTGCGCGCTGTTCTCGACGGCGTACTACGTGGTACAGCGTACGTGCCGCGTGCCGCTCTTCATGCCCGGGCTCGCCATGTTCACCTTCTGGGGCTGGCAGCTCGTGATTCTCCTTGCGGCGGTGACGCTTCCGCTCGGGATCACGACGGGCAAGGAATACGCCGAACTCGAATGGCCCATCGATCTGTTGATCGCCGTGGTCTGGGTGGCGTTCGCGGTGGTCTTCCTGGGCACCGTGGCGAAGCGCAAGGCTGAGCACATCTACGTCGCCAACTGGTTCTACGCGGCCTTCATCATTACGGTCGCGGTCCTGCACATCGTGAACAGCCTCGAGATGCCGGTGTCGGCTTTCAAGTCGTACTCCATCTATGCAGGCGCGGTCGATGCAATGGTGCAGTGGTGGTACGGGCACAACGCGGTCGGCTTCTTCCTGACCGCCGGCTTCCTGGGCATGATGTACTACTTCGTGCCCAAGCAGGCCGAGCGCCCCGTCTATTCGTATCGCCTGTCGATCGTGCACTTCTGGGCGCTGATCGCCGTCTACATGTGGGCTGGCCCGCATCACCTCCACTACACGGCGCTTCCCGACTGGGCGCAGTCGCTCGGCATGGTGTTCTCCCTCGTGCTCCTCGCGCCCTCATGGGGCGGCATGATCAACGGCATCATGACGTTGTCGGGCGTGTGGGGGAAGTTGCGCGACGACCCGATCGTTCGCTTCATGGTGGTGGCGCTCTCCTTCTACGGCATGTCGACCTTCGAAGGTCCGATGATGTCGATCAAGACGGTGAACTCGCTCTCCCACTACACCGACTGGACGATCGGTCACGTGCATTCTGGCGCGCTCGGTTGGGTGGCGATGATGACGATGGGGTCGCTCTACTACCTGATCCCGCGTCTCTACAACCAGGAAAAGATGGCGAGCATCAGCCAGGTGAACCTGCACTTCTGGCTCGCGACGATCGGCACCGTGATGTACGCGGCGTCGATGTGGATCGCGGGCGTGATGCAGGGCCTGATGTGGCGAGCCGTGAACGACGACGGGACGCTGACCTACAGCTTCGTTCAGTCTCTCGAAGCAACGTGGCCCTACTACGTTGGGCGTCTGATCGGCGGAGGTCTCTTCTTCCTCGGCATGCTCATCATGGCGTGGAACACCTACCAGACGGTGCGACAGGGTGAGCCCAC
Source organism: Myxococcota bacterium (assembly GCA_030748735.1). Classification (GTDB taxonomy): domain Bacteria; phylum Myxococcota_A; class UBA9160; order UBA9160; family UBA4427; genus DUBZ01. The sequence goes on along the minus strand of JASMLK010000080.1, from coordinate 7,274 downwards.
CGTGCAGCACGTACAGGCTTGATTGGCACAGGAGTCGATGATGAATCTCGAAACTGCAGAAAAGAACCTGCCCTGGTTGGTGGTGGGCATCGTCTTCGTGATCAGCCTGGGCGGGCTCGCCGAGATCGTTCCGCTGATGGCGCAGCCCGTCACCCAGGAGCCCGTCGCGGGGATGAAGCCGCTTACGCCCTTGCAGCTCGAAGGGCGCGACATCTACATCCGCGAAGGTTGCGTGGGATGCCACTCACAGATGATCCGCCCGCTGCGCGCCGAAACCGAGCGCTATGGCCACTATTCGGTTGCTGGGGAGTCCGTTTGGGATCACCCCTTTCTCTGGGGCTCCAAGCGCACCGGTCCCGACCTGGCCCGTGTCGGTGGGCGTTACAGCGACGATTGGCATCGGGAGCACCTGATCAACCCGCGTGCCGTCGTGCCCGAATCCAACATGCCGAGCTTCCCGTGGTTGGCGGATGCGACGTACAGCAACGCCAACACGGGTGACAAGATGAACGCGTTGCGCGCAGTCGGTGTGCCTTACACCGATGAAGACATCGCGGGGGCGGCGGCCGCCGTCGAGGGCAAGACCGAGCTCGACGCGATGGTGGCGTACCTGCAGCAGCTCGGAACCCACCTGAAGGCGAGGCGATAGACATGGACCCGAATGCAACGACGCAGTTGGCTTCGGCCGTCGACATGGGTGTCGTCCGGGGCCTGATCACCGTGCTCACGATGGCGGTGTTCTTTGGGATCACCTGGTGGGCCTATCACCGCGACAATCGAGAGCGCTTCGAAGAAGACGCGCTCATGGTGTTTGCCGACGACGAAATCGTGGATCGCGACGTATCTGACGGATCCGCACGAAGCGAACGAGGAAAGGGCGAAGCATGACTACGGGATGGACCATTTGGGTCGATGTGATTGTTCTTGGTTCGCTGTTCGGTTGCGCGTGGCTTCTGTGGATCAATCGAACCGCACCGGTCGAGCGCGTGGGCAAGGGCGAGCCCATGGAGCACGAGTACGATGGCATCCAGGAACTCAACAACCCGCTTCCGGCGTGGTGGACCTGGTTGTTCGTGATCACGATCGTGTTTGCCTTGATCTATCTCGCGCTCTACCCGGGCCTGGGCTCGTACCAGGGCATGCTGGGTTGGACCTCGCACGGGCAGCATCAGGGTGAGGTCGAAGAGGCCCAGGCGCTTTACGGCCCGCTCTTCGACAAGTACGCCGCCACGCCGATCGCGACCCTCGCGCAGGACGAAGACGCGGTCGAAACCGGCAGCCGTCTGTTCCTGAATCACTGCTCGCAGTGCCACGGCTCGGACGCTCGCGGTGGTGACGGCTACCCGAACCTCACCGACGACGACTGGCTGTACGGTGGCGCGCCGGAAACCATCGTCACCTCGATCACGAACGGCCGCATCGGCAACATGCCCGGTCTCGCGGCGGCGGTCGGCGGGGACGAAGGCGTGGCCAACATGGCGCAGTACGTGATTTCGCTAAGTGGCCGCGACCACGACGCCGCCAAGGCGCAGCAGGCCGCGAGCACGTACACGACGCTCTGCGTGGTCTGCCACGGTGCGGACGGCAAGGGGAATCAGGCGGTCGGCGCGCCGAATCTCACCGATGACATCTGGCTGCACGGTGGCCGCATCGACGACATCGAGTATCAGATTCGGACGGGTCGGATCAACCAGATGCCCGCGCACGGCAATCTGCTTTCGAAGGAGAAGATCCACCTGCTTGCGACCTACGTCTACAGCTTGTCGCACTGAGGCCGATCTCGCGGATTAGATGAATACCAGCGGCGGTTCCGAACAAGTCACCCTCTACGAGAAATGGAGGAAGATCTACCCGCTCTCCCTCTATGGTGGCTGGCAGCGGTGGCGTCGCGTGGTGCTTTCCATTCTGGTCGGCATCTATTACATCGGGCCGTGGCTGACCGTCGCCGGCGAGCCGATGTTCTGGTTCAACCTGCCGGAACGGAAGTTCGTCATGTTCGGCGTGACGTACTTTCCGCAGGAATTCGTGCTGCTGTCGTGGATCCTCATGATGGCCGCCTTCCTGCTCTTCACCGCCACGGTCCTGGCCGGGCGGGTGTGGTGTGGTTGGGCCTGTCCGCAAACGGTCTGGACCCTCGTCTACTTCTTCATCGAGCAGAAGGTCGAGGGGGAGCGGAACAAGCGGTTGCGGCTCGACCGCGGTCCGTGGAACCGCAATCGCATCGTCCGCAAGCTGATCAAGTACTTCTTGTGGGCCGGTGTCGCGTTTTCGATTTCGTTCACCTTCGTGGCCTACTTCGAAACGCCCGGAGTTCTGCTCGAGCGCATCATGACCCTCTCGCTTTCAGGCGCAGAGTGGTTCTGGTTGCTCTTTCCCGCCGGTGCGAGCTTCCTGTTCTCGGGAGTCCTGCGCGAGCAGGTCTGTTTCCACATGTGTCCGTATGCACGCTTCCAGAGCGTGATGTTCGACAAGGATACGCTGATCATCAGCTATGACGAAGAGCGCGGAGAGCCGCGTGGACATCGTGCTCGGCGAAACGATCCGAACGCACCGCGCGGCGGCGACTGTGTCGACTGCAAGCTGTGCGTTCATGCCTGCCCGACGGGAATCGACATCCGAGACGGGCTGCAATACCAGTGCATCGCGTGCGCGGCGTGCATCGATGCGTGCAACGGCATCATGGATCAGCTCGGGCAGGAGCGGAACCTGATCCGCTACTCGTCGGAACATCGCGACCGCCATCAGGCCGTGACCTGGAAGCGCCCGCGTCTGTTCGGATACGCGGCGGTGCTCCTGGCCATCTGCACGGGCTTCGTGTGGGTGCTGACCCACCGTATCCCCCTCGAGCTCGACATCATTCGAGACCGCGCGCGTCTCTATCGCGAACACTGGGACGGCTCGGTCGAGAACACCTACCAGCTGCACGTGATCAACCGCGAGGATCGCGATCGGCGCTACACCCTGCGCGCCGAGGCCGACTTCCCCTTCGAGATGAAGTCCCGCAAGGGAGAAGTGCTCGACGTGGCCGCGGGCGAACAGATCGCTCTGGGGGTCCAGCTCGTGTCCCAGGGCGACCCCGATCAACCCGCGAATCGCCCCGTGCGCTTCGTGGTCGAGACCGTCGACGAGCCGCACTACCGTGTGCTCGAAGAAAGTCGTTTTCTTCAGCCACGCGGAGATGAGTGATGAGCAAAACCGAGGATCCACACGGCGGCCCGTGGTACATGCATTTCTGGCCCTGGTTCATCGTGACGCTGCTCGGCTGCACGGTGGTTGCGGGCATCTTGACGGTAATTCTTGCGTTTCGCGGAGCGGACCCGTTGGTGGTCGACGACTACTACAGCAGCGGCAAGGCGATCAATCAGACCCTCGACGCCGATCGAGAAGCCGGTCTGCGTGAAGCCCGTGCTGCGGTGGAGCTCGGCGACGGGGTCACCGTTGAACTCGAGATCCTTGGAGAGCTGCCCGAGGGCTTGCAGCTCGAGCTGAGTCACGTGACGCGTGCCGAGCTCGACCGTTCGTTCGAGTTGGTGCGATCGGCGGCAGGTCGTTACACGGCGAGCGAGGTGGTCCCCGAAGGCCGCTTCTACGCGACCCTGCGACCCGCAGGTGCCGGCTCGAGCTGGCGGCTGCGACGCCAGGTGACGCTTCCCGCCGAAGCGAGCTTCGCCATGGAGCCGTCGGGATGAGCTCGGCGTCGGCCGCCGGCTCCGAGGCCCGTGCGGACGAGCAAGCCTGCTTTCACTGCGGCGAACCCGTGGCGGGAGACGACGCGGTGTTCAGCATGGTGGCCGAGCAACGCCGCGGCTTCTGTTGTCACGGTTGTCTGGCCGCCACCGAGCTGATTCACGGTCTCGGCCTCGACGCCTACTACGAACGTCGCGAAAGCGCGGCCGCCGAAGCCCTCACGCGAACCAACGCGAAGGCCGAGGCGCTTGCGCGCTACGACGACCCCGCACTCCAACGTCGTTTCGTTACCTGGGACGACGACGGTCATTGCACCGCAACCTTGAGTATCGGCGGCATGCGCTGTGCTGCGTGCAGCTGGCTGATCGAAGAGCGCCTGGCGAGGCTCGACGGCGTACTGCGAGCCAACGTCGGTCTTGCCAGTGGCCGCGCCCTGGTGGAATGGGATCCCAGCCGCGTCGAACTCAGCGAGGTTCTCGCGGCCATCGGTGCGCTCGGCTACCGCGCCTTTCCCTACGAGCCCGACCTCGCCGAGGCCATGTTGAAGAGCGAGCGGCGCGCGTCGCTGCGGCGCCTCGGGGTTTCTGGGCTCGGCACGATGCAGGTGATGATGTTCTCGGTGGCGCTCTACGTCGGTGCGTTCGGGGACCTCGAAGCCGCGCATCGCCACCTGCTGCAAGTGGCGAGCGCGTGCGTGGCCACGCCGGTGCTCTTCTATGCAGGTTGGCCGTTTCTGGCGGCCGCCTGGCGCGATGTGCGTCTGTGGCGCATCGGCTCCGACGTACCCATTGCCCTCGCACTCGTCACCGCCTATGGGGCGAGTGTTCTCGCGACGGTGCAAGGGCAGGGCGAGGTCTACTTCGATTCGGTCTGCATGTTCATCTTCTTCATTACGCTCGGTCGCACGATCGAACGCAGCCTGCGAACGCGGGCCGAGCTTCGGGTGCGCAACCTGGTCGGGCGCGTCCCGCAAGCCGCGCGCCGCGTCGAAGGGGGCGGTGTGTACGATGTGCCGGTTGCGGATCTCGCGCCGGGCGATGTCGTGAAGGTCGAAACCGGCGAGCGTGTGCCCGCCGACGGCGTCCTGCTTTCGGGTGTGGGTGAAGTCAGCGAAGCGCTGCTGACCGGCGAGCCGACACCGCTCACCAAGCAAGCGGGCGATGCACTGCTGGCCGGAAGTGAAGTGCTCGACGGTTCGCTGCGCCTTCGTGTCGAGCGCACCGGCGCCGCGTCGACCCTGCAGCAGATCGCGAGCCTGCTCGACCGAGCGCAGCTCGAGAAGCCTCCCATCGCGGTGCTTGCGGGACGCGTTGCGCGCATCTTCGTCAGCGCGGTCATCGCGGCCGCGGTCGCCGTTGGACTGGCGTGGTGGTGGATCGACCCGACGCAGGTGATTCCCGTGGTCGTTGCGGTCTTGATTGCGACCTGCCCGTGCGCGCTCTCGCTCGCAACGCCGTCGGCCCTCGCAGCGGCGACCCACGGACTCGCGTCGCGCGGTTTTCTGATCACCCGCGGTCATGCCCTCGAAGCTCTCGCGGGCGTGAGCCGCGTGGTGCTCGACAAGACGGGCACCCTCACAGCCGAAACGCCGGTGCTGGTCGATGTCCAGCTCGTGTCGACGAAGCTCACGCGGGGCGAGGCCTTGCGCCTGGCGCAACGTCTCGAGCACCGCTCGAACCACCCGATCGCTCGGGCCCTGCGCGACCTCGAAGGCGCCGACGTCGATCGATCCGATCCGGGCCTGCAGGCGGTCGACGCCTTCGCGCGATCGGAGCCGGGGATGGGCGTCGAGGGCGAAGTCGACGGACGGCGCTTGCGACTCGGTCGCCCGGAATGGGCGGCAGGCTCCGGGGCGAGCACGCCGAAGGGCGCCCCGGAACTCGCCGGCAGCGTGCCCATGACCTCGATCCTGCTGGCCGACGAGCGAGAAGCCCTGGCGTGGTTCGTCTTCGAGATGCCGCTGCGCCCGGGGGCCGAAGCCATGGTGGGCGACCTCGGCGTGCTGGGGCTTCAGTCATCGTTGCTGAGCGGCGACCCGTCGCAGGCGGGGGTCGACAGCGTTGCCCGGCGACTGGCGATCGAAGACGCGGTTGGCAACGCGTCGCCGGAAGAAAAACTCGCACGCATCGAAACCTTCGAAGCCAGCGGCGACCATGTGCTCGCCGTGGGTGACGGCGTCAACGACGCGCCGCTGCTGGGTCGCGCCAGTGTATCGGTGGCGATGGGAAGTGGCAGCGATCTCGCGCGACTCCGCGCCGACGCCGTGTTGCTCGACGATCGCCTCGGCACGATCCCACTCGCCTTGCGTTGGGCGCGCCGGACGCGCAGGGTGGTGAAGCAGAACTTCACCTGGGCGGTCGTCTACAACCTGTGTGCGCTTCCGCTCGCCGCGATGGGGGTGCTTGCGCCTTGGCAGGCGGCGATCGGGATGTCGCTGAGTTCGCTGCTGGTGGTCGGAAACTCACTGCGACTTCGCAGCGATTCGTCGCGCGAGCTTGCGGGTTCGGAGGAATCGTGGGCGCGCTCTACATCCTGATTCCGATTGCCCTGTTGTTTCTCGCCGCGGCGGTCTGGGCCTTCTTGTGGGCGGTGGATCACGACCAGTTCGAAGATCTCGAACGCGAAGGCGAGCGCATCCTGCTCGACGAGGCGCCCCGCGACCCGGCCGAGGCGCGCGACGAAGCCGACGCCGCACGCGAAGCAGGTGAACAGGCATGATCGTCGAAGCCACGCCGCTGGCGGGCCTCGTGCTGGGGTTCGCGGGGAGCGCGCACTGCGTTGGGATGTGCGGTGGTGTGGCGTCTGCACTCGATCGCGTGGCGACGGGCACGGGTTGGCGCCGTATCGCGTCGCACGTCTTGTACGCAGTGGGTCGCGTGGGGTCGTACGCGGTACTGGGCGCGGTGGTGGGCGGCCTCGGGCAAGCCTTCGCGGATCAACTGCCCTCGGGTTCCCGAGCCATCGTACGCTGGGCCGTGGGCGTGTTGCTGATCATCATGGGCATCTCACTCATGCGGCTTCGCGCTTTGCGTGGTCTCGAAAAGGTTGGGGCCTCGGTGTGGCGGCGGCTTCAGCCCCTCACGCGCCAGATCGTCCGGCTTCCCGCACCTGTGCGTTCGTTGGCGCTGGGCGCGCTGTGGGGGTGGTTGCCATGCGGGCTGGTGTACAGCGCCGCGGGGGTGGCCGCCGTCACGGGAAGCGCCCCTTCGGGTGCGATGTTCATGATCGCGTTCGGTGCTGGAACGCTACCCGCGGTCCTGTCTCTGGGAACAGCGGCGTCGGGGCTCTGGTCGAAGTTTCGACACCGGCGGGTGCAAGGTGTTTCGGGAGCCATCATCGCCTTGTGTGGCGTGTGGACGATCGTCGGCCCTTCGATCATGCGCGTGGGGCACCACGCGCACGGGTGCCACTGACTCGGCCGTGGGCTAGCCCGGATTGTTCATGAACATCCTACTGCGACGGCACATCTCCGCACTCTGGCAAGAGAAATCGACGTCCCGCTGCTCGACGTGGGGTGAACCACGTCTGCGCGGCGGAACGCCGATTTCTCTTGCCAGAGCACGAATCTGCACCGTCTCGCTACGGAT
>JASMLK010000079.1 GCA_030748735.1 Myxococcota bacterium | reverse complement strand
CCGCGGGTAGGCGCCCGTACGGAAGTAGACGTCGATGAAGTTCACCCCGGCCGCTTCGCTGCGCACCTGCACGTGCCCCGACGCTGGAGCAGCCACGTCGACCGCTTCGAACACGAGTTCCTTCGGCCCACCCGTCGCGTGCACGTGAATGACGTTTGCCTTCATGGGGTCGAATTCCTTTCGGGCCCGGCTTGCCGACGCGACCTCAAGCAGCGCCCAGCAGATCGAGTTCCACCAGTTGTTCGAGTTCGCGCAGGGCATCGTGTGGCGTGACGACCTTGATCGTCTCGATCCCCATGGCGCGCGCACTCTTCAAGTTGCTCCCGATGTCGTCGAGGAAGACACAGTTGTCGGGCGAGACACCGAGGCGCGTGCACGTGAGTTCGTAGATCGCGGGGTCAGGCTTGCGCAGGCCTTCGACGCTGCTCTCTACGAACACGTCGAACATTTCGCCCAGCACGGACTCGCCAGCCGGGTTCTCGTCGGCCAGTTCCTTCGGAACCACCCAGTTGTTCGTCACCGCGGCCGTGCGAAGGCCCGCGCCGCGCAAGCGCGAGATCGCTTCGAGCATCACATCGCGCGGCTTCGTCGCGGCGTTCATGCGATTCATCATTTCACGAGCCGAAAGTGCGTGCCCCGAGTCGCGGCAATCGGCCTCGAACGCCACGTAGAACTCTTCCATCGTGAGTTCGCCCCGTTCGAGACGCGCCCAGCCCCCGTGAGGGGCCGTCGAGGCGACGACGCGATTGACGAAGTTTTCGGGAATGCCGAGCTCTCGCTCGTAGTCGGCGATGGCGTGCAGGGGCGACCCCAACACGACACCCCCCAGGTCGAACAACACGGCTTCGAAGCGGGTCTGTGTCATGGCGCGGCACACACTAACGCAGAGCACAGCCGCTGGAACAAAGGACGAGTACGCGGCGGGCCGCGACATGTGGCATACCCTCTGCCACGATTTTCGTCCGACCCACCGAACGCGGGAGGCTTGATGGCCGCAGCAGACAGCACCGACGAGAAGAGCAAGCTCAGCGACGAACAGATCGCATTCCAGGAACACGCGAGGAGCTGGCTCGCTGAGAACGCACCACCGCCGTCCCCCGTGCGTCTACCCATCACGCCGATCGAAGTCATGACCGTCGAGCAGCGCGACTATCTGCAGGACTGGCAGAAGAAGTGCTACGAGGCGGGACTCGTCGGTTGCGACATCCCCAAAGCGTACGGCGGCGGCGGACACACCGGCTGCCAGCGCATCGCGAACCAGGAAATGAGCCGTGCGGGCACGCCGTTCCTGATCAACGTGATCGGCCTCTCGATGGCCGTGCCCACGATCCTGGTGCACGGAACCGAGGAGCAAAAGAAGAAGTTCGTCCCCGGGGCGCTCTCCGGTGAAGAGATCTGGTGCCAGGGCTTCAGTGAGCCGGGCGCGGGGTCCGACATGGCCAACCAGCAGACCTTCGCCGAAAAGCGCGGCGACGACTGGATCGTGAACGGCCACAAGGTCTGGACCAGCCTCGGCCACTTCGCGAAGTGGATGATCCTGATCGCGCGCACGAGCCGCGACCACAAGTACGACGGACTCACCTACTTCCTCTGTCCCATCGAAGGTCACGAGGGCGTCACGGTTCAACCGCTCGTGAAGATGACGGGCGAGACGGGCTTCAACGAGGTGTTGTTCCAGGACGCGGTGGTGCCCGACGCCATGCGCCTCGACGACGTCGGCAAGGGTTGGACCGTCGCGATGACGACGCTGACCCACGAGCGCGGCGCAGCCGAAGGTGCGGGCAGCGGTGGCGGAGAGAAGATCCATCCCATCCAGCACCTGATCGAACTCGCGCGCAGCACGAAGCGCGGTGCGGCGACCGCGGCCGACGACCCGGCGATTCGCGACCGCATCGTGCAGCAATCGATCGTTTCGGAGGCCATGCGACAGAACCAACGCCGCGCCCGCGTCGCCGCCCTGTGCGACCACCCGATGCGCCTGCCACTGCAGGGCAAGGTGACGGTCACCGAGTTCATCCAGGACAACGCACGCCTGGGTGTCGACATCGCGGGCGCCGCTTCGACGCTCTACAAGCGTGACCCGAACGCCCCCGACGCCGGCCACTGGCCCCTCGCATACATGAATTCCTACGGCAACACGATCGCCGCCGGAACGAACGAGATCCAGCGCAACATCCTCGGCGAGCGCGTGCTCGGCATGGCGAAGTCGAAGTAGCGCAAGCACAGGAGAATCGAAGCAATGGCGATCAAACAAGCTGCGAAGAACTTCGGCTTCGGCGAAGACGAAACGATGCTGCGCGACATGGCGCGCAAGTACCTCGACGACAATCTCCCCGTGCAGAAACTGCGCGATCTGGTGGCCGCCGATCACGACGCGGTCTACGAACGCGGTGAAGCGAGCCCCTGGGACGCCGGGTTGTGGAAGGAAATGGTCGAACTCGGTTGGACGGGTCTCGCCGTCCCCGAAGAAGCGGGCGGTGTCGGGTTCAAGCTCGCGGGAATCGCTGGGCTCGTCGAAGAAGTCGGTGGCCACGCCGTGCCGTCTCCCCTCGTCGCGACCCTCAACGCCACCCACGTCCTGGCCGCTGCCGATCGCAGCCGGGCCGCGGCCTTCCTCGAGAAGATCGCCGACGGCGCTGCGGCGTCGCTCGCGATCACGGACGCCGCGGGAAACTGGGAAGACGTCGACGGTGGCGTTGCCCTCAGCGGCGAGGGCGACGCGCTCCGACTCGACGGCGAAGCCCACTACGTGCAGGACGCCTGCAAGGCCGACTGGCTCGTCGTGCTCGCGAAGCGGGGTGACGATTCGATCCTCTGCATGGTCCCGGCCGATGCCTCGGGCATCACCCTGCAGCGCAACGACATCCACGACCTGACCCGCGATCAGGCGATCGCGCGCTTCGCAGGGGTGAAGATCGGCGCGGACGCCATCGTGAGTGACGACGCCCACGACACCCTGCGAGCCGCCTGGCCCGCGGTCCTCGTCACCGTTGCCGCCGATCTCGTGGGCTGTGCCGAGTGGCAACTCCAAACCACTGTCACCTACGCGCAGGACCGCAAACAGTTCGAGCGTCCCCTCGGCTTCTTCCAGGCCGTGAAGCACCCGTTGGTCAACGCCATGATGGACATCGACCGCGCACGCTCGCTGCTCTATCACGCCGCTTGCTGCATCGACGAAGGTGACCCGCAGGCCCTCGATGCGGCCCGCATGGCGAAGAGCGCCGCATCCGATGCCGGGGCGTTCATCTCCGATCGATCGGTACAGTTGCACGGCGGGATCGGCTTCACCTGGGAATGCGACGTGCACTTGTTCTTCAAGCGCAGCATGCACAACCAGGTGCTGTACGGCGACGGTGGGTTCCAGCGCGCGAAGTTGGCCGACAATCTCATCGGACCCATCGGAGGCTGAGCCATGACACGCACGCTGATCGAGAACTATCGAAACCATCCGGGCGAACACTGCGGCAGCGTCGCGATGCGGGGGCTGCTCGAGCACTACTGCGGTCTCGAGCTCCCCGAGCCGGCGGTCTTCGGTCTCTCGGCCGGCATCGCTTCGGGCGTACTCGAAATGCCCGGCGTGCAACCGGGCATCATGCTGGCCGGGCGCACGATGGCGCTCGAATCGGGGCTCGCGGACATCCTGCAGGTCGACTACCGCGAACAGCCCGACCCCGACGACGACCACGCCTGGCAGGTCGTGCGCGAAGAAGTGCTGGCCGGTCGGCCCACCATGCTGAGCGGCGACATCCTGTACCTCGACTACCGCGAGTACAAGGTGCACTTCCCCGGGCATCGTTTCGTCTTGCTCGGCTTCGACGACGAAATCGAGAAGGCCTACCTCGCCGACCGCATCAACGTCGAGCCCGAACTCTGCTCCTACGGGGCACTACGCGAGAGCCGCAACCCGCCCGAAGGCATGTCGACCCAGAACCTGTGGGGTCGCTTCCACGGAAGCGAGGTCGGACGCGATATGCGCGAAGCGATTTCGCTTGCACTCGAACGCGCCTCGAGCGCGATGCTCCAACCGGAGACCACCGCACCCGCAAGTCTCGAAGGCAGCGAAGGGGCGCCGAAGATGCAGTCGGGCGTCGAGGCCGTCGACCAGCTCGTGCTCGATCTGCCCGGTTGGGCAAAGCGCTCCGACGCCGTCGAGGTCGCCGCGTTCAATGCGAGCTGCGTCGAAAAGTTCGGCAACGGCGGAGGCTTCTTCCGGCGCCTGTACGCTGGCTTCCTCGACTGGGCCCGCGACCTGCACCCCGACCTCGTGCCCGAGGGCATGGGGGACCTCGCGCGCCAGGCCGCCGACGGCTGGACCGCCATGAGCACCGAGCTCTATCACGCCGCGAAAGAAGACGCGCCGCAGGCGCGCTTCGATGCGGCCGCTCGGGAAGTCGCCACGGTCGCCCGGGTGGAACGCCAGCTATTCGAGACCCTCGCAGGGGCCTGAGCCGGGAAGGCTCGACGCTCCGAAACAACGCGTAGACAATGGGGTGTTGTGAAGCGGTATGCGAAGCTCACCAGCGCATGCGCGCGCTCGCTTCTCGCCCAGGTGATGCCCGACCCCGGTTCGCGCCACGCACGCCCGCGTGGCGATGTGGCGCGCGCGCTGCGCTTGCCGCCCATTTCGTCTTCGCACTGCTCGCGGCGCTGCTCGCGAGCCTTCCCGCGCAGGCGCAGGACACGACCACCCTCGTGCTCCACCCCGACTTCGGCGGCCCCGTCACCGGTGTAGGCGGGCTCTTCACCCTCGGCGAAGACGAAGGCATACGGCCGCAGAGTGGCCCCAACCGCTTCCACGTTTTCGATCGATTCGACGTCGCAGCTGACGACACCGTCGAATGGGCTTCGGCGCTCCCCACCGACAACATCTTCAATCTCGTCACGGGCGGAGACGCGAGTCTGATCAGCGGTCGCCTGCGCTCCAGCCTCGACGCCGACGTCTACTTCGTGAATCCCGACGGCATCATCTTCGGGCAAGGAGCCGAACTGGATCTCCAGGGCTCCTTCTTTGCAAGTACCGCTGACCAGCTCGAGTTCGCAGGCGGGGGGCAGCTCACGCTCAGAGACGCCGACCGCGCAAACGTCATGGCCCTGGCCGTGGCCGACTTCGAGGTCTTCGGCTTCCTCGACGCGAACGAATCGATCGACATCGACGGTGCCCAACTCGTGGTCCAGGACGATGCCGTGTTGGGGCTGTTCGCGGGACGTCACGTTCGCGTCGACCCTGCAGTCGACACATCGCTCGCTGTCCTCCAGGCGGGGCGGGTCGAAATCGAAACGCAGACCGGAGACGTGCGGCTGCTCGGTGGGCGGGTCACCTCGAGCGGCACCGCAATGCCGGGGGGGCCGGGGGTTCGCATCACGGCGTCCGACGAGATCGACGTAGAGCGCGGAAGTGTTGTCGAGAGCACTGGAGACCTCGCGATCACACTGACCGCGCGGACGATCGAAGTCGACGACACGGGCAGCGAAGTCGTTTCGCGGGTGGCCGATGTCGATGCAGGCGCCATCTCGCTAGTGGCAGACCAACGCATCATGATCGGCGACGGTGCGCGCGTCGCGAGCGAGGCCAGCGGCACCGGTACGGCGGGCGACATCGACTTCACTGCGCGCGACCTTCTCCTGCTCGGAAGCGAGGTGACGACGAGCGCGAGCGCGCCGTCGGCCGGGCAGGGCGACATCGACTTTTCGGTGGAACGCGTCGCCAACGTGGTCGATGGCAGGATCGAAAGTGACGTTCCCGGGGCGAACGCAGGGCGCGTTTCGATCACGGCCCCGCTCGTCGTCTTGCAGGGAGACACCCGGGTCGCTTCGCGCGCCAGCAGCGTCGCTGTCGAAGCCGACCTGCTCGTTCGCACCGCCGAAGCCGAGATCGAAGCGCCCACGGTCGACATCTCGGGCAACGAGATCGTCCGCACCCTGCAGGCCGACTTGAACGAACGCCTCGAAGTCCTGCCCCAGCATTTCTTCGAGCAGCAGGTTCGGCTCGAGCGCAGCTGCGCGGCGCGTTCGGGCGAAGCACTCGGGAGTCTCGTGCTCGACCGCCAGCGGGTTACCGAGTACCGCCCGAACCGGCTGCGCCGCGCCCACTACCAGACGCGGCGCGAGCGGCTGCATCCCACCGCAAGCGACGAGCCCGCTTCGTGGAACCCGTTTCCCGATTGGTTGCACGCCATTTCCCGCCCGACGGCCGACGACTGGCTCTACCTCGCCCAGCGCGGGGAACGCATCGGCAACCTTTCGAGCGCGTCGACCGCCGCATCGCAGGGTATTTCGATCGTCGAACACGACGGCCAACGGGCGGCGCTCCACGCCGTGCGTGCACGCATTCGCGCGAGCATCGGGGACCCCGACGGTGCGCAACGAGACTTCGCCGCCGCCAACGAGTACGCGTTTCGCAGCGACGACGCGGCGCTGCGGGCAGGTGTCCAACTCGACGGCGCCACCACCATGGCCCTGGCGAAGGAATTCGACGCCGCCATTCCAGCCCTCGAATTCGCGCTGTCGCTGGCTCGCACGAGCGAGGCCGATGCCGTCGCCATGGCGGCGGAGGCCAACCTGGCTTCGACCCTGTTGGCCGCAGGGCGCCGCGAAGAAGCCGTCCTGCAACTCGAGGAGCACTTGAACCCGGCGCCGCAATTACCCATCACTGCAGACGAAATTGACTCGGCAATCCATCTGGCTCTGGCGGCGTATCGGGCTGGGCTGCGACAACCCGCCGCCGATCTGCTGATCGCGATCGCGGCCCACAGCACGCGACTCGATCAGGATCGCGAAGTCGCGTTCGCGTGGGCCTATCTCGCACAGTTCTATGCCGACGAAGGACGCGACCTCGACGCGATCGAGCTGACCCGGTGGGCCATCGAAGCGTCGCTTGCCAGCGATGAACTCGCGCGGATCGCCCCGCTCGAAGTCCAACTCGGCGATCTGCTGCGCCGGGCAGGCGATCTTTCCGGTGCGGTCCGCGCCTACGACATGGCCTTGCGCGCAACACCGCTGCTCGGTCCCAGCGGCGCTCTACCGCTGGTGCGCGACCCCTTCGCAGACACCAGCGCGTCGCTCCCCGTTGCGACGCGCCTAGTCGATGCACTGCTCGGACAGGCCACACAAACGACGGTGCTGGAAGCACGAAGCGACCTGCTGCGTCAGGCCCGCGATCGCGTCGAGGCCCAGCGCGTGCGCGAATTGCGCAACCACTTTCGAGACCCGTGCATCGTCGCGATCGAACGCCAGCCGGCCGATTCGGTTCCGCGCAGCTTGGTCGTCCACCCCGTCCCCCTCGACGACCGGCTGGCACTGATCGTTTCGAGTGGCGGCGGACTTCGCGCCTACGACGTTCCCGTCGGCCGCGTCGAACTGCTCGCGCGCGCGGCCGCGACCGAGCGCCAACTGCGCGATCGCACGACGAATCGCTTCCAGGCGGGTGCGGCACAGCTCTACGAATGGTTGATCCGACCGATCGAAGCCGAGATCACTGCCCCCGATGTCGACACCCTCGTCTTCGTCGCCGGACCCGGCCTGCGAAGCTTTCCGATGGCGACCCTCTTCGACGCGCGCGACGAGCGCTACCTGATCGAAAAGATCGCCGTGGCGGCGACCCAGGGCCTGACCCTCACACAACCGCGCAGCCTCGACCCCAAGGCGTTCGTGATGCTGCGCGCCGGCCTCGATGGGGCGCCGAAGGGTGGCGTGGGGCTGCCCACCGTCTCGCGCGAACTCGAAGCGCTCGCCACGCTGTTCGACGGCGTCGAGTTGATCGGTGAGCGCTTCCAGGCGGAAAATATCGAGCGCGCACTCACGCGCGATTCATTCGATGTGATCCACATCGCTTCACACGGACGCTTCCCTGCGAACGGGGACGCGCCATACCTCGTGACGGCCGGCGACCCACTCGGCCTCGACGACCTCGCGGCCATGATCCGCCGCACACGTTTCCGCGACCGACCGACCGAACTCATTACCTTGAGCGCATGCGAGACCGCCGTGGGAGACGAGGGCGCGGCCCTCGGCTTTGCCGGCCTCGCGCTCCGCTCGGGGGCCCGCAGCACCCTGGCCACCCTGTGGCGCGTCAACGACCAGGCCAGCGCAGACTTCATGCAGACCTTCTACGCGCGCCTGGCGGAGGGAGACACGACGCGCGCAGGTGCCTTGCGCGAAGCCCAGCTCGACTTTCTCGACAACACCGTCTTGCGACACCCGTACTTCTGGGCGCCGTATCTCCTGCTGGGGAACTGGCAATGAGCCGCGTATTCGAACAACGGCTTCGCTTGCGAAGGGCGGCATGGGTTGTTGCGCTTGCTCTCGCACTTCTCGCACCTGGGTTCGTGAGTGGGCTGGAGCTTCCCGACCTCGCCGAGCTCGACGCCCTGCGCGTCGAGGCAACGCGCGACCTCGTCCTGATCGAATCGATCGAAGTCGAAGGCCCGGCGGCCCTGCGCGACGAAGTCAAAACGCGGGTGCTCAGGCGCTACCGCGGGCGGGAGCTTTCGAGTCGTGACATCACGGCATTGCGTGACGAACTGACCGCCAACCTGATCAAGGCCGGCTACATCACGTCGGGCGCGCGCATCCCGAGACAGACACTCGAGAACGCGACGTTGCGTGTCGAACTGGTACCCGGTCGACTCGAAACGGTGGTGGTCGAAGGCGCTCGCCAATTCGACGCGGACCGCCTGGCGAGTCGCATTCACGGGACGGCGGACGGTCCGCTCAACCTGAAGCGCCTCGAACGTCGCTTGCAGTGGATCGCCAGCGAACCGTTGATCGCGAGGCTGTCGGCGCGCCTCGAACCGGGGCTCAATCCGGGCGAAGCCATCCTTCGTGTCGAACTCGTCGAGCATCCGCCCCAGCGCCTCCAACTCCTGCTCGCCAATGACGTCGTCCCGAGCATCGGGAGCGAACACATGCGTCTGGTGGTCGGACACGACAACCTGCTCGGTTGGCGCGATTCGTTCGAAGCCTACGTGGGCAAGACGCCGGGCCTCGACGAGTGGAAGGTGCGCTACGAACTCCCCTTCAACCGCTTCGACACACGCATCTTCGCGTCCTACCGCGACAGCCAATCCCAGGTGGTCCACTCGAACCTCGATCTCGACCTGATCCGCCTCGAGAGCCGCTCGCGCACGCTCTCGCTCGGCATCGAGCAACCGTTCCGCCTCGGCCGCCGCACCGAGCTTTTGCTTTCGGTCCGCGGCGACCTGCGACGTGCACAGTCACGCGTGAACGACTTCGGTTTCTTCCTGACACCGGGCGAAGACGAGGAAGGCCGCGTGCGCGCTTCTGTCCTGCGCGTCGTCCAGGGCTTGACCGCGCGCCGCACCAACTGGGTGGTCAGCGCGCGCTCGACCCTCAGCATCGGCATCGACGTCTTTCGCGCCTCCGACGGTGACATCGGGCGCGGAAGCACGACACCCGACGGCACCTTCTTCAGCTGGCTGGGACAGATGTACGGAGCGTGGCGGCTGCCCCCACGCTTCGGGCGTCTTCAGCTCGCGGCGCGTGCGGACGTGCAGATCGCGAACGACCCGATGCTGGCCATGGAGCGCTTCGCGATCGGGGGACAGCGAACCGTGCGCGGCTACGCGGAGAACACGTTGGTACGGGACAACGGCGCCGTCGCAGCGCTCGAACTACGGATCCCGCTCTTGCGCGAGCGAACGGACGGCTGGTCGCTCCACCTCGTCCCCTTCGTCGACGGCGGACTCGCGTGGAACGAAGGCCCCGCCAAGAAGCGCGAGTGGCTCGCCAGCATGGGCCTCGGCGTGAAGAGCGCCTGGCGCGAAAACTTCCGCTTCGGCATGGAGTGGGGCGGTCGACTGCTCGACGGTGGCGATGCACCCGACCGCGCGCTTCAGAAGCACGGCTTCCACATCGTCGTGGAGATGGGCCTGTAGCGATCCGATGCGCGGGCGCTCAGTCACTCGCCGAAGCGATCCCCGCTTCCGCGAGGAAGCCCGTGAGTTGTTCGCGGGCCTTCGCGCGGTCGGGGTGCTGCGCGTCGATGTCGACCAACAACGCCAGCGCGTCGTACCAGTAGCCCTGTTCCGCATAGGCCGCGGCGCGTGCATTGCGCGGTTCGTCGGCAACGCGTGCAGCGAAATCGTCAGACGGGGCGCGATACTCGACCCAGCCCTGGGCGATGCGATCCGCCGACGGGTCGCCGTCGACGACGCGCACGAACACGCTCCAGCGATAGATCTCACCCGGCTCGAGCGATACGCCCAGCGACGAAAGAGCGGTCTGCTGACGCTCTCGCGTGGCATCGACGGGATGGACGCCTTCGTAGAGCGGTTCGGCCGCATCCTCGGCAGTCAGGACGACGCCGACCTGGCTCGCTTCGGGGAGCGAACCCGAAAGCGTCCAGTAGAGCGTCGGCTGTGAGGTCGCGCTGTGAGCGACGTGATCGGGCACCCAACTGACGAGCGTGGGGCCATTCGCGGCACCCCGCACGATGTCTCGGGGTACGTCGCGCGAGAGGAATTCCGCGGGAGCCCGATACGCGACGGGGATGTCGATGGGGTCGAGCTGCGCGACGAGAAGTGCCTGGTCGTCCGCATTCGCGCTGTCGTCGGCTACATCGCGCAGCGCTTCGCTCGGATTCGATGCAACGATCTCGCTCGGCACTTCACTACCTTGCTCGAGCGCTTCGGTTGCCGTGCGCTGGGGCTCGGGGAAATCGGTCATTGAATCGAGCTGCGGCGGCTTTGCAACATCGTCGAGGGCGATGGAGGTCGGCGCCTCGCTCGAAGGAACCGAGTGCGGAAGATCTCGCGGGGCCACGTCACCCGGCGCTCTGTGATCGAGCACCTCGCGCTTCACCAGCGGGCCGCCTTCGTCTTCGGGCTGTGTGAGGAGGGGGATGAGTGCAACCGCCATGAGCCCCGCCGCCGCGGCTACGGCAACCCAGGCAAAGCGGCTTCTCGGACGCCCCTGCGAAAGGGGAACGACGTTTTCGTCAACGCCTTCGAGGGCGCTCGGTTCGGCCGCGCTCGCGTCGAAGTTCTGCAACATCGAAAGGCGGTCCTGCCAACCCGGATCGGAAGCCAGACGCGCTTCGACGGTGCGCCGTTCTTCTGCGTCCAGGGAGGTGGGATCTTCTGCGTAGCAAACGAGGTTCTCGCGCTCGCTGTCATCGCTGGCCATCACGTCCGCGAGCAGCAGGCCCAGGCCTTCGCTGCGTCGCCGAGTGTCGTCGGTGTTGTCTGTCATGCTGGAATCCCAAGGACTTCACGCAGGGCCTTCAACCCCTTGATCTGGTCCCGCTTGACTGCCGGCAGGCTGATCGAGAGCCGGTCGGCGGTTTCCTGGTAGCTGTAACCGTGTAGATAGATGTGCTCGACGACGCTTCGGCAGCGCGGGTCGAGTTGCTCGAGGCCGCGTCCGAGGTCGATGGCGAGATCCGCGCGATCGCTCGCCGGCTCGGTTCGCGACTTCGGCGCGTCGACGCTCTGCGTATCGATGCGCTCTTCGTCGAGTTCGAGGTCGCGATCGCGGCGATCACTGCGCTGCGCGAAGTTCGCGAGCCGGTTTCGAACCACGATGCCCACGTAGTTCACGAAGGCGCCGGGCTCGCGCAGGGTCCCCTTGCGCACCGTGCCGAGCAGGGAAATCAGGACATCCTGACACAGATCGTCCCACGAGGTTCGACGATCGTAGGCGCGATAGCGATGCAGGTAGCCGACGATGACGTCACTGACGCGCGCAACGGCGTCGGGTTCGCCACGGCCGAAGCGCTCGAGCACTTCTTCCCAGGCTTCTCGCGGGAGAGGCATCGAGCGACCATACACAACGCGGCGTTCGGATTGGGTTTCGCTCGGCTTCGTCGCGGGTCGGGATTCGTCCGCGAGCGGTACGACGACACGACGTGCATCGCGCGTCTGGCGCCCGGTCGTCACCGGCTCGAAGGGCGGTGCCGTCGGGGGCAGGGTGCTGGTCCGGGCTCGGCGGATGGATCGCATCGGGCGTGCCATGCGATCAGAGACCCCCCGGTCCCGGGATTCGGCTCGCTTACTGCGGATTTTTCCCAGTTTGCGGCCGAAGGGCGGCTCCCCGGGGTTCTCACAACCCCAGAACAGGCCTCTAACCCAGGTCGATGGCCGCGCGGAAGCCTTCTTCGATGGCGCCGTCGAGGTAGCCCACGCCGCTGGCGTCGCCGATCACCACCACCGGGACCCCCGCACTCTCGAACGAGGCCACCGTTTCGGGATTCCCCGTGAGTCCTTCGGCGATGACGACCGAATCGGCCCCGACCGTCTGCCGCTCCGCACCCTCCGCGAGTCCGCTGAAGTGCACCGCGTCCGGAGTGATTTCGATGATCTCGGTTTCGGGATGGAGGTGCGCGCCGTCCTCGCGCAGATCGTGCAACACACGCCAGCGCCGCGGATGGGCCATCTGCTGGCCGAACACCCCCTCGCGGTCGAAGACGTGGACCTCGCGGCCCCGCTCGAGCAGGAACTCGGCGAGTTCGCAGCCAACGAGCCCACCGCCCACGATCGCCACGCGCTTGCCGAGCGGCATGTAGGCCTTCGACGCCTTACGCAGGACCGCGGGATCTTCGGTCAGCCCCGTCATGCGTCCCGCCCGCACCGCGAGCCGACCCGTGAGGGAGAGTTTCGCTTCGGCATTGGAGTCCCCCGAGCCGGTCAACAGATCACGCAGGGCGTCGCCGTCGAACACGTGGTCGAGATCGACGCCCGGGATTTCGGGCGTTTCCCGCCTTGGCCCCACCGCGGCGAGCACCACGTCCGGTGCGATCTCGCGAATGAGATCCGGCGTGACTTCACACTCCAGGCGCACGTCGACCGGCAGCTTCGAAACCCGCGTCTCGAGGAAGTCGAGCAGGTGCTCGTTGGGTTCGTAGGGAAGGGCGGCGAAGCGCAGGGTGCCGCCCAGCAGCGCGCCCTTTTCGCAGAGCACGACGTCGTGTCCACGCTGGACCGCGACGCTCGCCGCTTCGAGCCCGGCGGGACCTCCGCCGACCACGAGCACCCGCTTCGGGGCCTTCGTCTGCTCCCGCATCAGCGCGGCATGGTCGACTTCGTTCGCCGCCATGGCGTTGACCGCGCAGCGCACCTTGCGATCGAAGAACGGCTGGGCCACGCAGATGTAGCAGTAGATGCAAGGGCGAACGTCTTCGGGCCGATCTTCGCTCAGCTTGCGCGGCAACTCGGGGTCGGCGAGGAGTTTGCGCCCCATCGAGATCACGTCGGCCTTGCCATCGCGAATCACGCGGTCGCCGGCTTCCGGTTCGATGCGCCCAGAGACGATGACCGGCACATTCACGCGTTGCTTGATCGAGGCGGCGTAGTCCACGAAACCCGAGGGCTTGTGGACGATCGGGCCGAGGGTGAACCCCGCGCCGATCGGGTCGGAGTAGGCGCTCACGTGCACGGCATCGACACCCGCCTCTTCGAGCAACTCGGCGATCCGCCCGGCGTCTTCCGGCACGATGCCGTTATCGACCCCGAACTCGATCGCGTCGATGCGCGCCCAGAGCGGGAAATCCGCCCCCACCACCGCGCGACACGCCCGCACCACCTCGCACAGCAGTCGCGCTCGATTCTCGACCGAGCCGCCATATTCGTCTTCACGGAAGTTCCAGGCGGGTGAGTGGAATTCGGAAAAGATGTAGCCGTGGGCGCCGTGGATCTCGATCGCATCGAAGCCCGCGCGCTTGGCGCGCAGCGCGGCGTCGGCAAAGTCCGAAGCCAACGCTTCGAGGTCCTGCTTCGTCGCTTCGTGCACCCTGGGCTTGCCCTCGGAACCCGCGGCCTTGGCCATCAGCCCCATCTCCTCGAGGGTGAGGTCGAGGGGGCCGCTTGGCATTCGCGGTTTGCGTGGCTTGGAGGGCATCAAGAGTTCGCGCCCCTGCAAGGTGTCGAGGCGGCCGACCTTGCCGTGGTGCGCGAGTTGGATCGCAATGCGCGACCCCGCTTTGTGCACGGTATCCGCGAGCGCGGTGAGCCCAGGCAGGAAATCGTCGCTGGACACGCCGATCTCGTGGGCCGAGTTTGCGCCGCGCGGGTAGCAGGCCGAGGTGTTCTCGGTGATCAACAAACCCGCGCCGCCACGCGCCCGCTCTTCGTAGTAGGCGAGGGTGGGTTCGCGCACCTTGCCGTCGGCTTCGACGAGATCGAGGCCCATGGGAGCCATCGCGATGCGATTGGGCAATTCGAGGCTTCCGATCTTCACGGGTGACAAGAGGTTGCGATGCATGGAGCGTCTCCGGTGCGATGGTCAGTTGAAGGGCGGCTGTCTTCTGCGATCCAAGCCGAGCGGCAACGGAATGTAGCAACCCGTTGACGAACCCTTCGGTCGCCATGCACGGCCCTTCGACCCAATCTCTGCGTTGCACAACAGCGGCCGTAGCCAAGCTACGCCCACTGTCGCGCGCCTTGATCTTGGACCGAATGACCGCACCTGGCTCGGTCAGGATTCATCAACGGGCTGCTAGCGCTACCCTCTGCGCCCATGAGTGGAACCATCGGTACTGAAGTCGACCGCAAGAGCGGCATCGCAACCCTGACGTTCGATCACCAGGCCAGACGCAACGCGATCACCGGCGACATGTGGGACGCCATCCCGGAGGCGGCCGCAAGGCTCGACGAAGACGAAGACGTTCGCGTCGTCGTGATGCGCGGCGCGGGCGACGTGGCCTTCGTTTCCGGTGCCGACATCTCGGAGTTCGAACGCAACCGTTCGGGCGAGAGCGCCGAGGAGTACGACCGCAGCAACGCTCGCGCCTTCGCCGCGCTATCGAGCATGCGCAAACCCTTGATCGCGATGATCCACGGCTTCTGCGTCGGGGGCGGTTGCGCGATCGCGCTCACCGCCGACATGCGTTACTGCGACGAGGACGGCGTATTCGCGATCCCCGCGGCGAGACTCGGACTCGGCTACCAGGCGGGTGGGCTCGAAACCCTGGTCTCGATCGTCGGCCAGGCTGCCGCGCGCGAAATCTTCTTCACTGCACGGCGACTGCGTGCAGAAGAAGCGCTGCGAGTCGGACTCGTCAACGCAGTCGTCCCCAAAGCGAAGCTGCCTGAGCACGTGGCAAGCGTCGCTCGGAAGATCGCAGACAACGCACCGCTCACGATCGGGAGCGCCAAGTTCATCCTGCAAGAGTTGCGCAAGCCAGAAGCACGACGCGACCACGCCGCGATCGATGCTTCGATCCACACCTGCTACGCGAGTGATGACTACGCCGAGGGCGTGCGCGCATTTCTCGAGAAACGGCCTGCGCGCTTCGCGGGGCGCTGAAGCCCGAGGCGCGCGACTCGCGTTTTTTCGATTGCCGTTTGCGTTCCTTGCCCGGCTGTTTCCATCTGACATACGCTCTCGAACCACCGCGCGCATCTGCGCGAACCGCAAGGAGTTCGTATGTCCCTCGACCTCGACCGTTACCTCGTGATTTCATCGGACGGCCACGCAGGGCTACCCATGGAAGATTATCGGGAGTACGTCGATCCGAGGTTCCGGGACGCCTTCGACGCCGCCTTGCCGATCCAGCGCGCGATGACGGAGTCGGCCGCAAAGAGCTTCCTCATTGCAGACATCAACGAGGAATGGCGCAAGGGCATCGAAGACGATCTCGCCGGTGCGTGGGACTCGGACGCGCGCAACCGCGTGGTCGACGCCGACGGCGTCACCGCCGAAGTGCTCTTTCCCGACGGCGTCACCGAGATGAACGCACCGCCGTTCGGCGCGGGCTTTTCACTCGGCACCCAGGGCACCACGAAAGAGCTCCAGTGGGCCGGCTGTGATGCGCACAATCGCTGGCTTTCGGAGTTCGTGAGCCAGGCCCCCGAGCGGCGCATCGGACTCGCGTGCATCCCCGTGCTCTGGGACATCGACCTCGCGGTCGAGGGCATTCGCAGAGCGCACGAAGACGGGCTGCGGGGCGTGGTCTTTCCGCCGATGTGGGGTGAGTTCGCTCCCTACCACCACTCCCGTTACAACCCGGTGTGGGAGGTCTGCCAGGACCTCGACATGCCGATCCACTTCCACTCGGGTCCGTCGCCAATCCAGGACTACTTCGGCCCGATGCCGCCAAAGGAAGGGCAGGAGATCAACCAGGGGGCGGTCGGCATCTACATCTGCGAAGTCGCGATCTGGCTCGCGCGTCCCGTCACCTTCATGCTCTGGGGTGGCGTGTTCGAGAACCATCCCCGCCTGAAGGTCGCCCTCGTCGAAGGCACCGGGATCTGGGTGCCGGAATACCTGCAGCTTCTCGAGCAGCGCTACTCCGACTCCCACTACTCGATGAAGCTCGGCGACTACCGCAGCCATCTTTCGATGTCGCCCGCCGACTACTTCAAGCGCAACGTACGCATCGGGGCGTCGTGCATGCCGCGGCGCGAAGCCGATATGCGCAACGAGATCGGCGTCGGGACGATCATGTGGGGCACCGACTACCCGCATCCCGAAGGCAGCTGGCCGCATACCAAGGACCAGCTGAAGGAAACCTTCCACGATCTTCCCGAGCAGGACATCGCCGCGATGCTCGGAGAGAACGCGGTGTCCTTCTACAATCTCGACGTCGAGAAGCTCGCCCCGATCGTTGCGCGCATCGGACCCGAAAAGGCGACGTTCCAGCAATAGCAACGCGCACAACTGATCAGGAAAGGAAGTCACAGCATGACGGATACGAACCAGGCAGGCCCCCAGATCAACCCCGCGGACCAGATCAACTGGCCGATGCTGAAACTGCGCTACGACACGACACCCGACGCGGTCGCCGCCGTTCTACCGCCGGGCATCACGCCCAGCGCGAAGCCCCAGGTCACCCTCACCATCTACAACTTCCCCGTCAACGGCGAACCCGAATATGGCGTCGTGACCCAGGTAGACGCCGACCACAACGGGAGCGTTGGGCTCTATACGCTGGGCTACGGCATCGACCAGGAAGCCGCCATCTTCATCAGCCAGGAGATGAACGGCCAGCCCAAGTACCCCGCGAACATCAAGTACTTCCGCATGATGGACGAAGTGCATGCGAGTTGTGAGCACCAGGGTTACACCTTCCTCGAATTCTCCGGCAAGGTGACCGAGACACTGCCGACCCCCGAAAACCACATCGAAGACGAGTGGTGGATCAAGGTCTCGCGCAAGGTCGGCATGATGCCCGAGATGGGATATGACTTTCCGCCGCACGTCGTTCGCGTGCACAGCACGTATGGCACGGCGCACCTCCAGAAGTTGGAAGGCACGCTGACCCTGAACGACAGCCCGTGGGATCCCATCAAGCAGCGCCTCCCGATGGTGGGTGAACTCTCGGCGCAGCTGTGGACGCCCATCTTCCTCGGCCGCGAAATCACCCTCGAAGGCAAGCTCGACCCGCAGGAGTTCTGGCCCCACGTCGACGTGATCAGCGGCTCGCGCTGGCTCGGCGAACACGGGGGCCCGCGCCGCGAAGCCGCGGCGTAGCGGGGCAGCAGTCCGTTGAAGAACCCTGACCGAGCCAGGTGCGGTCATTCGGCCCAAGACGAAGTGGCTGAAGGCCACGAAAGCTAGCCGGCTTCGGCGGCCGTCAAGGCGCGCAACAGCGGCCGGAGCTACGGCCGCGGTTGCGCAACGCCGAAATTGGGTCGGAGGGCCGGGGACGGCGACCCAATGCAGGGGGGCTGTCCGGCCGGACCACTAGCCCGGCTGATTAATGAA
>JASMLK010000078.1 GCA_030748735.1 Myxococcota bacterium | reverse complement strand
TGCGACGCGCAACGACGACTCGATCGTGCTCCGCGCGTCATTCGTGTCGGACGGTCGGACGAGCGCGAGCGTATTGCTGACCGGCGACCTGGGCGAGCCCGCAGAAGCGATGCTCCTGGAAAGCGGCGTGTCGCTGAAAGCCGACCTCCTCAAGGTCGGACACCACGGAAGTCGCGGTTCTTCCTCTTCCGCCTGGCTGCGCGCCGTAGCGGCCGAGCACGCCGTCGTTTCCGCGCCGTGTCACGGGCGAGGCGGGCTGCCGAGTCGCGACGCGCTCGAGCGCATCGAGGCTGCGAGTGCGCAGATCTGGTGGACGGGAGAACGGGGCGCTGTCATCGTGGGGATCAACCCACATAACGAGTTTCCAGTCGTTCGCCCCTGGGTTTCGAGGCGGACTTGTTCGATTTCTGCGATCGGGGAATAACGGCGCGGATTCAATCGCTTGCAGCGTGGCGATGGGGTGGGGGCGAAACCTCGTTTCTGGCGGTTTTCAGAAAGCCGTGCAAAGGTTCCCGCCCTTCGACCAGGAAGCTCATCAAAACCGCCCCAGGGTTGGGGCGTTCTGGTGGTCGATCGGTCGCGAAGGGCCGAAAGCAGTGTCCCGATTCTCGATCTTGCGAACGTGATTCAGGGTTTGCGCTCAGGTTGCCGCTAATCAGGAGCCAGATGGGAAAGTCACTCGTCATCGTCGAGTCGCCGGCCAAGGCGCGCACGATCAACAAGTACCTCGGCAAGGACTACATCGTGAAGTCCAGCGTGGGGCACGTGCGCGACCTGCCGGTGAGCGGATCGGGGAAGAACCGTGTGGACCCGGCAGCGCGCGCCAAGGCGGCGGCCGTCACGCGCAAGCTGCCCCCGGCCAAGCGCGCTGCCCATAAAAAGAAGAAGGCGCGCGAGGCCCTGATCGCCCGGATGGGCGTCAACCCGGAAAAGGGCTGGAAGGCCAACTACGAGGTTCTGCCCGGCAAGGAAAAGGTGGTCACCGAGCTCACCCGGCTGGCCAAGGACGCGGACGCCATCTACCTCGCCACCGACCTCGACCGCGAAGGGGAGGCGATCGCCTGGCACCTCCGCGAGGTGATCGGCGGGCCCGCGTCCCGCTTCAAGCGGGTGGTCTTCAACGAGATCACGAAGGACGCCATCCAGGAGGCCTTCGCCAAGCCCGGCAAGCTGAATCTGAACCGCGTGAACGCCCAGCAGGCGCGCCGTTTCCTCGACCGGGTGGTCGGCTACATGCTTTCACCCCTGCTCTGGTCGAAGGTGGCCCGTGGTATTTCGGCCGGACGCGTGCAGTCGGTCGCCGTGCGGCTGCTCGTCGAGCGCGAGCAGGAGATTCGTGCGTTCATTCCCGAAGAGTATTGGGAAGTCTATGCGGACCTGAAGACGCAGGGAAAGCCGGCGCACGACGTGCGCATGCAGGTCATGAAGCAGGCGGGGGAGAACTTCCGCCCGACGAGTCGCGAGCAGACCGACGGAGCGCTCGCGCTGTTGCGCGACGGCGCGTTCGAGGTCAAGAGCCGCGAAGACAAGCCCACCAAGAGCAAGCCCTCGGCGCCGTTCATTACTTCGACACTGCAGCAGGCCGCGAGCACGCGGCTGTCGTTCAGCGTGAAGAAGACGATGATGCTCGCGCAGCGCTTGTACGAAGCCGGTCACATCACCTACATGCGTACCGACTCGACGAACCTCAGCAGCGAGGCGGTCGAGCACTGCCGTGAGTACATCGGCGAGCAGTTCGGTGATCGCTACCTGCCCGAAGAGGCGCTGAGCTATTCGAGCAAAGAAGGCGCGCAGGAGGCCCACGAGGCCATCCGCCCTTCGGACGTGAACGTCCATCCCGACCAGTTCGATTCGCTCGAGCGCGATCAGCAGCGCATGTACGACCTGATCTGGCGCCAGTTCGTGGCCTGCCAGATGCCGCCGGCCGAGTACCTGAGCACGAGCCTCGTGGTGGGGCGGGGCGACTTCGAACTGCGCACGCGCGGTCGGATCCTCGTCTTCGACGGTTACACCAAGGTGCTGCCGCCGACGTCCAGGAAGAAGGAAGACGTCGCGCTGCCCGATATCGCTGTGGGCGAGAACCTCGATCTCGTCGAGCTCGACCCCGCGCAGCACTTCACCAAGCCGCCCGCCCGCTTCACCGAAGCGAGCCTGGTGCGCGAACTCGAAAAGCGCGGGATCGGCCGCCCGTCGACCTACGCGTCGATCATTTCGACCATTCAGGATCGCGGTTACGCGCGTGTCGAAGCGCGCCGCTTCTTTGCCGAGAAGATGGGCGACATCGTGACCGAGCGGCTGGTCGAGAACTTCGAAGACTTGATGGACTTCGGTTTCACCGCGCAGATGGAAGAGAGTCTCGACGAAGTCGCGGTGGGCGATTCCGATTGGAAGGAGACCCTCGACGCCTTCTACAAGGACTTCAAGAAGAACGTCGAGATCGCCCAGGGCGACAAGGGCGGGATGCGGCAGAACGATCCCACCGACACCTCGGTCGAATGTCCGCAGTGCGGTCGCACGATGCAGATCCGCACCGCGAGCACGGGCGTCTTCCTCGGCTGTTCGGGCTATGGCCTGCCTCCGAAGGAGCGCTGCAAGTCGACGATCAACCTGGTGCGCGGCGAAGACGTGATGAGCACCGACGAAGCCGACGACGAAGAGAGCGAGGCCAGGCGCCTGATGCACCGGCATCGCTGCCCCAGGTGCAAGACGTCGATGACCAACTACCTGATCGACGAGAACCGCAAGCTCCATGTCTGCGGCAACAACCCCGACTGCGATGGCTACGAGATCGAAGAAGGGAAGTTCGTCATCAAGGGCTACGACGGCCCGGTGCTCGAATGTGACAAGTGCGGCGAAGAGATGCAGCTCAAGAGCGGTCGCTTCGGCAAGTACTTCGGTTGCACGTCGGACGACTGCAAGAACACCCGCAAGCTCCTGCGCAGCGGCGAACCGGCCCCACCGAAGGTCGATCCAATTCCGATGGAGCACCTGCGCTGCGAAAAGTGCGACGACTTCTATCTCTTGCGCGACGGTGCGGCGGGCATCTTCCTGGCGGCCAGCCAGTTCCCGAAGCATCGCGAAACCCGCGCTCCGCTGGTGAGTGAAATCGCGCCGCTCAAGGACAAACTCGACGACAAGTACAAGTTCCTCGCCGACGCACCCCAGCAGGACCCCGACGGCAATCCCGCGGTCGTGCGCTTCCTTCGCAAGACGAAGGAGCAGTACGTGATGACCGAAGTCGAGAAGAAGGCGACGGGGTGGCGGGCGTACTTCCGCGACGGCAAGTGGGTGGAAGAGCAGGCGGAGAAGAAGAAGCCGGCGAGGAAGAAGAAGGCCGCGGCGAAGAAGAAGGCGAAGAAGAAGGCTGCTGGGAAGAAGAAGGCGGCGGCGAAGAAGAAGGCGCCTTCGAAGGCTTCGCGTTCGGGTGGGGACGAGAAGAAGTCGGCGGCGGGGAGTTGAGGCTCTTGCGGTGAGCCGCGGTCGGGGGCGAAGGGGCGTAACCCGCAATGCGCGCGTGGCGGGGCGTTTATTAGCCGGAAGGCCCAAAAGCCCCCGCCCCG
>JASMLK010000077.1 GCA_030748735.1 Myxococcota bacterium | reverse complement strand
AGGGATGGCGCGACATCGCAAAGCTCGTTGTCGCCCTCACACAACTCGAAGCGAAGGAAGAGGCGGCTGCAGAGCGCGTCGCCTAGGATCAGACAGCGAGCCGCCGCTCAGAGAAGTTCAACAGCGGGCGGGACAATCCCGAAGCGGGGGACGGTGGGCTATGGCTTGCCGTCCCGATTTGATCACCGATAATGGATATGAATGTCAGCATAAATAATCGTTTTCAGGAGTGGCTGAGAAATCAGGCGCAAGCCTATCCTGATAAGGATTTTATTTATAGCATCGATCAGGAAAGCTCTGTCACCTATGGCGAGGCCGACCGGGTGTGCCGCCAGATCGGGCAGTACCTGAGGCAAAATGGTTTTGTGGCCAATGATCGTGTCGCCATCATGTCCAACAATTCGATCGAACATTTGCTAACTTATATTGGCGTCATGGCGTATGGCGCAACAGCCTGCACCATCCATGTCGAGATGAACGCCCTTTATATCGATGAGATCATCGAAACGGTTAAACCCAGAATTATATTGTTCGAGGAAGAGGCGGGACTTGACCTTTCGTCAATCGACAATGTCGAGAAACTGCCGCTTGGCCAAATTGATAAGGCCGCAGATGGTACTTTTTTCGGAACCGTAGCTGAAATCCAAGCCGAGGTAATCGAAATTCCGGTCAATATTCCGGCAGATATCGCCTCGATATTTTATACCTCCGGCACGTCTTCAAAGCCGAAAGGTGTGATGTGTAATTTCAGTGATCTTTTCGATAACACGCTGGCCGTCGTTGAAGGTTTCGATCTAAGGCCGGAAGACCGGATTTTGGATTTCCGTTCTTTCAATTGGGTGTCGGCTCAGGTGTTGAGTGCGCTGGCGCCCTTGGCAGTTGGAGCAACATTGCTGCTCGCCAGAAAATTCTCATCGAGCCGCTTTTTTAACTGGGTGAAAGATTGCGAAGCAACAATTACTGCAGGCAACCCGACAACGATCAATATGCTGATCAACCGGCCATCTGATATCCGGGCCGTCGATATCCCTCATCTCCGCTATATCATTTCCAGCTCCGCACCACTACTCGTTCAGGACTGGCAAAATTTTGAAAAACTATATGGCGTCAAAATTGCGCAAGGCTATGGGGCCAGTGAAGTCGGCTGGATTTCCGCCAGCAATGAAAGCTGCCGCAAACGGGGGTCGGTCGGCAAGCCGTTACCTTATCAGAAATTGACAATTGTTGATGGCGATGGAAAGCTGCTTCCGGCCCTGGGTATTGGCAACATTGAGTTAGGGCCAAGTGAGGAAACCGAGTTTAAATATCTTGGCGCGGACGGCGAGGAACAGGTTTCAGCCAAAGGCCGTGTTCAGACCGGTGATATGGGATATTACGATGAAGAGGGTTTTCTTTTCATCTCCGGCCGCCAGAAAGATCTAATTATTCGAAGTGGCATAAACATATCACCTTTGGAGATTGAGAACGTCATTAGCGAACTAAATGGTGTTGCCGAAGTAGCGGCATTCGGTTTGGCCGACGAGATATATGGTGAAGCTATAGCCGTCGCCATCGTGCTGCAGGATCAGTGCATTTTATCGTCAGAAGATGTGATCAACCATTGCCAGAAGAACCTATCTGCGGTCAAAATACCCGAGCAGGTAAATATTATTGAAAATATGCCCAAAACGGATCGTGGAAAATTAGACAGAAAGAGCATTAAAGAGCTCTGGTCACAAAATTAGACCTATCAACTGTTAATATTTAAAACCAATGAGAGGCTTAGTTATGAAACATTCTAAAGGGGATAGGAGAATCTAGCTGGGTTTTCGAGCATCTCGCCGATAAGTAACGCTATGTCAACTCGATCCCATCGACCGAGAAGGCCCGCCGCGGGTGGCGTGGTTCCCGACACTGCACCGGGGGTCGCCCAATCTGCTACTTCACGTGTATCATCACCGTCGACCTGATGATCGGTCTGCTGCAAAACATGACCTCGCGCTATGCGCCCTGGGAATCACGTCTCTACGACGCCGTGATCGCCCCCGCGGTCGTGCGCTTCATGTCGAGCCTGCCGTACGATCTCGTCAGCGAGCTCCCGCGTGACGCCAGGGTGCTCGACGTGGGTTGCGGTGGTGGGCAGATCCTCGCGTCGCTCGCTGAACAGCGGCCCGACCTGAAGCTGGTCGGGCTCGACCTCTCGCCAGAGCAGATTCGCCGAGCCACTAAGCGCACGTCGCGCTTCGGCGTGGAGCTCCGCCGGGGAAGCGCGCTCGAGCTGCCATTCGACGACGAGAGCTTCGACGCCGTGTACAGCTGCGCTTCAATCAAGCACTGGCCCGACCCGCCACGCGGCCTCTCGGAGTGCGCTCGCGTGCTGCGCCCCGAAGGCAGGATCGCGATCGTCGAGACCGATCGAGGCTGCCACCTTCCCGACGCCGCCTGCTTCGTCGGTCAGTGGCGGCTGCCCGCGCCCCTGCGCCCGCTGGCTCTGGCGATGTTTCGCACCTGGGTGGCCGGTCAGTCTCCTGATCTCGCCGAAGCCGATGCCATGCTCGAGGCCCTGCCGCTCTCGGAGCGATCGGTACAGCGCATCACGGGAACGCCAGCGCTCCTGATGTTGGGCGTGAAGGGCTAGACGCCCGCGCTCTGCGTTCTCGCGCCCAGCAGCTTCAGCAGGCGGTCCACGGTGCGGTCACGGTCGTACCGATCGCGCACGCGCTGCCGAGCGGCGTCCCCCATGCTCCTGGCCAGACGGGTGTCGCACGCCAACAGGTCGGCCCGTTCGGCGATCTCTCGGGAGTCGCCCGGTTCGACGAGGAACCCGGTCACGCCGTGCTCGAGCCACTCTGGAATGCCGCCGATCTTCGAGCCGATGACCGGCACACCGCGCGCCATCGCCTCGAGTCCGATGATACCAAAGGGCTCGGCCCAGAGACTGGGAAGCCACAGCGAACGAGAGCGATCCAGGCGGTCGACCAGATCACTCCGGTCTGCCCAGCCCAGGAACTGAATGGCCGGCTCGGCGGCGACGCGGTCGACCATTCTACCGTCGCCCACGACCGCGAGGGGGAGCGGCCCAGCGAGGCGGGGGATAGGAGAATCTAGCTGGGTTTTCGAGCATCTCGCCGATAAGTAACGCTATGGCAACCTGCTCCGATCGGCCTGAAAGGCCCGGCGCGGGGCGATTTCAAGCTTTTCCAGGCGAGCCCGTTGCCACAGGTTCACAGAAAAGCGTCGCTGATGCGGTCCGAGGACGCCAGGCGGCGTCTGGGACTCGAGGGGGGGCTTTGGAGTCTTACGGGTTGGCGAGGGCTTGTGCGGCTTCCTGCGCTTCCCGTGAGAGCACTGGGAGGCTTCATGTCTCCGCTTCGTCGTCGCCACTACCGTCGTTGTGCGGGCACTGGTCGAAGTCGAACTCGGGCAGCGGGGGTTCGAAGTCATGCCCGAGGAGTTCGAGGGTGGGTTCGAATTCAACTTCAGCGGTGGTTGAAGCAGTTGCAAGCGGAGGAGCCCGCGGCGGGAGTTGCAGGCACGCGAGGATGCGCTGAGCCACCGCCGGATCGGTGATCGTCGCCATCGCGCGCATCGCGGCGAGCGGGAGCTGGCCTTGTACGAGCGACTGGTCGAAGCTCGTGAGCGCGATGCGTTCGGTCGCTACAACGCGCTGCTTCGCGAACTCTGCAGTTTTCTGGAGGCTGCCGAGGGACGTCTTCGCAGGGAGGCGGCTCTGTAGTCAATCGGGGCTAGAGGCCCGGCCGGAAAGTCCCCCTGCATTCGGTCGCGTCTGCGGCCTTCGTTCTGCGTTGCGCTCCCATCGCCGTAGCTACGGCTACGCCTCGGTCGCGCGCCTTGAACGACGGCCGCAGCCCCGCCCTCGGTGCGACGGGGGACTTTCCGGCCGGACCTCTAGAGCCCCACCAGACCCGCCCACCGAGCAGGGGAACGGGCTTGCTCCCCGATTTCTCTGGGAAAATCCGGTGTCGCCGGCGGGCGCGAGCAACGGGTTGGGATATCGTTCGGCCTTCGGTCCGTCTCATGGGGGGGACGGCCAGTCGGGGTCGCCAGTCGGCGCGACCGCCCGGCTTCATCGTCAATACTGATTCCATTTCTGGTGCGAACCGTCCGCCGGTCCGCGAAGCGATACCCACCGTGAAAATCCGCGTCCACGCGAGCTGTCTGAACCCACATCCTTTCGAGTCGCTCATTCACGCCTCGTCTCGCATTGGCCACCGAACTCGGCCGGCGCGGCAGAGGAGGGCGTCGTGAGTCTGCCCGAGGCCCTCGAACGAGCCGCCGAAGCACTGCCGAGTTACGCCGATGCGATTCGGCCGGCGAACGGCGACCCGGTGCAGTTGCTCGCGACCCTCGACGCCGACGCTTGCGGCGAAGTGCTCGCGTGGCTCTTGTCGCAGACGCCCGACACCGGCGAAGAACTGCTCGAAGCCTGGTGCGAGAGCGACGAGGGGGTAGCGCGCGTTCAGCAGGTCGATCCGTCCGGGCTCCCCAAGGCGGGTCGCAAGCTCTTGCGTCGTGCCATCCATCGCCTGCGCACCAGCGGTGTCGAGGTGGCTGCGAGTGCGCCCAGCGACAAAGTGGTTTCGCGACTCTCCTCGGTCGAAGACGAAATCGAGGGGGCGTATCTCACGCCTGTCGATCCGCGCGGCAGTGTCCTGCTCTTCCTCGTCGAACCAAATCCGAGCGGAGGTGCGCGGCTGTTTCAGGTCCTGCTCGACGAACGCCGCGGTGTCGTCGAGTTCGATGTCTACTCCACCGGCCGCAGTCGCACGCGAAGCTTCGTGCGCAAGCTCACCGAGTCGTCGTCCAGCGGGACTTCGGGAGCTGTCGAAGTCGACGCGGGTGTTGCCCGTGCATTGTTGAGCCGCATCGCGCTGGCCCATCCGAAAGACCGCCCGTTTCCCCGCGCCTTCAGTGAGTGGCGGCGCAAGGTGGAAGAGGGGGCGGGCGATGCGCAGCCCGGCGATGCGGTCCGCGAGATGCTCGGCGGGGCGAGTTCGCCCGAGGCACTCGCGCGCGTCGCAGAGCGGGTTGCGCAGGGCGAATTGGGCCCCTGGCCCGGGGATCCCAACCGGCTCACCGAGGTTTCGACGGCGCTCAATTCGGCCATGGACGACGTGGTCGCACTCGAAGGGGACGCTCGCGATGAAGCCCGCGGTCGCGCCCTCGAAACGGCGACCGCGGCGTTGTTCGACGAAACCCACGCCAGCCAGACGGCGGCCCGCTTCGAAACCAGCGCCTACGTGAGTGCACTCGGCGGACGAGAAGACGAAGCCCGCGACCATCTCTCGGCAGCGGCCTCGTTCGGCGACGCTGCTCCCGGCGACAATCCGATCGCCCGTGCCCTGGCCGAACAGGTCTTCGCCTCGACGCTCGAGCGCGCTGAAACCCCTGCCGCCGACGCGGCAAGGGTTTCGGCCGACGCACCCGACACGTAGGGAGGGGAGGCGCTGTGTTGCTCGCGAGGGGACGCTTCTGGAACGCCGCTCTGTCGAAGACGGAAGACGCGGTCGTGCTCAGCTTGTTGCGCGACACCCTGCCCGAGGAATACCGCGAGTTGCGTGAGATGAAGATCGAAGTGCCGCTCGAAAGTTGGAACCGCCTGCAGAAACACTCGCGAACCGATCGTAAACTGCTCGGCGGCATCATGCTCGATTTCACCAAACACAAAGATCAACTCTCCGTCGCTGTGGGAAGCGACCGGTTGTTCAGCGAACTGCAGAGCGTGGTCAACGACGCAACGCTTTCGCTGGTCGAAAACGCAGTCCTGACCCTGGCCCAGGTGGATGTCGGGGCGGACTGAAAGCAACGCCAACTCCGCGCGGCCGGCAGTTGCCGTCCGGCGGGTATCGAATAATCACAGTCAGAACACAGACACAGAAGTTCGCCGCAGGTCACACCGGAGCCGACGCCTTCCCAGGCGTGCCCCCACAGAAACCGCGCAGGCGCTCCCACGGCCCGGTCGTCGACCGCGCGAACTTCGAGGAGACCCAATGATGAGAAGGTTTTCGAGACGTCGCCGTCAGCCGGCTGGCGATGTCGCGATCAACGGCCAGCGCGTGTTCGCGCGCATGCTCGAAGAAGGGATTCTCGATCTGGCCCGCCTCGAGGTGATGGCCGCTGAAACGATCGAAGAAGTACCCGACTCCTACGCCGCCATCGGCCAGGGCGAGGACAAGAACGGTCGCCCCGTTCTCGTGAGCTTCGCTCCCCGGTCGGCAGGCGATGCCCTGCTCGCGGGCTTGATTGCCGCGTCGAAGCAGGGCGGGGACACGCCGTTCGAAGGAGAAGTGTTCGTCGTCTCTCCCAACTGGAATCGCTCGGCGCGTCGCCGGCTCGCGCTGGTGCCCGATTCGGGCTTCAAGGTTCGGCCCGTGGCGGCGCCGACGTTGGCCGATTCGCCGGTCGAGGTTACGCCGGTTCACGAACGCCAACCGGGTGTCGTGCCGGTGGGCGCGGCTGCCCAGCAGATCGCGAATGCGAACGATCGCGAGCTCTTTGCACGCGCCGCGGCGGCCCTCGAGGGTTTGGCGTCGAAGCACGGTGGTGCGATTCGCGGCTTCGGCCGCAGCGTCGAACTCGTGTTGATGGCGCGTCGCGTGGCCGAACTTCGCGCTGACGACTCGGGCGTCGTGCTCGACACGATCCTGCCCGCTCGCTCGAGCGCCAAGCTCGCGAGTGACAGCCTCGCCGGTGTACTCGACGGCCTCGAAGGCAACTTGCGCAAGCGCCTCAACGACCGTCGCACGCGCGAAGGCGACGAGGGCGTTCGCGCTCGCCTGCAGCCGCTGGTCGCGCAGGCCCTCGAGTTGCGTTCCCTCGTTTCCTGGCCGGTCGGTGGCAAGGACCTCGACGTGATCGATTCGGTCGGAGTGAACGGCTCGGGCGTGCCGGTTGCGACGGCCGCACGGGGTTCGCTGAGCCTGGCTGCCCTCGGCGTGGTCCTCGATGCGGCACTCGAACTGCGCGCCGCACTTCCCGTGCTGTTGGCCGGAGCCGAAGCGCCGGTACGACTCGACGGCTTCCGCCTCGCGTTGATCGCCCGCGAATTCGCGCCGGGTGTGGCGAAGGTGCTGCCACTGCTCAATCTCTCTCATGATCTGCTCGAGATCCGCACGAATGCTCGCGACCGCGGTCTCGAGGTCGCGATCTGCGGTTCCGGCGAAGCGGTGCCGATTGCGACGGGCCGCGGTCGTCGCGGGCGCGGTGGAGATCGAGGCCGCCGCGGACGCGGGGGCGAAGGGGCCGCGGTAGAGAAGAGCCAGGAGCAGGACAAGGATCAGGATCGCGAAAAGCCCCGCGGTCGAGGCAAGGGCGCGGTCGAAGCCAAGGACGCCGGACAGGAAGGCGCCGAAACCGATGGCGATGCGACTGCGAAGGGCGAGGGCAACGGCCGCGGCCGATCGCGGCGTCGCGGACGTCGGGGACGCGGTGGTGAACGACGCGGGGCCGAAGGCGGCGACGCCGAAGACAGCGCCGCAGCTGAAGCCGCGGTCGCCGAAGGCGAAGGCGCAGAACCCACGCGCAAGGCGAAGCCTCGCTTCGAAGAGATGTCTTCCTTCGATCTCGCAGACGACGCGCGCGACGACGATGGCGACGACGGCCGTTCGCGCCGTCGCGGTCGCCGCTCGCGCGGGCGCCGACGCAAGGGCGGTGACGGCGCCGAAGCCGAAGACCGGGGCGGTGACACCAAGCGGGAACGCGGAGCACGCGCCGATGCCGGTGCTGCCGCAAAGGCCGGTAAGGCCAGTGAGGGCGACGACGACGACGACGCGTTGCTCGAACAGGGCCTTTCCGAATTGCCCGACGAAGTCGAGGACGAAGGCGCCGCCGCACCGGTGTACGACGACGAAGAAGAAGAAACCGAAAGCCCCGCGCATGCCCGCGACAAGCGTCGCCGGGGACGCAAACCCGAGGCGGAAAAGGAGGCGCCGACAGAGCCTCCGAAGCCGCCGCGCCGCCGCGTCGCGATCGTCGCGCACGCCGATCGCGATTCACTGCTCGCCGCGGTGCTGCTCGCGCGCGAACTCCGGCTGCTCGAAGGCATCTGGGTCTACACCCAGGCCGAACTCATGAGCTTCTTCCGGGGCGGCGCGACCGACCTGCGCGAAGACACGCCGATCTACCTGATCGGCTTCACGCCGTCGCCCGCGGGCGATGTCGTCCAGGCTGCGGCGATCTACGCGGGCCGTCTCACCTGGATCGACCACCGCGAGTGGCCGCCGGAAGACCTCGGTGCCCTGAAGCAGGCGTTGGGTGAAGACCAGATCCACGTGAAGGCCGGGCTCGAAAGCTCGCTGCCGCTCTTGATCGAAGGCTTTACGCGCCGCAGCCGTTTTTCGGACAAGCTCGTCGACCTCGCAGCGGGTCGCTTCACCGAACACGACTACGAACGTTGGGGTCGCGTGTGGTGGTATCGGCTGGGCGAACTCGCCAAGCAGAGCGGGTCGCGGCAGCGCGACCTCGAACCGCTGCTGGCCGGGCGTCCCAGTGACCTCGCCAAGGAGGCGGCGCGCGCCGAGCTTCCGCCGCCCCCGCCCGAAGTCGACTTCGTTTCGAAGCAGGACTTCCGGCTGGTGCACTTCGCCGGTCAGAGCATGATCATCCTCGACGTGCCCGCCGAACTCGACCTGAACCTCGCGGCACGCATCGCACGGGAGCGCTACAGCGCAAGTCTCTCGTTGGCGACGCGGGCCGAGGGCAACCTGGTCGTGGTCAGCGGGGACGAAGGGGCAGGCCGTCGCACCCTCGATTTCGCGAGCATGGTGGATCACCTCGCCGACAAACTCGAATGGGTCGATGGGCTGCCCGACGACGATCACGTGGCGCGATTCATCGTGCAGGGTCGTGCGGAGAACCCCGGGCGACTCGATGATGTCATCAGCGAGATCGTGATGGGGCGCACGCTGCTCGACCGATGAGTTCGCGCGCGACGCGCTTCGAGTGCGGCTCGGCAAACGAGGCCAGCCCGACGTTGCGAAGGGCGTGATGAACCTCGTCGAGATCTTTGCATCCGCGCAGGGCGAAGGCCCCTACGTCGGAACGTCGACGGTGTTCGTTCGCCTGGGCGAATGCGACTTGCGTTGCCTGTACTGTGATTCGCCCGGCACCTGGAAGCCGGCTGCGCAGTGGCGATTCGAGACGTCGGCTGGCAGCGGGAAGTTCGAAACCTTCGACAACCCCGCGTCGATCGACGACGTGGCTGCGGCAGTTGCCCGCCTGGCGTTTGCCGAGCAACGCTTCGTCAGCGTGACCGGTGGCGAACCGCTGCTGCAGCCAGAGGCCGTGCGCGCGATCGCCGAACTCGTGGCGCCGACTTCCGCGCGCTTCCTGCTCGAAACCCACGGCCTCGAAGTCGAAGGACTCGAAGCGGTCGTCGACGTCGTCGATGTCGTGTCGATGGACTGGAAATCGCCCGTCGAGGCGGCTTATGCGGACATCTCGAAGGAGCCGAATTTCCTGAGTCGCCACAAGAGGTTCCTCGAGATTTCCCATGCGAGTTGTGAGGTCTACGTGAAGCTCGTCGTGACCCCAGAGACCTCGCCTGAAGAAGTCGCGACGGCGGCCCGGGAGATCGCGTCGGTCGATCCCGCGATCCCCTTCGTGCTGCAGCCCGTCAGCCCGTTCGCCCGCGTGCGCACGAGCCCGAGGCCGAGCGAACTGTTGCCGCTGCTCGCGGTCGCGCAGGAATGGGTCGAAGATGTGAGGCTGATTCCGCAGACCCATCGCGCCTACGGCGCGCTCTGATCCAGAGCCTTCGCGAAGCGCCGGGGCAGGCCGCGCCGCATCGCCTTCCATTCGTCGCCAAGTGGTGGCGCGGGCCGCTGGCCGAAGCGTTGGGCGAGATAGGCGTCGGTGATCGCTTCGAAGGCACGCGCGTTTTCGCTCGGCAGGCGTCCTGTCACTTCACGCGCGAAGTCGCGCGCCGTGGTCGCGCGACCGCGGGCCAGGCCACGCCGCGCCAATAGTGCGAGTGCGCGACCGTAGACGCGGGGCACGTCGACGCGCTTTCGCTTCGGACGTCGCGCATTCGCGATGAGCACGAACAGCGCAATCACGAGCCCCACGAACACGATCGCTTCGACACTCGCGTCGATCTCGAGTGCCCCGCTCTCGTCGCGCTTGACTTCGACAGAGGCGGCTTCACTCGTCGTCTCGCGCAGCGCCCGCCACGCGAGCCAGGTCGAACGGATGACGGCCACCTGGTCGGACGTGTCGAAGTCGACGACACGTTGGTACCACCAGAGTTCGACGGTGCTCGCCAACTCGGCGAATCGGCTCACCAGGTTGGGCGGGAGTTCTTCGCGCGTGCGCAGGCCGGGAGGTGTCGGGTCGTAGCGCACCCAACCCGCATCCGCGTAGTGGACTTCGACCCAGGTGTGGGCGTCGGCCCGAGTCACTTCGATGAAGTCACCGAGCTCATTGCGCTGGCCCCCAGCGAACCCATTCACGAGACGCGCGGGAATCCCGATCGATCGCAGCAAGACCACCATGCCGCTGGCGAAGTACTCGCAGTGGCCGGATAGCTCACCGAGCAGGAACCCCTCTACAGGCGAATCGCCGAGGGCGGGGTCCATCGCACGTGGCGAGTCGGTGTACTGCCCCTTGCTCCGCAGGTGGGTTTCGATCGCGCGCACGCGGTCGGCATCACTGCCCATGTCGCGGATGATCGAACTGGCGAGGTCCGTGATGGCCTCGCCCATGGCGGGCAGGGCGAGGTAGGCCTCCGGGCGCAGATGGGGTGCGCTGGTGGCATCGCGGCGCAGTGCATCGTCGCTGGGTTGATGTGCGTCGGTGCGGATCGTGTATCGCACGCGCTTCGCCTGATCGACGGGCGAGTACAGGCTGCCGTTCACATCGATCTCGACGCGTCTGATTGCGCCGCGAACCGCGCGGGCCTCGCCGCTTCCGAATAGCACGCCTCCCGTCACGGGTTCGCGCACGATGCGTTGTTCGAGGGGTTGGTTCGCATGGGCGCGTCCGAGATCGATCCCGAAGGTGGGACTCCCGCCCGGTGCGCTTCGCATCTGCGGTGTCACCGACCAACGCTCGCCATCGAAGTGATCGAAGGCGAGGCCGCGCCAATAGCCCTGGCTCGGAGGAGGTGCCTTGCCTTCGAGGGTTTCGATCCGCAGGACCACGGAGCTGTCCATGCGAATCTTGCCGATCGTGCCGAGCTTCACCTCGTCGGTGAAGCCCGCGACCGCGCGGCGGTCGGGGCCGCCTCCCTGCACGATCGAAGAGCGAAAGCGCGGGAGCATGGTGAAGATCACGAGCGCGAGCAGGATCGAAATGCCGCTGGCCAGGACCGTGGTGCGCGTGAGGCCGCGGGTGATGGCGGGATCGGGGTGCGTTGTGTCACCGGCTTCGATGGCTTCACTGCGCAGCGTGTGGACGAGCAGGGTCCAGGTCGTCGCAGCCAGGAAGGCGATCAACATCGGCGGGAAGAAGACGCT
The DNA here is from genome assembly GCA_030748735.1 of Myxococcota bacterium. Taxonomy (GTDB): domain Bacteria; phylum Myxococcota_A; class UBA9160; order UBA9160; family UBA4427; genus DUBZ01. The sequence continues at coordinate 26,931 of JASMLK010000077.1, read as the reverse complement.
GTCGGTCAGGTTCGCGGCCAGCACGACCTGGAAGAGCGCGAGCGCGACCAACAGGAACTCGCTCTTGCGCGCACGCGCGTCGAGCAGCTGCAGACTCTGGGTCAGCACGGCGAAGTGGGCGAGGGCGATCGTCACGGGTTCGCCGCGCCACGCGAGGGTCATCGACACGAGGGCGATCGACATCACCGCCGGGTTCAGGAACCACGTGCTCTTCTGCCAGGGGCGCGGTGTTTCGCGATGCAGCAGCGAGAACAGCACCGCGGTCGCGCTGGCGGCGACGGCCCAGAGCGCGAGCTGACCCGTGATCGAAAGGGTGCCGATGGCGACGCTCACCATGACCCAGGCGGCGACGGGGCGCGGGTCTTCGACGCTGGCGCGAAATTGCAGCCGGCTCATGAGCGTCGTGTCTCAGCGCGACGATTGTCGTCGATGTCCGTGTGGAGCCCCGAGCTGGCACCTTCCGCGGTGTCGGTTTCGACGCGGTGGGCGAGCGGTTCCCGGTCGCTCGTGCCACGAGGTTGGACGCGAGCCAGGTGGGAGAGCAACCGCGTGCGCTGCCGCCGGCCGTCGGCTGGCGCGAGATGGTCATCGTCGGTCAGCAGGCCCACCCGCATGCCGGCCGCGAGTTGCGCAACGACTTCGGAGGCGGCCCAGGAAACCTGTTGTTCGAAGGCATCGCCCGGGTGAACGCCGGCGGTGCGCAGACGCACTTCGATTTCGGCGTGCCGCTCTTCGTCGAAGGTGCGCACGGTCAGCTGTCCGCGCCGCAGGGAACTCCTCCAGTGGACATGGCGCAGGGCGTCCCCCGGTGCCCATTCGCGCAGGCCGCTGACATCGTCGCCACCTTGCCGCGCACGGGCGGGTGCTTCGGTGTTGCCTTCGCCGCCGAAGCGCGGTGACGGTGAAGCAAGCGCCTCGACGTGGGGATAGACGAGCGCCTCGCCACTTGCGCGAATCGTGCGCGACTTCAGGAAGAGGCCGAAAGGGAAGCGGGTCGACACGCGAACGCTGTGAAAGACCAGTGGGCCTCGCCGTTCGGGTTCGAGCGTGTAGCGCCGCGTCTGGACGTCGCCCGGTGAGATCCGCAAGGCGAAGATGCGGCCCACGACCGGGATGTCGCGATCGCGCGTGAGTCGCCAGTCACCGTCGATCGGGTCTTCGACTTCGGGCGGAGGGGCTACGCGATCCTCTACCACGATCGCGAAGGCGGGCACCTTGCGTTGGCGGTTGCGCACTTCGATGCGGACGGCGTTCGGCTGCCCCGCAAACATCTCGCCGGGAAGCGTGCGCCTCACCTGGAGTCCGCGAAGAGCGGCTTCGGAGAGAAAGCCCGAAAGGGTGAGGAAGGCGAGCAGGAGCGACAGCACGAGGTAGAGCAGGTTGTTCCCGGTGTTGAGCGCGGCAAAGCCCACACCGAAGTTGATCATCAAGAACATCCAACCCGCGCGGGTTGGACGAAGCTGTCGCGGGGGACGCAGGAAGATACGCACCCTCTGTTTCAGTTCGTCGTAGCGTGAGGCCATGACGTCGTCCCTCTTGCTGGCTCAGAGAGGCACGGGGACGCGGTCGACGATCTCGCGGATCACCCAACTCGGGTCGCCATCGGCGCTGCGTGCGCCCCCGGCCAATCGTGTAGCCACGCGATGGGTGAGCACGGGGAGGGCGAAGTCGCGCACGTCTTCGGGGATGCAGTAGTCGCGTCCATCGACCAACGCTCGGCTCTGCGCCGCGCGGCGAAGCGCGATCGCACCGCGGGGCGACACCCCGAGTTCGAGGGCTTCGTGCTGACGGGTTTCTTCGACGATCGCGAGCAGGTAGGCGACGAGGTCATCGGTGAACTTCACCTGGCCGGCGAGTTCCTGGATGGCGCGCAGTTCGTCGAGATGAAGCACGGGGCCGAGATCGGGGAGTGCGCTCGCGGCGGGGTCTTCCCGCAGGATGTCGGCTTCGTAGGCGCGGTCGGGATAGCCGATCTCGATGCGCATCAAGAAGCGATCGAGTTGCGACTCGGGTAGCGGGTGCGTGCCGTAGTGCTCGAGCGGGTTCTGGGTCGCGACCACGAACCAGGGGGCGGGCAGGGCGTGGGTCGTGCCATCGACACTGACCGTCTGCTCGCTCATGGCTTCGAGCAGTGCGGACTGGCACTTCGGGTGCGCGCGATTGATCTCGTCCGCGAGGACCACGTGCGCGAAGAGGGGCCCCGGTTGGAAGCGGAAGCTGGGCGCCTGGCTGGCATCGACCCGGTCGGGGACCGACACGCCGACGAGGTCGCTCGGAAGCAGATCACTCGTGAACTGGATGCGATTGAAGTCCGCTTCGATCGAACGCGCCGTTGCGCGCGCAAGGGTGGTCTTGCCGACACCGGGCACGTCCTCGATCAAGAGATGGCCGCGTGCGATCAGACATGTGACGGTCTGGAGCACGACCTCGGACTTGCCCCGCACTGCGCTTTCGATGTTGTCGAGAAGTGCGCGCACGCGGGTGGCGGCCTGGTCGAGGGAGATGGAGGGGGGAGCTTCGGACATGGTCTCCACAGCGCGCTGACCGCGGGAAGGCGGGGCGCGTCCGGTCGTCGGTGAGTCCGTTTCATCGGATTCTCGAACGCAACGCATGAGCGGGTGCCGAATTCCGACTGCGTCACGAACCGGCAATGCGCGTGCAGTTCTTGCTGCCCGGGGGGCTCGTGAGCCTTGGGCTGCGACTTCATCGAAGTCCTGCCCGCGTGGTGACGACCGCATCGGGGTTGGTGGCTACGGAGCGAAGAAGGACGCGCGCGGATCGTCGGCATCGGCGGCTTCGCGCAGCCGGGTGACGAAGGCCGACAGGTCACCCCCCAGGCGTTCCAAGACCTCGCGGTACTGCGGCGTGTCGGCCACGTAGGTTCCCTGGATGGCGAGGCAGGCGTCGTTGATGCGTGCACGCTCGGCAAAGCGCGTGGCGTCGCGTCCGGTAAGGGGAAGGGCGGCAAAGCGGGCGCGTGCGGCGGTTTCGAGTGCCGTGCGCTGCTGGCGGCGTGCGTCTTCGTCGAGGGGCTGCTCGTAGAGGGCGGCGACCTCGTCGCGAAGCGCCATCAAGGCCAGCGAGATTCGTCGATCGTCGTCGATGCGGGCGCGCGGATCGACCGTCGCCGCAGTGTCGCGGGCGAAAAATGCGACCGTGGCTTCTTCGCCGATGAAGTTCGCGGCGCCTTCGTTGAAGTCGGGCTGGCTCTTCACGAAGACCGTGGCGTGCACGAGTTCGTGGATCACGGTTTCGAACAGCCGGTCGTCGCTGGTCTCGAGCATCGGGGCCGTGAGTGGGTCGTCGAACCAACCCAGGGTCGAGTAGGCGCGGATGCCACTCACGCAGACGTCCATTCCGCGTTCGCGTAGCTGGTCGGCTTCGCGTTTCGCGCGATCGCGATCGAAAAATCCCTTGTAGGGGACTTCGCCGACGATCGGAAAGCGGAAGGGCGAAGATTCGATCGAGCCGGCTTCGGTGGCAATGACGCTGGTCACGATGCGATCGTCGGGCCACGGGACGTAACTCGTGTACTGTTCCCCGACTTCGAGGCCGATCTCTTTCGCGAAGGCGCGTGCTTGCGCGACCCGCTCGAGGCGAGCACGCAGCTTGGGGTCGATCGAGGGATCGGCGAGCAACTGGTCGACGGGTTCTCTTGCCCACAAGAGCTTCGCCTGGCCGACGCCGAGGTGGCCGTAGTAGCAACCGCTCTGGGTCACGAGCATCAGCAACGCAAACGAAACAACGAGGCAACGAGTGAGCGACTGGCCGAACGCGCGGCGCGAAGAGTTCGTGTCCTTCACGCTCGAATTCGAAAGCGACGGTTCCGACGACCAGGCTGCGGCACTGGCAGCGGTCGAAGACCTGACCGCAGCCTGCTTCGAAGCGGGGGCCGCGGGTGTCGAAGAGCGAAGCTCCGAGGAATCGAGCGCGGGCGAGCCGACCGCAGGGCACCGCGTCGAACTCATCGTGTACGCTCCTCGCGGTGCCTTCGAAGACATCGCTGATGCGGCGCGCAGCTTCGGTGCCCGCTGCGCCGGCGACCCCGAAGCGGTCGAGGATGTCGACTGGTCCCGCTCGTGGCAGGCCGGGTTCGACGCGATCGAAGTGTGTCCCGCACTGGTCATCCGTCCTTCGTTCGTCGCCTCGCAGGGCAAACCCGGCCAGCGCGAGATCGTGATCGATCCCGGGCAGGCGTTCGGCACCGGTGGGCACGCCTCGACGAAACTGGTCCTCGACGTGATCGCTGCTGAATCTTCTGGGTTCGACGCGACGACACGGGTGCTCGACGTGGGAACGGGGACGGGCGTCCTCGCGCTCGCTGCGGTTGCGCTCGGTGCGGGGCGGGCGGTGGGCTTCGACCTCGACCCCCTGGCGGCGCACGAAGCGTGCAACTTCGCCCGGGCCAATGATCTCGCTGCTTCGTTCGATGTCTTCGCGGGGGGCATCGAGTCGCTTTCGGCCGCTCCATTCGACCTGGTGCTCGCAAACCTGCTGCGCCGTGAGATGTTGCCGATCGCCGGCGCGCTCGCTGCCTGCACGGCCGGGGGCGGGAAGCTCGTTTTGTCGGGGCTGCTCGACGTCGAGCGCGACAAGGTCGAGGCGGCGTTGGTGCCATTCGGGCTCGAGACGGTCGCAGAGCGGGGTGCGCTGGACGCCAATGGCGACCGCTGGATCAGCCTCGTCATGGCGCGAGCATAACGTGGCGTCGGCCGGAGCGTGGCTGGAAGGTTCGGTGCACGGAGGCGGTCGAATTGGCCACCACGGCGCCGAATCGGTCGCGTCGATCAGTGTCCTTCCTTAAACTCCCGCGCGTCGCGAATCCCCGAGGGTGTCGAGTGGCACCCACGGAACTCGCGACGCATCGCTCGAGCCGCCCGCGTCGTCGCGCCCCGCGCGCGATTCGAAGCCCGCAGCATCCTTGCTGTTCTGCGTTGTTCGGTGTTGTTCGGTGTTGTTCGGTGTTGTCGCTCGGCGAGACGGGCCGGGTGCCGCGTCGCTGCGCGCCGAGCGCCCCGCCTTCCCGGTCGCTGCGGGGATGGCTCGAATTCAAAACCACAGCCGGTCGAACCCATCGGTCGAACGACGTGCGGCGCTTCACGCAGGTGGCGGCGCAGGTGGACCTTTCACGAAGCGCCGAGACTTGACGAGGACGTTGGCACGGAGATGGGGCGCGAGCGCATCGAATTGGATCCCCAGCGAGCGCCCCTGGTGATTTCCGGGCGCGTCATGAACGAGTTCTGCGCCCACGCCCGGGAAACCCAGCCCGAAGAGTGCTGCGGTCTGATTACCGGCAACGACAACCAGCCCTATCGAACCGTTTACCGCTGTCGCAACGAGATGACGACCCTGCATCGCCAGGACGCCGAGCGTTATCCGCGCGATGGCAAGAAGGCCTTCTACATGAACCCCACCGACTACCTGAAAGCCATGGACGAGGCCGGCCAGCACGGTGAGTCGGTGAACGCCATCTATCACTCTCACGTCGGCGCTGGTTCGTACTTCTCCGAGATGGATCAGGAATACGCCGAACAGGAGACGTTTCCCTTTCCCGATGTCGCGCACATCGTGATCGCGGTCTTCGACGGACAGGTGAATCAACTCGGCGTGTTCGAGCGCAAGGAAGCCGGCGAGCCGTTCCAGGGGCGGCCACTGGTCGCGGAGCCCGCATGACGATGGACGCCCCGGGTCGAAGACCGCGATGGGTTTCGGTGTTCGCGGTCGCCGCGTTGGTGGTCGGCGTCTTGCCGGGCTGCGTGACCGACCTGGTCGACCCGATGGAGCTTCCCGACGCGAAGATTGCGGTGCGCCTGTGGGACAGCGAGTCGGGGCGTCAGCGACGCGACCTGATGGACGAACTCGCCGGAAAGCCGGGCCAAAAGCGCCGCGAAGGCGTGCTCGATCTCGGCAACCTCTCACCTCGGGCCGCTGCGCTTTCGGCCGGAGGACCCGCGAACCCCGCCACCCGCTATCCGGGGCGGCTCGCACTGATCGACCCGCGTAGCCGCGAAATCGAGATCGTCGAAGAAGCGCCACCGGGCGCGCGCCCCCTTTCCTGGTCTCCCGACCGCAGTCGCTTGCTCTACAGCAGCGATCGGCAGGGCGGTCGTCTGCGACTGTTCGAGTTGAACTTCACCACACGCGAAGTCCGGCCCGTGGCGGTCGGTCCCGAAAACAAGCTGGCCGGCGCCCATCTCGGAGACGACGGCTATGCCTACGCCGTCGTTCAACTCGATGAAGAGGGCGCGTACGATCTCCAGATCCGGCGTACCGTGAGCCGTGGCCCGGACGACGTCGTCGACGAGGGCGTAGCGGTTCGGCACTTCGCGACGTCTCGCGACGGCCGATTCGTGGTCTACGCACCCTACAGGCCCGAAGAACTCGCGCGCTTCGCTGATCGTCATCCGCGGATCGTCGCGCACGACCTCGAGAGCGGTTCGCGCCGCGAACTCGCACCGGGCCTGCATCCCGTGGTCACGCCGGACGGGCAGTGGGTCGTGTACTCCGCGCGCAGCGGCGACGCCGAACGAACGGTGCGGATTCGGGTCGATGGTTCGGGACGAACGGCCGTCGGACCCTCGGTGCGCAACGAAGAAACCCCGGCTGTTTCGCCCGACGGTCGCTACGTCGTCTACGTGTCGGAGCACAACGGCCTCGACCGTCTGTTCGTGAAACGCTTCGACGGCAGTGGTGATCGACTGCTGTTCGACGACGCCGCCGTGGAGTGGCCCATCTGGTAGCGCATGAGGCAAAGCCCTCGCGCGTCTCGATCAAGAAACCTCAATCAGGGACTGCAAGAACAAGCAGAACCATCACCCCAGGATCACCACTCGATCAGCTCTCGATCACCGCGAGATCCATTCAGGAAGGAGAAGAAGTTCATGTCAGCGCAACAACTCGTACCGGTCCACGGCGGTCTCGATGCCCCGGTCAACCGCAGCATTCCTCTCGGCCAGCGCAGCGCGTTTGCGAACGAAGCTTCGCAGCTGCCTTCGGCGATCGTGACCAACGCCGACCTTTCCACCGTCTACCGCATTGCAGACGGCACGCTTTCACCCCTCGAGGGTCCGATGGGCAAGGATGAATGGCACAAGGTGCTCGACGAAGAGTGCATCGAGCGCGGTGGCAAGTCATACGCGTGGACGATCCCGCTTTCCTTCCCCATCTCCGAAGACGAGGCCAGCTCGGTCCAGGCCGGCGGTAGTGTGGCGCTGATCAACGAAGACGGTACTGCGGTAGCGATCGTCGGCGAAGCCGAGATCTTCGACTACGACAAGGCGAAGTACGTGAAGAGCGTGTACGGCACCGACCGCATGGATCACCCGGGCGGCCGTATGACCGAAAGCGACCCGCGCACCAAGCTCCTCGGCGGCAAGCTCCGCGCGATGGCGCAGCCCATCAACCTCGAGTACGGCGAATACATGCTTTCGCCGTTGCAGAGCCGGGCGCTCTTCGCTTCACGCCAGTACGAACGCACCCTCGCGTTCCAGACGCGCAACCCGCTGCATCGCGCACACGAATACGCGTTGGTTTCGGGTGCCGAAGATCTCACGAAGACGGGCCACTTCACGGGCGTCGTCCTCAACCCGTTGATGGGCGAACTCAAGGGTGACGACGTGCCGGCCAGCATGCGCATGGAGACCTACCGTTCGCTGCACGACAACCGCCTGCTCGGCAAGGGCGACAAGGACGAGAGCATCTGGAAGGAAGCGGGCTACGACATCTCGGAAGTCTTCGAGCTGATCGGTCTCGACATCAAGATGTTCTACGGCGGCCCGAAGGAAGCGGTGATGCACTCGATCTACCGCCAGAACCTTGGCTTCACCCACATCGTGATCGGGCGCAAGCACGCGGACGCACCCTACGAAGACGGCGAAGCGATCTGGGGTGACTTCGACGCCCACGAGATCTTCGACAACCTGAAGGGCGAGCTCCACATCGAGCCCTGCAAGATCGGCTTTGCGGCGTACTACGAAAGCCTCGGCCGCGTGGATCTGATGGAGCGCCACCAGGACGAGAAGGCCGTCTTCGTTTCGGGCACCAAGGTTCGCGAGCAGCTGCTGGCCGGCGAGCACCCGGACGAGCGCATCATGCGCCCCGAAACGGCCGACCTGCTCATCGAGGCCTATCGCAAATAGGCAACTCGATCGTCTAACGAGCGGTGGGCGGCCACGGGTCGCCCACCGCATGCGCGACTTCGAGCGGGAGCTGCGATCGGATGAGCAGAGATACGGAACCCCCTCGGAGTCTGCGCATGAAGATCGGCATTCCCAGCGAAACGAAGGACCGCGAGTACCGCGTTGGGCTGGCCCCCGACGGCGCGGCTGCACTCTGCGGCGCGGGGCGGGGGAGTGGCTTCGCGGACGACGAGTAGGTGTGCGCCGGTGCGCGCATCGTCGAACGCGAAGGAGTTCGCGACGGGCGTGAACCTGTGGCGAGGGCAGATGGTGTGTGAGGGGGTGGCCGAGGCCATGGGATGCCGGGCTAGACCATCCGGATGCGCGCGTTTGCCGCGCAGTCCATCAGCCCGCTCACATCGTCTCCGTCTACCGGATAAACGGCATAACCGAAGGCCAACGAGATGCGGTGGGCTTCGTTGAGCTTGGCGTCCTTGCAGACGTCTTCCGCTACGGCGCGGGCGAGTTCGGCGATCCGTTGGTCCGGGGTGTGCCCCGGCTCGGGGAGCAGGGCCGTGAAGCGCGCCCCTTCGGTTCGGGCGAGGACATCGAAGTCGCGAAGGTGTGCGCGAAGGGAATCGGCGACGGCCATGATCACGCGATGCACGTGCGCCGAGTTCGATGCTTCGCGGATGGCCGTGAGGTTTTCGATCTCGCAGCCCGCAAGTGCCATGGCGCAGTGCCGACCATTGGCTCGCGCGATTTCCTCGCGAATGCGCTTGTCGAGGTACGACGAATTCGGAAGCCCCGTCTGGGGGTCGAAGTTTCGGTGCTGCCGCGCGTAGGCGTGGAAGCTCGCGTTGTCGATCGCGCGCTCGATGTAGGTCACGAGCTTGCGGAAGCCTTCCAGGTCTTCGTCGTTGAAGTCGATCGCGTAGAAGCGGTCGGGGGAAACCTTGTCGTACACCGAGAGCGTGCCGATGACCCGGCCTTCGCGCTTCAAAGGTGCGGTGAGGGCAGAGCGCACGTCACCGGTGGTCTCTGGCGACTTCGTCTGATGCGAGATGTTCTTCAAGAGCAGCGGCGTGCGGCGGCGGATCGTTTCGACGCTGACGTCCTTGTCGAGGCGAAAGAGTTGTTCCTGATGACGCCCGTCCGCCGGACCGAAGTAGGAGCGGATGACGTAGCGAAGGGTCTGCGGGTCTTGCAGGCGCAGCACCGCGTGTTCGGCTTCGATGATCATGGCGGCCGAAGACGTGGCCATGCGCGCGACGTCGTTCACGTCGTCGGCCGAGATCATGCGCACGCCAGCTTCGTTGATCGCGCTCGCGCGCGTGGCGCGCACGGCCATGCGGGCTTCGCGATCGTCGCGGGCAACGCCCTCGGCCATCGCGGCTGCCATTTCGAGCAGGATCTCTTCGGCGGCGCGCCCGCGTGGTGGGTGCGCGCCCGCCTGGATCGCGACGATCCCCACCATCTCGTCGCCGGCGACGAGCGGCAGGCACGCATAGGCGAGGGCGCCTGGGTCGCTTCGGAGGATCTCCGGTCGACGCGATGCGGCCACGCGTCCGTCGATGCCCTGGCCTGGCACGACGCGGTACTCACCCGCGAACCCGCCCCCGGCCAGCGAGGTGGCCGCCAGAGAAAGATCCGTCGAACCGTCTTCGCGCAGGTAGACCGTCGCGATACCGCCGCCGACGCGTTCGGCGAGCAAGCCGCACAAGCGAGTCAGCCTTTCGAGAATCGGTTCGGGCGAAGCCAACACGTTCTGCACGTCGCGCACCGCGTTGAAGCGCCCCGCCTGGTTGCGGAGAGATTCGTGCACCTGCGCGCGGTCGATGATCTGGGCGTCGAGGGTGGCGAGGTGTTCGAGGAATTCGAGATCGCTCTCGTCGAAGGCGTCTTCGCGCGTGTTGTGATGCAGGTTCAAGACACCGAGTACGCGACCGCTCGCGACCAGCGGCACGCACAAGGCGCTTTCGACGTTCGCGCGTCCATACTGGATGTGGAACTGGCTCGCGTCCGCACGTCCGCGAAGCAGTAGCGACCGTGCGTCCGCCGCGACGCGCCCGGCCACGCCTTCGCCGAGGGGCACGCGGATCTTCGGCCATAGCTCCCGTTCGACGCCGTGGGCCACGCGGATGCGAAGTTCACCGCGCTCGGGGTCGAGCAGCATGACCGAACCGCCGTCGGCGTCGGTTGCGCCGGCCGCGATGTCGAGCATGCGCGCGAATAACTCGTCGGTGTCGACGGCGAGGTCGACGCTTTCGACGATCTCGTGCAGCGCCTGCAACAACTCGGCCTTGCGATCGCGGGCGTCGCCCACGTAGGCCCAGAGCAGGCGCGCGGTCAGGGGGTTCAGGATCTGCAGCCCGCCATCTGCCGCGTCAGGGAAGACGCTGCGGAAGCTGCACCCGGCCCCGGCGTCGATCACGGCGTCGAAGTCGCCCGGATGCATGAAGGCCTTGAGGTCGTCGAACAACCGCGACTTCACGATCTCGGCGACGTCACTGCCCGCGCGATTCGCCGCGTGAAGCGCGGCCACGCGGTCTTCGTGGAAGAAGCGCATGATCTCGATGTCGGGATTGCGGTCGAGGAGCTGCACGAGCCGCAGCACCTCTTCGTTCACCCCGAATACACCGATCTTCTTGCGCATGGCTCGCTCTGGGGCGCTGCCCCGTGAATCGACGTCAGATGTCGCCGTCGAGTAGGGGGTCGAGGGCGATCGTGAGCCCGAGGGTCACGGTTTCGCCGTCGTCGTTTCCGAGCACGAGGGGAAGGCGCACGGTGCGTTCACCCTCGCGCGTGGCGTCCCCCACCGACACGATGCGAAGGTCGGCGCCGATGCGCGCACCGGCGTTGGGCTTCGTTTCGTGGACGAGGGCATCGAAGGGGCGGTCGAGTGCGGCCTGGGCGTCTTCCGTCAACGCATGGGCGGCATGGGCTTCGAAGTCGTCTTCGCCTTCGGCGAGGATCGCGCTCTCCATCATGCTCTGCATCGACGACGAACCTGGCTCGGGAAGCGGGTCGACCGCTGCGCCGGGGGCCGGTTCGACGGGCGGCGGAGGCACGGGTTGCGCGACGACCGGCGGTGTTTCGACTGCGGCGGGCGGTGCCTCGACGACCGGCGGCGCGGCGGCGGCCGGGGCCGCCTTGGCCGTTCGCTCTTCGCGGCGGGAAAGATGCCGAATCACCTGCTTGGAGATCGTCGTCAAGACCTTGAGGACACCCGTTCCATCTTTGGCCGACGTTTCGAAGACGGCGGCGCCGGGCACCTGGATTTCCCGGTGGAGTCGTTCGATCACGAAGGGGTCGACCAGGTCGCATTTGTTGTACTGCACGACGAAGGGCAGGTCCTGCGGCTCGATGCCGTAGTTCTTGAGTTCGACGATCAGTTCGGAAAGGCTCGCGACGTTGTCGGCGATGTACTCGGGACGGCTGTCCGCCACGAAGACCACGCCGTCGATGCGATCGATTAGCTGCTTGCGCGTTGGTCCCTGTTCGGGTGCGGAAGGCACGCCGATCACGTGGAGCCGGGTGCGAACCCCGTTCACCTTGCCGAGTTCGATCGGCAGCACCTCGTATTCGACACTCGGGTCGATCCGCGTCGGCACGCGCGCGAGGTCGCCGCGATTGCTCTCCTTGAGCTTGCCGTGGATCATCGCGAGGTTTGCCGAGATGCCCGCACCGGGGATGCCCCAGTAGACGATGCGCGCGTTCATCTCGCCGGTCCCACTGCCCTCGTTTCGAATTTCCGCCATCAAGTCTTCCCCTTCTTGGCCAATATGCGGCGTGCCTGGGTCGAGATGACGGAGGATACATCCCTGCTCTTCGTCAGGGTCCTGAGATCCTTGTCCTGCAGATAATTCAGGAACTTCACGGCGACGGACTGGGGTGTTTTCGAGTTGCTCGCGAGGCCGAATTTCACCGCGTAGTGCTTGGTGTAGTCGCGATTCATCGAGATGATTCGGAGCACTTCTTCAGGCGAATTGCGGTTGTTCGCCAACGAAACGATTTCGTTGTCCGTGATCTTGGGGCTCCTGATCACGCTCGTGTAGACGATCTTGTTGCGATCGCGGATCAGCAGGCTGCGGGCTTCCTTGCCGCCGCTGCGGGCGAGCTTGATCTTCTGCATGACGCTCATCTTCTGGATGGCGGCGAACAGGTTGCCCTCGAGGGCCTCGTCGTCGAGGCCGCCCTCGGATTCGGAAGCGAGGTGCTTGGCCAGGTGGGCGTATTCTTCGCCGAGCAGGGCTGTGACGGCCGCCTCGGCGTCCTCGTCGCTCAGCTCCTCTGCGGCGTCGACGTCGCCTTCTTCGCTGCCCACGGGCTTGCCGAGGAAGTCGAGGATGCGTTCGATCTGGGCGCGTCCGGTCAACGGGTTTTCGCCCAGCGCGTCGACGATGGCCTCGCAGCGCATCAGGCGTTCCTGGTTCTGGCTCACGATGTCGACGACGCGCCGGAAGGGGCGCCCGGCCAGGAAGGCGATGGTGGCGTCGTCGGTCGCGGCATTGAGTGCGATCCGCTCACACGCGGTTTCTTCTTCGCGCTTCAGCTTGGCGAAGAACGACAGCACGACGGGATGCGCATCGCCTTTGAGAACGGTTTCGAGCAGGGCCTCCGGAAGCTCTTCGAGGCTCTGCTGGGCGCGCTGCTTGACCTGGTCGTCGGGGTCGTGAAGCAACGCGAAGAGCACACTGGCCAGCTCGACCGGCTCCAGCGGCAGCGCACCGCCGGCGGCCATGCGCCTGGCCGAAACCGGCGCGTCGCGGCGAACGTACTTCTCCGCTTCGGGGCTGAGGGTGAGCTTGATCTTACGCGTGGGGCGGGCGGCTTCGGTTTCGGACATTGCGGCGGGGATTCCCCTCGAGACGTGACTCGAATCGCATGAGAATCCGGAACCCGGCACAATTGCACGCCGGACGGACGGATTTCCAACCCTTTCCGTCGGCCGAGCGTGCGTACGACTTGATTGGCGAGAGGGGCGTTCTCGCTCTGGAACAGTTGGGTAACTCGTGCGCAACTACGTGCGATCGCTAGCGATTTGCACCCGCGCTGCCGCGGTTCTTCTGGTACAGGATGCGCAGTCCGTCGAGGGTGAGGAAGGGGACGACCTCGCTGATGGCTTCGGACTCCTCACCGATGCGGCGCGCGAGGCCACCGGTCGCGATGACGCGCGCCGGGTGGCCGAGTTCGTCGCGGATGCGCGCCACCATCGCGTCGACCATACCCGCGTAGCCGTACAGCAGCCCCGACTGCAGGGCCCCGGTCGTCGTCTTGCCGATCACCGCCTTGGGGCGCGCGATCTCGACGCGGTGCAGTTTCGAAGCGCGTTCGAACAGCGCTTCCATCGAAACGTGGATGCCCGGGCAAATGACACCGCCGAGGTATTCGCCGGCTCCCGAAACCACGTCGAAGGTCGTTGCCGTCCCGAAGTCGACGGCGATGATGGGCCCGCCGTAGACCTCGAAGGCCGCGACGGCGTTCACGATGCGGTCGGCACCGACTTCGCGCGGGTTTTCGTAGCGCAGCGGCATGCCGGTCTTCATGCCGGGGCCGACGACCTGCGGTCGGCGATCGAAGAGCTTCGTGCAGGCGCGCTCCCAGACGGGGACCAGCGGCGGGACCACGCTCGAAAGGATCACGTCGGTCACTTCGCGGGCGTTGCGTTGTTCCTGTTCGAAGAGCGCGTTGAGCGTGATCGAAAGCTCGTCCGAAGTCTGTTCGCGATGGGTGCTGATGCGCCAGTGCTGGGCGAGGTTTCCCTCGGCGCCGCCGTAGTCGAAGATGCCGACGCTGGTGTTCGTGTTGCCGATGTCGACGACGAGGAGAATGGTGTCGGCCACGAGGAGCTCCTTTGGAATGCTTCGGTCGGGGTGGTTCGATTGTCAGGGTGGGGCAGCCGATGCATGCCAGCCACCGCTTCGCGGTTTCGCTGAAAGCGGGCGCAGATCCTACTGTGTTTGCGGTCGCACGAGGGTCACATCGCCGGCGAGGACATGGAAGGTTTCGCCCCGATCGTTTTCGACTTCGAGGGCGCCGTCGGCGCGGACGGACCGCGCCACGCCGAAGCGTTCGCTGCCGTCGATTTCGGCGACCCTGATTTCGCAGTCCTTCATGGTGAAGCGCGCTTCGTAGCGTGGGAGCAGGGCGGCGAAGCCCTCGCGCGCGTGCGCATCGAGCACTTCTTCGAGTCGCTCGAAGAGCCGCTGGGTGAACGCCACGCGATCGACCTTTCTGCCGAGGTGCGACGACAGGCTCGTCGCCTGGGCCTTGAAGTCGTCGGGGAAGATCTGGCGGTCGACGTTCAAGTTGATCCCGATGCCGAGGATCGCGAAGTCGATGCGCGCCGCTTCCGCGCTCATCTCCATCAGGATGCCACTCGTCTTCAGTCCACCGAGCTGGACGTCGTTGGGCCACTTGATCCCAACCGCGCGCTCGTCGCCGACTTCTTCGGCGATCGCCTCGGCGACGGCCACGCCGGCCGCCGGGATCAATGTCGGCGCGGCGGCGGTGTCGAGGGTCGGGCGCAGGGCGATCGAGGTGTACAAATTGAGGTAGGGCGGCGAAAAGAACGAGCGACCCAGGCGACCGCGACCAGCGGTCTGGCCTTCGGCGATCACCGCGAAGCCGTGCGCCGCGCCGCCCCGCGCGTGTTCGAAGGCCACGCGATTGGTCGAGTCGGTCGTGTCGAGATGCTCGATCTCACGTCCGAGCCAACGCGTGGCGAGGTTCGCCTGGATCTCTTCGGCGTAGAGCCGGTCGGGACGCTCGCCGAGTTGGTAGCCACCGCCGCGTTCCCCGGTGATCGTGTAACCGCGCGTTCGGAGCTTTTCGACGTGTTTCCAGACTGCCGCGCGCGAAACTCCGAGCGCCTCGGACAAGGCCTCACCCGACACCGAATCGGGCCCGGCCTTCGCGAGCATGTCGAGCACGCGCGTCGCCGCGTCCTGGCTCACGCGCGCCTCGCGCCTTGGCCGGCCTCGTCGATTTCGAGGGCCACGTCGACGTTCTTCGCCGAATGGGTGAGCGCGCCGATCGACACCCGATGGACGCCGGTTTGCGCATAAGCGCGCACGTTGTCGAGGGTGATGCCACCGGAAGCTTCGAGCACGAGGTCCTTCGGGCAAGCGGCGATGATGTCGCGAATCTCGTCGGGCGTGCGGTTGTCCAGCAACAGCATATCGGCGCCGGCTTCCCAGGCGGCTCGAGCGTCTTCGAGGGATTCCACTTCGCACTGGACGCGCAGATTGGCGGGGGCTTGCGTTCGTGCGTTGCGGACCGCGGCAGCAACGCCGCCCGCAGCGGCGATGTGGTTGTCCTTCAGCAGAATGCCGTCGAACAAACCGATGCGGTGGTTGGTGCCACCACCCGCGAGCACGGCGTACTTGTCGAGCATGCGAAAGCCGGGGAGCGTCTTGCGGGTGTCGACGATCTGCGTCGACGTACCGCGCACGGCGTCGACGTAGCGGCGGGTCGTCGTTGCGACGCCGGACAAGTGCCCCAGGAAGTTCAGCGACAGACGCTCGCCAGCCAGGATGGAGTGGACGCTTCCCTCGATGTGCAGCAGCGGTGCGCCCGCAGTGACGTCCTTTCCGTCTTCGGTCTGCGGTTCGAGGGCGAGCCCGACGTCGACTGCACGAAACACGGCGGCAACCAGGGGCAGCCCACAAGCGACCAGGTCTTCGCGCGCTTCGATGCGCGCCCGCGCCGTTTTGCCGCGCGGGATCGAAACACGACTCGTCACATCGCCCGGGCCAAGGTCTTCGGCCAGCGCAAGGTCGAGCAGGGGACGCCAGGTAGATTCAGCAGGAAGCTGCAGCTCGCTCACGCGCGCTCCGGGTTGTCAGTTCGCCCGGACTCTAGCCCGGCCTCAGCAGGCAAGCCGGCGCCTCCAGGATCGGTTCCCGCTCGAGCGGTGCTTCAGGCGCCTTCGCCTTCGTT
Source organism: Myxococcota bacterium (assembly GCA_030748735.1). GTDB lineage: Bacteria > Myxococcota_A > UBA9160 > UBA9160 > UBA4427 > DUBZ01. The sequence continues at coordinate 10,870 of JASMLK010000077.1, read as the reverse complement.
CGCCTTCATTTTGCGGATCTCTTCGCGGATCAGCGTTTCGGCCATCTGCGGGATGACCTCCCAGGCGATCTGCTCGACGCGGCCGACGAGTTGCTTCACGAGATCGTCGGACAGGTCGGAGAAGGCTTCCCAGGCCACCTTTTCGAGGGTGTCGTGGATGCGGCCTCGCATGTCGGGAGACAGGTCGCCGGACGATCGCGCGCCAGCCGATGCGGGCGCCGGGTCGACGCTCGGTGCGGGCTCCGCTTCGGGCGGAGCGGCCACGTCGTGGGGCGGCGTGATCGGGTCGGGGCCGGTCACGACACCGGTCGGGACACCCTTGCCCCAGCTGCCGGAATCGCCGGCCAGTGGATCGATCTGGAGGTCGGAAGCCGAAACGTCGTAGTCGCCCGCGTTGTCGGGCACGATCGAGTCGGCCTCGACGGGTGCACCGAAATCGATGTCCAGACCCTGCGATGCTGAGGGCATTGCGGGCGGAGCTTGGCTTGCGGCCGGTGCGGGCGCGGCCGGTGCATCGAGGGGCGCACTCAGGTCCGCACCGTCGCGGAACAGATCGTCGGCCAGCACGGTTTCGTCGCCGCTCGGTGCCGAAAGATCGGCGCCCGAATTCGCGCCGCCCATGGCGGCGTCGTCGAAGGAAAGGCCGTCGAGATCGTCGGTTGCGGGCAGGCCGCTGATCGCGTCGACTTCTTCGAGCGGCACCGGTGCCGGCATGGGCGCCGGCGTGTCGCTGCCCAGGAAGTCGTCGATCAGCATCGTCTGATCGGGGTTCGGCGTCGCCACGGGTTCCGCGGGTTCGGTCGGTAGCGGTGGCGTCGGGGCCGACACCGGAGGAGCGCTCCACGCTTCGCTCACGGGTTCGTCGCTGTCGGGCATGATGGCCACCGTGTGATCGCCGCCCATCGGGTCGTCGGCCTGGGCTTCCATGCCGAGACCTTCGTCGATTTCGCCGGTCGCCGTGGGGCTGACCGATGCGTGTTCCACCGGGTCGATTTCGCCGAACACGTAGTCGACCGCTTCGGTGGGCGCCGCAGGTGCGGGCGGTGCGGCGAGCGGCTTCGTCTGCTCGCTGGCTTCGTTCATGCCGAGGTCGCCGGTGTTTTCGTCGAAGAAATCACTGCCCGTGTTGGCCGCGGCGGGTGCGGCCGCGGGGCCGGGCTGCGCGGCGAGGATCTCGCTTACGCGATCGACCAACGCCTGGGCTTCGAAAGGCTTGGTGATGTGGCCGGTGGCGCCGACTTCGCTGGCGCGGCCTTCGTCGAAGGCTTCGAAGGTGCCGGTGAGGAGCAGGACAGGGGTGTTGCCGAGCTCGGGGTTGTTCCGGATCTCCGAGCAGACTTCGTAGCCGTTCTTGCCGGGCATCACGACGTCCGCCAGCACGATGTCGGGTTTGCCCGAAATGGCCTGGGTCACCGCGTCGTCGCCGTTGTCCACGGTGATGATCTCGATGTCTTCGTTGGCGAAGCTCAACCCCACCAACTTCTGGATCACGACGCTGTCATCGGCAAGCAGCAGTTTGATCGACATGTCCTCTCCCGGGGTCTTTCTCGACCCGCAACCTTCTCAGCGCGTGGCGTGCTCGCCGGTACAAGCACTCCCCCCAAACGCTCTCGCCACGCTCTCGCCACGCTTTCGCTTCTTTCCTGATGGTGCTTCGAACGCGCTCTGCGCCTCCGGTCATGACCGGCGCGACAGCAGCGTACATCTGGTGCGTAGTATCGTCGCCTGAGTGGGCGCGATTGATCGGTTTTTTGGGTTTTCTGCCGGTCGCCAGTCGGCGCCTGGGAGGGTCAAGCGCGCCGGGTGTTCCACCGATACCCGCTGCGAGGAGCCTGGATTCGAATGATCCTGCAGGCATGCGCAGCAACGGACGTCGGGATGCGTCGGCGGGTGAACGAGGACCGCTACGCGTTGGTCCCGGACCTGGGCCTGTACCTCGTCGCCGACGGCATGGGTGGGCACAAGGCGGGTCAGCTTGCGAGTCAGTTGGCCGCAGAAGCGGCTGTACGCGCCGCACAGGCCCTCGAAGGCGCACCGGTGAGTCTCGCCGAACGCCTGCGTCAGGTGGTCGCTTGCGCGAACCGCGACATCTTCGCCATGGCCCAGGTGCAGCCCGAGTATTCGGGGATGGGCACGACGCTGGTGGCCATTCTCGCTTCCGAAGGCCGCGTGGCACTGGCCCACGTGGGTGACAGCCGTGCCTATTTGGTGCGCCAGGGGCGTATTCGTCCGCTCACGGACGATCATTCGGTCGTGGGTGAACTCGTGCGCCGCAACGAAATCACGCGCGAAGCCGCGAGCGAACATCCCCACCGCCACGTACTGACGCGAGCGCTCGGGGTACGCGCGACGGTGCAGGGGGACCTGATCGAAATGAGCCCCCAGGACGGCGATGTCTTCGCGCTCTTCAGCGACGGCCTCACCAACCACGTGCGCGACGAAGAAATCGCCATGGCGGTCAGCAACACCGAAGATCTCCAGCAGGGCTGCAACGCCCTGGTCGACTTCGCCAACGATCGCGGCGGCGACGACAACATCACCGTCGTCCTCGTCCGCTGCGAAAAGGCTGGGGTGGCCTGAGCCCGCACCTGAAACAACGAAGGCCGCCAGCAGTTCCCCGCGGCGGCCTCGTTGTATCGAATGCGGTTCCAGTAGAGCCTAACGATCGACGGTGCTCTTGAGCTTCGAGCGTAAGCGAAGCACTGCCTTGGTGTGGATCTGGCAGACGCGCGACTCCGTGATGCCCAGGATGTTCCCGATCTCCTTCATGTTGAGATCTTCGTAGTAGTAGAGCGAGATCACGAGCCGTTCTTTTTCGGGCAGGCTGCCGATCGTGTCCGAGATGACGTGCTTGGTCTCGAGCAGCTTGAGCGAAGCAAACGGGTCTTCCGAATTGATGTCTTCGATGATGTCCGCGAAGCTGCCGGAGCGGTCACCGTCCTGCCCGCCGCCGCGAATCTCTTCGAGGTTCACCAGCGAAATGCCGCGCACCTGGTTGAGCAGATCGTGGAACTTGTCGATCTGCAGGCCAAGCGAATCGGCCACTTCGTCTTCGGTGGCGGAGCGCCCGAGGCGCTGCTCGACTTCACCGTAGGCACGTTCGAGCTTGCGGCTCTTCTGGCGCACGCTGCGCGGCACCCAGTCGAGGGATCGGAGCTGGTCGAGGATGGCGCCCTTGATGCGGAACTCCGCGTAGGTCTTGAACTTGCAGTTCTTGTCGGGATCGTACTTTTCGATCGCATCCATCAACCCGATGACGCCCGTGTTGTGGAGGTCGTCGAGGTCGATATGCGACGGCAGTCGGACTGCGATGCGATTGACGATATATCGAATGAGTGGTGTGTGTTCGAGGACGATCTGTTCTTTCAGGCCTGACGGGATCTCATCGTGCTTCTGTTTTGCGTCTCGGAGCAGAGCTTCCATTTTCTTCCTTGGCCAGCGATTCACTTGCTGCGGCGACAGTCACCCCTGCTGCGCCGCGAGTACGCGCGGGGTAAAAGCACGGGCTATGCCAAGTGGAAGAGGCCAGATCGAAAACTTGTGAGAACTTTCGACCGTCTCTTCACTCTTTCGAGACGCGGTCGGAAATTCACAAGCAGTTTCAATCATTTGGGCGCAAGTCAGCCAAGGAGGGTGGGGTGGGCCGACTTCACTTTGAGGTGCCACCGAAGGCGGCATGTCGGCTCAGCGCCCTGCAGTTGCGTCGAAGATTCGACGCCGTTGCACATCGCGAAACACGAATTCGTCGTTCGATTGACGCTTTTCGTCACTCGCGGAGGCGATCGATTGCAGCTTGGAGATGCGCGTGGTGCAGATCGCACTTCTTGGCTTGGCTGTTGCCCATATTTTCGGAATCGCCAAGCAAAAACTTCAAGAGGATCGCGGCTCGAGGCCCTTTTTCTTGATCTTCTCGAGCAATGTCGTGCGATTGAGTCCGAGAAGCTGCGCTGCGCGATTCTTGTTCCAGTGGGTCTGCTCGAGAGCTTGCAGGATGAGATCCGTCTCGAGTTCGCCCACCACCTCGTTGAACGAGATGCCTTCCTCCGAAACCTGGGGCCGGAAGGGCGAGCGCTCGCGCGGTTGGTGGAACTGCGTGGGCAGGTCGTCGGCGTGGATCTCACCCTCGTGCCGCAGCACGGTCACGCGTTCCATCAGGTTTTCGAGTTCGCGCACGTTGCCAGGCCACGGGTAGTTCATCAGCAGCTTCATGGCGTCTTCGCTGATCCCGTCGATCCGTGTGCCTCGTTCGTTGTTCGAGATGTCGACGAAGTGGTGAACGAGCAGCGGGATGTCGTCGGTGCGGTCGCGCAGTGGCGGCGATTCGATGGGCAGCACGTTGAGACGGTAGTAGAGGTCCTCGCGGAACTGCTTCTGTGCGATCAGGCCTTCGAGGTTCTGGTTCGTCGCGGCGATCACGCGCACGTCGACCTTCACCGTCTTGGACGAACCCACGGGCTCGAAGGTGCGTTCCTGCAATGCGCGCAGGAGCTTCACCTGGAGGTTGGGGCTCATGTCGCCGATCTCGTCGAGGAAGATCGTGCCCCCGTCGGCCAGGGCGAAGCGACCTTCGCGCGAATGCACCGCATGCGTGAACGCGCCCTTTACGTGGCCGAAGAGCTCGCTTTCGAGCAGTTCTTCGGGGATCGCGCCGCAGTTGACGGTGACGAGCATGCGATCGGCACGCGCGCTGTTGTAGTGCAGGGCGCGCGCGATGAGTTCCTTGCCGGTGCCCGATTCGCCCGTAATGAGCACTGTGCTGTCTGTATTCGCCACGCGTTCGACGATGGACAGCACTTCCTGCAGGGCCTGGCTCTTGCCCACGATGTTGTCGAACTTGTACTTGGTGCGGAGTTGGGTTTGCAGCGCACGGTTTTCTGCTTTGAGGCGTCCGTGTTCGATGGCTTGTTCGACGAGCCGGCGGATGACGTCGAGACGCTCCTGCTCGAAGGGTTTCTCGAGGTACCAGAACGCGCCGGCCCGCAGCGCTTCGATCGAACTCTCCGGCGAGCCGTAGCCGGTGATCACGATGCAGGGCAGGTCGGGTTCGACGTCATGGATCTGACGCACGAGTTCGAGCCCATTGATGCCGGGCATCTTGATGTCACACAGCACCAGATCAACCGGCTGTGAAGACACGATGGCCATGGCTTCGGTGGCGTCGCGCGCCATCAAGACATGGTGGCCGACGCGAGCAAGGATCCGCTCGAGCGCCCGCCGATAGAGTTCCTCATCGTCGACAACGAGTACGTGGGACTTACGCAGGACGATTCTCCGACATGCGGAGGGGGGCGGCCGACAAGTCTAGAGCCCATGTTGCGCAGCATCAACCCGGGGGCGTGTCCCGACTGCGTTCCATTCAGATCGAAAGCCGCTGGTCGGGGCGAAAACGAACAGGCGATTGGAGTGAAACCGCGTCGCTTCGAATTGCAGCCCGCTTTCGATCCGGTAGATTCGCGTCCTCCCCGCCCCCCCGGAGCACGACCGGATCGGTTGGCAGCAAGGAGCCGCCGGGCCGATCGATCACAATGTTCCTTTCTCTCGGGGGATCGCGATGGCCGCGCACCCGCATGTCGAAGCCGTGCGCATACTCGTCGTCGGCGAAGCCGATGAATCGCGTGCCGCGAGTGCGAGCGAGTTCGAGCGTGTTCTCGGACGCATTGGTGATGGCGTCGAGATCGAATCGCGGTCGCCCCACGAAGACCTCGCCAAGGATTTCGTACCGGACCGTCTCGACCTGTTGGTGATCGACGGTGGCTTCGGGCCGCAAGCCGCGGTGTTGCGCCAACTCGATCGACTCGCGGGCTTTGGGCCGCCGCTTCTCGTCGTGTTGCCTCGCGCCGACGACGAACTGGCTTTGCGTTGCTTTCGCGCGGGCGCCGACCAATGCGTCTGCGTCGGGCCGGACTTCGCCGACGTGTTGTGCGAAGCCGCCCTCGAACTGATCGGCGACTGGCGGGCCGAACGAGAACGCGGTCGCGTCGAAAAGCACGTGGAATGGCTCGAGGGCCTCAACGACGCGATCGTCAACCGGCTGCCGGCCGCGCTCGTCGTGGTCGCTGCAGACGACGCCGTGGTGAGCGTGAACCCCGAAGCTTCTCGCTTGTTTTCCCTCTCGCCGTCGCAGGCGCAGGGCCGCGCGCTCTCCCAGGTATGCCCCGAAGCGCTCTACCGCGACGCTGCACTCGGCGATCTCGTCGCGTCGGCAAGGCGGGGCGATCCCCCGCAAGCGCGCAGGGCCCGACTCTACGACGGCGAGCGTCTTTCGCGCGCCTACGACGTACAGGCGCAGAAGCTCGACGTCGAGGGGCGAGTGCTTCTCGTGCTGAATGAAGTCACCGCGAGCGAGCGGCAAGCCGAGCGCATCGACGAACTCCAGCGCTACAACGCCAACCTGATCCAGAACATGAACAGCGCCCTCGTGGTCGTGGGGCCCGATGCGCGGATCCAATTCGCAAACCCGATGGCAGAGCGCCTGCTCGGTCGTTCACCGGGCGAACTCGTCGGGCTCGCAATCGCCGACTGCTTCGCCCCGGAAGACACGGGGCTGTCGCTGCTCACGCGCGCCCTCGAAACGGGCGAGCGCGTGCAGGGTGCCGAATGTGCCCTCGTCGCGCGGGATGGGTGCGCGGTGCCCGTGGGGGTTTCGTGCAGCCCGCTTCGCGACGCCCCCGGACGCACGCGCGGCGCCGTGGCGGTGTTCCAGGATCTCAGCGAGATCAAGCAACTCGAGCGACAGGTCGTACAGAACGAGAAGATGGCGTCGATCGGTCAGCTGGCCGCGGGCGTCGCTCACGAAATCAACAACCCCGTCGGTTTCATTCACGCCAACTTGTTTCAGCTGGGTGAATACCTGCAGGACCTCGAGGGTGTGTTCGACGGCGTCGAGGCGCTGCAGCAGGTGATTGCTGGCGGTGGTGACGCGGCGGCGGTCGCCGAAGCGTCGCAGTCCCTGCAAGGCGTCGCCGAAAAGATCGCCCTCGACTACTTGCGGGGCGACCTTCGCAAGGCCGTCGAAGAATCGCAGGAAGGGACCGAGCGCATTCGCCACATCGTGCGCGATCTGCGCGGCTTTTCTCGCGCCGACAACGACCGCAGCGCATTGGCCGACATCAACGAGTGCATCGATTCGACAGCCAACATCGTGTGGACGATGTCGCGCCACGCCGTGACCCTCGTGCGCGACTACGGTGAAGTGCCGCGCCTGCGTTGTCGCCCGATGCAGATCAAGCAGGTCGTGATGAACCTGTTGCTGAACGCGTGTCAGGCGATCGTGGAGCGAGGGGCTGACTGTGACGTGCCGGGTGAGGTTCGCGTTCGCACACGCGCACGTGACGGTGGCGTGTGGATCGAGATCCGCGACAACGGCGTCGGCATCCCACCGGAAGTGCAGGCGCGCATCTTCGATCCCTTCTTTACGACGAAGGACGTGGGTTCGGGAACCGGACTCGGCCTTTCGACCTCATACGGCATCGTGGAACGACACCGAGGCGAGATCCGAGCGGCGAGCGAGCCGGGCATCGGCACGAGCTTCGAAGTCTTCCTGCCCAACCAGACGAATACGGACGAAGCGGTGGTCGGTGGCGCGCCGCAACCGACGCCCGATGAGGGAGCCCGCTGAATGGCCGGTCCCATGTTCACGACTCAGGAAGAAGCGGCGACACTGCTGATCGTCGACGACGAACCCCACATCCTGTCGGCCATGCGAAGGAGCCTGCGTCACGAAGGCTATGAGCTGTTGCTCGCCCAGGGGCCCGTGGCGGCTCTCGATTGGCTCGACCAACGTCGCATCGACCTCGTGTTGTGCGACCAGATGATGCCCGGCATGCGGGGCGTGCAACTTCTTGGTGAGGTGGCGCGTATGCAACCCGGCGCCGCGCGCTTGTTGATCACCGGTGGCGGCGACGATCGGCTCGATCGAGACCTCGATCGACTGGGGCTTCCCGAACCCCTCACCAAGCCGTGGGAAGACGCGGAGCTGAAGGAAACGCTTCGCAAGGCACTGGCACAGGTTCGAAGCGACTAGCTAGCGCCGCTAGAGCTTACGCAGATACTCGATGGCCGCGTTCTGCGTGTTCTTGGCCCCCACGTTGAGCACGCGAAAGCGACGCGTCTGCCCCTTGGTGTAGTAGAGGCGTCCCTTGCCCGCGAAGCCGATCTCGAAGATGGTGAGATGGGGTGGCAGGCCGCCCACTTTGCGTCGCACGGCCATGTTGTCCGCTTCGTCGTTCAAGCGCTTGAGTTTCTCTTCGCACTTGAGCTTCATGGTTTCGTCGCGCAGGGCCACGATGTCCTGCAGCGCGCGATCGTCGACCTCGACGTTGGGATAGAGCGTGGATAAACGACGAGCCAGGACTTCGGGTTCGCGTTGACGACCGCTCTGTCCCGATCCGGCCCCCTTGGCCGCACGCCGCAGGCTCTTCTGCAGGTCGGTGATCTCGGTGTCGCGTGCAGCAAGGTCGTCACTCGCTTCTTCGAGTAGATCCTCGAGCGCCGAAATCTCCTGGCTGAGTTCGGTCGTGCGCGACGCGGATTCGCGTAGTTCGAGTTCGCGCGCTTCGAGAGAAACGAGCCGCGCCTCGAGCCCCTTGCGCTCTTCGCGCAGTTCGTTCACTTCGCTTACGTGTTCGGGTTCGGAGGGTTCGACGCTCAGGAGTTGGTGACGCATCTCTTCGAGCTCACGCTGGATCTGCTGGGAGCGAGCCTCCGAGGTTTCTCGCCCGGCACGCGCACGTTCGAGAAGCTTGCGCTGACGACGACTGGTGCGCACGTTGCGAATCCAGAGTACCTGCAGGGTAATGAGCGCATAGAAGACGAGGATCGACATCGCGACCAGCGACGTATGCGGGATGGACACGTTGGTGAAGGCACTGGCGGGGAGCAGGCGTTCTGCCTGGCCGATCACCTGGCTTCGGGAAATGCGCGCGGGCGCGGGGCCGGGTGGACGACCGGCAACGTAGAGCACCGTGGCCCCGTCGCGAGCGAGGATCATGGACGAAACGGTCACACCGCCGATCGACGTCCACAGCGAGTTCTTCGTGTGGCCGTCCACCCTGAACTGGATCTGGTAGGCGACGGGAACATCGAGCTCTGTGATGTTCATGGCCGCCTCGACCATCTCGTCGAAGTAATGCTGAAGCGAGCGCTCGAGGCTCTGGATCGTGAGCGTATATAGAAGAATGAAGACCGCGATCGCGCCGAAGGTGAAGCGGAAGGAGTAGAGCCGCTGGAGTACGCCGTCGTCCGACGCGGGAGCGGGCGCACGCGGCGCAGGTTGCTGCGGCGGTCGATCGGCCTCGGGCGGTGTCGGGTGGGGTTCGTCGGTCATCGGATTGTCATCCAAGGTATCGCGCCCGGTGGTCTGTGCGACCGGCAATTTCGGCAACAAGGGAGCCAAGTCCGCGTCATGGCAGGATGTCGGTACCCGAGCGCGAAGCCGATGCCGGCCGTTGCGCGGCGGGTCTCCCGGCCCTTCCACGACGTCCGTGAAGTTGCCTCACGAGTTTGTCCGACGCCCCCGCAACCTGCTCGGTTTCGTTCGGCGTCTCCGAGGGCGCGGGGATGGCTGCTAAGGTGCGCGCCATGCGCGTAGTCGACCTCGACCGAGACATGAGTGACGTCATCCCCACCTCGATGTCGCGCGACAGCGAATTCCTGTTCGATCGCATGACCCAGGCGACGATCGATGCCGCGCTTCCCGGGCCCGGTCGTCGCATCCTCGACGTGGCGAGCGGCGTGGGACAGGACACGATCGCCATGGCGGTGCGCGGCGCGACCGCGGTCGGTGCCGAACCGTCCCAACGCATGATCGGGATGGCGCGGCTGTTCGCCGAGGAAAAGCAGCGCGAGCAGAAGATCGACCTGCCGTCGTGGGTGCAGTGCTGGTCCGATCGCCTGCCGTTCGCGACGGGTTCGTTCGACGCCTGTATCTGCAAGGGGGCGATGGACCACTTCGATACGCCCGAAGCCGCGATCGCCGAGATGGCGCGTGTGACTTCCACCAAGGGTCGCGTGGTGCTTGCGATCGCCAACTTCGAATCGCTGAGTTGTCGCGTCGGTCGCGCGGTCGACGACTTTCGCCAGGATATCCTGGGCCGGGATCCCATGCGTGAACGCCGCGGTTACGACGCGCCGAGCGATCACTTCACGCGCTACGAGGTCGACTTGATTCGCGAGCAGGCGAGTCGGCACCTGATCTTGAACGAATTCAGGGGCCTTTCGATGGGGTGGGGCATGCCCGGCTGGGCCGACTTCCTGGGGTGGCTACCGCAGTTCGTCGCGGGTGCGTGTGTGCGCGGGATGGATGCCTTTGCGCGCCTCGCGCCCGTGCTCGCCGACGTGATCGTGGTCGTCGGTCAGCCGCGCCGTTCGGACAGCACTTCGGCATAGACCTCGGCGGTGCGCCGCGCGATGCGTGGCCACGAGAAGACATCGCACACTTTGCGTCGCCCGGTTTGACCGAGCGCCCGGCGGCGATCGGCGTCGGCCATGAGTTCGCGGATGCCGCTCGAGAGCGCCTTGCTGTCGTCGATGGGTACCGTGATGCCGCCCCCGGCTTGTTCCATCACTTCGCGAAGCGCGCCCGCCTGGCAGGCCACGACGGGTGTTCCGCACGCCATCGCCTCCACCGCGGGAAGACCGAAGCCCTCGTAGCGCGAAGGCACCGCAACGATGGATGCGCTGCGGTAGTGGCGGATCAGCTCCTCCTGGGGAACGCGTCCCGTGACTTCGATGCGGTGTTCGATCCCCGCCGCCCGCGCCCACTTGAAGACTTCGTTGTCGGGATGGTCGTTGTCGATCAGCGTAAGCCGCGTCGGCGCTTCGGTCTGACCGATGGCTTCGATCAAGCTGCGGATCCCCTTGTTGGGATCGG
>JASMLK010000076.1 GCA_030748735.1 Myxococcota bacterium | reverse complement strand
GGGTGCTGGAGGAAGGCGGCTTCGCGCGCCTTTGAAGTCGCATCGAAGAGCCGGCGACCGAGAAACGCCGCGGGGACGTCGAGGTCGAGGAGTGACAACAGCGTCGGGGCCACGTCCAGGATCTCGACGACTTCGTCGCGTCGCACGCCACGCGCCACGCGATCTGCAAAGCGAAAGATCAACGGAATGCGAGCGGCGCCCTCGTAGAGGCAGTCGCTGTGTTCGAAGTAGATTCCGTTTTCGAAGCACTCGCCGTGATCGGCCGTCAGGACGATGGCCGTTCGATCGAGTAGCGCGTCGCGTTCGAGGGTGCTGAGCAGGCGTCCGAGTTCGCGGTCGGCGTACTCGATGTCCCCGCGATAGAGCGCCTTCGCCCTTTCGACTGCGCTTCCGGGGAGGTCGCCGCCGTGGTTCCGGGACAACGCGATCAGCTCTTCGATCCCCGCTGATGCGAGGTCGCCACCGGGGCCAGGGGTTGCAGCGGGGCGGAGGTCTTCGGGAGGCGCGTAGGGAGTGTGGGGGTCGAAGAGATGCAGCCACACGAAGAACGGCTGCCCGGCGGGTCGCGCTGCGAGCCATTGCTCGGCGGCGTCGATGACGGCTCGCGCATCCCGCGTGCGTGCTTCACGTGGGGCGTCGAAGTGATCGAAACCCTGCTCGAAGCCGGAGCCCGGCGCGAGCAACTTGACGGCCGTGAATGCTGCGGTCGCATAGCCCGCGTCGCGGAAGACCCGGGCGAGCGAACGGAACTGCGAGTCGAGGGCGATCTTGTTGTTGACGATGCCGTGGTCGCGAGGGTAGAGCGAAGTAAGCAGGCTGCCGTGCGAGGGGCGCGTCATCTGCATCGGGCTCATGGCGTTTTCGAAGAGCGTTCCCTCGCTGGCCAGGCGCTGCATTGCGGCCGTTCGGCTCTGGGCATCGCCGTAGGGGGCGATGTGATCCGCACGCAGGGTGTCCATCGTGATGATCAGGGCGTTGGGTGCGGTGGGTGCATTGGGCGCACCGGGAGTCGTCGGAGACTCGGTTTCCGCGCAACCGACTGCGAGCGCAAGCACCAACAGACACGCAAGCGCGACCGCGAACGACCTCGAGGTCTTCATGCACCGCGCGGTGCTGCGCATCGCAGCGAAACTCAAGCGGACTCTCCTGCTTCCATGTTCGATGGTTTCAACGTGCGTCGCCGAAGCACCGCCGTCGCGGCGACGAGTGACGAGAGCGATACGCCCGCCCCCCAATAGAAGGGCACCGGACGATAGACGAGTTCGAGTTCTCGCATTCCGGAAGGCACGTTGAGCGCGAGGGTTCCGTCCAGTTCGACCAGTTCGAGCGGGGGTGTCGATCGCACGCGCCATCCCGGGTCGAAATTCGTATTCACGCGCAAGAGCATGGGCCCGCCGTCGCTGCGAAGGGAGATGCGGTTCGGTGTGATCTCCACCGCCTCGATGCGTCCCTCGCCGCTCGCCACCCAGGCCTCACCGCGATAGCCCGCGTCTTCGGTCGACAGCGCGTGGGACGGGAACGGAATCGTCTTGAAGGCCCAGCGCACACCGCGATTTTCGAGTACCGCGGGGAAACTGCCGCTCGGCCAGTTGGGGTGCACCTCGTAGAGGGCCGCCTGCCGATAGCGGGCGATGAACGGCGAATAGGCGTAGTGGGTTTCGAAGCCGGCCGCACGCGGTGCGGTTTCGAGCGGGCGGATCGAGAACGCCACCTTGAAGACGTCCCCGTTCACGATCACGAGGTTCACGGCCGCGACCAACAAGAGCGTCGCACCGGCCAGCACGCCATGTCGCGCGTCGGGTATGCGTTCACGCAGCGCCGTGAGTCCGGCTCCGGCGAGCAACGCGATGGCGAGCAGTGCGTACACGTTGAAACGCGCCGGCACGCGAAGCATGTCGAAGCCGGGCAGCCGGTGGAGGAGGTGCCAGAGATCGATGGGGGCCGCGACACCGAGGCTGATCCACAGCGTGATCGCTCCAGTTGCGATCCATGCGCGATAGCGCGCGGCGTTCCAGCCGAGTGCGAGCCCCGCCAGGACCAGGGGCACGATGCCCACGTAACAGCCGACGTTCAGCACATACGGCATCCACATCGCTGGATCGTGGGACTGCGCGCGCGAGAGGAACATCTGGAACAACACGGCGAACAAGCCGGGTTCGAAGGGCGCCCCATAGAACGGGTCTTCGCTCGTGATGCGCGGATAGCGGGTCACGAGATCCAGCACGGGAAACAGCTTCACCGCCGCAATGCCCACCGCGATCGCGACCGACATCGCAAGCTGCAACACGGGAAACGCTGCCCGCACCTCGAACGACCGAATGCAGGCGTACAAGCCGAGAAAGACGCCGAAGAAGGCGAACTGGTAGGGCCCGCCGTCGAGGATCAGCAGTGCAAAGAAGCCCCCGGCCATCACGACCGGTCGGATCGACGCGAACCTCGACGCCCCAGCGACCCGGGCTTCGCGCGCACGATCGAGGGCGTGGATCACGAAGGGCACCCACGCGATCGCGATCCACTCGAACTGCCCATGGCTCAGCCGCTGCGCATAGACACCTCCGAGCGAAAACACAGTGGCCGCGAACGCAGCGGACATCACGTCCTGCCCGAGCGAGCGAGCGAGCCGAAAGGCCCCCCACTGGGCCAGTGCGAGATAGATGGCGATGCAGAGCTTCGTTCCGGCGAGCGTCCCGAACAGCAGGATGATCGCGAAACTCGGTGACCAGGTGTGGTTCAGCGTGTGACCCGCCAGGCTGACGCCACCGCCGAGATAGGGATTCCACAGCGGGAGTTGTCCGTATTCGACGACCGACACGCGCGCGACTTCGAGCAGGGTTTGTTGGTAGTCCCAGTCCCAGAAGCCCCAGTTGCCGAAGTGTATGAAGACCCAACGCAAGAACAGAACGTCGACGACCGCGAAGCCCGCGATCAGCGCGGCCAGGACCTTCCGGCTCACGGTCGTGGGTCCCCGGTGTCGTTCGCAGCTTCGTCGTCTTCGTCCGGCGGCAGATAGCCGAGGGCTTCGAGGGCTGCGCGCGTGTCGTCGTCGACATCGAGTTCGACGACCTCGACGCGGGGCGGGGCGGGGATCTTCGCCGCGAATGCGCGGTAGCGATCGATCATGGACTCGACGCGATCGGGTTCGTCGGCCGCGAGATCGCGCAGTTCTTCGGGGTCGTTCCGGTAGTCGAAGAGTTGTGGCCCGGAGCGAGGCAGCACCAGGCGGTAGCGTGCGTCGGTGATCGCGAACCAGCGAAGCGGGCTGTCTTCGGGGTGAAGCGAATGCGGCACGATGCGGTCGTCGGGCAGATCGCCCGTGAGCAGGCTGCTCCCGCGGGCCGGTCGCGCGGGCAGGCCGAGTGCGTGGAGCACGGTCGGCGCTACGTCGAGGTGCGACACCAACTCGCTCGCGCTTGCGAGCGGAACGCCTTCCGGTGCACGCACGACCAACGGCACGCGTACTTCTTCGTCGTAGAGGTTCGCTTCGTGGGTGAACCAATAGTTGTGCTCGCCCAGGGATTCGCCGTGGTCTGCCGTGAAGATCACGAGGCTATCGGCGAAGACGCCCCGTTCGTCGAGGCCGCGCAGCAGACGGCCGACCTCCTGGTCGAAGAAGCGGATCTCTTCGTCGTAGCGATCGCGGTACCAGCCGGGTTCGCGTCGCCCCTCGAGGATCTGGTAGTGGGGGATCTGACCGAAGCCTTCCTGCGTCGTGCCGAGCCTTGGCAGCAGGCCCGGCTGGGGCGTGCTCTCGTAGCGTCCGAGTTGAGAGGCGGGCGGGGTATAGGGGCCGTGCGGATCCTGATAGTGCACCCAGAGAAAGAAGCGTTCTTCTCCTGCGGCGTTCGCGTCGAGCCAGCGGATGGCCGCGTCGGTCGTCGCGTCGGCGAGACGTTCGAAGTGGCCCGCGCGCAGTCCCGCTTCACTTCCCATGTCGTCGTCGAAGTGCGCGAAGCCCTGGCTCACCCCGACGTCACCCTGATGGGCACCCGCCCGGCGCAGGGCCCAGTTCGAAACGATCGCCGCGCTCTCGATGCCGGCTTCGCCGAGCCATTCGGGCAGCGTCTCGATCGACGCGGGCATCAGCGTCCGGTTGCCCCCCGCCACGCCGATTTCATCGGGCAGCCGACTCGTGAGCAAGCTGCTGAGCGCGGGGTTCGTGTGCGGCGCCGTGGCGTAGGCCCGTTCGAAACGGACCCCGTGCTTCGCGAACGCGTCGAGGTTCGGACTCGTGTCGCGTTCGTAGCCGTACATCCCCAGGCGGTCCGCGCGCAGGGTGTCGCAGCTGATCAAGACGACGGCCCGCACCGGAACATGTTCGGGCGGCGAACACGCGGCGGTCGCAGAGACCAGGCCGCCGAGTACGAGCAGGGCCAAACGCAGTTTGTCGCGGCGTTGCCGCTGCTCGATGGGTCCAGGGTTCCGTGTCGGCACGCGTCCCTCGTCTGCGGCGTCGCGAGCCTACCCACACCCCCGAACGCCAGGGCGAGGCGAACTATATTGTTGATTCCTCTCGATTTCGAACAAAGGACTCCATGGCCATCCCCTGGCAATCCATCGGTCGCGCCCAGACACCCCAAGGTGAACTCGAACTGCGCAAGCGCGACGAGGACGAATTCCTGATCACGATCGCGGGGCGTGTGCTGATGAACAGCCGCGCCAATCGCTCCGAGCAGGTGCTTGCGCAAGCCGCGTGCAACGCACTCGCGGGTTTCGATTCACCCCGCGTCCTGATCGGCGGACTCGGCATGGGGTGCACCCTGCGACGCGCTGCGGAAGCACTTCCCGCAACCGCGACGATCGAAGTCTGCGAACTCAACGAGGTCGTGCGCGAATGGTGCGCGGGCCCGCTCGCGGAACTGAACGGGCACGTCCTCGAAGACCCGCGCGTGCATGTGTTCATCGCCGACGTGGCGCGCACGATCGAGGCGCGCGCCAGGGAAAAGAAGAGCCCGCGCTTCGACGCGATCGTGATCGATCTCTACGAAGGCCCGCACCCGCGCACCGACGCCACCTGGGACCCCTTCTACGGTCGAGTGGCGCTCGATGCGACGCGTCGCGCGCTTTCGAAAGGGGGCGTGTTCGCGGTCTGGTCGGAAGCGCCGGACCGCGCCTTCGAGAAGCGCCTCGAAAAGGTGGGCTTCGAGGTCGAGAAGCTGCGGGCAGGACGCGGTGGCCGCCGCCACGTTGTCTACCTCGCGCGCCGCGTGCGCTGAGCGCGTTTTCAGCGTCGCGGCATGCGTGCCCGGATCACCCGATCGCCCGCAAACGAACCCATCACGAGTTCGCCGCCGACATCGACCGCCACGGTGCCTGCACCCATCGGCGGGCCGCGGTTGGCGAAGATCGCGCCGCCTTCCAGGTTGTCGGGGTCGAGTGCGACGATTTCGAAGGACATTGGGCATGCGCCTTCTTCGAGGCTCATGCACGCCATCTGTTCCGCTGTTTCGCCGACATGGGAGGCCACGAGCAGCTTCCCATCCTTCGACCAGGTGACGTTGTCGGGGCCGGGGACCGCGGCCGTCGCCAGCAGCTCGCCACTCGTGCGCGAAATGCGCCGCACTTCATCCGCCATGTAGGCGTTCAAGTAGACCTCGCTGCCATCGTCCGAGATCTCGATGCCGTTGGGGAAGGGCGCTTCGCTGCCCGGTACCTGCGAAAACCCGCGGTCCGCGTGCCATTCGTACACCCAACCCGTGTCCATCCCGAGCATCGCCTTGATCATGCCGACGAAGGGGCTGCCAAACTCCATCATGTGCGTGGTGAGGAAGCCGCCGCCCGGCAGATGCACCACGTCGTTCAAGTAGGCGATTTCGGGTGGAATCACGCAGCCACGCCAGACGACCTGAACCTGCGGTCCGTCTTGCAGGACCTCCAGGAACTCGATCGATTCGCGGCCGGCGTGGTTCACCACCAGGAGCTGCCAGCGTCCATCGCTGCGCTGTGCGAGGTCGATGCCGTGGGGGTTGAGCGGAGAGGGCGGTCCGGGGCAGTTGGCGTCTCCCCAGCCCTGCGAAGGCGTCGTTCGTGCGGCACGGTCCGTCGGCGGATAGGCGATATGAAGTGATTCGTCGCGCAGGTCGAGTACCGCGATGTTGCCCGCACCCTCGGGCGCGGTCATGTCCGCGTACTGACTCACGATGAGCCGCGTGTCGCCCTCGAGTACCGCCAGATCTTCGGGGTTCTGCATGCCGCAGATCGGGTGGATGTCGTTCACGTCGCGGCAGTCGGTGATCGGCGGCAAGTCGGAGCCACAGCCGACGAGGGCCGTGAGACCGATGAGGGCCATCGCTCGCGCGATGCCTTCCATGGCCGCACGAGTGGTCGTCGCACGCTGCTTCACGTCGTCATCCCTCCAAACGCGGCGCCCCGGCGAGCGTCGCGGTCCATGACTTCGCGCCCTCGACCGGTTGCGGGCTAGAACGGAACGTCGTCGAAGCCCGGCGGTGGTCCGTCCGGCAGCGGCGGTTCTTCGCCCGAGGACCCACTGGCGAGATCGACACTCCAGACGTCGAGGCTGTTGAAGTAGCGGATCTCGCCCTGCGGACTCTTCCATTCGCGTCCGCGCAAGCTGAAGTCGACCCGTACCTCGTCGCCGACCTTGAAGCTGTCGATGCTCTCGCAGCGGTTGCCCGTGAGTTGGAACATCACGAACTGCGGATACTGCGGGTTGTCGGCGAGCTCGAGTACGAACTCGCGCTTGCGAAAGCGTTCGGTCACCTGGTTGGCGTCCATGATGGCGTGAAGTCTTCCCTGAATTTCGAATCCCATGGGCGGGGATCATAATGGGATCGCGACGAGGGGCCAGCGAAACTGGCGCTCCCGTGCGATCCAGGGAGAACCAAACCGCGTGTTAGACTGCGAGCCCTCTTGCGAAGGGCAAGGCTGCGACCCTGCGAACCGGCGCGAGGCGATGTAGAGGAGATGAAAGATGGTCGAATCCACCGGTAAGATTCCGCAGCAGGGCAGTGCCTGGTCGGAGATCCGCGACGCGCTCGAAAACGCGGGACGCGGCGACGTCGATTGGCGCGACGCGCGCACGGCGGTCTATGTCTTCAACCCTGGCGACGACGTCATGCAGGTCGCCAAGGAAGCCTACGCGATGTACCAGTCCGAAAACGGGCTCGGTATGGCGGCCTTCCCGTCGATTCGCGAAATGGAGGCCGACGTCGTTTCCTGCGGCCTGCGCCTGTTGAACGCCCCGGACGAGGCCGTGGGCAACATGACGTCGGGCGGGACCGAAAGCATCATCCTGGCGGTGAAGGCGTGTCGCGATTCCGCTCGCGCACGCGGGCGAGACGTGCTGGGCGCGAAGATCGTGGTGCCGCGCTCCGCCCATCCCGCCTTCGACAAGGCCGCCGCCTATCTGGGCCTCGAGGTCGTGCGGGTGCCGGTCGCCACGGACTTCACGGCCGATGTCGCGGCGATGGATCGTGCGATCGACGACCGCACGATCATGCTCGTCGGTTCGGCACCGTGTTTCCCCTTCGGCGTGGTCGACCCGATTGCCGAGTTGGGCAAGCTGGCCGACGCCCATGAACTCTGGCTCCACGTCGATGCGTGCGTCGGGGGCTACTTCGCACCGTTTGCCCGCATGAACGGCATCGAGCTGCCGGACTTCGATTTCTCGGTTCCCCAGGTCAACTCGATGTCCGCCGACCTGCACAAGTACGGCTACGCGGCGAAGGGCGCTTCGACGGTGTTCCACCGCAACGAAGAGCAGCGCAACTTCCAGTCCTTCGTCTTCGACGATTGGCCCGCGGGCGGCATGAGTACGCCCACCGTGGCGGGGACGCGTCCGGGGGGCGCCTTCGCGAGCGCCTGGGCGGTCATGCACTACCTGGGGGTCGAGGGGTACTGCGAAAAAGCGAAGCGGGTGACCGACACGCGCGAAAAGCTGATGAACGCCATCGATGAGATTCCGGGCCTGTACACGTTCGGCCAGCCGAAGCTCGGTTTGTTCGCCTACGGAGCCGAGGACGCCAACGTTTTTGCGATCTGGGGGGCCCTCAACGCGAAGGGCTGGTTCACGGGTGTGATCACCGAGCCGCAGGGCATCCAACTCATGCTCTCACCCGCCCACGCCGACGTCGCCGATGACTACATTCGCGACCTTCAGGAAGCGCTCGAGCAGTTGGGGGGAGCGGCCGCTCCGTCAGATGGCACGCCTTCCTACAACTGAGGGCCTTCGGGGCTAGTTGAACGCGAGCCCGCAGTCGGGGCATTCGAGGGCGTCGACCGCGAGCGGGGTCTGGCAGGCCGGGCAGACTTCGTCTTCCGCGGCTTCCGGCGCGTCGGCCTGCTGGCCGATGATGTGGACGAAGACCTCGGCGTCGAGTTGCTTGGCGCGTTCGAGGTCGTCGGGCATGACCCAGGTGCCAAAGACGTCGGCACCGTCGAATTCGCGGCGATCGGCGCCACCCTCCTCGGGCGTGCGATTGTCGGGCTCGACGCGGTGGCGGATCTGGCCCTGCTCGAGCACGGTCGACAGGGCGCGCGTCCAGGCGATCGGCCCCACCCGCACGCATTCGAGTTCATCGACTTCGGGGAAGGCTTCGGGCGGCGGGGCTTGTTCGAGTTGGCTCGGGAGTACGAGAGGAACGCGGCAGTCCGCACAGTCGCTTGCCTGCAGGGTGTACTCGTCCCCGCATTCGGGGCAGAGCTTGACGTTGTCCGTGGGGTTCGACATGGCGGGGTCGCGTCTCCTGGTGCTGCTAGCAGCTCGAGAGGGGCGCGAGCTTACGAGATCTGGCCGGCGGGCGTCGAGCCTGGCTGCGACTTGCGGCCTCGCTGCCGGTCCACAGGATGGGGCTCGTCGTGACCGAGGTCACGTGAGCGGGCCGGAAAGCCGACGAATAGAAGAGTTGTCCCCCCCCGATGGTTCTGGAGCTGCCCCATGTCGATTCAACACCGCTTCTTCGCGGTCCTCACCTTCGTCGCCGTGGCCGTCGTCCAGGCGTCATCGGCCACGGCCGGTGGTGTCGGCGCCTATCTCGAATACCCGCGCGGCAATCAGACGATCGCCTACAACCTCGGCGAAGCCGACTTCACCAACACCCGCCTGGGCGCGGGCATCGTGCTCGACACGAACGTTGCACGAGACGAACTGCTGAACGTTCGCGGGACCGTGGGCTATGTCCGCACCGAGAACACCGTCGATGAGGAAGCCCATGGTGGAGCCCTCGATCTCTCCGTGGGGTTCGGCGTCGTTCGCTTGCGCGATTTGCGACTCTGGGTCGCCCCCGCAGCGCGGATCGGCGTGGATTTCTACGACAACGATCTCGCCGAGGTGCTCGGTCTCGGCTTCGGGGGCGGAGTGCGCCTCGGGCTCAACTGGCACGTGAGCCCACAGGTCTCGATCGCCCCATCGATCGCGTATCAGTACATGTACGTCCGCGAGACGATCGATGACGACTTCGGCAAGGACCGATTCAACGGCACCGAACAACTCATCACGGTACGTCTCACCTTCCTGTTCCGCGACGCGGAAGACATCTTCTGATCCTTCGGATCGGGGACCTCTTTCGCTTTCGGGGCCGTGCAATGTCTCGATCGTTCGATTGACTTCATTTCCGTGCGTGACTTATCATCGGTTGATCCGTATCAGGATGAATCTGGAGGACGGCGGTGGGTCGCGCAGCGAGCAGGGTGAGTGAATCGGGGACGGCATGTCCGTCGATCGCGGCGCCCAGCGCCATGGCCTCGAGCCGGGGGGCCACGCGACGTGTCGTAGGCAGAGCGCTCGCGGTTGCATCGGCGTTCGCCGTGCTGCTGGGCGTAGCACCCGCGGCGTTGGCCGGCGGGCTGGGTGGCTACCTCGAAGGTGAGTTCTCCTGGTCCGAGATAAACGATCACGGTCAGGACCGGGGCTTTTCTGCTTCGATGGGTGGTATCGGGGTCCTGTGGGACAGCGACGTTTCCACGAACGACCCGCTGAACTTCCGCCTTCAGTTCGGCTATCGCCTCGGCGAACGCGAACTCGACGAGGAGAAGGACGAGATCGTCAACGGCCTCACCCTGGACGCGACGGTCGGCTACGGCGTCCTGCGCAGTCCGGCGATGCGGGTCTGGGCCGGGCCGTCTTTGCGACTCAACTACGACTGGTACAGCAGCGTGGGGGACATCGACATCGTCGACCTCGGGATCGGCATCGGACCGCGCTTCGGCGTGAATCTCCACATGAGCGAGACGCTCTCCGTGACCGGCTCCGTCGCCTATCACTACATGTACCTGTCCGAGCTGATCGAGCAGGATGGGCACAACCGCACAATCGATGGGCCCCAGCACATGGTGGGTGTGCGCATCGGCGTTCTCTGGCTCGGCGAAGACGACATCTTCGAAGAGTAGGTGTGATCGCTGGATAGCGGTTCGTGCGAGGTGTGTTGGGCGCAATGATGGGCGGCGCCCGCATTCGGCGCCCAGTTCCCTGCGCCACCATCCATGCAAGGCCGTGCGCCCGCACAACGGAGAACGCATGTCAGATTCCAAAGCAAAGGCGATCCAGAGCCACTGGGATGCGAGCAAGAGCAGTGGCGGTGAGATGTGGCAGCAGAAGCGGCGCCTGGCCGACGCGATGCGCCTGGTGATCGAACGACTGGTTCCCAGCAACGCCCCGGTCGACGAACTGAGCCGCGCGGCTGAAGGTCTCGAGCGCTACGCCGAAGCCCTGAAAGCGCATCCGCGCCTGCTCAAGGTGATGGGGCATTCCGAAGCCGCGAACGCGGGCAACGTTGGCGCCTTCTTCGACCAGAGCCCGATGATTGGCCTCGCCAATCCTCTCGCACCCCCGATCACGATCCAGAAGACCGGCGAACGAACCGCGGCTGGTCACGTGCGCTTCGGCTCGGCCTACGAGGGGCCGCCGGGTTCCGTGCACGGCGGGTACGTTTCGTGCGCGTTCGACGAGGTGCTCGGCTTCGTGCAGAGCCTGTCGGGCAATCCCGGCATGACGGGAACGCTCACGGTGAAGTATCGCAAGCCGACTCCGCTGCATACCGATCTGGTCATCGAAACCGAATGGGCGCGCAGCGAAGGCCGCAAGGTGTTCTGTGAGGGACGCATCCTGGCCGGAGACGTCGTCACCGCCGAAGCCGAAGGCATCTTCATCGCCGTCCCGCGCGAGCGGATGGAAGCGTTGATGGAGAAACGCCAGGAACGCGAAGCCGAACTCGCGCGCCAATAGCCCGGAGCCCAGGTTCGATACCCACACCACCGGTTCCAAGATGCCGGCGACGGCCACCGAGCGGCGACCAGAACTCGAACCGCGATCAGGCGTCTACCCGTTCGAAGCACGCGAGGGTTTCGACGTGGTTGCTGTGCCGAAAGAGCGA
>JASMLK010000075.1 GCA_030748735.1 Myxococcota bacterium | reverse complement strand
ATTCGTGCTCTGGCAAGAGAAATCGGCGTTCCGCCGCGCAGACGTGGTTCACCCCACGTCGAGCAGCGGGACGTCGATTTCTCTTGCCAGAGTGCGGAGATGTGCCGTCGCAGTAGGATGTTCATGAATAATGCGGGCTAGAGGTTCGGCCGGAATATTCAGAAAGCCCAACTGCGAAGCACCTTCCGCGTGCTGACCAACCGACTCGCCCAGGCCATGACGACGAGGTTGTTCCCCGTAAAGAACTCCGCACCCGCGAAAATCGCGAGGGCCAACATGCTCGGCAGGTCGAGGTTCGCCTTCGTGACATCGAGGTCGCGTACGCGTCCCGCGATTTCCCTCGGTGCGTAGGCGTCGACGTGTGACGGGGACGGTGGCGGAGTCACCAGATTCAATCGTCCTCTTTCTCGCTCAGGTCTCGCAAGAAGCCACAGAACAGATGCCTGCCCGAAACCATGATCGGGCAGACGGTCAACTCGACGGGGAACTCCTCACCGTTCTTTCGAATCGCCGTGAGTTCGTCGATGTGCTTTTCGATGATGGTGCCTTCACCAGTCGCCAGGTAGCGCTCCATCCCGATCCGATGGGCTTCACGATGGGCCGGCGGAATGATGATGTCCGCAACCAGCCGGCCGCACGCTTCGTCGCGCGTGTAACCGAAGATCTCCTGGGCCGATGGATTGAACTCGAGCGTGATGCCCTTTCCGTCCATCACGACGATCGCATCGAGCGCAAAGCGCATCATGGCACGCTGAACCTCTTCGAGGCCGCGCAGTGCATCCTGCGCCAACCGACGTCGTTGGATGGCCGCCGCCAGTGCCCAGCCGACGACGAGCAGGACGAAGTAGAGCGGCATTGCGAGGACGAGCAGGGGTGTCGCGGCATGGACCGCGACGTCGTCGAGGATTCGGCGGGGAATCAACGAAATGAACAGCCAGGCGTGCGACTCGGACGTGGTCTGCCCGGCGGGTTGCAGCGTCACCCGATCCACCTGAAACAGGCCTTCGGGCGCCTCGATGTCACCCGGCTCGCCCTCCTCCAGTCGCGACCACACTTGCGGGAACGTGGCGCTGAAGCTTCGACCGTGATCGAGAACGAAGCCCCATTCGACGGCCTGCCGATGCTGAAGCCAATAGCCTTGCGAATCGACGATCATGCGCTGAATGCCAGCCTCGTCGCCGTTGCGTTCGAATGCTCGCAGGAAATGCTCACCATGCGCGTTGAGGATGGCGACCCCACGCCGCTGCCCGGACGCGTCGTCGATCGGTATCGCGAGTCGAATCACCGGCTTGTGGGGCTGCTCGAGCTTGCCGTGTTCGGCGTTCAATTCCATGCGAGACAAGAAGACTTCGCCGGGCCGCAGGCGCATGGTTTCGGTGAAGTAGGCCCGGGCGCTCTTGTTCTGCAGATCGCTTGCGGGCGCTACCCCCGCACCATCACGCGTACGCTCGACCTTGACTACTTCGAGCCCCACAGCGTCGAGGAAGCGCACCTGGAAGTAACCGGGGCGGCTCTCCATGAACGCGAGAGCGCTTCGTTCGAGCACTTCGATTCCGGTCGCCGATTCGCCTTCGATCGCTTCCCCGATCAGATCGGCGACGAAGCGGAGGTCGCTGGTTGCGCCTTCGAGTTCGCGATCGACCCAACGCACACCGCGACCGATGACGGCCGATTCCTGGGTGAGAAGCCGCTCCTGAGCGGCGAGGACGTCGGCGCGAAACTGCAGGAAGAATGCGAGGACGAAGACGGCCGTAAGCGGCACGACCACCGACAGGTACAGGGGCATCGACAAGCTCCTGAAACCTTCGAGGAGGCCGCGCGGCTGTTCCGCCTCCAACTGCCACGAGTCTTGCGGTTGTGCAGCCATGCGAGCACGGGCCCCCCAGGTGACGCGGCCGCAAGCGCTCGGTCGATCGTGATCGACTGCTCGTGGTTCCGCGATACAGCGGAATTCTATCCCCGCCCATCGATCGCGGCTGCCCCCTCGGTCGGTTGGAAGTGTGACCAACCGACTCACCAGGAGCGTCGACTTTGCATGGGCGCCCCACCCCGATGGCGAGGGGCCGCGCTTGTGCCGGGATGCAGCGGCAGCGGTACCGTTCCCCATGCGTACCCCATCGCGAACAGGAGCCAACATGTCCACGCCCGTTGCGATCGAAATGCAGCGCCGGATGCTGCGCGTGCGCCACTTCGAAGACGAGGCGCGCCGCTTGAAGGACGAAGGGGTCGTTCCGGGTCCCGTCCACTGCAGCACCGGGCAGGAAGCCACGGTGGTGGGCGCGTGCCTGGCGCTGCGTGAAACCGACACGATCACGGGAACCCACCGCTCGCACGGGCACCCGATCGCCAAAGGAGCCGCACTCGCACCGCTGATGGCCGAGTTGCTCGGCCGTACTGGCGGCGTCTGTCGCGGGCGCGGAGGCTCGATGCACCTGGCCGACTTTGCGGTCGGGAGTCTCGGCGAATCGGGGATCGTGGGCGCAGGCCTGCCCGTCGCAGTGGGAGCGGGCATCTCGGCTCGCGTGAGAGGAAGCGACCAGCTCTGCCTTTCCTTCTTCGGAGACGGTGCAAGCAATCAGGGCACCTTCCACGAGAGTCTCAACATGGCGGCCGTTTGGAAGCTGCCCGTGTTGTTCCTGTGCGAAAACAATCGCTACGCGGCCACCACGCCGATCGAAGCTGCAACGTCGGTCGAAGACATCTCGGTGCGCGCAGCCGGCTATGGCATCCCGGGCGTGATCGTCGATGGGCAAGACGTACGCGCCGTGCACGAAGCCGTCGCACACGCGGCTGCGCGTGCGCGTGCCGGCGAGGGGCCGACGCTGATCGAAGCCAAGACCTATCGCTACTGCGAACACGCCGATGGCGAGGGGATTCCGGGGGGCTATCGAGACGCCGCCGAGGTCGACCGTTGGCGCGAAAGAGATCCCATCACGTTGCACCGCGAGCTGCTGCTCAGCGAGAGCGCTTCGACGCTCGCCGAACAGGAAGCGCTCGAAAAGGAAGTGACCGACGAGATCGCCGCGGCCGTCCGGTTTGCACTGGATAGCCCCGTGCCGGAGCCGGAAGCGGCCTTCGAAGAGCTCTGGGCGACTCCGATCGCACGTGCAACGTCACCCGAAACAGCCACAGCCGGGGACCCGGGCGGCGACGTGCGCGAAGCCGGCTACCTCGAAGCGATCTACGAAGCCGAACGCGAAGAGATGGCCCGCGATCCGAACATCATCCTGATCGCCGAAGACATCGGCATGCTCGAGAGTGCGGGCGCCTTCGGTCCGGTCGGCCCGAATCGCCTTTGGAGCGCACCCATCTCCGAAAGCGGCTTCGTCGGCGCAGCGGTTGGAGCCGCGATGACGGGATTGCGACCGGTCGTCGACTTGATGATCGCGAGTCTCATGTGGGTGGCGATGGATCCGATCATCAGCCAGGCCGCGCGCAGTCGCGGCCTGTTCGGCGGTCAAACCCGCATCCCGCTCGTGATACGCGCGGGCATGTGGTACGCGTCGTCCTACGCCGCGCACCACTCCGACCGTCCCTATCCCATGTTCATGAACATCCCGGGCCTCAAGATCGCGGTGCCCGCGACGCCCGCGGACGCAAAGGGACTGCTACTGACCGCGATCCGCGACGACGATCCTGTGCTCGTGTTCGAGGACAAGGGCCTGTGGACGACGCGCGGCCCGGTACCCGAAGGTGACGCCCCGGTTGCGTTTGGACGCGCGGCGATTCGGCGCGAGGGCTCGGACGTGACCCTCGTCGCGATTTCGGGCGCGGTCGCACAGGCCCTCACGGCGGCGGACACGCTGGCCGAACGCGGCGTCGACTGCGAGGTCATCGACCCGCGCACGCTGGTGCCGCTCGATCTCGCGAGCATCCTGGCGTCGGTCGCAAAGACGCGGCGGCTCGTGGTCGTCGACCCGGCCAACCGCACGTGCGGCGCGGCAGCCGAGATCTCGGCGCGCGTCGTCGAGGAGGGCTTCGACCTACTCGAGGCCCCTCCCCTGCGCATCACGACACCCGACGTGCAGATCCCCTTTGCACCATCGATGGAGATGCCGCTCTATCCCGACGCACCGGCGATCGTTGCGGCCGTCGAGAACTGGCGAGTCGGCTAGCCGCCGCAGCGATCTCGCAGAACGGGGAAGCGGAGCGTTGGTCTACGCGCTGGAGGGTCAGCTGCCCTGCGCGTGGGCACGCAGCAGGCTCGCTTCGAAGGCTCGTAAACGGGCTCGGCCGTTTCCCACCACGTTACGATGACGATGTCGCCATCGGGCACATCCCAATCCTGCACCGGGCGGACTTCGTCGAGCACGCGATGTTCGATCCCGCCTTCGTCGAAGTAGCCGACCCTATCAGTTTGCACAGGCAGATGAGGGAACTTCAGCGCCTTCAGCCCTGACACGGGTTGTTGTGCAGAACCTTGAGTTCGAAGCGGAGCGTGCGACCAGCCAGTGGGTGGTTCATGTCGATCACCACTTTGTCGTCACGGATCGCAACGATGTCGAACATGTCCTCTGAGCCATCTGGCCCGCGCCCCATGACCTTGCGTCCGACCTGACGGGCTTCTTCGGGGATCGAGTCGAGAGGAAACTCTCGAAAAGCCTCGTCGCGAATCGGGCCATAGGCCTGCTCGGGTGAGAGAACGATCGACCGGCACTCGCCCGCTGCCAGGTCCACGAGCGCTCGCTCGACAGCAGGCAACATTTCCCCGGCACCGACCTGAAAGATCCTCGGGTTCTCGCCCACGTTGCCACCCAGTTCCTCGCCGGCCTCGCCGAAGACGGTGAACTCGAAGGCAATCAGGTTTCCGTGGGCGTGCCTGGCGATGTGCTCGAGTCGTGCTTCGGCCAGGGGGCGGTTGCCATCTTCGGGCATGTTGCGACGGGCCTCTAGCCCGGATTATTCATGAACATCCGTAGCGAGACGGTGCAGATTCGTGCTCTGGCAAGAGAAATCGGCGTTCCGCCGCGCAGACGTGGTTCACCCCACGTCGAGCAGCGGGACGTCGATTTCTCTTGCCAGAGTGCGG
>JASMLK010000074.1 GCA_030748735.1 Myxococcota bacterium | reverse complement strand
TCGCTCGACGATGTCCTTCACCGGGATCACGAACTCGGTCGGAGTGAACTCCCCGAAGCCATTGTTCTCGCAGACATAGAGGGCGGGGAGCTTCCAGTTCTGCGCCATGGTGAGCGACTCGTGGAACTGGCCCTGGTTCGTCGCGCCGTCGCCGAAGAAGCCGACGGCGACGTTGTCCTTGCCGAGCACCTGGGCGCTCAGCGCCGCTCCGGTCACGAGAGGGATGCCTCCGCCCACGATGCCGTTCGCGCCCAGCATGCCGCGATCGACGTCGGCGATATGCATCGAGCCGCCCTTGCCCTTGTTGGAGCCGGTCGATCGGCCGAACAACTCGGCCATCATCCCGTGAACGTCGACGCCTTTCGCGATGCAGTGACCGTGCCCGCGGTGAGTCGAACCGACGAGGTCGTCGTCACTCAAATGTGCGCAGACGCCTGCTGCGATCGCCTCTTCGCCGGCATAGAGGTGCATGAAGCCACCGATCTTTCCGGAACCGACGAGCTCGGTGAGCTTCTCTTCGAATGCACGAATCGTTCGCATCCGTCTGTAGACCTGGAGCAGGTCGTCTTTGGACAAGTTCATTCCCTGGTTCCTCCATGTGATTCCTGCAAAGAGCGCCCTTACCCAACGACCTTCGCGCCGCGCAGCTCATCTACGCGTTCACTGTCGAAGCCGAACTGCGAAAGGATCTCGTCGTTCTGTTCACCGCGAAGCGGGACGCATTCTGGAACGGTGGTCGGTGTCTTGGAGAACACCGCCGCGGGTCGTGGCTGACGCACGGTGCCCGCATGCGGATGCTGCCATTCGACGAGGGTCCCACTGTGCACGACCTGCGGATCGCTGATGGCCTGCTCCGCAGTCAGTACCGGGCCAGCGGGAACCTCGTTCCGGATCAGGGCTTCGGTGGCTTCGACCGCCCCCATCTCGGCGAACGCGTCGGCGAGCATCTCTCCGAACAAGGCGTAGTTATCGGGGTTCGAAGCGAGCGCCGCGATCGTCGCGAAGCGTTCGTCTTCCGCCCATTCGGGGTGCCCCACTGCCTCGCAGACACCAAGGCGCTGCTTCTCGTTGCCGGCGAAGTAGACGATCTTGCCATCACGACACTCGGTGACGGAGTAGATCGTCGACAAGAGCCGCCCCGGGCTCACATCGTCGTCGAGCAGCGTGTGATCCATCATGCCGTCGGACCAGAAGAAGTACATGGCGGCGTCGAGCATCGAAACGCCGATGTGCTGACCACCGTGGCCGCGCTCGCGCGCGAGCAACGCCGCCACCACAGCCTGACTGACGGTGAGGGAAGTGCTCTTGTCCGCGACGACGTTGCGAATGATGTCCGGGATCGGGATCAGCGGATTCAGCTGCCGGTCGATCATCCCGCAGGTCGCCTGGATGACGGGGTCGAGCACCGGCCGGTCGGCGTAGGGGCCCGTGGGACCGAAGCCCGAGATCGAGACATACACGAGGTCGGGATTGACGGCGCTCAATACGTCATAGCCGAGCCCCATCCGTTCGATCGCACCGGGCCGGAAGTTCTGCACGAACACGTCGGCCTGTTTGCACATCTCGATCACGAGTTCCTGTCCTTCGGTCTTCGTCAGATCGAGCGACAGGGAGCGCTTGCCACGATTGAGGTTCATGAACCAGGCGTTGAGACCGCCCTTCATGTAGGAGGGGATCCGCACGAAGTCACCGATGCCCGTCGTCGGCTCGACCTTGATGACGTCGGCGCCCTGGTCGGCGAGGATCATCGTGGCCAACGGGCCCGATACCGCCTGACTGAGATCGATCACGGTGTAGCCGTCGAGGGGACCGTTCATGTTCGTGACTCTCCTTATGTCGATCGGCAGTGCCGCGAGCCTCGCATGGGCGACGCATGAAGGGACCATCTGGACGGGTTGGGGGACCGAACTCGATGGCACAAGGTCGTCGCGAACTCAGGCCATCATGCCCTGCATGGGCTGACCGAGCAGAAGCCTGCCGTAGTCGGCGTAGCGCATTTCGCGGTCGAAGATGGCGTGGTTGGAGCCAGCCGAGATATCGCGCAGGGCCCGTTGGATCGGATTATCGAGACGGCTCCCGTTCGCGCCCGTGACCGAGGCGATGTCCTGCACGGCGTCGCGGCACATGAAGACCGCATGCGCCATGCGGGTGAGCCAGGCGCTTCGCGTTTCCATCGTGGCTTCGTTTCGCTGTTCCATCACGTCTGCGAGTACGCCTCGGAACAAGAGCTCGGCAGCCTCGATGTCGAGTGCCGCGCGTGCGGCGACCGAAGGCTTGCCCTGGTTTCTGTCCATGCCACCGGCAGGGACCGGCGCCGACTCGAGCTTCGCTTTCGTCTGCGATCGGTACTCGTCGAGCGCCATCTGGGCTGCACCCACCAGAGGCAAGCCCGCGGCGAACCCGAGCACTGGCATGAGGGGCGTTTTGTAGAGAGGCGCCTCGTGGAGCCGGGCCGCCTCGCCGGTTGCGTTCATGAGTTCGAGCATCGAAACCGCGCGTATTTCCGGGACGAAGACATCGTCGATGCGGAAGTCCCAGGAACCCGTGCCGCACATGCCCGACACGTGCCACGTGTCGTCCGCAGCTTCGACGTCACTGGCGGGCAGAGCGAAGAACTGCGGCATGGCCGGCGCGTCTCCGTCTTGAACCATCGCACCCGCCATCACCCAATCGGCGTGGACGATGCCGGTGCCCCATTGCCACAGGCCATCCAATCGGTAGCCACCGTCCACCTTCGTCGCCTTGCCACCGGCCACGTTCAACGCTCCCGGCGCGAGGATGTAGTTGGCGTCCGCGTAGAGTTCCTTCTGAAAGCTCTCGGGATAGCCACAGAACCAGAAGCCGTGTTCGATGTAGAAACCGATGAGCCAGCCCATCGATGCGTCGGCGCGCGAGAGTGTAAGGGCGACTTCGAAGAAGGTGTCGAGGTCGGCTTCGTGCCCGCCGTAGCATTTCGGGATCATGAGGGAAAAGAGACCGCTCTCGCGCACGGCGTCGATCACCTCGTCGAGGGGGCGCCTCGCCAGCTCGGCTTCGCGCGCCTTCTCGCGCAACAGCGGTGCGAGCTTCTCGGCAGCTCCGATCAGTGCTGAAGGAGCCATCGGGGTCTGGGGCATTGCATCATCCTTCTCTTCCACCAGGGTTGTTCCGGCATGATGCGTCGCGTGTGGCTGTAGGTTTCGTTCGCCACCTTCGAGACGGTCGAAGCGAGATCGGTCATGGTCGTTTCCCTCGTGGTGCGGTTCGCATGTTTCCAGCTACTGCGTCGCCGCGAGTTCCTCGTAGGCTTCGCGCAGGCATTCCACGAAGAACTCGGGGTCGGGCATCATCTTCGGCGTCGAGCCGAACTGCATCAGGAAGTCGTCGCAGTAGCTCGAGATCGCGATGATCAACCCGACGCCGTCGAACAAGAACGGACAGCCGATCCCCCGGACGAGACGAGCGCCTCGAAAGTAGGAAGGCTTGCGGGGGCCGGGCACGTTGGTGATCGAGACCCCGCTGGCGGGGTTCGGCAGGTATTCGATGAGGCCGAAGCGGACGATTGCATCGACCAGCGGCCCAAGCAGGTAGGTGGGAATGGTGTTGATCACGTCGGCCATGTTGCCCGCACCGATCTCTTCCGTCGTATCCTTGGAGCGCTTCGTTGCCTGTCGTACCAGACGCAGCCGTTCCAATGGATCGGCGACGTCGGTCGGCAGCGCAGCGAACATCGCCGAAATCCGGTTGCCGGTCGATTCGTCTTCGTCCTGCTCGTGTGCCGAAACCGGTGAGCTGATCGCGAGCGGATCCTTGGGAAGTTCACCCTTGGCACGCAGGTACTTGCGCAATGCTCCCGCGCAAATCGAGAGCGCGACGTCATTCACCGTCGCACCCTCGACGAGATGCCGCAGTTCCATCACGTCCTTCAGCGGCAGGGTCAGGCCATCGAACACCCGCTCGCGGGTGCCGATCGCCTGGTTGAAACGCGTCTGCGGTACGGGCTGGCTCTCCGCGCTCGACGAATCATCCCCGTCACTGGAGGAGAGCATCTCGATGAGCCTGGGGGCATTCGAGCCGAGAACCTGCGCCCCTTTGAAGATGCGCTGCGTGCGATTCCACGGTGCGCGCATCAACAACTCGACACCCGACGGCGTGCGCTCCGGCTCCCACTCGTCCGCGGGCGGTGGTTCGGCTTTGGGGTCGGTCGAGTGAATGCGACTCGCGAGCCGGAGGATGTTCGTTCCGTCGAACTGCCCGTGGTGCACCCTCTGCGCGAGGGCGAAGCAGCCTTCGGGAACGCCTTCGAGATCGTCGAGGTCCGTGAGCAAGACCATGTCCCACAGCGGGCGTGAACGATCGAGCGGCTCTTGCATGATCTCACCGCAGACGGAGAGCAGCGCGGCCCAGTCGCCCGGTGGCGGAACCCGCACGTGGCGGATGTGCTGGTCCAGGTCGAAATCTTCGTCTTCGATCCAGTAGGGAAAGTCGGCGTTCCACGGAACGGACAGGAGCTTCTGGCGAAGTGGCAAACCGCCGAGCCGCTCTCGCATGAACTGCTTGACGTCGTCCAGGTCGATCTCGGCCGATTCGCTCGTAGAGGGGTCGTAGATGCCGAGCTGCAAGATGTGCATCGGCGTCGTGTCGGTTTCGATGGCGAACCAGATGTCATCACCACCGCCGAGCTGCTTCATCGTTCGCGTCTCCTATCCCCAGTGCGTGTACGCAGCATACGGCGTCTCGACCGACACGTCTGGCTCGTGTTCGATGCGGATCCTCATGGTGGCAGCTTCGGTCGCATGGTGTGGCCTGCCGACTCGCAAATGGTGCCTGTGGAGCGCGGCTCGTATCCTCCGACTTCAGAATCCACCAAGGAGACGACCATGGAGCTGATCGAACCCGAAGTCACCGAACAGGCACTGTCGATCCTGCGCAGCCTCGACAACCTGCAAGGCCACATGATCACGATTCTGGCCCTGGTCGTCTATGTCCATTCGACGGAGATCAAGAACCGCAACTGGAATGGAATCGCGGCCACCATGGCGCTGTACGCCGTCCACTGGTTCGTCGAAGTCATCAACGCCGTGATCCAACACCTGAGCGGTCACGCGCTCTGGACGGTTCCCGACCACACTTCGTTTCTGATCATGGTGGGCGTCGGGATCGAAATCAGTTTGATGTTCTCGATCGCCGGACTGATCGCCAGCAAGGCCCTGCCCGACGATCCCTCGCAGCGCTTGTTCGGTGTAAACGCGCGGGTGCTCGTGATCGTGGGCTACGCGGCGCTCTTCTCCATCCTGGAGGTCCCGCTCGAGATGAGCCCGCACTTCGCCTGGGTGTATCCGTGGTGGGGAGCGTTTCCGGTGTTCGTCACCGTCTACATCCCGTTCTTCGCCGCAGCGGTATATGCCCACGACTGGCCGAGGCCGAAGCAGAAGCGATTCATCGGCGGGCTCTTCGCCATCGACGCACTGCTGATCTTGATCTTCGGACCGATCCTCGGCTGGATCTAGCCCGCGAACCCGGCAGCGTCCTCCCAGGAGATCAGCCCGTTCGCCTCCATCCTGGCCGCCGAATGAAAGACCACCCAGGCGCCACATCGTTCGCAGTCGACGTCGTCACCGTGGCAGCAGAAGGGCACGGTGAAATGATCATCTTCGAGGTACAGGGAGAGGATCATCTGGTTGGGGGGACAGTAGGAAGTCACCCGATCCGCATAGGGGGGAAGCATCAACTCCAGGTGTCGCTGCGTGTTGCGAATGAAGCCGGGATACTTCTTCTTCAGAGCCATGATCATCTCGACCGCTTCTGCTCGCTCGAAGTTGTCCGCCCAGGCATCGGGGTTGTCGGGGTCGGTGGCGGCGGGGACGATGAACGAGAACGTCATCCAACCGAGGCGCGTTTCTCTCAGCGACTCGATCAGCTCTTCCACTCGATGCTGGTTCGATCGCGTCACCACGCTCTGGACCTGGAACTTCGAACTGAAGTCCTCGGGTAGCCGTTCGAGGTTGGCGATCGCGCGCTCGAACACACCCTCGCCCCGGATCTGGTCGTTGAGGTCCTTCGGCCCGTCCAGGCTGACGACGTAGAGCACGTGGGGGCCGAAGTCGACGAGCGGCGCCTGGCCGTTCGTCGTGATGGTCGAGTGCTCGAACAACTCGACCAACCGCCTCAACAACTTCGGCTTCAGCGTGGGCTCGCCCCCCATCCACAACGCCGCACTGATGTCATGCTTGTCTCGCAGATGGACCATGGTGTCGACGATGACGTCGTCACTCATCTCATCCCTGATCGATCTCGGGGCCTCGTTGGGATTGCCATCCCTGAACACGAAGCAGTGCCGGCAAGCCAGATTGCAGTGATTGGTGATGTTGGCGACGACGGTTCGGTAATCCTTCGCGGGATCGTAGTTGCCTTCGATTCTTGCGGGAGCGCTCACGTTCGACTCCTTGCTTCCTTCATCGTCGAAGCGATGTCCCCAAGTGTAGTCCGCAAAGGACCCATCTCGCTCCGCGACCGCACCGGGCTTCACCGTCAGCTCACACGCACCAGTCGACGGTGGGCTCCGCTGAGCACGAACATCATCGCATAACCCACGCCGAGCACCGCGGTGAGGATCCCGAGAAAGTCGGGGCGTTCGAGCGAGCCAAGCGTGACCACCGCTGCAACCGCGAAGTTTCGTGTGGCGTACTCGACCATCAGGGCAAAGCGGTCCCGCACATCGAGGCGTAGCACCCAGCCCAGCCCGTAGCCGAGGGCCGCCGCTCCCGCGGTCCAGAAGAAGGCGGGTGCGATCACGCCATCCATCGAGTCGGCGACGAGTTCGCTGTCGCTCAGGAACGCCAGCGTGACGACGACACCCAGCCCCAATAGTCCCAGACGCGACAGCCGCTTGTGATTGCGCGCCACCCACTCTGGGGCATGGGCTCGCATCACCATGCCCACCACGATCGGCAGGAGCACCATGAAGACGAGCTGACCGAACAACTCGCGCACAGGCAGCACGAAGGTCCCGCGTTCCTGAACGAGGAAGTCGAGGCCGAAGTCGAGCAGGAGGGGCAAGGACACCACCGCGAGGATCGAGGTGAGCCCCGTCAACGTGACCGACAGCGCGAGGTTCGCACCCGCGAAGTGGACCAGAATGTTCGACATCCCGCCGCCGGGACACGCGGCGAGCAAGACCAGGCCACCCGCGGTCGCCGCGGGCAACTCGAAGGCGATCGCAACGGCCCAGGTAAAGGCCGGCAGAAGCGAAATCTGTCCCAGGGTCCCGATGATCGCCGCCCTGGGCATCCGGCCGATGCGACGGAAGTCTTCGACTGTGAGTTCGAGCCCCACCACCGCCATCAGGAAGCAGACTGCGAGCGGCCCGATGATGTCGTTCACTTCCTGCAATGCGGCTCCGTTTCGACCCGGTACGAGTCAGGAAGACCGAGGACGCCTCGCGAGGAAAGCCAGGAGCCCGCTCCCGTCACCAGCGAAAGGCCGCTGTGCGGTTCCGGCACATACCAGATGGGCGAAGTATAGGCCCGCTCTTGAATGGTCGCGGCCATCGGTGCGCCCACCCGCGAAACCGAGGATGCAACTGCAATGCTCCTCGGCCTGTCGGGCCTGGATGCATCGTGGCGAATGCACGATCTCTATGGCCTTCCTCTCGAGCGCGTGCCGGACGTCATCGCGCATACGGTGCGATTGATCGTGGAAGACCTCCAGGCGCGGGCGCGGTAGAACCCTCGCCACTACAGTTCAAGGCCAAAACAGCGCGGAACGTGGGATCGACGAGGTAACGGCAATGAGTGAAACGATGGTCAAACCCGGAACGATACTCGGCTTCCTCGCTCTGGCGATCGCGGCGGCGACGGCAGGCACATGGTTCTACCGCGTGCGCATGGTCGATATCCCCGAAGACCGGACACTCTTCGTGATCTGCTTCCTCGCAGCGGCGGGAGTCGGAATCGCTGCCCTGGTGAAGGGCGCAGGCAAACTGGGCGTTCTACCTGCACTCCTGGCGATCGTGGTGGGCGCGTTCTTGCCCTTCACGATTGCGATCAGCGAACAGCAAGTCGCCACGACCGGTGTCCAGGTTGGCGAAACCATCCCGCACTTCACCGCCCTCGACGATCGCAGGGAGATGTTCGACTCGAAGAACCTCGCGGGTCGCCCCGTGCTGATGAAGTTCTTCCGCGCCCACTGGTGACCCTACTGTGTCGCCGAGTTACGGCGATGGGAAGAAATTCGGCACGAATTCGACAAGCGCGATGTACAGGTGGTCACGGTAAGCACCGACACCCCCGAGGAGATTCGAGACCGGCGCTACGCCCACGGTTTGCGTGCCGACATGCTCTCGGATCGCGACCTCGCGGTGACCGACGCCTTCGGGCTGCGAAACCTCGGCTATCACTCAGGGCCACCAACGGACGAGGTCGAGGCCTTGCCCGTTCCGACATCGCTATTGATCGACCGCGACGGCAAGGTGTTGTGGGTCGACCAGGCCGAGAACTACCAACGCCGCTCGGATCCCCGAGTGGTGCTGGCGGCGCTGAAGCGGCACCTCGACTGAGCGAGCGGCCGCCTGCTGCTGGCACACACGGATCGGGTCACCCGCGTGGAGAAAGAGCGAGTCGAATCCACTGCACGACCACGCATTGAGCCGAGAGGCACCGCGAAACGGCGCGCAAGAGCGCTCTCGAATATCGCTCATGCATCGCGTTTGCGATCTGTTCGCGTCAGCCCGTTCTCCGAACGCGCAGTGCGTCGGGTGATCTCAGGACGGTCCGCCTGGGGAGCGCGGCCTGTGCATCGACCAGCTCGAGGTCGGGCAATCGTTCGCTCAGTACCTGCAGGGCGACGGACATGTTCTTCTGCGCGAGGTGGATCCCCGGGCAGCTCTTCGCCCCCCGCCCGAATACCAGGTTCGGCGGCTGCACGCGATCGATGTCGAAGCGGTCGGGCGTCTCGAAGAGCGCTGGATCTCGATTGGCTCCGGCAATCGCGAAGAGCACCCACGACCTTGGAGGAAGCTTCATCCCCTGGAACTCGATCGGCTCGTCCCTGCTCATTCGGGGCAGAACGGCGATGGACGTCTCCCAGCGCAGCGCCTCGGCCACTGCGAGGTCGATCCGTCCAACTTCATCGCACACCGACTGCCAGGCTCCTTCGTGCGTGAAGAGCGCATAGAGCAGGTTGCCGAGTGCTCCGTGTGTCGTGTCGGAACCCGTCGGAAAGAGCAGTCGGATGTGCGAAAAGAGTTCATCGTCAGTGAGACGTCGACCCTCTACCTCCGCATGGATCAATTCACTGATCACGTCGTTGCGTGGCTCGCGGCGATGCTCCTCGACGATCGGTGCGAGGAACTCGGAAATCGACTCACGAGCCCGCCGCGCGCGATCGGGATTGTCTCGGAAGGACAACAGCGCAACCGCCCAGCCGTGAAACTCGTCCTCGCGGTCTCGCGGGATACCGAGTAGCCGCGCAGTGACGAGGTAGGGAAACCGCTGCGTGAACTCGCTTACGAGGTCGAACTCATCGCGCAGGGCGAGGCGATCCACCAGCTCGTGAGCCAGCACCGCCAGTCCCTCCCGCTCATAGCTGGCCACTGCTCTCGACCTGAACGCGGGCGTTGCGAGTCTTCGATAGCGAAGATGATCAGCGGGGTCCGCCATCGAAATGAAGCTCTTGCCGATCGCCGGTTCGAAGGACGCTTCGTACATCAAGTGACCTGGGAACGCGTGCTCGTCCACGAAAGCTGCTTTCAACACCTCGTACCCTGAAATCACGAAGGCCGGCATGCCGGCCAGTCGCGTGTGCTGGATGGGGCCCTGCTCGCGAAAGGTTCGCAACAGGTCGTGGAGCTCTGCGCCAGGCATCTCATCGAGTGCGAAGTCAGCGGTGGTGGGATCAAGCATTGAAAGATCACCTCAATTCTGAGCGGGTCGCTGTAGACCCGCGAGGAGCAACTGAGAAGTGAGACCCAGCACATCGAAGTCGCACTTCGCGTCCGCATCCTCGTCGAGCATGTTCATGAGGTAGAGACGCTGGAGTTCGAGAATCGCGAAGGCAACCTGAGCGCAGTCGAGGTCGTCACGGAAGACGTTGGCCTCGACACCTCGACGCAGTACGCCTTCGATCGCTTCACACCACTGTCGTGCGATCGAAGGGTCCACTCGACCGCTCTGCTCGCGCGGATCGATGTCGCCGCGCGACATCAGGATGGCTTGCATCGGTGCATGTCGAGCCAGATCGAACGAGCCGTAGAGCATGCTCGCGAGCTGCTTCTCCGGGTCGTCCACGTGCCGTTGCAGCTGCTCTGTCACGAACGCTGACCAGTCCGCAACGGTTCGCTCGAAGACGGCATCGTAGAGACCCTGCTTGTCTGTGAAGAAGCTGAAGATCAGCCCCTTCGAGACCCCGGCCTCTCGGGCGATGCTCTCGGCAGACACCTTGGAGTAAGGGGCCCGCGCGAAGAGACGGTTCGCCGCGGCGAGCACCCGCTCGCGGCGCTCGCGCGAGGCCGCCTGTCGGCGAGACGGCGCCGGGGCATTGGTGGCAGTCCCCTTGTCCTGGGCGGAAGGCGGCTGTGGCTCGGAGCCTGCCTGAGCGAGGTTGGTGTCACTGGACTCCGGCACTTGCGTCACCTCCCGGGCTGCGATGTCGCACCGGCGACGAGCCTTACTTGACCATAATGCTGCAAGATGGTCAATGACTTGAACGTTGAAATATGGTCAACAAAGCAGCCAAGTGCCTCTCCCACAACCCACGCGGGCTCTCTGTGGCTTGTCACGCACCCGCTCACGGATTCCCAGCATCAAGGTCGAATCGATGTGACATAGTACGCGTACAATGTACACTCACGCCATTGGCGCGAATCCTTGTGCCGACGACGAGAGCGCGAGGTGTCGAGCCATATGCCGGGAGCCACAGCGGCAAGTTCGAAACGAACGAGCCGGGCGCGAGACGAAGCCGGCCCCCTCAGCCGTGATGCCGTTCTCGATCGCGCGCTCGATGTCATCAATCAGGAGGGCGTCGAACGGCTGACCATTCGGCGGCTCGCCGAAGCGCTCGGCGTTTCACCCATGGCGATCTACCGCCATGTGTCGAACAAGGCCGACCTCGTCGACGGCGTGTTCGACCTCATCATGAGCAGAGCAAGCGTCACCGACCACGACGAAGACGATTGGCTCGACTGGCTCGCCGAGACGTTCCTGCGCATGCGCACCGCACTCCTTACCCAGAGAGGTGCGTTGCCACTGACGATGGGCCGCGCATCGCTCGGGGTTCAGGCGCTCAGCGTAATGGAAGACGTCCTCGCCGTACTCGCGAAACACGACATCGGTCCACCGGACGCCGCGCGGATCTTCAATCATCTCATGATGTACACGCTGGGCTCGGCGGCGATTCTCGGCCCGATCATTCAGCAGGATGCCGAGCTCGCAGACCCAGGCGAGAGAACGCGCAGGATCCGCGCGAACTTCGAGCTGCTCTCCGGCAAGCAATTCCCCCAGTTGACGCAGCACGCCTCCGAACTCGCGCAGTCACTTCGGGACACGGCCTTCAGCGACGAGATCCGGCACATCGTGATGAGCGCAAGTGTCGAAAGGTTGAAGCCCTAGCCCCGCCGCCGTGCCGGAAGGCATGGACCAACGAGGAACGGGATCATGCGAGCCCATCTGCGCAAAGTCACCTCGAGCGCACTGCTTCAGCCAGACGGTGAAGTGTGGTTGGACGCCAAAACCGAGCAGATCGCCCTGACGGGTGTTCCGGTATCGATGCAACCCACCGCCTTCATTGCCAACAGCTGGACGGGCAAGAAGGTCGGGGTCGTCGACAGCCTCCGCTTCAGCGCTCTGCACAATGGCGAATCCCTCGCACTGCGTCTCGAATGGGCCGACCCCAGCGAAGACCTCGACATCGACGACAACGACCACTTTCCCGACGGCGCAGCCGTACTCTTCCCTTTTGCGGCGGGTGCCCCGCTCATCACCATGGGCTCGGCGGACCAACCGGTGAACGCCTGGCATTGGCGCGCCGATCGCCCGGGCGAAGCGCACAACAACACCGCGCGCGGTATCGGCACGACCCGGGTGACGAAGGGCGCAGAGATCCAGACGTCGGCCCGCTACGAAGATGGGCATTGGAAGCTGGTCTTTCTGCGTGCGCTGCGTCGGGACGGGATCGATAGCACCGTCCAACTGACCGCCGGCCAGACCACCCAGATCGCCTTCGCTGTCTGGGAAGGAAGCAACGGCGAACGCGGGGGCTTGAAGGCGTTCTCTCCGCAATGGCACGAACTGAGTATCGACTAGAGGCGCCTGCCCCAGGCACTGCAAGACTGCGAGGACATCCCATGGCGAAATCACGAACGGGTCGAATGATCGACGGTGCAGTGCACCGCCCCAGGCGTCAACTCGCCATGGTATTCGATCTGAACAAATGCCTCGGCTGCCACACCTGCTCGATCGCATGCAAGACCCAGTGGACCGGCGACGAGGGCATGGAGAACATGTGGTGGACCGTCGTGAACTCCTTGCCCGGCAAGGGAACCCCGAAGGACTGGGAGCAAATGGGCGGTGGCTTCGACGCCGAAGGCAACGCAAAGCCCAGCCGCTTGCCGAGCCGCGAAGAATTCGGCGAAGCGTGGAAGTTCAATCACGAAGAAGTGTTCGCAGGCGGAAAGGGATCGTCGACACACCTGAAGCCGAACTCGAACCCCAGGTGGGGACCGAACTGGGACGAAGACGAGGGCGCGGGTGAGTACCCCAATTCCTACTACTTCTATCTGCCGCGCATCTGCAATCACTGCACGCATCCCGCCTGTCTCGAAGCGTGTCCGCGGGACGCGATCCTCAAGCGGGAAAAGGACGGCGTCGTCCTGATCAACGAGAAGAATTGCAAGGGCTACCGCTTCTGCATGGAAGCGTGCCCGTACAAGCGCATCTACTTCAACCCGCTCAAGGACACGAGCCAGAAGTGCATCTTCTGTTTCCCACGCACCGAGAAGGGAGTGGCGCCCGCATGTGCGAGACAGTGCCCGGGGCGCATGCGTTTCGTCGGCTATCTCGACGACGAGCAGGGGCCGGTCCACAAGTTGGTTCACGAGTATGGCGTGGCCCTGCCGCTGCACGGTGAATACGGAACCGACCCCAACGTCTTCTACGTACCGCCGCTCTCGCCTCCCCGTCTCGACGAGGAAGGGCGAATCGTCGAAGAGGAACCTCGAATTCCAGCGGACTACCTGCGGCATCTCTTCGGGCCGCGTGTCGACGGCGTGCTCGCGAAGTTGCAGGAGGAAATCGCCAAGAAGCAACGCGGAGAGGGTTCGGAACTGCTCGACACGCTGATCGTCTACAGCTGGCCCAAGGACATCTTTCCCGACTTCGCCCAGGACCCCGCCGAGCTTCCCGTGCACGCCTCTGGAGGGCAGCAGCGATGACACGTTGGATCGAAAAGCCGGTGGATCGACGCGCGTTCTTGAAGGGCAGCGGCGCCCTGGTGTTGTCGATGAGTCAGCTGGGCTGGTCGCTCGGCAAGGCGAACGTCTCCCTTGCCGACCCGCTCGTCGGAGACGACGTGCGGTACGAGGGCTTTGAAGCGCTCTATCGCGACAAGTGGAGCTGGGACTCGATCGCCAAGGGCACGCACTTCGTCAACTGCTGGTACCAACGCAACTGCAGTTGGAACGTCTATGTGAAGAACGGGATCGTCTGGCGCGAAGAGCAGTCGGGAACCTACGAACAGGTCGACCCGAACGTCCCCGACTTCAATCCGCGTGGTTGCCAGAAGGGGGCCTGCTACAGCCAGCGCATGTACGACGCCGGAAGGCTCACCCATCCGCTCAAACGCGTCGGCAAGCGCGGCGAGGGCAAGTGGAAACGAATCTCGTGGGAGCAGGCCCTCGACGAGATCGCCGACAAGTACATCGATGTCGTGACCACGGACGGACCCGGCGCAATCACCTGGGATCCAGGCACGGCGAATGCCGGTGGTGGCGGATCGGTCGCGACCCATCGATTGGGGCACATCCTCGATACACCGCTCATCGAAGTCAACACCGACGTCGGCGATCACCACCCTGGAGCGCAGACGACAGTCGGAAAGATCTCCTATTCGGGCTCGATGGATGATCTCTTCTATTCGGATCTGATCCTCAACTGGGGTGGCAACCCGGTCTACACACAGATCCCGAACGCCCACTTCCTGAACGAAGCGCGCTACAACGGAGCCAAGGTCGTCACCATCGCTCCCGACTACAACGCTTCGTCGGTACATGCCGACACCTGGATCGGGGTGAACCCCGGTAGCGATGCTGCGCTCGGGCTTTCACTCGCGCAGGTGATCATCGAAGAAGACCTGCATCAAGAGGCCTTCATCCGGGAACAAACCGACCTGCCGCTGCTGGTGCGCAGCGACAACCAACTCTTTCTGCGCGAGAGCGACATGAAAGACGGGGGCAGCGAAGAGGTCTTCTACGTCTTCGACGAAACCAGCGGGCAGGCCCTCCCCATGTCGAACACGACTCTCGCGCTCGAGGGCTCGAAGCCCGCTCTCGAAGGCGAGTTCAGCGTCGATACCCGCAAGGGCAAGGTCGACGTGACGCCCGTGTTCTCGATGCTGCGCAAGCAGATTGACGCGCAGTCGCGCCCCGAACAGACCGCGTCCATCACGGGTGTCCATCCCGACGACGTGAGGAAGCTCGCGCGACAAATCGCCAACGCGCGTGCCGCGGTGTGCGTCACGCAGTCGAGCTTTTCGAAGTACTACCACGGGATCGAGATGGAACGCTGCCAGATCCTGGTCCTCACCCTCTGCGGACAGATCGGCAAGAAGGGCAGCGGCATCACGGGCTTCCCGGCTCTCTCACCCGACGGCGGCGCCGCTCTGGTTCGGATGCCTGGCAACCTGCCGCTTTCCATCGGTGCGCTCGCCGTGGCGAAGGATGCGATTCCCACGTTCATCAAGGGCAAATGGAACGGCAAGACCGACGAAGCCATCCTCTACGAGATCGTGCAGGACGCCTACCGGGACGGTGGCTACATCCCGGGCAATCTCTTCTACTACCACGTAGGCCTTCAGGCGCTCTACGGCAGTAGTGCCAAGTACGACCCCAGCATGAAGCGCGACCTCACTGACTTCATCGACGAGTCATACGAGAAGGGTTGGCAGATCCGTCCCTCTTCCGCCAAACAGCGCATCTTCTTCGAGATGGGGGGCAACATCCTGCGACGAGCCCGGGGATATGACGTCCTCGAACGCACGCTCGTCAAGGAACTCGACCTGCTCGTCACGATCGATTGGCGCATGAGCAACACTGCGCTCCACAGCGACTACGTACTTCCCGCTGCGGGTTGGTACGAGAAGGACGACATCCTCTGGGCCACGCCGCTCGCCCCGTACATCCACGTCATCAGTCGGGCCGTCGAGCCCGTTGGCGATTCCAAACCAGACTGGGCGATCCACTGTCTGATCGCGAAAGCAATCCAACGCCGTGCCAAGGCCAGAGGCATCCAACACTTCACCGATCGTGCAGGAAACGAGCGGAGGCTCGACCGCGTCTACGACGACTTCACTTTCGAAGGCAAGTTCAACGAAGACGACCCCGAAGCCATCTTGCGGCAGATCTGCGAATACTCGAAGAACCTCGGAGGCATCGATTGGCCGGCGCTCAAGAAGAAAGGCTTTCAGCGGGTGACGGCTTTGGGGCAGCACTTCATCAACATCGGTAACGCAACCGACATCGAGCCCAACGAAACCATCACGGCCAACACCTGGCACACGGAAAAGAAGCTCCCGTGGCCGACGCTGACACGGCGTATCCAGTTCTACATCGATCATCCCTACTACCTGGAGCAGGGAGAACAGCTTCCCGTTCACAAGGACAGCCCCAAGTCGGGAGGCGACTATCCGCTCCAACTGGTGGGTGCTCACACCCGCTGGTCGATCCATGCCGCGTGGCGAGACAACCCGCAGATCTTGCGTCTCGGCGGGCGGGGCGAGCCGACGATCTGGATCGGAAACGCCGACGCCGATGCCAGGGGCATTCGCGACAACGATCGTGTGCGGGTCTACAACGACATCAACGAGTACGAGACCCTGGCCAAGATCGTTCCAAGCCTTCGACCGGGCCAGGTGATCATCTACCACGCATGGGAGCCCTATCAGTTCAAGGATCGCAAGTCGTACGGCACGCTGACCCCGAACCCGATCAACCCCCTTTCGCTCGCCGGAGGTTACACACATCTCCAGCCACTCCCGGAAGCGAACACGCCTGGACCCACGGATCGCGACACGCGCGTCGAAGTCGAGAGAGTCGAAGCCGCATAAGCGGGCTTCCCGGCAAGGCACACGAAGGAATCGGCAATGAGCCCGTTCGCTCGAGAACACACGATCGAGCATCCGGCCGACCTGGCATCCGGCCGCAGCAAGCTCTATCAGGTCTTTGCGCTCGC
Source organism: Myxococcota bacterium (assembly GCA_030748735.1). GTDB lineage: Bacteria > Myxococcota_A > UBA9160 > UBA9160 > UBA4427 > DUBZ01. Next base: position 31,391 of record JASMLK010000074.1, on the reverse strand, counting down.
ACTCCAGTACCCGAACGCTGATTGGGTCGACGCCATCAGGCAGGGAGAGTTGGCGGATGCCATCGCGACGTCCCTGCGATCCGTCGACGCAACTCTGATCTCGGAATTCGATCGAGCCGCATTGACCGATGCCGGCACAGACGACGACGCCCTGGCGGTGGAATACACGCGCCTGTTCGACGTGGGACCGGGTGGCTCTCCGGTATCCCTCTTCGGCGGCCACCACCTGGGGAATCGCACCCAGACCATGGAAGAAGTTCTTCGCTTCTACCTCCACTTCGGTCTCGAGCGAGACCCGACCGCGCACGAGCTGCCCGACCATGTGATCAGCGAGCTGGAGTTCCTGCACTTCCTCACGTTTCAGCAGGCCCGGCTCGAACACCAGGGAGAGGATTCACGCCACTACCTGCGCGGCCAGCGAGACTTCATCGAGAGACAGCTGGGGCGCTGGATCCCCAAGATCACTGCCCTGTTGCGCGAGCACGAGGCGTCCCCGCACTACGTCGAGTTGTTCAGGCTGCTCGACCTCTTCGTGCAGCACGAACGAGAGACCTTGTCGACGAGACTGGATGCCGATCCGTCATGAAGCGGGGCAGGGGCTGCGAGTTGCCCGGATCTTCCCCCGGCAAGCGGTATTTCGTGCCAACACCCGAAAAAGGGGCTAGTTGTTGGCCCAACCATGCGATCAGACGACACGCCAAACATCGCCGTTTTTGCGGACTACGAGAACATCGCCCTCGGTGCGAAGGATGCTCGAATCAAGTTCGACATCAATCTCGTCCTGGCCCGGTTGCTCGACAAGGGAAACGTCGTCGTCCGGAAGGCGTACTCCGATTGGGAGCGGTACAAGAAGGACCGCAAGCCGCTTCACGAAGCCTCGTTCGAGCTGATCGAGATCCCGCATGTCTCGCTTTCGGGCAAGAACTCGGCCGACATCCGAATGGTCGTGGATGCCCTCGACCTGTGTCACACCAAGTCACACGTGGGCGTCTTCGCACTGCTGACCGGTGACAGCGACTTTTCGCCTCTCGTGAGCAAGCTGCGCGAGAACGACAAGATCGTTCTCGGCGTGGGGGTGAAGAATTCGACGAGCGATCTGCTCGTATCCATCTGCGACGAGTTCGTCTACTACGACGACCTGGTTCGAGAAACCAAGCCCGCTCGCCCCAAGAAGCCTCGGGCGAAGCAGGCGCCCCAGGCGAAGGCATCGGACACGACTCTCGCAGACCGCCGAGATGAGGGACTCGACCTGATCATCGACACGGCCGAACGAATGCTGCACGACACGACCGGAACGCTGTGGGGTTCGATGATCAAGCAGGCCATCGTTCGCAAGCAGCCGACCTTCTCGGAAAGCAACTGTGGCTTCCGAAGCTTCAATCGAATGCTCGAGTTCGCTGCAGAGGAAGGGCTGCTCGTCGTCGAGAAAGACAAAAAGGGCGGGGGCTACAGCATTCTCGACCTGGGCCCGGAGGCCTGAGGCCAGCACCTCGGGCGGGTTTCATCCGTGAACGACGGCGCTCTTCCATTCGCTTCTTCTGTCCCGCGGCCAGTTCATCGGGAGTCAACGTTCCGTCGCGATTCGTGTCGAAGTCGGAAAACCTGGGGGCACTCGCCACGCCGCGCATCGGTTTCCCCTCTGCAGCCCGGGCTGACATCCGCTTGCCCTTCACCTGCAGGAACTCTCCTTCCGACACCACCCCGTCAGCGTTCGCGTCGTAGGTAGCGGTTGTTCATCGACTTTCCCTCCCGGGCGCTTCTCATCCTGGTTGGACACTGGAAATGCCGTCTTCGTTCTCGAGAGAGCAGGCCGATTCACGACGGTCTGAAACTCGAAACGCGTGTGGTGACGGAGATGAGGAATGCACCGCGGCCCCTGATCAACCCGTCGAGTTGCCCGCGCCCACCCCGCGAAGAACTACCTCGACCAGACGGTCGAGAAACACCGGTGCCTTGCGGATCATCTCTGCTCTGAGGCGACGCGGTGTCGTCATCACGTGGTTGTTCACCGCGCCGACCAGGAGGTCCATCAACAGTCCAGCATCGAGCGATCGGGGCGACTCGCCCCGCCGGATGGCACGGCGAGCGATTGAACGGGCCTCGAGCACCGTCTCTTGCATGTACGGTGTCGTGACCTTTCGCACTTCCGGATAGTGTGCGGCGTCGATCAGAAACCAGTATTCGAGATTCGCGAGCTTGCCCGTGCGGTTGTTGAAGATCATCTCGGCCAGTTCCCGGAGATCGCCACGAAGGGTCCCGGTATCGATCGTGTCGACGGGGAGCCAGCGCGCTTCCAATGCGGCCCTCAAGAGTTCGTCCCGGCTGCTCCAGCGCCGGTAGAGCGACGACTTGCCAACACCCGATTCGCGCGCGATCGCCTCGAAGGCGAGCGCAGCCCAGCCTCCTTGCGCGTAGAGCGACATGGCGGCGTCGTAGACGCGGTCTTCGAGACCCGGGTCTCGCGGGCGCCCACGCGTGGGCCGACTCGGCAGCGAAGTGCTCATCTCGTGGTTGTCCCTCTCCCTCGATTGCTCTAAATTGGGACGGCTCCCGTCCGTTAATCATGCCACAGGAAGAACGCAATGAACACACTTGGCTCCGAAGAGCGAGACGCACTGAAGGATTCGGTTCGCCGACTGATGTCGGACGCCAGTACCGAGGCCGCGGTGCGAACCGTGATGGAAACCGACACCGGCTACGACGCGGCGGTCTGGAAGACGCTGGGTGAGATGGGCGTGGTCGGACTCATGGTGGACGAAGAGCATGGTGGTTCCGGCTTCGGTCCGCTGGAACTCGAAGCCGTCATGGAAGAGGCGGGGGCAGCACTTCTGTGTTCACCCTTGTTGGCCAGCGGGGTCCTCGCGGCCGAGTTGCTGAACCAACTCGGCGACGAGGCGCTGAACGAAAGGCTGCTTCCTCGCATCGCAACGGGTGACTGCATCGCCAGTGTCGTACTGACCGGCGACTCCGGGTGCTGGACGCAACAAGGAGTCGCTGTTTCTGCAAAGCAGGACGGCGACTCGTGGGTGCTGCAGGGTCGCGGGAGCTACGTCCTGCACGGTCAAAACGCAGAAGTGCTCGTCGTCGTTGCGAAGACCGACGATGGGTTCGCGGCTTTCGAAGTGGATCCGTCGGCGCCGTCGGTCACCGTCGCCCCCCTCCCCACGTTCGATCGCACCCTGCGTCTCGCCAGCGTCGACTTCGACGACGCGCGTGCAGTGCAAGTCGAAGCCCGGCAACCCGTTTGGCAGGCCGTGAAGCGAACACTCGACCTCGCCCTGGTGGCGCTTGCGGGGCAGCAGGTTGGTGGAACGCAGAAGGTGCTCGACTTCACCGTCGAATACGCCAAGGCGCGCGTTCAGTTCGGCCGGAACATCGGGAGTTTTCAGGCCATCAAGCACATGGCCGCGGATCTCCTGCTCGAAACCGAGTCTGCGATCTCGGCTGCGCGGTACGCAGCGAGCTGCCTCGCCGAGAGTTCCGAAAAGGCCGACGAGGCGATCAGCCTTGCGGCCTTCGCGTGTGCAGACGCATACGTCAAGACCACGGCGGACAGCATCCAGATGCACGGCGGCATCGCGTTCACGTGGGAACACCCGGCCCATCTCTACTTGAGGGCCGCACGCTCGAGCGCGCAACTATTCGGCGGCTCGAATCACCACCGCGAGAACTACCTCACGGCAATGGGAGGCTGAGCGACATGACGACTTCAGTGAACGACGAAACGTTGCGCGAGGAAGTTCGACAGTGGTTGTCCGAGAACTGGGCGCGCGAGATCGCGGACGAACTCGAGAGCGAAGCGCCCACCCACTACACCGCCTCGCCGGCGCTCAGGAGTTGGCTCGGCAAGGTTTTCGACGCGCGCTGGTCCGCACCGCGCTGGCCAGAAGAGTGGTTCGGCCGCGGCCTCTCGAATGATCAGGCCAAGATCGTCGAGCGCGAGTTCGCCAAAGTGAAGGCGCCGGGGACCGGACAGGATCGCGTCAACCTCTGGGCCAACACCTTGCTCGCACAAGGGCAGCCGGGGTTGAAAGAGAAGCTGGTCGGTCCGCTGCTCAAGAGCGAAGTCAACATGTGCCTGCTCTACAGCGAACCCGGAGCCGGCTCCGACCTCGCCGGCATCCGCACGCGAGCCGACCTGCAGGGTGACGAGTACATCGTCAACGGTCAGAAGGTATGGACGTCGGGTGCGACGACTGCGGACTACGGCATGTTGATCGCACGTACTGACTGGGATGTACCCAAGCACGATGGCATCAGCTTCTTCTTCTGCCCCATGAAACAGCCGGGCGTCGAAGTGCGACCGCTGCGACAGATCACCGACGAGAGTCACTTCAACGAGGTCTTCCTCTCCAACGCCGTCGTCCCCGCCGAGAACCTGCTCGGGAAGCCCGGTTCCGGTTGGCGAGTCTTGAACACCGCCCTCGCGTACGAGCGATCGGTGATGGGCGAGACCGCGCGGGGGTCACGCGGCGGTACGGGCCTGGGCCTGGGTGCAGTCACGGAGGCGCAACCGCTCATCGCCCTTGCTCGCGAGGCCGGGCGTCTGGACGAGCCCCACCTTCGCCAACAGGTCGCACAGACGATCTCCTACCGCCGATTGAACGCGCTCAACACGGCACGCGCCAAGGCCGACCTCGCACAGGGCACGTCGTCTTCGATCATGAGCCTCGGCAAACTCGCGATGTCTCGCATCCTGCACGAGGAAGCCAGGCTACGAACCGAGATCCTCGGCGCCGAGAGCATGCTCGAGGGCGAGGACTACCCGCAGGCGGTAGACGCCAACTTCTTGAGTCTGAATGCGTATTTCACGTCGATCGGCGGAGGCACCGACCAGATCCAGCGCAACATCATCGGCGAACGCGTACTGGGCCTGCCCAAGGAACCCGAGGTGGACAAGACCATCGCCTTCCGCGACGTGAAGACGGGGGTGGGGTCGGGGTAGGAGCGGGTTGCGCTCGCTCCGCTCCATGAAGACGCGCGCGAGGCTACATCGTCAGCCAATGATGCTTCTGCGGCTTCGCTCGTGCGTGCGGATCGATGTGGACGTTGATGATCGACGGCATCGAATCGTCGAGTGCCTGCTTCAGTGAAGCCACAAGCTCGTCCGGTGTGCGCACCGCGTAGCCCTTACCGCCGAAGCCCTCGATCATCTTTTCGTAGCCGGCATCGATCGTGTAGTTCATCTCGAGGACGCTCCGGATTCACCACACGAAACCGGGCTGCACGAATACCGGTCACAAGCCTTGTGGCGCAGTCGCGATGGGCCAATCTTCCTGCTGGTTTCGAAGGCGATTCGACGATTGTTCTTCTTGAAGAGGGGTAGGTTGTTCACATGAGTAATGAACTGAAGCTTGGACTGGCCCTCGGCTACTGGGGACCGACGCCGCCAACGAACCTGATCTCTTCGGTCGTCGAAGCGGAGAAGCTCGGGTACGACTCGGCGTGGACCGCCGAATCGTACGGCTCGGACGCATTGACGCCGCTCGCCTACGTGGCGAGCCATACGAACAAGATCAAGCTCGGCACGTCCGTCGTGCAGCTGTCGGCACGAACACCGACCGCCACGGCGATGGCTGCATTGACCCTCGACCATCTGTCGAACGGCCGCTTCGTTCTCGGCCTCGGCGTTTCGGGACCGCAGGTCGTCGAAGGTTGGTACGGACAGCCGTTCCCCAAGCCCCTCGCCCGCACCCGCGAATACGTCGACGTGATCCGCCAGGTGTTGCGGCGAGAAGGGCCCGTGACCAACGACGGCCCTCACTACCCGTTGCCGTTGGGCGGCGACCACACGACGGGGCTGGGAAAGCCACTCAAGGCGATCACCTACCCGCTTCGGGCCGACATCCCCATCTACATGGGCGCCGAAGGCCCGAAGAACATCGCGCTTTCGGCCGAGATCGCCGACGGCTGGCTGCCGCTCTTCTACTCGCCCTACCGAGAGGAGGTCTACGCGGACTCTCTCGTAAACGCGAAGCCCGACTTCGAAATCGCACAGCTGATCCCGTGCAACATCAACGACGACCTCGAAGCCGCCCTGGCCCCGGTCAAGGCCTTCCTTGCACTCTACGTCGGGGGCATGGGCGCGAAGGAGCAGAACTTCCACAACGCGCTGATGAGTCGAATGGGCTTCGCCAAGGAGGCAGAGGAGATCCAGGATCTCTATCTCGCGGGCAACAAGGCCGCTGCGGCCGAGAAGGTGCCCGACGAATTCGCAGACGAGATCTCGCTTTGCGGCCCGATCGATCGCATCCGCGACCGCCTCGACGCCTGGCGCGAGAGCCGGGTCACGACGCTTTTGATCGCAAATCAGGACGAAAGTACGATTCGCACGATGGCGGAGCTGGTGCTGTCGTAGGGCGGGCTAGAGCTCTGCGAGCTTCACGACCTTGGTCTCGAAGGTCGGTAGCGGAGCGTTGGTGCGTGACCAGCGAAACATGATCACGCCTTCGAGGTGCCCCAAGGTGTCGACCCAGTTCGCGGCGCCACCCGCTTCGGCGCCAACCACGACGCGCACACTGCCATCGGCTTCGTACTTCGCCGTCCGGTTGTTCACGTGAGAACGATGATCGGCATAGGAGAGGGGCTCGAACCAGAAGGTGGTGAAGTCGAGCCCCCAGTAGGGAACTTCTTCGGGGGTGAACTCGATGACGAGAGCCTCATCGGCCGCCAGGCGAAAGTACCCCGAGGCGAAGCGGTGGCCGGTAGGCATCTCGGGAGAGTCGTCGGCTGTGGCCTGGGGAAGGGGCGCGATCGCGTTCGTGGGGCCCCGCTCAGCACTGCCGGCGGCGATTGCGGCCCAGGTGTGAACCGAGCGCGAGACGTAGACCGCCGTGTTCTCGAGTGCCTGGGTGACTTCGGCGAGATTGACGGGGGGGCGGCGGCCTTCGACGCCCAGCTGCTCGATCTCGAAGCTGGCATCCGCCGTCTGGCTCCAATCGTGGGCGTACTGACGGATGAAGACCACGCTGGCGTCGGGCGTGGTTCGAATCCAGTTGCCCTTCTGTTCGTCGGGAGAGAGGAAGAGCTCATAGCTGCCGTCCGCATTCACTGCGAGATCGACTTCCGTGATCGCACCGACTTGTCGACTCTTTTCGTCGTAGCCGATCTTGCCTGCGTAGACGGTGAACTCGATGAAGGGAGCCTCGCCGCGCTTGCCGAAGATGCGGTAGCTCTTCGATCCGTCGATCATCACCTGGTGGTAGTGTGAATCCGACGTCTCGCCTTCACCCAGGGTGGTAGGCGTGACCAGCTGATAGACCTCGGGAAAGTCGGAGTGCGCGTATTCGAGGCTGCCTTCGAGCCCCATGCGGATCATTCGCGCCAGCTTGCGCAGGCCCTCGGCCTGGCTCAGGTCGTCTTGGGGAGTCGCTGGCAGTGCGAGCACGTTACCGGCTGCTTTGAGACGCTGACAGAAATCTTCCCAGGCTTTGACGCTTTCCGGTGTTGAATCACTCATGGTTTCCTCGCGCTGCGCTCGATGTAGGGCGGGCTAAGCCACCCGCTCCATTTCGATCCGGGTGGCGCGGTCGGTCGAGCCGGGCGAACAGACGGCACCCCGCGGCTGCAGGTGAACATAACCACCGGCAAGCTGAACCGGGTTGATCGGGTTTGGCGTAAGTGCAGCGTGAGACGTCCGCCCCTTGAACTGGAACGGTTCCCACGCATGATAGATGGTGACCATGCCCGGACTGTGGGCGGGAGTCACCTTGGCTACGAGTTCGGTCGAAGCAATGTCATTGAAGACTCGGATCCGGTCGCCGTCCCCGATCCCTCGGGCGTCGGCGTCTTCGACACTGATGAAGGCGACCGGCTCGCCCCGAGTGAGGCGAAGCATGTTCTTCTCATCGCGCCATGAAGCGTGGATCGACCAGCGAGTATGTCCACCTGTCAGCTTGAGGGGATAGTCACCGCTGATGTTCGGGTCGTCCTTGTGGACCGGCAGCGTCTCGCCGAGCTCGTTGTAGAAGGGATGATCGATGCAGAACTGGATGCGACGGGTCAGCGTCGGCCACGGTTGTTTCTTCTCGGTGTGCCAGGTGCAAGCCGTCATGGTGTCGTCGAGGTCGACGTCCATGGCGTTTTCGTGGCTCAGGTATCCGTTGCCGATGTCGGTAAAGCGCGCGAATCCCTTCTCCTTTACGTCGGACCATCTCGCCCCACCCACATTCGACGACAACCTGAGGATCTCGTCGAGGAACTCCTCGGTGTTGTTCTCGGTGTAGCGTCTGCCGAATGTGTATTGGTCGTAGACGTCGTCGAGCCGCTTTTCCTCTCCGTCGATCCCGTTGTAGGTGAGGACACCGCGCTCGACCGCCCGTTGCTGCAGGGTCTTCATGAAGAGGCAGTGGATTTCCCAATCGGACTTCGACTCAGCCCACGGCTCGACGGCCTTGGTAATCACCTGGGAAAAGGGAGACAGCGGCGTCGCCCACGTGATGTCGTCCTTCTCGTACCAGCCGGCGGCCGGCAGCACGTAGTCGCTGTGCAAGGCCGTATTGCTCATGCGCCAGTCGATGGTCACCACCAGATCCAACTTCGGGAAGAGTTCGTCCAGCAACTTCTGGTAGCCACGAATCCGCCGCAGCATGTTGCCGCCGTCTTCGAAGAGGATGCGCGGCGGTGTCTGGGGCAGGGTCTGCCAACCCTTCTCTTCGGCTTCGGCGAGGTACTGGTCGAGTGGGCGCTTCATGTGCGGATCCCACTGCTGCGAGCCGCCGTAGAATTCCTTCAGCCCGCCGTACTTGTAGAGCCACAGGATACTCGAAGGGAATTTGCGCTTCTTGTGCTCTTCGCGGGCGAGTTCGTAGATCACCATCTCCCGAGTCAGCCCGCCGAGCGTGCCCTTGATGAAGGCCGGTGCCGCCTTGAGCGACATGGCGCGGACGGCCCAATGCGGCGCCATCGAGCCGGAAGCACCACCCAGCATGTCGACGCTGTCGATGTGCAGGTAGGGAAAGCCGATGAAGCCCGCCCCCTTGTGGCCCATCTGTCCAGCGAGGGCGAAGACGAGGATCTGTGCCCGTTCCATCTCGATGCCGTGGTAGAACTTCGAGAAGTTCGACTGTGTGATGCAGGTGGCAGCCTTTGCGTTCGCAAGTGCGCGCGCGAGTTCGCGCACGGTTTCGGGATGGGTACCCGTAGTCGCCTGCGCCTTTTCGGGGGTGTAGTTCTGCAAGTGTTCGCGCAGACGCGCGAAGACCGGTGTCACACGAATCGGCCCTTCTACGCCCTTCGCCGCGAAGTGCCCTTCCAGTGCCGGCACCCGGTCGCCCCACGCCAGGGTGCGCTTCGGTGCCTCGATGATTTCCCCGCGCTGCTCATCGAAGACATAGAAGGTGTCTTCATCGCCGCCTCGTTCGAGGTCGCTTTCGCGCAGGAAGTGCCCGGTGTCCTCGCGCACCAGGAGCGGAAGATCCGTCTGCTCACGAACGAACTGCGCGTTGTAGATCTTCTCTTCGATCATCACCTGCGCCATCGACAGCCCGAGCGCGGCATCGCTGGCCACCTTCACGGGCACCCAATCGTCGGCATGCACCGAAGACGCGCTGTAATCGGGCGCGATGCAGACCACGCGCGCACCGTTGTAGCGAGCCTCGGTGAGGAAGTGGGCCTGCGGGATCTGGGTGTAGATCGGATTGCCACCCCAGATCAGGATCAGGTCCGAGTAGAAGACGTCGTCCGCTGAACTGCAGAACGAAATCTTTCCGCAAGTGATCGCCGTGCCCGGTCGGTGATCGCCGATCTCGCAATTCTCGTCGAAAACCGGCATGTCGAGCACCGAGGAAAGTCTCGAAAGACCGAGCCCCGCACAGCCGGTGGTCTGCGCCGTACCCTGATCCCACACGACGGCTTCGGGGCCATCGGTCTCGAGCACGTCGATGGTCTTGTCGACGATGTCGCGCAGTGCCTCTTCCCACGTGACACGCTTCCACTTGCCGGAACCGCGCTCTCCCACCCGCTTCATCGGGTAACGCACCCGGGAATCGTCGTACATCCGCTGGCTGTAGCAGGCACCTTTCTGGCAACCGCGGGGGTTGTAGTCCGGAACGTCGCTCTTGACCTGGGGATAGGTGCCCGACTGCTCCTCACGCCAGACGATCCCGTCCTTGACGTAGACGTTCCAATTGCATCCACGCTGGTACCAGCAATTGACGAAGTGGGTTCCCTTCGCGACGTGGTCCCATTTCCATTCTTCGCGGTAGATGTCCTGGAAGTCCTGGTAGTCGACACCGCTACGGACCTTCTCGCCCGCAGCGCTTGCCGGACGCACAGCGAAGTCGAGGTGAGAAAGGGAAAGCGCAAGCGCACCACCCAGACTGCCTTCGAGGAAGCGCCGCCTCGTCAAGCTTCCAAATCCTGGCTCCTGCATTCGCTCGATCTCCTGGGCTCGCGAGCCCGGCCGTTAGAGAAGAGACGGATCGCCGTCGAAGTCCGGAAAGATGTCCTGCGGCCAGCTGTAGACGATGAGCGTGTCCAACAACTCCGACTTCTCGCCGTCGCGGCGCTTCTGGATCTCTGCCTCGATGGTCGCGAGCGCCTCGTCCACACGTTTACCGAAGAGACCGCGCAGGTAGTCCAGGGGAATCCGTGAACCGTTGCGGTTGGCGCTTCCGTCTTCGTTCAAGGGAGGCGGCGCAAAGGGTGGGATGTAGTAGACGTTCGGTTGCGTCCCGAATTCGGGATGAAGCGGCAGCGCGACCTTGAACTTGCGCACGAGCTTGTGAACGGAACTCTGCTCATCGTCCAGAAAGCCGACATGACGCATCCGCCCGGGACACTGCCGTGCGCATGCTGGCGCTACGCCCTTTTCGAGACGCGGATAGCAGAAGATGCACTTCTGGCTCGCAGCCTTCGCGGCGTTGAAGTAGATGCGCTTGTAAGGGCAGGCCTCCATGCAGAAGCGGTAGCCGCGGCAGTCTTCCTCGTCGATCAGAACCACCCCGTCCTGCGCGCGCTTCTTGATCGCACCGCGGGGACAGGCCTCTAGGCAAGCCGGGTGGGTGCAGTGATTGCAGATGCGGGGGAGATAGAAGAAGTAGGAGTTGGGAAACTCGCCGTCGCCCTGGTCTTCGTCCCAGTTCGGCCCCCACTTGGGATCGCCTTTGGGGGCGAGGTGCGCATCCGGCTTGCCATTGCCGCCGAGGACTTCGTCGTGGTTGAACTTCCAGGCCTCGCCGAATTCTTCTCGCGTGGGCAATCGCCCTGCTCGAGCTGTCCCCGCTTCGTCGAAACCACCACCGGATGTCTCCCAGTCTTTCGGTGTACCCCGCCCGGGCATGGTGTTGACCACAGTCCACCACATGGATTCCATGCCTTCGTCGCGCGTCCACTGCGTCTTGCACGCCATCGAGCAGGTGTGACACCCCAGGCACTTGTTCAGGTCGAACACCATCGCGAGCTGCCGCTCGGGTCCGGTGACTTCTCCGTTCTTCGACCGGCCGATTGGATCGAAACCCATTGCTCACCTGCCCCCGGACGGTTCGGTCAATCCGAATACGTGCTTTTCACTACCGGGCGCGGGGCACACACCGCCGCCCTCAACTGTCCGATGCCACGCCATAGTATTCCTGGTAGAAGCGGTAGCGTTCGCGCTCCTCTGCCGGGTCGAGGCCGAAGCGCTCCGGGGTGTAGCGATGTTTGCCGTGCTTACCCGGAGGGTTGTCGACCAGGAAGTCGCTCATCCTCTGCGCATCAGCGGACGAAAGGTCGAGCCCGAAGTGCTCGTAGATGCGCCCCACCATGGCAACGGGGTCCTTTACGAAATCGGCGAAGTGCATGTCGAAGAAGCTGTCCGGCGGGGCCGCCCCGCTTTCGCGGTAGGCGATGCCGCTGCGCATCGCCCCTTCCCAGGTCTGACTCCACTGTCGCCCGATCTCCTCGTCGTCCACCTGATCACTCCCCATGCTGCACGCCATCGAAACCAGGCTGCAGTGGGAGGCGATCAGCTTGACGGGGTCCCGATGGGTCATCACCACCTTCGCGTCCGGGTAGGTATCGAAGAGTGCGCCGAGCCCCCAGAGGTGCCCCGTACTCTTCAGCGCCCAGCGCTCGCCGGGGCATCGCCACTGCATGTACTGCAGCTGTCGTCGGTGCGACGCGAAAGAGGGATGGAGGTCGACCTCCTCCATCCAACGTTGGTAACTGGGGATGCGGAACTGGTTGGTGAAGATGATGCTCGAGAAGTCGAAAGCCTGGAGCATCAGACATTCCTGGGCGAGCAACGCGCCCATTGGATGGATCGCCTTGAACTCGGGGATCAACGCGCCCGAGGTCATGTCGATATGGGCTTGTGATTCGGCAATGCGCGGGTCGCTCTCATAGGTCGCTCGCTCGGGAGGAGGCGAGGGGCGGTGACACTCCCAGGTGAGCGGCACCCGGTTGTCCGGCGCTTGCGCCAGAAGATCGTGCAGCGTGGTAGAACCCGTACGCGGCAGACCGACGACAAAGATCGGTTGTTCGATCGCGACCTCTCCGATCTCGGGCCAGCGGTGCCAATCCGCGGTGACCCGCAGCCGGTTCTCGAGATGGCGCAGCACTTCGCCGTGGGCGATCAAGCGACCGACGGGGTTGAGTTGGGCCTCCCGCTCGAGGGAATCGAGCAGACGCCGCAACCCTTCTTCGAAGACCGGATCCCCGAAGTCGTCGAGACCCGTGTTCTTGCGCGCCTCTTCGAGCAATGAAGATTCGGCGAGACTGACTTCCGGAACGTCTGCTGCTGCAGCACGGGCCATGTCGGTATGGTGATCGCTCATGCCGGGTCCCTTTCCCTAGATTGCACCGCCACAGACCGAGAGCGTCTGCCCCGTCACGTAACTCGCCGCCTCGCTCGCCAGGAAGACCACAGGCCCGACGATTTCCTCGGGCTCGGCGACCCGCTTGAGCATGGTGACCTCGGCGGACTGCTCTTTGAAACCCGGCGACTCGCGCTCGAGTTCTTCGAGCATCTCGGTGCGAAACGGACCGGGTGCGACGGCATTGACCCTTACGCCCATCGGTGCCCACTCCTCGGCCATGCAGCGGGTGAGCGCCACCAGCGCCGCCTTGCTCGAGCAGTAGATGGCGAGATACCCGCCCGGTCGCAGTGCTCCCATGGTGACGACGTTCACGATCGTTCCGCCGCCTTGCTGTGCCATGCGCGGTGCCACCTGGGACGCGAGGTGCATGGGCCCCTTGACGTTGATGCCGTAGAGATCGTCGAAGAGTTCGCTTCCGGTTTCCGCGAGCGGGCCAGGCGCCTGGGTTACTCCGGCGTTGTTCACGAGAACATCGCAACGGCCGAAGTGTTCGTAGCAACGCTGCGCCAGACCCTCGACTTCTTCCGTCTGCCCCATGTCGCAAGCAACCGCGAGGGCGCGCCGGCCGGTGGCCTCGATCTCGCGCGCGACATCGTCGCAGGCCTTCAGGTCGCGGCTCGCCACCACCACATCGGCGCCTGCATCCGCCAGCCCCAGACACAGCGCGCGCCCGAGCCCCCGACTGCCTCCCGTTACGATCGCGATCTTTCCACTGAGATCAAAGAGCCCGTCTGCCATCTGTCACCCACCCATGGTGTGGTCTGGATCAAGGTCCGCCTGCCTTGCCGAGGATCAACGCGCTGGTCGGCACGCCAACGGCTGCCGACATCAAGACGTGCTCGACGCCTTCGGGTTGATTGCACGAAGAACCCCGAATCAACCGCACGCCTTCGACCACGTTGTTGAGTCCGTGGAGATAAGCCTCCGAAAGCAGGCCGCCATGCGTGTTGTTCGGGAGCCGCCCCCCGACCGTCAGGGCCTTGCCACCGTCGATGAAGTCCTTGGCTTCGCCCTTGCCGCAGAACCCGAAGGATTCCAGCTGCATCAAGACCTCGGGCGTAAATGCGTCGTAGAGACACGCGGCGTCGATGTCATCGGGACCCAGACCGCTTTGCTCGTAGACGAGCTTGGCGGCGAGTTCCATTTCGGGCAGCGAAGTGAGTTCTTCGCGGTAGAAGCTCGTCATCTGCTCCTGACCGCGTGGCGATGCCTGGACGACTCCGCGGATCTCGGCGGGCGGGTGTCGCAGATCCTTCGCCCGCTCGGCGCTGGTAATGAGCATCGCGCAGCCACCGTCCGTTTCCTGGCAGCAGTCGTACAGACGCAGAGGGTCGGCGACGAGCCTGGACGCCATGTAGTCATCCATGCTGAGGGGCTTGCCGTAGCCCGCAGCGTTGGGGTTGTTCAAAGCGTGGTTGCGCTGGGCGATCGCGATGTGGGCGAGATGTTCGGACGTCGCTCCGTACTCCTGCATGTAGCGCTGAGCGATCATCGCGACCCACGATGCCGGCGTCATCATCCCGTACGTGATGTACCAGGACCAATGAATGACATCACTGGTGATGATGTTCCCCGAGACGCCGGCCCCCATGCGCTGCCCGGAGCGGCCATTCATGCCGCGATAGACGACGACGTTGCGTGCCACGCCAGAAGCAACCGCCATGGCCGCTTCGTGAACCAGCCCGATCGCGGCACCTCCGCCATAGTTGACCTGGCTGAAGAAGCTGAGATCGCCGAGCCCGACTGCGCGTGCCACCTCGACCTCATCCGTCGAATCGAGCAGGTAGGTGACGACTCCGTCGACTTCGTCCGGGCGGACCCCCGCGTCATCGATCGCAGCACTCACGGCCTGACAGGCAAGCGAAAGCTCCGACACGCCCGACTTCTTGCTGTAGGGGGTCTGACCGATTCCTGCGATCGCCGCCTGGTTCCTCAATGTGCTCGGCATGATCAAGCCTCGCTTTCTCGTGCCGGCCGGAAGACGGGAAGCTTGAAGCCGTCGTCGTCCCGGTGGATCAACGCCTCGAGCGGCATGCCGATCGTGATGTCATCGCGTTCACAGTCGACCAACTGCGTGACGATGCGCGTGCCTTCTTCGAGATCGACCAGCCCGATGGCCAGCGGGTACTCGTAGCCGGGGACCTGGGGGTGATGGAGCACCGTGAAGCTCGCGAGCGATCCGCGCCCGCACGCTTCGACGAAATCCCACTCGAGCGATCGGCAGCCATCGCACATCGGGCGGGGCGGGTGGCGCAGCACTTCGCACGATGCACAGCGTTGGATCACCAACTTGTCCCGGGCGGCCTGTTCCCACCACCAGCCGTTGTCTTCACCCATCGGGGGCTTGATTCGTGAGGGCATTGCGATCGAGTCACCTTTCATTCGCTCATCTGCGGCGCGGATCCATCGCGCCGATCGTTCGAGATGGATCGAATCCTAGACACTTTGACAACGCAGCGCTCCGTATTTATTCTATCCTCCGAAAAAGCAAGGACTCATGCATGCCGCAGGCGACAGGACCCGCGCCGGAAGCACCGGAAGAAAGGCGCCCCGGGCGTCCACGCGACGGGCGCATCGACGAGGCCATTCTCGAGGCCATCGGCGAGATGATCCTCGAGGGGGGCTACCAATCCCTTTCCTTCGAAGGCGTGGCCGCCCGATCGGGCGTCACCAAGAACACGGTCTACCGCCGCTATAAGAAGAAGGCAGACCTGGCTCTCGCCTTCCTCGACGGAACGCACCCCCACCTGCCAGCACCCGACCCGGGTGCCAGCGTCGACCTGAACGTCCAGCGGATGCTCCGTCGAATGGTTCAGGAGTTCGACCGCGACCCGACCCTGATCGGCGTGATCTCGAGCCTGGCCGGAGACGAACAGTCCGATCCCCAGCTGCGCGCCGCGGTCAATCGCTATTCGACGCAGCGCCTACAACCCCTGTTCGATGCACTCGCGCTCGGCATCGAACGCGGGGAACTCCCCGACTCCACCGACATCGAAGCGGGTGTCACGCTCCTCTATGGACCGGTGCTGATGGAGTACATGCTTCATGGACCGGTGACCCTGGAGCAACTCGATTCGATGGTGGCGATCGTACTTACCGGTCTTCGCACACTCGCGTCCGACAGCAACGAGCAAGACCGATGACGGCCAGGCTTCGCGGTAGTTCCTTCACCACTTCCGGTCGCGACTCTCGGTCAGGAGAATGATCAGGCAGTCATCGAATTGCCTGTACGCCACCGGTATCGTGAATTCCTTGCCCGACTTCGTGCCCCTGAAGCGAATCAGCATGACGTGGAAAGCCAGAATCCAATGCAGCGGCAAATTCATGAACGGTGGTAGCACCCACGAATTCATCCTGATCCAGAAGTCGGACATCTTGCTCGCCATGCCACTGTCCCCTGCTGCGTGCCCGGTTCGCGTGTGCGAGCCCGTTTCCGCAGTGTGCCAGAACTCGAATGAGTGAGGACGCGAGTTCGCCAGAGGCATCGCTCATGTGGGCGTGTTACTGAAGTCGAACGCTGCGCGACCTCGCCACCCCGATCCGCGCGGCGAAGACAAGGTCCCCATTCCGAGGCGCCCCGGCGCCTCCCGGGGCAATCATGTCTTTCTTCTGGCTACGAATCGCACGAACGATCGCGGTGGGATGTTGCGTCGCGACCGGTGCCGCTGCGGGGTTCGCGAAAGCCAACCTGGTTCGCAGTGACACGGGCGCTTGCGGCGAGCCCACGACCCTGATCCACGAGATCCAGGGGACGGGTCGCTCGAGTCCTCTACTCGGCCAGAACGATGTTGTCGTGGACGCCGTCGTGGTCGCGTCCTTTCCGGGGTTTCCCGACGGGCTCGGTGGTTTCTTCCTCCAGGAAGAGAAAGGCGAACAGGACGGCGATCCGCGTACCTCCGAGGGGCTCTTCGTTTTCGAGCGTGAGTTGGCGGAAGGCGTCTCGGTCGGAGAGCGCGTGCGGGTGCGTGGACGCGTGGGGGAGTTCTTCGGCATGACCGAGCTCTACCGGGTGAGCGAACTGCAACGTTGTCCGACGCGAGGAAAGGCGCGGCCAGTCACCGTACGCCTTCCCGTAGACGACCTGGCCGCCTGGGAACAGGTCGAAGGCATGTGGGTGCGTCTCTCGCAGCCGCTGGTCGCGACCGATCACTACGGCCTCGAGCGTTACGGCGAGATCGGGCTCGCCGCCGGAGGACGCCTTTGGCAAGCGACGCACCGCGAAGCGCCCGGTGAGGCGGCCCTCGCTCGCGCCGCGGCTGACGCTCGGCGTCGCATCCTGCTCGACGATGGGAGCGATGCGTATCGACCCCGACCCACTCCATACCTCGACCGCCGGGACGGCCGAAGCCTGCGCCTTGGCGATCGCGTGAAAGCGCTCGAGGGCGTGGTCGAATACGCGTTCGGTCGGTATCGCATCCACCCGACCCGACCGCCTGCGTTCACGCCGGGCCGAGCACAGCGCCCGCAAATGCCGCCCCGGGTGGGTGGCCGCGTGCACGTCGTTTCGTGGAACGTCGCCAACTACTTCAACGGTGACGGCCGCGGCCGTGGTTTTCCCACGCGCGGCGCGAGGAGCTTCTTCGAATTCGAACGTCAACGAGCCAAACTGGTCGCGACCCTGGTGCGACTCGACGCCGACATTGTTGCGCTCAGTGAGATCGAGAACGATGGTGTCGGCCCCGACAGCGCCATCGCCGGGCTGGCGGACGAACTGAATCGTCGAACCTCCGGGTCGCCGTACGTAGTCGTCGACCCCGGGCGCCCCCGCCTCGCTTCACACGCGATTTCGGTCGCACTCCTCTATCGCCCCGCTTCGGTCGAAGCCGTTGGACCGCCATCCGTCCTCGATCGCGATGCAGTCGACGCCTTCGACGCCTTCGACGCCTTCGACGACAGCCGCAATCGCCCGAGCCTCGCGCAGACCTTCGAGCACCGTTCGAGCGGCGAGCGTTTCACCCTCGCGGTCAATCATTTCAAGTCGAAGGGATCGAGTTGTGCGGCGGTAGGCGACTTCGACCGTGGAGACGGCCAGGGCGAATGCAACGGGACGCGCACACGCGCCGCGCAATCGCTCGTTGCGTGGCTGGCCGAAAATCCGTCGCCGGTTCCCAGCGCCCCGGTTCTCATCGTGGGCGATCTGAACGCCTATCCCAGGGAAGACCCGGTCCGGGCCATCAAGACTGCGGGCTACATCGATCTGCTTCGTTGGTTCGGTGGACGCAAAGCCTACACATTCGTGTTTGCCGGCGGTGCGGGGCGACTCGATCACGCACTCGCGCAATGGGATCTGCTGCCCTTCGTCACGGGAGCAGGCGTGTGGCACACCAATGCCGACGAGCCCTCGAGCTTCGACTACGGCGAAGACAACCCACCCGAGCGCTACACCCCGGGGCCCTTTCGCGCCTCAGACCACGACCCGGTCGTAGTCGGCCTGTTCCCAGAGAAGGCGTACATCGCCAAAGAACGAAAACCTTTCCACGCGGCCCCTCGAAACCCGGCCGAATGACGATCGCGGCGGCTGCGATCGAGACCGTGCGCAACGAAGGGTCGAGAGCGCTTTCGATGCGCAAGGTCGCGGGCGAGTTCGGGGTCGACGTCGCAGCGCGCTATCGACACTTCCGCAACAAGGACGAGTTGCTCGACGAAGTCGGGCGGCTCGCTTCGGAAATCAGCGCGCTCGGGGTACCCTTCGATGGAAGCTGGGAAGGGCGCTTTCGCGAGCTATGCGAATCGAATCGCGAGCAGATCGTGAGTCATCCCCTCGACGACTTCATCGACATGACCAACATCGTGACCGCGATGCCCGTTGTTTCGGCGATCCCCACCGTCTGCACCGCCGAACCCGGCATTCGCACCTATGCGGACCTGCCCCTCATTACGGGGCACTATGTACAGGCGTATCAGCAGTCGCGCAAGAAACCCGAAGCGTGAAATCGACGCTAGGACATCAACGAGGTTCCCCATGAATCGCAAAGTGGCCTTTGCAAGCGGCGCAAGCCGCGGCATTGGCGCCGAGGCCGCCGTGGCGCTCGCGCGCTGTGGTTTCGATGTCGCCATCACGGCTCGTACTCTCGAGGACGGCGAAGCCTACGACCACATCGGCAAGGTGGCTCCCTTGCCTGGGTGTCTGCGCGCTACCGCTGTCGCGATCGAGGCGCAGGGAGGACGAGCGCTCTGCCTGCAGGCCGACATCCTCGACCCCGAATCGATCGCCAAGGCGGCCCAGGCCGCACTCGACGAGTTCGGGCGTATCGATCTGCTGTTCAACAACGCGGCCTACCAGGGCACCGGCAATCAGGAACGGCTGCTGGAGGTTACGGCCGAACAAGTCCGCGCGATCTATCAGGGCAACGTGCTGACACCGTTGAGCCTGGTGCAGACCTTCTTGCCCCAGATGCTGGAGAAGGGCAGCGGCACGATCATCAACATGCTTTCGGCGACGGCGTTCCACGACCCACCGGCACCGGCGGATCAAGGTGGCTGGGGCTTCGCCTACCCCTCCTCGAAGGCCGCCCTCGCACGGATGGGCGGAGCACTGCGCGTCGAACACTCCGATGCCGGCCTGCGCATTTTCGATATCGAGCCGGGCCTCGTGGTGACCGAACCCATGAAGGCAAGCGGTATCGACGAAGCCGTGTTGAGCCGATTCGATCCCACGCCGGCGCAGAGCATTGGCGCAGTCGTGGCGTGGCTCGCCGAGAACGACCCGAGCGAATCGTGGGCACGCCAGCCCTGCCTGTCTGCACCCGCACTGGCGAAGGAACTCGACCTGCTCGACCTGCCTTCCGGGTTGCCGTCCGACGCCTGAGCGTCGAAGCCGAAAGCCGTCGTATTCGACGGCTGCTAGCGAACGGCAGATCGCTTCAGCACGCCCTTGTCGTAGCCGACCTTCTGTTCGTCCGTCAGCAAGCGACGCATTTCGACGAGGTGCTCGTATCGCAGCCGCATGATCTGCGTCTTGGCCGCCATCAGTTCATCGATCTTGGCGTTGATCTCGGCAAGATCGGCATCTTCGCGGATCGTCATCGCGTTGAGTTCTGCGAGCGACTCGGCTTCTTTCTGCTTGTGAGGCGCCTGATCATCGTCGAGTTCGTGGTGCATGTGTTCGAACTGATTGCGCTGCGACTCGGTGAGTGTCCTGGTCCACGCCGGCCGCTCACGCTTCTCGTCCGCGCCACTGACCAATGCAGTCAAGCAGCCGAGCGTCGTCACGAAAAGAACCGCGGTGATGAATTGGATCGCTCTCGCACGCATGGAAATCTCCTCGATGGTTTCGATTGACGTTCTAGATGCGCCGCCCTTCGTTCGTCCAGAACTGGTCACGTAACTTGCGCTTGAAGATCTTACCCGAGTCCTCTCGCGGGAGTTCGGCGGAGAACTCGATGCGTTTGGGGATCTTGTATCGCGCGAGCTTCCGTTCCAGCGCGGTCCGCACCAAATCCGCCGTTGGATGGGCGCCTTCTTCGGGTTCGATGATCGCGATCAGCGATTCGCCGAACTCTTCGTCCGGAATCCCGAAGACCGCACAATCCGCGACTCCTTCGACGCCGATCAAGGCCGATTCGATCTCGGCGGGGTAGATGTTGACATCGCCCGAAATCACCATGTCCCGCTTGCGATCGCACAGGAAGAGGAAGCCGTCTTCGTCGAGGTAGCCCATGTCGCCCAGGCTGATGAGACCGCTTCGTTCGATTTCGCGTCGCTCCTCTTCGCGCCCGTGGTAGGTGAATTCCGCGTTGGCTTCGCTGTGCATGAACACTTCGCCCACTTCACCGCGGGGAAGTTCCTTGCCCTCGTCGTCGAGAATGCGGAGGGTCGAACCAGGCAGGGCCCTTCCGACGCAACCGGGATGGGCGAGCCATTCCTCACTGTTGCACGCGGCGGCCGGTCCGGATTCCGTGCCGCCGTAGAGCTCGATGATCACGGACCCCCACCACTCGATCATGGCCCGCTTGATGTCCGGCGCGCAGGGGGCCGCGTTGTGTACGACGTTCGTGAGCGAGCTGAGGTCGTATCGGTTGCGCACGGCCTCTGGAAGTCGCAGCAGGCGGTTGAACATCGTCGGCACGAGGTTGAGCGAGTTGATCTCGTGTCTTTCGATCAGGGCGAGAAGCTCTTCGGGATCGAAACGAGGCTGGAGTACGATGCGATCGCCCATCGCCGCAGCAACGATCGCAAAGGTGTTCGGCGCGATGTGGTACATCGGTCCGGTCACCACGGCGCGCATGTTCGTGCCGAAGCCATATAGCTCGGCGCCGATCTTCCGGCCGATGGCGAGCTGCTCCGGCTTCGCGGGCTTACGCCGAACGCCCTTCGGTCGATCCGTTGTTCCCGACGTGTAGATCATTGCGCCCGGCGAATCGCGCGGCGCTTCGACCCACTCGAAAAACGCGTCGACCCACTCATCCCAGTCGAGGCGACCTTCTGCAACGCGTGCTACGTCGGGATCGATTCCGTAGGCCTCGGAGACCTCGCTCGGCGTAGCAACGACGAGCACCGTGAGACCCTCGGGAAGACTCTCTTCGATCTGGGGAAGCAGGTCCGCGTGAACGACCAACGCCTTCGCCCCCGAATCACGCAGGATGTGCTCGGTCTCTTCGCCCATGTAGTGCCAGTTGATCGGCACCGCGTGCGCGCCGAGGCGTCCAGCGGCGAAGGTGGCTTCGAAGAAGGGAAAGTCGTTGCGAAGCATGATCGCCACCGCATCGCCCGCACCCACCCCCAACGAGTCGAAACCGCTCGACGCCTGGCTCGCCCGCCTGAACAAGTCTTCGCGCGAGAGGACTCGCTCACCGCTGATGATCGCGCCGGGTTTCATGACGCCTCCGGCCGAATCTCGGCAAGCCCCTGGGAAACCACCGGTGACTTTCGAGGGTCGACGGTTTCGAAGGTGAAGGTGTCGGGATAGGAGCGACCGACCAGCTCCTTGTTCATCGGCATATCAGTCCCCGCCGGCCGCGGGTGCGAGTCCGTCGGGGGGCCACGGGGCGACGCCATCTTCGAGCGGAACTTCCAGGCTCTTCAAGATCTGCGAAATCATCCGCCAGGTCCCGATCGCGCCCACCAATTCGAGCTGCTCTTCATGGCTCGGCAGATGCC
Organism: Myxococcota bacterium; assembly: GCA_030748735.1. Lineage (GTDB taxonomy): Bacteria > Myxococcota_A > UBA9160 > UBA9160 > UBA4427 > DUBZ01. Next base: position 9,495 of record JASMLK010000074.1, on the reverse strand, counting down.
TGGCGCACTCGGCCCAGGTCTCTGCCGTGACGGCACCGCTCTCGAGTGTTTCGTCCGTCGCACGAAGGATCACGCGATCGGCATCGGACCAGTGTGAACGCTCGGTCCAATCACGCACCGCCAGGAGATCCGCCTCGTCGACACCGAGCTGAAGCGCAACACGCCAATGCTGCGTCCACTCATACACCGATCCCGTTGACCACCCGATCCGCATGATGATGAGTTCGCGAAGGCGCGCATCGAGTGCGCCTCCAATGAGCAGCGTCATCAACAAGTCGTTCACGCGCTTCGCCAGCTTCGGCTGCCGAAGCAGGATGCGAAAAACGCTCAACTCTGCGATCGCCTCGGGCACCTCCATCTTCGCGGCGGCCTGCTTGGATTCTTCGATCGAAAGCAGCGGGATTCGTGGTTCGCTCATGGTTGTCTCCTCTGATGTAGATGGCTGAAGGGAACTCGAATCAGGATTCGAGTCGCGTAAGAAACCGATCGATCGCGGAGATGACAGCATCGGGTTCGTCAACGTGAACCCAGTGACCGCAATCCGGAATCGTCACGAGTTCCGCGTCGGAGAACTGAGAGGCAATGATCGAAGAAGCCTTCGGCCCCATCGGGTCCTTGTCTCCGACGATCAGCAAGACCGGACACTGGATCGCCGAAAGCTTCGGAGTCAGCGGATCTTCGTAGAGGCTCTTCAAAGTTCGCGTCACTTCGGCGATGCCCTGGACCTGGCCCTCGATCACCTTCTTGCTCTGCTTGCCGTAGATGGTGCGGACGAGCCCTGCGTTGCCATCCTTCTCACCCGCCTGGGCGATTCGCTCGTACCAACTGGCCGTCTTCTCGTTGCACTGACTCGCCGTTCCGATCAGAACCAGGCCCGCAATCTGCTCGGGATGGGCGAGAGCGGTCGTCATCGAGATGATTCCGCCCATCGAATGGCCAACCAGCACGACCTTTTCGGCCCCGAGATCACGGATGACAGCCGAAACATCGGACGCGAGATCCTCGCGTCGATAGGGACCGGGCGGTGCTTCCGATCCACCGTGGCCGCGTTGATCGAGGCACGCAACCCGACCGCGATGCGATCGCCGACGTCGACGCCCCATCGCTTCGCCGCACGGTCACCGATCTTCGCCACGACGCCCAGCGGCTCGTGCCCCGGCACCGCCGGCATGGGGGTGCGCAAGACGCCCTCGAATTGCTCGTAGTCGCTGCCGCATATTCCGCAAGCTTCGATGCGGACGAGTCCCGAGTCGTCGTCGATCTCGGGAAGCGGAAGATCCATGGCTTCGAGGGTACGAGGCGCAGTCTGCACCATCGCGAGGCTCGTCTTCGGAAGTGCTGTCATGCTGAATCCTTGCGTGTTGCGCGATCGCTCAGCGACCTTCGTACTTGCCTTCTCGCTTTTGCATCCACGCGGCCATCGCCTCGCGGAAGTCATGGGTACCGAGACACTGCGCTTGCGCTTCGACCTCGTACTCGAGGGCCGTCTCGAAATCCCATGCGGTCGCGCGATTCAGGCCTTGTTTGATCAGGCCGAGCGCAATTGGGGGTTTCGCGGCGATGGTGCGCGCGTACTCGGCAACCCGGTCGGTGAGCGCGGCGTCGGGAAGCACTTCGAGGACCAATCCCAACGCAAGCGCTTCCTTTGCGTCGATCAGCTCGCCACGAAACGCCAGGTCCTTTGCCCGCTGCAGGCCCACCAGGCGGGGCAGCAGCCAGGTGCCCGCGTAGTCGAGGGCGAGGCCCCGGTTGATGAAGATCTCCGCGAAGCGGGCCGACTCGGCAGCGAAGACGATGTCGCAACCGAGCGCCAGATTGCAGCCGCCTCCCGCCGCGGTGCCGTTGACCGCGGCGATCGTGGGCTTGCCGATTCGATGAAGCGAGAGCGCGGCCGCTGTCGTGTCGCGCGTCCATTGCGCGCGGGACACGAACCCCTCGCCCAGGCGCTTGGCTTCGTCGCCGCCGCCCGTCAAGTCCGCTCCGGTGCAGAAGGCCTCGCCTGCGCCGGTCAGAACCAGAACGCGGTCGTTCGGGTTCGCCGCCACCTCGTCGAATCGGTCTGCCAGAACCCGGAAGAGCGCGGGGGTCAGGGCATTGCGCCGCTCGGGTCGGTCGAGTGTGATGGTGGCAACGCCGTCTTGCCGCTCGATTCGAATGGCCTGGTCGGGGGACTGCGAATCCATGAAATCCATACATAGACGTCGGACTTCTCAAATGCAACACTGGTGTCGGAATTTGCCGGGGGAGAAGTCGAAGATGAGCGCCGAAACGAGCGAGCGACCGCTACGAAGCGACGCGCGCGCCAGCCGGGAGCGCCTGCTCGCCGCCGCCAAGGAACTCGTCGCCGAAGATGGCCTCGATGCGCTGACGGTGGTTGGGGTCGCGAAGCGCGCGAACCTCAATCGAAGCACCGCGTACCAGCACTTTCCGCAGCGCGAAGAACTCGTCGACGCGGTCGGTGCACAGTTCGCTCGCGAGTTGCGTGCGATGTTCAGCGAACCGCGGGAACTCGGCGAGCAGATCGACTTCTTCGCCCACCACTTTCGAGAGAATCCCGACATCGCGCGGCTCTGGATGTTTCATTTATTGCGCAACGACGACGCCGTCTCGAAGCCGGGCTGGGACCAGTACGTAACGGCCCTCGAACGACTCGCAAAAAGCCCGCGCAGCCAGGACGGCATCGACGCCGAAATGCTGTGCGTCATCGGAATGACCTCAGCACTGGTCTGGTCGCTCATGGTTCGTCAACGCACATCGAGCGAAAGACGAGCCCGTGCCGAGACCGACCGCTTCGCCCACGAACTCAAGCGGCTCTTCCTTCACGGAGCACTGCGTCCCGAGCATTGGCCCGAGCTCGAAGAAGAGCTGAACGAGTAGCGCTATCGGATGTCGAAGCCCCGATAGCCGTTGCTGGAAACGTCGACCAATTCGCTGCGGAAGTTCACCGCGCCACGCAAATAGACCAGGTAACGCATCTTGTCGTGGCCCTCGATGTTGGAGTTGTATCCCGTGAACCACGACTTTGCCGTCGGGATCAGCGTGTTTCCATAGGCCTCTCGAACGCTCTTCTCCCATTCTTCGTGAGCAGCATTCGTGGGTTCACAAGTCTCGTAGCCATTGTCGCGCATGTACTCGATCAAGCCGCACGCCCACCCGCAGACAGCTTCGATCGCCGGTGGGAAGTTCGAGCCATGAGAGGCACTCTGCGGTCCCGCTAGCGTAAGCAAATTGGGAAAGCCGGGGACCTGGATGCCCATATAGGTCTGCGGTCCGTCCATCCACTTGTCTGCCAGCTTCTCTCCGTCGCGCCCGATGATCTCCATGCGATCGAAAGCGCCGGTAATGGCGTCGAAACCAGTGGCATAGATGATCAGATCGAACTCGTGCTCTTCTTCCGCGGTCTTGATCCCCTTGGCGGTAATGCACTCGATCGGGGACTTGCTCACGTCGACCAGGCGAACATTGTCTCTGTTGTATTGCTCGTAGTAGCGCGTTTCCAGAGGGACCCGGCGGGTGCCGAAGCCATGGTCCTTCGGAATGAGAATGTCGGCGACTTCGGGGTCGTCGATCCGCTCTCTCGTCTTCCTGGCGATGAACTCCGAAAACTCCGCATTGGCTTCCGGGTCGAGAGTCGCGTCGAAGTAGTTGCCGACCCAGATGCCGAAACCGGGAGATGCATAGAGCTCTTCCCAGAAGGCGTATCGCTCTTCTTTCGGAACGTCTTTGGTTCTTCGTATGATGGGCTGGTGCGCGAAGCCACTGGGAGACGCCTGGATCAGTTCGACCCATTCGTCGAAACGACTCTTGAAATCCTCGTGTGTTTGGTCGTCAACGGGAGAATTGTGAAGCGGCGCACACCAATTGGGCCGTCGTTGAAACACGGTGAGCTGGTCGACCTTGTCGGCGATCTCCGAAATGATCTGGACGCCTGTCGCACCGGTGCCGATGACCGCAACCCTCTTGCCCGCCAGTACGACTTCTTCTTCCGGCCAGTCGTACGTGTGAAACGACTCGCCTTCGAAGTCGCCCATGCCATCGATGCGTGGCAATGTCGGCGCCGAGAGAAGGCCAATGGCCGTACAGAGATAACGGGCCGAGAGCGTGCGCCCTCCCTCGAGTTCCACATGCCAGCACCGACCTTCTTCGTCGTACGTCGCGGTCTTCACGGTGCAGCCGAACTGCATGTGGTCGATGAGTCCCAACTTGTCTACGACGAACTCGAGGTAGCGCAGCGTTTCCGGCTGTCCGGCGAAGTGTTCCGACCACTTCCATTCTTCGAAGATCTCCTTCGAGAACGTGTAACCGTACGAGTAGCTCTCGGAGTCGAAGCGACATCCCGGATAGCGGTTCTTGTTCCACGTGCCGCCGAGGCGCGCCGCCGCTTCGACGACGGTCACGTCCATCCCCATGCCCAGGAGCTTGTGCAGCATGAAGATGCCCGTCACGCCGGCACCGATGATGATTGCGTCATGGGTTTCTTGTTGTTCAGGCTTCGTCATGAGGTTCCCCGTGCCCTTCCTGGTCCGCGATGCCGGCATTGTCGATCTTTCGATCGGCTGCCAACAAGGGTCGGACAGGCCAATAACGGGGTAGATTCGGCCAGGTGGAGCTCGCCGATTCCGTAGGGTCTTTCAACGGACTGCTAACTACGAAATTCACCGGGAGCCTTGCCCGTCCAGCGGCGGAACGCTTTTCGGAAGCTGGCTGCTTCCCCGTAGCCCACGAGTTGGGCGATTTGTTCGGCCGAGAGTTGTGAGTTTTGCAAGTAGTCCAGGGCCAGATCTCTTCTCACCTGATCGAGCAACTCCTGGTACGTCACGCCCTCGATGCCGAGATGTCGACGCAGGCTGCGGACACTCATCCCCAGGGCGGCGGCGATGCCATCCATCTTGGGGAACTGCCCCGGGGTTTCGAGCAGCAGCTGCTTGATCTTCAAGGTCAGACTGTCCTGTCCCATCGCCGCGTGGAGCAGGCGCTCGCACTGCTGACGACAGATCTCAGCCATCTCCTGGTTGGAGAATTTGAGCGGCGCATTCAGATGCTTGTCCTCGAATTCGATGCTGGTGTGCGGCGCATCGAACTCTGGGCGGCAGCCGAACACCGCCGGGTAGCGCCTCGAATGCGGTGGCTCGCAATAGCGCAGGGTCAATCGTGTCGGGGCAACGGGCTCGTCCAGTACCTCGCTGGCGATCGCGGCCGTGCAGGCGAGGGTGGCTTCATGGGCAAAGGTTTCGAAAGGCCCGAGGTCGGCTGATTCGACAGCGCGCGCATGGACGAGGGGCGGAACGCTTTCGAACTCGAAAGCGATGAAGGGATCGAAGATGCGGTAGTAGAGGCTCACGAATTCGATCGCTTGACGCAGATCACGTGCGCTGAGCAGGGCGTATCCCAGAACGCCGAAATCGGTGATTCGGCCACGCAGGCCGAAGTCGAGGCCGAGGTCCGAATCACCGGTGGTGCGCATCGCCTCGTTGACGAGTGACGCAAACTGGATCAGGCCGATCCGCTCTTCGTTCTTCGTCAACACCGCGGGGTCGATCTCGCAGCGCCGAAGCAGCGGCTCGGGCGGGAACCCCTTCTCAGCCAGCAGCTCTGCCAGGTACCGAACCCAGCCGCTCGGAACACTCGACTTGGAAAGCCTCGCGGATTTCAGACTCGGTTTCCCGGCCACTGCTCAGACGCTCCGGTTGTGCTGAGGACGACTCCCTCTGGGAGAGCAGCCTACAGCGGATCTGGCCGAATCGACCCCCCATCTGGCCGACTGTGACCTTTTCACTCGTGGCGGGAGAACATAGGTTGATCGCTGCATGCGCCTCGGCTGGCTCGAGACGAACGAGCTGGCCGATCTCGAAAGGGGCCTTCGATGCGACAAGTCAGCGGCATGGACGAATTCTTCCTGTACTTCGAGAGAAGCGGGCTTCCGATGCACGTCGGTAGTCTCGCGGTCTTCGATTGCTCGACATCGCCCGGCGGTGTTCCGACCTTCGCGCAGATTCGCCAAAGCTTGCGACGCGGCGCCGAAAGGTCACCCATGCTGCAGAAGCGGCTCCTCGATGTGCCGACCTGGCTGGACAGACCCTACTGGCTCGAGGCCCAGAAACTCGAGATCGACGATCATGTTCGACATGTGAAACTGTCGCATCCTCGCAGCTGGGCCCGATTCTGCTCGGAGGTGGCTCGGCTCTTCGAGTCGCCGCTGGACCTCGACCGCCCACTTTGGGAGACCCTCGTCATCACGGACCTGGACGGCATCGAAGGAATGCCGCCGTCGGGCTTCGCGGTGCTGACCAAGGCTCATCACGTCGTGCTCGATGGTGTCGCGGGCGTCGAACTGATGACTGCCTTTCTCGACGAGAGCCCTGAGCCCGTACGGCAAGAGCCTGTCGATCGACGGCGACCCGATGAGCCTCCCGGGGTCCTCGAACTCACCACCCGGGCGGTCACCAACCGGCTGAATCGAGCGGGCTCCGCTGCAGGGCTGGCTGCGCGTACTCTGCCGACGATGTTGAAAGAACAAGCCGACTCGTGGACGACGCAGGTTGAGCGCGAGGATGAGACTGCTTCGTCCACCGACACCGTAGGACGTACCACCTTCAATGGTCGCCCCACCGCTGCACGGGTCTTCGGCGGAATCCGACTCGAATTGGATGCCGTGCAACTGCTGAGAGAGGGTGCGAAAGGCGCGACGGTCAACGACGTGATCCTGGCCATCTGTGGCGGTGCGCTGCGCGACTATCTCCAGGCCACCGAGGACCTGCCCGCGCAGCCACTGGTCGCAATGGCCCCGGTCTCGATTCGCGAAGCGGGAACCGAGACGGAGGGAGGCAACCGGGTGTCCATGATGAGCACCACCCTCGGCAGCGAGATCGCCGATCCACTCGCTCGGCTGCAGCATGTATGCGGGGCGGCACGTTCATCGAAGAAGCAGGGGAGTTCCACGGGCGCGACCACCATGCTGGACATCGCGGAACTCATCCCCAGTGCGCTCGGGCATGTCGCCGCGCAGACCTATCGCACGATGGACCTCTCGTCTCGACACGCCCCCTTCTTCAACTGCGTCGTCACCAACGTGCCGGGGCCCCGCGAGCCCCTCTACCTGGCGGGGGCGAAGATGGTGTCGAACTACGGGATCGGGCCGATCTTCGACGGCATGGGCCTGATCCATCCGGTACTCAGCTACGACGACTCCATCACCATCGCCTTCACGAGCTGCCCTTCGATGATCCGCGAGCCGGCACTCTATACCGAGTGCCTTCGAAGTGCCTTCGAGGAGCTTCGTGCGGCCGTGGAAACGAAGAAGGCGCCGGAGGGCGAAGCTCGGGTGCTGGACCTGCGACGCAGCGAAGTGAGTTGAAGCGCCGGGCTCCGGGTTCGCAAGAATTGCAGGCCCTATCACTGCGACCCGCCACTCAACTGGCCGTCTCCCGCAGTCGCTGCAGCAACCAGCGGTGTGCCGACGAGTGGTGGGTTCGTTCGTGCCAGATGACATGGGTGTCGATCTCGGGAAACGGGAACGGATTCTCCAGTATTCGTAAGAACCATTTTGCACATGATTGGAGATCCGACAGTCTTACGAACGGCGAAATGGTCTTTAGAAGAGAGGAAGGGTCGTCATGAGCATGAAAGACGTAATGGTCGAATTCAGCAAGCGGGGCCCGAAGTGTCGCGCCGAAACCGAACGCGCCTCGGAACACCTGCCCCTGGGTTCGCCGGGCGGTTTGGGGATGTTCGTTCTGCCACACGAGCTCTTCATCGAGCGTGGCGAAGGCTGTCATGTATGGGACGCCGATGGGAACAAGTATCTGGACTTCTTCTGTGGCGACTGGACTGCTGCGCTGGGGTATTGCAACCCGGGCATCATGGCCGCGATCAATGAGCAGGTCGCCAAAGGCACGACCTTTGGCCTGCCGTCCGTAGACCTCGGGGCGGAGCTCGCGGGGCTCATCAACGAACGCCTGCCTTCGGTCGAGATGGTCCGATTCACCTCCTCAGGCACCGAAGCCAACCAGAATTCCTTGCGCATGGCGCGGGCGTTCACCGGACGCAAGAAGTCCGCCAAGCTTTCCGGCGGCTATCACGGCAGCACCGATGAGCTGACGATTCAAAACGCGATCAACAAGCCCGATGACATTCCCGCCGGCATGCCGATCGGGGCCCAGGAAAGCCTCGTGCTCCTGCCCCCCAACGACATCGCCGCCTGCAAAGAGATCATCGAGCGAGAGAAGGACGACCTCGCCGCGGTCCTCTTCGAACCCGTGATGGGCGTTGCGGGCTTCATCCCCAACACGCACGAGTACGTCCAATTCATGCGCGAGATCACGGAGAAGTACGGGATCCTCCTGATCTTCGACGAAGTCGTGACGATCCCCATGGGCGTAGGCGGCGCGCAGGGCTACTACGGCGTCAAGCCCGACCTCACGACGATGGGCAAGGTGATGGGGGGTGGCACGCCTCTGGCCGCATATGGCGGTCGGAAGGACGTGATGGGGATGCTCGACTTCCGGATCAAGGACCCGAAACTGCCCGCCATGATGATTGGCTCCACCTATGGTGGGATGCCGCTCTGCCTCGCAGCCGGCATTGCTGCCATGAAGCAGCTGACTCCCGAAGTGCACGCGCACCTGGACAAGACCGGTGACTACATGCGCGACGGAATCAACACACTCGGCAAGAAGCACAACGTTCCACTGCAAGCGACCGGCCTGTCCCAGTTCACCGGCATTCACTGGACCGAAACGGAAGTCGTCGACTACCCGTCGTTCTTGATGTCCGACCGCAACGTCATCAGGAACATCATGTACGCGTTGGCGCTCCATGGCTCGATCGGAACACCGATGGGGCAGTTCTTGAACACGACGCCGATGACGAGCGCCGACATCGACTTCTTCCTGAATGGCCTGGAGCAAGCACTGCGCGACATCGACCTCATTTCCTGAGACGTGGACCGCAAAATGCACTTGGCACATCTCCTGCGTAGTCGTCGGGGATGTCCATTACATCCAGCGACCGCCGTCCCCCCTTCTGTCCCAACCCCGACTGTAAATCCCGAGGTGAACCCGGCACTTGGCGCTTCGTCAAGAAGGGCTTCTATCTCCGGGACCACAAGCCCTATCGCGTTCAGCGTTACCGCTGTTGCCTCTGTGGCCGTTACTTCAGTTCACAGACCTTCTCCGTCACCTACTGGCTGAGACGTGCAGACCTGCTCGAGTCCACCTTCCATCGGCTCGTCTCCTGCTCGGCCTTCCGACAGATCGCGCGGGAAACGGGCGTCTCTCACTCCACCATTCGCCGCATCAGCGATCGCCTCGGACGCCACTGCCTGCTCTTCCACGAGCGCATGAAGCCGAACGCGTGTCCGCGAGAACCCCTCGTTCTCGACGGCTTCCGCAGCTTCGAGCACAGCCAGTACTGGCCGATGGATCTCAATCTGCTCGTCGGCGAGTCCTACTACGTCTACGGCTTCAACGACGCGGAGCTACGCCGCAGCGGCACCAT
>JASMLK010000073.1 GCA_030748735.1 Myxococcota bacterium | reverse complement strand
AAAGGTGAGCAGGAACTCGCTGCCGGCTCCCGCCAGCTCCTGCACTTCCATGCTTCCGCCGTGCGACTCGACCAGCTTCTTCGAAAGCGCGAGCCCGAGCCCGGTGCCGTCTTGCTTGGTGGTGTAGAAGGGGTCGAAGATGCGGTCGCGAACTTCGGGGGCCATGCCTGGGCCGTTGTCTCGGAAACGCAGCCAGACCTCGCTGCCCGCCAGGTTCTCGCCCGCCATGATGACGATGCAGGGCATCTCGACCCGGGCTTCGTCGAAGGCGTCCATGGCGTTGCGCAGGAGGTTCACGACGACGCGGCGGAGCTTTTCTGCGTCGCCACGCATCGTGCACGGTGCGGAGACTTCGATGTCGACTTCGACGTGCTGGCTTTCGACGCGGTCCTGTACGGAAGCCACCGCAGAGTCGATGATGTCGGGAAGGCTCACCGGTTCGAAACGGAAGTCTTCATCGCGCGCGTACTTCAAGAGATGCGAAATCGAACGTTCGACGCGATCGAGTTCTTCCAGCGCGACCCGCGCGTACTGCATGTTGTCGTTCGAAACCGGGTCTTCACCCATCTGCTGAACCAGGCTCTTGGCCGCGGTCACCGGGTTGCGGATTTCGTGGGCGATCGATGCCGACAGGCCTTCGAGGGAACGCGCGTTGGCGTGTTCGGCACTCTGGAGCTTGTGAGTGCCCTGCTCCACGTGTCGGCCGAGCTCTTCGTTGATCCACTGCTGGCGAAGTCGCGGGCCGAGAAGGGCGGCGACATAGTGGAGCGCAAGTCCGATACCCCAAGCCAGTGCAACGATCATCGTGTAATACACACTGCGCGAACTCACCAGGATGAGAGCGAGCACCGACGCGTAGGTGATGGCGTGAATCAGCCAACCGAAGCGCCGGTTCGCGCGCCGTCGCGCGGCGCGATAGCGGCGTTCTTCTGGCGTGTGGCGGTTGCGCTTGCGGGCGCGCTTTTCGATCGCGCGTTGCTTTCGCATGTCCGCGCGTTCCCGATCGCGATGCCGGCGTCGCGAGCGGTTGTCCATGCTTCGCTCCTCGGGCCCCACCTCGAAACCACGGGATTCGAATCCGCGGGAATGAAGGGGCGCTCGTGGTTGTTCAAGCGGGCAGCTCATCATGCCCCGCCCTATGAGCAAACCCCATGCCCAAGATCAAACCCCAATGTTTTCAGCAATTTAGCCGGTCGCCCCCCTCCCTCTCCCCGCCATGCAATCCCGACACTGCAGCCTCCACCCTGCACACTCCACCCAGAGAAAACGGCACCGAACGCGGGGATACCAAGAGCAACCGCAGTCCCACGCTCCCGGACCGTGAGCGGAAACAACCCTGAGCCAAGGGATCGCGCACGCGCGACCCCAAAAGGAAGGGCGCCCGGGGAGCATCACCTCGACCCGGGCGCCTCTGCTGCCCCTTCTCTGGAGCCGTTCGCGAAGACTCGGGGGTGAGCTTCCCGTTGGCATTCGAGGCGCCGTTCGATTTCCGTGTGGCTAAAAGTCCGGCGACCGCGAAACGCGATCGTTCGGACTCCCTTCCCAGGACCTGGCTGCCCATCGACACCGCCTGAAGTGACACGTGAACGCGTCACTAGACAAGATCGAAATGGACAACGAGGACCACCCCGGACATGCGAGCGAATACCCCAATTCCAGCAACGGGTCGGACAGCTGACCCGCACGGCGTAGAATACGGTGCATATACCGCCAGGGTCAATCACATTCTCGTGTCCAGAGCGGTCCAATCCGACGGGTTCACGACGAGACGATTTTTGTCGCGTTGCTATGATCCTGCGGCGTTCGGGAAGCACACGCCCAACACGTCGGAACCCAAAGCACCGCAGTAAGTTGCGATTGTGCCTGCGCATCCGATGCCGATCCGACTCGAGATCGGCCTCCGCCAGGACAGCAACCGAGCCACACGCAACCGATCGGCATCACCAGCAGACAGAGGGGAATCGCAGTGGGGAACAATGCAGAGGACGGCGGACAGGCAAACCCGGACGCAAGCGTTCACGAAGCCCACATGCGCGCTGGACAAGCGGTGGTGTGCCTCACGCTCTTCGGCGCGCGGGTGATCAAGAAGCTCGAATTGACCGGAGAACTCGACGGAGACACGGGCTTCGAAACCTATTCGCGTCTGCCCGTGCCGCTCACGAGTCGCCCGAACAGCAATCGACGCGGAGACGAACGCAAGCCCATCGCCACCGAAGCGATCGTCGACGCTCACGGCGTGCTCGCTTATGCGGGTGTTGCGGCGGGGCGTGCATGGCTCGCGGGACGCGGGGAAGCGGACAAGATCGACCCCCGCACTGCACAGCCGACGGCACGCGAATCACTCGCGAAGCTCGCCAGCAGCATCGGCGTCGAACGACCGAGTGACCTGTTCTATGAAGAGTACTTCGACGAAGCTGCACGCTTGCTCGAAGGCCAGTGGCCTGTCGTTCAGCGTGTGGTCGAAGGTCTGCTCACGCACCGTTCGTTGAACGGAAATCGCGTCGACGCGTTGATCATTGGCGAGGAGCTCGGCGGCTGATCGCGGGTCGCGACGCTTCGAAGATCGAGGACCGGAAACGAAGAGGGCCGCCGAATGAATCGGCGGCCCTCTTGTTTTCTCTGGCGCGCCCGGCACGACTCGAACGTGCGACCCTCGGCTCCGCAAGCCGATGCTCTATCCATCTGAGCTACGGGCGCTTGAAACTCGATTCCCGGTGACGTCGAATGACGCACCCCGGTGAATCAGGGCGCGGGAGTCTAGCCTGCATTCTCCATCCGGTCGCCACCAGGTTTCGATCTTCTTTTCGGGATCCAGGCACGCCAGCCCGGGGGCCCCGCAATCGGACGCCGCGCGCGGGGCAGGAGATTCGCCCGGATTCCGCCCCAGCGCCGATGTTTACACGCTGACCGCGATTCGCGCTTCGAGACGAATCAGGTCGTGGGCACCTCGAGTGCCCGGCTCGCAGTGCGGATCAGGTTGTCGACGTAAGCCTCTCGACCGAGGGGCGGGCGTGAGCCTTCTTCGAGCTGGCGCGCGCGTTCGCACAGGGATGCGGTCGTCCAGGTCAATGGAAACGGCACGCTCAGCCGGACCCGCCAACGTGAGTGTCGTTTCAGCGGAAATCTTCTCGCTAGCATCACGTCCGAGGTCTCTACCGGCAGGCCGCCGACTCGCGCGCAACGTGCACGCATTCAGTTGCCCGAAAGGAAATCCCCATGCAGCTGCTCTGGGGTGACACCCATGTCCATAGTTCGTTCAGCATGGACGCCGGCACGATGGGGAACACGCGACTCGACCCCGGTGCGGCCTACCGCTTCGCTCGCGGCGAAACTGTCGTCTCCAATTCGGATCAGCCCGTCAAGCTCGATCGTCCCCTCGACTTTCTCGTGGTATCCGATCACGCCGAGTACATGGGCGTGCTGCCGAAGATGCGCGCGGAAGACCCCCTCATCCTCAGCGACCCGGACGGCAGACGCATCCACGCCGCACTGATGGGAGGGCTCGATTCGTCGCGTGGGATCATGAACGAGTTGATCGGTTCGTTGATGAGCAACCAGCCGATCTTCGACAGCGACGCGGTCAAGCGCAACATCTGGTCCGAGATCACGGCGCTCGCGGACCAATACAACGAACCGGGCGTCTTCAGCGCGATGATCGGCTACGAGTGGACCTCGATGCCGAAGGGCGACAACCTGCACCGGGTCGTCGTCTATGCCGACGGGGCGGACAAAGCCGGCCAGCTCGTACCCGTGAGCGCCTTCGACGGCGAACGCCCGGAAGACCTGTGGGCCTTCTTGAAGAAGTACGAGGACGAGACCGGCGGACGCATCCTCGCGATCCCGCACAACGGCAACGTGAGCAACGGTCGCATGTTCGCCGTCGAAGATTCGAGCGGACAAGCGATCGGCAGCGCGTACGCGAAGACGCGCGCCCGCTGGGAACCGATCGTCGAGGTCACCCAGATCAAGGGCGACGCCGAAACCCACCCGCTGCTCTCGCCCGACGACGAACTCGCGGACTTCGAAACCTGGGACAGCGGTAACCTGAACATCGGGGCCACGGTGCCGAAGAAGCCCGAGATGTTGCAGTACGAGTACGCGCGCTCCGCGCTCAAGCTCGGCCTGCAGCTCGAAGCCGAAACGGGAACCAACCCCTTCAAGTTCGGCATGATCGGCAGCACCGACGCCCACACCTCTCTCGCCACCGGCGCCGAGAAGAACTTCTGGGGCAAGGCGGTGCTGGTGGAGCCGGGCTACCCGCGTACCAATGACGTCTTCATGCCGTCGGCCGGCGGCGAAGAACTCAACATCATGGCGTGGCAACAGGTCGCGTCGGGCTATGCCGCGGTATGGGCGACCGAAAACACTCGCGAAGCAATCTTCGATGCGATGCGGCGCAAAGAGGTTTACGCGACGAGCGGGCCACGCATGGCGGTGCGGTTCTACGGCGGCTGGAGTTTCAACGAAGCGGACGCACTGAACCCCGACCCGGTGCGCATCGGTTACGCAAAGGGCGTGCCGATGGGCGGTGATCTCGCGAAGGCTTCGGGCGATGACGCACCGAGCTTTCTCGTGATGGCACTCAAGGACCCCATCGGCGCGAATCTCGAGCGCGTCCAGATCGTGAAGGGTTGGATGGACGCGAATGGCGAACTCCAGGAAAAGGTCCACGACGTGAAGGTCGCCGCGACGACCGGCCATACGGCCGACGCCAGGACGGCCAGCTACATCAACTCGATCGGCGAAACCCAACTCACCGCGGTGTGGCGTGATCCCGACTTCGACGCGAACGAGCGAGCCTTCTATTACCTACGCGTGGTCGAAATTCCGACGCCCCGTTGGAACACCTACGACGCCGTGCGTCTCGGCACCGAGGTCACGCCGGACGCGCCTCACTTCGTGCAGGACCGCGCCTACTCGTCTCCAATCTGGTACACGCCTTGAGCGCGGATTCGCCAGACATCGAGGCCGAGGCGAAGCAATTACTCGCCTCACTCTCGCTCGACGAGAAGCTCCACTTGATGTCCGGCGATGAGCGGCCGTCGATCGGGCTCCCCCGCATGGCGCGGGCCTACAACGCGCGGCCGATTCCAGCAGGGGCAGTTCCCGAGCGGGGGATTCCAGGGATTCAGTTCACCGACGGTCCCCGCGGTGTGGTGATGTTCAACTCCACCGCCTTTCCGGCCGCGATCGCGCGAGGAGCCTCGTGGGATCTGGAGCTCGAAGAACGGATCGGTGATGCGATCGGCGTCGAGGCGCGAGCGCAAGGGGCGAACCTGTTCGCGGGTGTCTGCATCAACCTGTTGAGACATCCCGCCTGGGGGCGAGCGCAGGAAACCTACGGCGAAGAGCCGTACGCCCTGGGCGAGTTCGGCGCCGCCATGGTTCGCGGTGTGCAGCGTCACACCATGGCGTGCGTCAAGCACTTTGCGGCCAACAGCATCGAAAACAGCCGCTTTCGCGTCGATGTCCGCATGAGCGATCGCACGCTTCACGAAGTCTACCTGCCACACTTTCGTCGCTGCATCGACGAAGGGGCCGCCTCGGTGATGAGCGCCTACAACCGCTTGAACGGGAGCTTCTGTGGTCACCATCCAGAGCTGCTTCGTGAGATCTTGAAGCAGCGATGGGGCTTCGACGGCTTCGTGATGTCCGACTTCGTCTTCGGCGTGCGGGGTCCCGGCGCGGCAGCCTGCGGTCTCGATCTCGAGATGCCGTTCAAGATCCACTTCGGGCGACGCCTCGAACGCGCGCTCCGGCGCGGGCGCGTCAGTGAGGCCGACATCGACGACGCTGCGCTGCGTTTGCTGCGTCAGCAGCTGCGCTTTGCGCGAGTCGGCGAACCCGAGCGATACGACGAGAGCGTGGTCGCAGGAGCGGAGCATCGCGCACTGGCTCGGGAGTCGGCGCGCAAGTCGATCGTTCTGCTGCGAAACGAGACACTCCCCGGAGAGGATCGCCCCGTGCTCCCGATCGATCCGCAGTCGACGAATCGAATCGCACTCATTGGCGGGCTTGCAACGAAGCCGAACCTCGGAGATCTCGGTAGCAGTCAGGTCCGGCCTCCCGAAGTCATCACCATCCTCGGAGGCCTCGAGGGTGCAGGGGCCGGGCACTTCGAAGTCGTGTACGACACCGGAAAGGACCCCGAGGCGGCGGTGGACCGCGCTGCAAGCGCAGACGTAGCGATCGTCGTCGCAGGCTACGGACCACGCGATGAGGGCGAGTACATCGGATGGGCCGGAGGCGATCGCGCAAACCTCACCCTGCGTGACGAAGACGAGCGATTGATCGAGGCGGTAGCCGCCCGCAACCCGCGAACGGTCGTGGTCATGATCGGCGGCAGCGCGATCGTGACCGAAGCCTGGCGCGAGAGCGTCGCTGGCGTCCTGATGGCCTGGTACCCCGGGATGGAAGGCGGCGCAGCCCTGGCGGAGATCCTGCTCGGTCGCGCGAACCCGAGCGGCCGACTCCCATGTGTCTTTCCGCGCTCGGCCGACCAGCTTCCGTTCTTCGACGCGAAGGCGAAATCAATCGAGTACGGCTTCCTTCACGGGCAACGATGGCTCGATGCGAACGGCAGCGAGCCCGCCTATCCGCTTGGGTTCGGGCTCGGCTATTCCGCCTTCGCGTACGAGGGACTCGAACTCGATCGCGAAAGCGTCGCATCAGACGGAAGCATCAAGGCGACCATCCGCGTGACGAATAGCGGCGAGGTCACCGGAGACGAAGTCGTGCAACTCTACGTGGGCTGCCGTGGTTCACGCGTCGAGCGAGCCGAGCGGGTGCTCGCGGGCTTCCAGCGCATCACGCTCGAACCCAACGAATCGCGCGCGGTCGAGTTTGATCTCGACGCATCGAGCCTGGCTTTCTACGACGAGAAGGTGAGCGACTGGGAAGTCGAACCCACGACGTACTCGGTCGAGATCGGTCCGTGCGCAGACCCCGACCGCCTGCTCAGCGCAACGTTTCGCGTCGTCTAGCAGCCCGTTGAAGATCAGGCGTCTACGGCCGCGACCGACTCGCTGAGGATCCCGATCATCTCGTCTGCTTCCTCGCGCGTCGTGCAGAGCGGTGGAGAGACGGCGAGGCATTCCCAGAGCGCGCGGACGATAAGCCCGCGCTTCCGGGCTTCGCTCGCGATCGCGGCGGGATGGGTCATCGGTCCCGCGCCCGCCGGTTCGGTACCACCGGGCTTCGACCATTCGATCGCGGTCATCAGCCCGACACCGCGGATCTCACCGGCGAGAGGATGATCACCGAACGTCTCGCGCAGGCGGTCGAGGAGATACGCGCCGACCTTGGCGCTGTTGTCCACGAGCCCTTCGCGTTCGATGATGTCGATGTTCGCGTGGGCGGCCGCGCAGCAAGTCGCGTGGTTGTTGTAAGTGAGACCACCCATGAAGGGGAGCCCCTGCGGCGAGTCGTCGCGAAGACTCTCGTAGACGGGTCGCGAGAGACCAACCCCACCCAGCGGGAGATATCCGCTGGTAATCCCTTTCGCGAAGGTCACGAGGTCGGGGTGAACGTCGTAGGTATCCATGCCGAACCAACGGCCCGTGCGCCCGAAGCCCGTGATCACTTCGTCGAGGATCAACAAGACACCGTGACGGTCACACACTTCGCGGAGTTTCTCGAAGTAGCCATCGGGCGGCGGGATCACCCCGCCCGTACCCAGCACGGGTTCGGCGATCACCGCAGCCACGGTATCGGGGCCCTCGCGGATGATCGTGGCCTCGACTTCCTCCGCGCAGGCCAATTCGCATTCGGGGTAGTTCTTTCCGAGCGCACAGCGGAAGCAATAGGAAGTGGGGGCTTCGACGTGCAGTGGATCGGGTGTCGCAAAGATGTGATACGCCGGAAGGCGCGTTGCACTCCCCGCCGCGCGCGTGATCCCGTGATAGGCATGGGCACGCGAAACGATCTTCTGCCGACCGTGGTCGCCTCGCACGGCGTGGTAGGTACGCGCCAGGCGGAAGGCCGTTTCGTTCGCTTCGGAACCACCGGTCGTGAAGACGAAGTGATCGAGCTTCGACGCGGCGGGGAAGAGATTCGCCAGGCGCTCTGCGAGACGAATCGCCGGCTCGGTCGAAAACTCCCAGAAGCCCGGGTAGTAGGCGACGTCGCGCATCTGTTCCGCGACGGCATCGGCGATCTCGCGACGACCATGTCCGACGTTCACGTTCCACAGACCCGAGCAACCGTCGATCAGGGTCTCTCCGTCAGACGTGCGGATGCGGATCCCCTCTCCCCCCGTCACGATCGACGGACCCTTCTCTTCGTGCTTGCGAAATTCGGTGATGGGATGGATCAGATGCGCGCGATCGAGATCTCGTAGGTCCATGGTCGTCCCCTCGTTGCCAGTACTCGTTGCCAGTACTCGCGAATCAGAACGTGACGTTTGTCATGTTTTACCCTATTGTGGGTTCAATGCAAGCCCAGCCCGACTCGCCCACGCCGCCCGAGCCCACCCTGCCGAAAGGCGAGATGCGAAGACGCGCGCTGCTCGATGCGGCGCTTCGCGTGATCGCCGAGAGCGGGGTCGAGGCGGTCACCCACCGCCGCGTCGCCGAAGCCGCCGGTGTGTCGCGCGGCACGACGACCTACCACTTCGCGTCGCGAGACGAGATCGTCCTCGAAGCCTTCCGCCACTACATCGCGACAGTGGCGACGAAGTTGCCCACCACCCTCGACGACCTGCTGCGCGCAAACGAAGGGGCGCTCCTCGACTTCCTCGTCCGCTTTCAACAGCGCGAGTTCCTCGACCCCGAACTCATCCTCGCCGAGTACGAACTCATCCTCTACGCAGCACGCAACGAAACCCTCGGCCGCGAATACCGCGCATGGGAAAGCGGGTTGCTCGGCCACCTCGCTTCGGCCCTCGAAGTCGAAGGTGCGCCACGCCCGATGCGTGCGGCGCGCCTGGTGATGGGGATCTATCGCGCCTTCGAGTTGGAGCGCCTGACGCACCCGGAGACCGATCCGGAAGAACTGCGCAGCCGTCTGCAGGTACTGCTCCCGAGCTTGCTCGCTCCTCCGGCGGAGGAGGGCAGGCCATGACCACACAACATCCTTTCGTCGAAGTCAGTCCCTGGTTCAACGCTGCGCAAGAGCCCGAACCTGCGCTTCAGCAGGACATCGCCGCCGACGTGGTGATCATTGGCGGTGGATACGTCGGCCTTTCGACGGCGCTTACGCTTCGCGCCGCTGGAGCGGATGTCGTGATCCTCGAACAGGGGGTCGCGGGCTCGGGGGCGAGTGGTCGCAACGCCGGTCACTTGACGCCCACCATCGGGAAAGACCTGCCGACCACGCTGCGTCTGTTCGGTCGCAAACGCGCCGCCGCACTCGTTCGCTTCGCAGACGCGGCCGTCGAACACACGGAACAAGTCATTCAGGACCACGAGATCGACTGTCGCTACGAAGCGACCGGGAACATCATCGCAGGGCTCCACCCGAAACACATCTCTACGCTCGAGCAGGCCGCCGAGACGGCCCGCAGCCTCGGGGCCGCCGTTCGCTTTCTACCCGAAGGCGAGATGCGGGAGCGCGGTGTTCCGCCCGCCTTCCTTTGTGGCGTTCTCGAAGAGCGCGGGGGCACGCTCAACCCCGGGCTCTACGTCGCCGGCCTGCGCCAGGCGGCACTGCGAGCGGGCGTTCGGCTCTTCGAAGAAACGCGTGTCCTCGGCATCGACGATGGCGCCCGGGTCGAGGCGAGGACCGAGGGCGGGACCGTGACCGCGAACCACGCGGTGATCGCAACCAACGCCTACACGGAACAACTCGGTCGACGGAAGGGATATGTCACGCCCCTGCGCGTTTCTCTCTTCGAAACCGAACCCCTCTCGCAATCGGACCTCGATGGGCTCGGCTGGAAAGGGCGCGAAGGCATCTACACCGCCCACGAAGCGCTCGAAAACTATCGCCTCACTGCGCACGGCACGCTCAGCGGAGGTTCGAAGGTGGTTCGCTACCGCTACGGCAGCAAGCTACCACCGGGCCGCGACCCCGAAGCGTTCGACACCATCGAACAGTTCTTCCGCGAGAGGTTCCCGACACTGCGCGACGTGCGTATCGTGAACTTCTGGGGTGGCTGGATCGGCTTCACCTTCGACCTGCTTCCGCAGCTTGGCGTCGAGGGCACACACCAGAACGTCCACTTCGGTGTCGGGTTCAACGGGCACGGCGTGGCGCAAGCCACGCTCGTGGGCAGCATGATCGCGGAGCGAATCCTCGGCAAGGAACACCCCCATGCCGCAGCGCTTGGGCGACGACTTCGACGCTGGCCCCCCGAACCGCTGCGATGGGTGGCGGCCGAGTTGATCAATCGTGCGCTGGCGCTCGTCGATGCGCGAACCGACCGACAGGTCCGACGTCTGAATCAGCGCTAACCCCGCCCAGGTGGTCGCTACCCGGGTATTTCGTCGAGCGCCCACTTCCCCTCGGTCGCCATCGCGGGGAGCCAGGTCTCGACGAGCTTCCCTCCCTCGACCCGAAAGGTCTGGACCCAGTCCCACTGCATCTGGTCGTTGATCTTCCAGGTGCCGATGGCCGTGACGTAGTCGCCTTCCGCCATCAGGAAGTACTTGAAGTCGGACACCGTCCACTTGCCCTTCAACGGCAGCAGTTCGTCCCGGTACTCCTCGGCCGTCACCGCACGTGTGCCCCGAACGTCGTGACGGACGTAGGTGGGACCGGCCAGCTCGGGGATGCGTTCGAAAGCCATGTTCGCCCACATCTCGTCGTACCAACGCCGCATGAGTGCTTTGTTGGCTTCTTCCTGGCTCATCCTCGCACTCCTCGCTTGCGTGACCTATCCGGCCATGAGCGAATTGTCGTAGAAGGCTTCGGGAACTTCTTCCGGGGCGAGCTTCACCAGGTCATCGATCGTCGACGGCCCGTCGGCATAGGAATGCTCGCCTGCGCCTCAAGCCGTGGGACGTGCGACGGGCTTTTCGTACGTGCCGAACAGCTTGTCGTAGATCATCGACAGTGTCGCGTAATTGCCGCTGTCCATGTCGACGTGATGCGCGGCGTGGACCTGCGTGATGTAGGTGAGCGTCTTGTAGGGGAACCTGGGCACGTTCACGTAGGTGTGATTGAGGATGTTGAGGTTGGTGAAGATCAACGTCGCAATGGCCATCGAAAAGGCGTTGAGCGGTGCACCCGTGATCGCGCCGACCAGCGGAATCGAAAACAGGAAGAGCCCGAGGCCCATGGCCGTTTCGACCGGGTGGACGAAGAGCGCGTCCATGTAGGTCGGTGTGCGCGCCTGGTGGTGAAGCGCATGCACCCGGACGAGCGGCCCGCGTCCGTGGAACAGGAATCGGTGCGTCAGGTAGTAGAAGAAGTCGAACACCGCGAGGACAACGACGATGTCGACGACATGTCGCCAGAGCGGTCGCGCCTCGAGGCTGACCGAGAAGGGCAGAAACAACGCGTAGAAGGCGAGGTTCGTGTACAACCCCGCCTGGTTGTTCGACTTCACCGCCTTCCGGTATCGGTCCTTCGACAGCTTCTTGCGGTCGGCGTCGTGGTTCATCAGCCGCACACTCTCGATGGTGGGGATCATGAAGATCAGACGCTTGCCGAGGACGGTGAATCCGATCAGGGTCGCGAGAAAGGCCAGGGCGGCCATCCAGTCGTAGGTCAAGGAGCCAATCGTCATGGTTTTCTCCTTCCTCCCGACCCCGTAGCGTTGGGAGGGTTCCGCATAAGCGATTTGATAGCGGTTACTTAGGGGCTTCCGGTCTCGTGCGACTGATCAACGTAGACAACGAACATTGAACGTGCAATGTTCGTTGTTGGCCGACAATAGACCGGCTCCCTGCTGCCGGGCCCACGAACCTGCTGGAGACACCCTTGCCCGACCCGGACAGCTCCCTCATCGCCGACCTGAGCCTGCGGGCACCCCAGCGCTCGGTGCGCGACCCCGAGCAGACCCGCGAAAAGATCATGAACGCAGTCGTGCAGTCGATCTACGAGGTCGGCTTCAAGAAGACCAGCGGCTCCGAGATCTCCAAGCGGGCCGGCGTGTCATGGGGCGCGGTTCAGCACCACTTCGGTGACATCAGTGGGATCCTGGTCGCCGTGCTCGAAAGGTCGTTCAAACAGCTCGCGCTTCGGCTGATGTCGATCGACCCTTCATTGCCGCTCGACGACCGCGTTTCTGCATTCGTCGATCGCGGCTGGGAGCATTTCGGGAGCGACGACTTTTCGTCGACGTTCGAGATCCTCTCGCACTACTCGCGCTCGGACCCGCAGCTTTCGTTCCAGGAGAACTTCGGCGAGCTGCTCGCGAAGCTCTGGGCCCGAGTGTTCGACGACGTCGATCTGTCACCTTCGCGGACCCTTGGCCTGCAGCAATTCACGGTCGCAACGCTTTCGGGCCTGGGGTTCGTGGGGACACTCGGATCGGGACGGGACAGGACACCGTCGAAGGAACTCGAGATCCTGAAAGACACGATGCGTCGGGAGTTCCAACAGGCGGGTCTCTAACCAACCCCGCACGCCCGATTGAATCGTCCCGGGCAAATGGGAGTTGACCACACTCGGCTCTGGACCGACGACTTCAGCGACCTGCTCTCGACCATCCGGTGGTAGGCCTCAAGCCGATGCGTTTGCACTAGGATTCCTGCCCCGCGACGAGCCGGTGCCGCGCAGCCCCCGAGAAGGAGTCCCCCATGCCCGCCCCCCTCGAAGGAATTCGTGTCATCGAACTCGCGAGCTTCGTTGCCGCTCCGTCTTGCGGCGCGTTGCTCGCCGACCTCGGTGCCGACGTCATCAAAGTCGAAGTGCCGTGGGGCGAGATCTACCGCCACAACACACCGCGCATGGCGGGCTACGACAGTGACTTCCCGGCGAGTGCGCCGTACCAGATGGATAACCACGGCAAACGCTCGATCGCCCTCGATCTCGCGCTTCCGCAAGCGCAGGAAGCGTTGCGACAGATCGTCGACACCGCGGACGTGCTGCTCACCAACATGCTGCCCGCGCGACTCGACAAGTACGGCCTCGACCCCGAACACCTGCTCGAAGCCCGCCCCGAATTGATCGTCGCTCGCCTTTCGGGTTATGGGCCGACGGGGCCCGAGGCAAACTCACCGGCATTCGACTACTCGGCCTTCTGGGCACGCACCGGGTTGATGGAAACGCTGCACGACGTCGATGCCCCGCCCGCTTTTCAACGGCCCGGTCTCGGTGACCACTCTGCGGCGTTGGCGCTCGGCCTGGGCATCGTCGCAGCACTGCGCACGCGCGACAGCGAGGGACACGGGCAGGTAATCGACGTCGCGTTGCAGGACATCGGCTACTACGTCGCGGGCAACGACACGAGCACCGCCCTCGTCACGAACGAGAGCCCACCGCAACACGACCGCAGCCGCCCGCGGAACCCGCTGTGGAACCACTACCAGTGTGGAGACGGTCGCTGGATCTTCCTGGTGATGATCGAAAGCGATCGCTACTGGTCGACGATCGCCGAAGCACTCGGCATCCCCGGGCTCGCGGAAGACGAGCGCTTCGCGGACGCCCTCGAACGTTGGAAGAACACCGACGAGCTGTCGGCGCTATTGCTCGAGACCTTCGCGAGCAAACCCCTCGACCACTGGCGCGAAGCCTTCGAGGGGCACCGCTTGATCTGGGCACCGGCCCTCACCCTGGCCGAAGCGGTCCAGGACAAGGACGCGATCGATCGCGGTGTCTTCCCGATGGTCGATCATCCCGAATACGGCAAGTTTCGAACCGTGGCCGCACCGTTTCGCATGTCGGCCAACCCGCTGCGGAGCGATTCGCCGGCACCGGCACTGGGCGCTCACACCCGCGAGATATGCGAAGAGGCGGGACTCGACGACGAAGCGATCGCGCTGCTGTTGGCGGCTTCGAGCTGAAAGGCATGGCGCGTAGGACTCGCGCCACGGGCGAACGCCGAGAAGGAGTAGGAAGATGGGTGAAAGACTGGCCGGCAAGGTCGCAGTCATCACCGGAAGCGGCCGGGGGATTGGTCGTGTGAGCGCGCTTCTGTTCGCGAGCGAAGGGACGTCGGTGGTCGTGTCCGACGTCAACGTGGACGACGCCGAAGAAACGACTCGACTGATCGTCGAAGCCGGTGGGCGCGCGATCTGCCATCCCGCAGACGTCACCGACTCGAGCCAGGTCGATGGCCTCGTCGACCACGCCGTCGCCGAGTACGGCCGACTCGACATCATGTTCAACAACGCCGGCGGCGCACTCCCCGAAGAGACGCACGAAGTCAGCGACGAGAAGTACCGGGAAGTCGTCGGCTTGAACATGGACGGCGTCTTCTTCGGCACACGTGCCGCGCTGCGCGTGATGATGCCCCAGGGCAGCGGCTGCATCCTCATCACCACCTCGGGTGCCGGGCTCGGCGCCGTGCCGGGGCTCGCGGTCTACGGCATGGCGAAGGCGGGGATCGTCAACCTCGCCAAGAGTGTGGCCGCGGAATACGGACCGATGGGCATCCGCGCGAATGTGGTTTCGCCCGGTCCGATCCAGAGTGAGGGCTTCAACATCTTTCTCGACTCGGTCGAAGGTCTGCGGGCAAAGATGGAAAACGGGGTGCCGATGCGCCGGTTCGGGGACCCGGAGAACATCGCGAACACGGCGCTCTTCCTCGCTTCGGACGAGGCGAGCTACGTGAGCGGGGTCGTGGTGCCCGTCGACGGTGGAATTTCGAGCGCCTATCCGACTCCGACACCGGACACGAAGACGCCGTAGAGAGCGCCGACTCGGGCAACCTGCAGATCCCTTCTCAATCATTTGCTTTAACTGGACTTTTTCATCTTTTGCCCCGACTCTCCGAACGATCAGATCCACGGGCCACCGCTCAATCGAGGGAGGGTCCATGACAGTCCGAAGTCGATCTCGCCGGGAATCTCGAGATCGAGCATTCCCACGGCGATTCCTTTGACACCAAGCGGTGCTTCGAAGCCACTTCCCCGGGAGAACTCCTTGCGAGCGCTGCACTATTTCGCCCGCGGCCTCCTGGGTAGCAATGATCGAAACCAAGAAGATCGGACGCCTGCTGGCCGCTTTCGCGGGCCTTCTGCTCCTCGCCGCCTGTGTTCCCCCGGCGAACGACCCCAACGATCCGGGTAACCGCAGACCGTCTGGCGGCGGTGCCGATCCCGACATCCCCCCCTACCCGCCGCCGACCGGGCCGGAGTGGCGCTGCGATGTCGACGGAAACGGAGAGGTTTCCATCGAAGACGTCGACCTCGCGCAGGCTTTCGTCACCGGAAACCAGGCCCCGACCAGCGTCGAGTTCCAGCAGGCCGATGTGTCGCCGATCGGAGACCCCGACTTCGAGCTGGACAGCAGTGACGTCCTCGTCCTCTTGCGGGCGTCCAACGGCGAAGACGAACTGTGCTTCATCTCCGGCACGCCCCCGCTCGCTGCCAACCAGGCCGCCTATGAGTGGCAAGCGCCTTCCGATCTCGGCGTTGGTGCCCCCCACTTTCCCGAAGGCCCCTACGTCGACGTGACCGACGTGAAGTCCCAGTGCGGCTACTGCGAAAACGCCGTGGCGGACGGCGTCACCAATGACGCGCCCGCGATCAGCCGTGCGATCGAATACGCATGCGCGGTCGGCATTTCGAACGTCTACCTCCCGGCCGGCGAGTACGCGATCGGCCCAACGTCGGGCGTTGGGTATCGCGGCATCGGTTACGAGACCTACATGTGTCCGGGGACCGTCGAAATCTTCGGCGATGGCCCGGAGACGGTGCTGAAGCCCAACTCGACGGGCGGGAACTTCTTGTTCCACGTCTGTTACGACTGGGGCGACGACATCGACGACTGGAACTGGAATCGGTCTCACACGAGCTGCGACTACGACGACCAGGTCTACGTCGAAACCAGTCGCCTGGTGCTTCACGACATGACCTGGTTCGATCCGGACCCGGTTCTCCACAGCTCCGACCACCTGGAAGAATCCCACGGCCTCAAGACCTTCCCCACCCTGGGTTCGCTCGAGGTCTACAACATCACCGTCAGGGACCTGGGCGACGAGGCGATGGACCTCAACATGCACCCCGAGTCGACTGCGTGGCTTCACCACAACGAGTTCTACGGTGTGCCGTCGATCGGTGGTGGGTCCGCCTATGCGGCCTATGCGGCGGGCACCGTGGTACTCGAGAAGAGCGTGATCGACACGCTCGGTGGTACCGGGTTGTCGTCGCGATGGGGTTCGTGCTTCGACATCAACCCGAATGGCGTGTCGGATAGGCCACTGCGCGACGTCGTCATTCGCAACAACTGGTGCCTCGGACGGCAGTGGGGTGCCAAAGTCGTACTCAGCGGCGACGACGACGAGTCGATCGATTGGCTCGAGATCACGGACAACTACATCGAGATCGCGCCGCACCGCAACGACGCTTCGGGCAACAGCGCGGCGATGCGCTTACGGCCCAACACCGGCGATGGCAACGATGCCTTCATCCTCGGTGGACTAATCGCACGCAACGAGTTGGTGGGGCCGGTCAAGTTCGACACGGACGGGATCTTCGATCTCGAATTCGCCGGGAATTCCGTGCGTCCGGCAACTCACCTGCTGGACCAGCGAGGCATCGTTTCGGCCGAACCCACGAACCCGGTCGTCATCCATGCAGCTCACGCGCTGGAGGATGGGCAGGAGGTCGTGCTGTTCAATGTGAGCGGCATGGAAGAACTGAACGGGCGTCGTTTCACGGTCGCCAACTCAGTCCCCGGCAACACCTCGATCGGATCGTTCGAACTCCTCGGGGAAGACGGGACGGGACGGCAACCGGGCAGCTTTGGCGCGATGCTCTTCGAGGTCCCCGACTTCCACATCGAGCGTGCGTACGCCGTCGGCAACACCAACCAGCGAATTCGCTTGAACGTCGACCAGACGCGCCTGGCCGTCGGTGACCTCATCGAGACTTCGGGTTTCCATACGATGGACGCCATCGACCAGCGCCGCTTTCTGGTGACGGTCGTTGGCAGCGATGCCGTTGAGCTCCAGGTCGACGACACCACGGGCTACCCCGAAGACTGGAGCGAGTCGATGCGCATTCGATTGCTCGCCGATGGCCCGGGTGTTCGACTCGCTGGCGGTGGCATCACGTTCGCGAACAACACGGTCTCGGGCTTCACCGACGGCTGCCTCGAATACGTCCCACTCCAGACAACCAGCGGAGCTTCGTGCGAAGACGGGAAGACCCACACGGTGGACCTGACCATCGTAGACAACGACTTCGATTGCTGGGGCGGCGAGTCCGCGGAATCCCACTACATCGTGTCGCAGGTGCCTTGGGGCGAATACTGCGACCCGGAAGAGGCCGACACCGGCGAATTCGTCATCAGTGGCAATACGTTTCGCATGGACAAGGCGCAAAGCAAAGCCCGAGGTGCCATCTCGATCGCGGGTGACTGGGAGGGCCTGCAAATCGAGGACAACCGGATCTATCGCCCGTCGAACAAGACAGGCGGCACCGCGATCCTGGTTTCGCGGGCCAACGACCCAACCATCGCTCGAAACGAGATTCGCTGGGCTGGCGAGGGCGTGCGAATCCAACAACTCGACGATGCGGTCGTCGAAGACAACGGCATCGAACTGTTCGGCACCGCGGGTTACTACGACGCGGGTATCGAACTCAATGGTGTCGTAGGGGCTGCCGTGAGCCGCAACACGACATGCGGTGCGACGGGCATCTGGGGCGACGGGGTGGCGATCCACGGTGGTGGAAATCACGTCCTGTCAGACAACCAGAACCTGCCAACGGGCTGCCTCGCCTCTCCCTGACTGACCCCACCTCGAAGCAGGCCCTCACTCCTCCATGAACGCTTCGAAGGCGTCCGTGCGGTCCGCGAGGCAGACGCGCAGCCCCAGCTCGGAAAGACGCTTCGCCGTCGCGAGGCCAATGCCGCTCGCGCCGCCGGTGACGATGGCGACGTTGCCAGCCCGCACGGCCGGGTGAATCGATGAGCTCATGGGGACCTTCCTCCTTGGACGGTTCGAGTTCAGAAGCTGGCCCGCGGCATTTCGACAGGGGACCGCGTCACGCCCCCGTTCACGCCGTAGATCTCGCCGGTGACGTAGTCGGCTGCTGGCGACGCAAGAAAGAGTACGCAGGCGGCGACGTCTTCAGGTTGCCCGAGTCGGCTGAGCGGCGTGTTGGCCAGCATCGCGCGCTCCAGGTCGTCGTTCATGAAGTTCTCGAGTGCCGAGGTGAGCGTCGAGCCAACCGCGATGGCGTTTGCGCGAACCCTGGGCGCGAAGTCCTGCGCGAGGCTTCGCGTCATGAAGTCGAGTGCGGCCTTTCCCACGCCGTAGGAAACGAAGCCGGGCTGGGGAAAGCGGCCGGCGACCGAGGAGATGTTCACGATCGCGCCCTTGCCCGCGGTTTCGACCATGCGAGGCGCACTGAGACACGACAACGAAAACGCCGAACTCACGTTGAAGCGAAACACCGCTTCGAAATCTTCGACGCTGGTATCGAGCGCCGGGCTCGGTCCCGACCCTCCTGCGTTGTTCACCAGAACGTCGAGTCGCCCGAATTCCTGAACGGTTCGATCGACCAACGCACGGCGCTGTTCTTCGTCGAGAACGTCGCATTCCACCACCAACGCGCGACGGCCTCGTTCGCGCACCTGCTCGGCGACCTGCTCCAGGTCGCTCACCGTACGCGCGGAAACGACGACGTCCGCACCAGCGTCCGCCATGGCAATGGCTGTCGCTGCCCCGATACCGCGACCAGAACCGGTGACGATGGCCACCTGCTCATCCAGGCGGAACCGATCCAAGATGCTCTTCATGAAAACCACCTCCAACGTGTCGATTCGATTTTCATAGTGAATACCAAAGAATGAGAGGTGGACCGACTACTGCGCCTGCCATTCCAGGTCGGGTCGCGGAGAAGCGTCGCACGCTGTGTTGAGTCTCGGCCGTGAAGGGTGAACCGCCGGACACTGAAACGCGCTCGAAGAAGGCCCGAATTCCGGCGGGCGCAATTGTCGGTCCACCTCTCAAAGAATTGGGATACCTTCGACCCGCATCGATATAGGGTCGTACGTACGTGTCGGTCCAGCCATCGATGCAGATCGGAGAAGCCATCCCCGTGCTCGCGATCGTGGGTACCGAAGACGTCATGACGCCGCCCAGGTATTCGACCTTTCTGGAAGAGACGATGTCGAACGCTTCGGTTCACATCGTCGAGGGCGGCACGCACTTCGTCTTCGCCGAATATCCGGACGACGTGAACAAGGCGATCGAGCGGTTCGTCGGGGAGTTGGCCTCTTCGTGAGCACCCCCGAAAGCCGAGAGCCCGAAGCTCCGGTCCTGCACCACGTGCGGCTCAACGACTGCGAGTTGGCCTACTACGAGCGCGCCCCTGAGCTACGGGGGAAAGGGCCGACGCTCTTCTTCGTGCACGCGACGGGGTTCCATGCGCGGGTCTGGGATCAGATCATTGCGCGGCTGCCGCGTCACCACAGCATCGCGCTGGATCAACGCGGTCATGGGCGCAGTGAAGACAAGGCCATTTCGCACTGGCGAACCGTCGGTGAGGACCAGGTCGCGTTGATCGAATCGCTCGACCTGCAGGACATCGTGGGTATCGGTCATTCGATGGGCGCACACGCGATGATCGAGGCAGCCGCCACATGCCAGCAGCGCTTTCGCCGCCTCGTCCTGATCGACCCCACCGTAATGGCCCCCGGAGACTACATCCGAGAAGAAGACGCTCCGCGCGCGGGCGAAGCCCGGATGCACCCAGCCGCCAAGCGCCGCAATCGTTTCGACTCCGTCGAAGCGATGATGGAGCGACTGCAGAATCGAAGCTCCTTCCACCTCTTCGATCCGCAGATGTTTCGCGACTACTGCGAATACGCTCTGCGACCGGCGGCCGATGGCGACGGCTTCGAGCTCAGCTGTCCGCCCGAAGTCGAGGCGAGTGTCTACATGACGGGGCGCACGAACGGCGGTATCTACGACAGTGTCCACGCGCTCGAGATCCCCGTTCTCGTGCTGCGCGCCATGCCACCAACCGACGACATGGTCGGACCGCAGATCTTTTCGGCGTCTCCCACCTGGCCGGGCCTCGCCGCCGAGTTTCGCGATGCGCGAGAGATCTACTATCCCGACAAGTCTCACTTCCTCCCGATGGAGATCCCGGACGAGGTGGCGGGCTTGATCAGAACCGAAATCGAAGCCACCTCGTAGGCTGAGGAGAACCGACATGGCAGGAAGACTCGAAGGCAAGGTTGCGATCGTCACGGGCGCGGCCCGCGGCACCGGTGAAGCCACCGCGCGGGCTCTCGTTCGCGAAGGTGCGACGGTGTGGATCGCCGATCTGTTGAACGAAGCCGGTGAACAGGTCGCGAGCGATCTAGGCGACGCCGCGCGCTTTATCCGCCTCGACGTCACCGACGAAGCGCAATGGAGCAAATGCGTCGAAGAGATCATCGCTCGCGACGAGCGTATCGACGTTCTGGTGAACAACGCCGCGCTTCTCCACCTCGGTTCGCTACTCCAGACGAGCGCCGACGACTTCCGGCGCCTCAACGAAGTCAACCAGATCGGCCCGTTCCTCGGCATCCGTGCGGTCTTCGAAGCCATGAAGTCCCAGGGCGGCGGCTCGATCGTGAACATCGCCTCGGTCGATGGCTTCCTGCCAAAGAACGGAGTGATCGCCTATGCGTCGACGAAGTTCGCATTGCGGGGGCTGACGAAGGTGGCTGCGGTCGAACTCGGCAAGTACGGCATTCGCGTAAACGCCGTGTGTCCCGAGGCCGGAGGACCGGGCATGGTGAATTCGGTCCTGCCCGAAGGCATGGACGCCGAGCGCGTCCTCAACAAGGACTTCAATTGGCCCATCCTGCACAGCCAGCACGGCCGTGGCGTGGCGGAGCGCCTGGACGACATCGCCAACCTGATCGTCTACCTCGCCGGGGACGAAAGCCGCTCCTGCACGGGCGCTGACTTCGTAATCGACGGCGGCCATTCCGGCTGTCGTCTATCGGAGATGTCACCGATGCCGTGACTGCGTCGGTTCGTGTTCGTTCGCGAACCGCTGGATCAACTCCCCACCATGGCGCGCGCAATGCGACCGAGCAGTGCCTTGTGCCTGGCCACGTTCGCCGGGTCGGCGAGGTCGATCGGCGTATCGGTGCCGGCCCGCATTGTGTCCAGGCCCTGGGTCAGGAGACGGTCGAGCCAGCCGCGTATCAGTTCCTGCCCCGGGCACGCCCCGCCCTGCAACGCCTGCTGGAAGAGCGCAGCCAGCTTCGGATGCTCGAGCAGGAGGATTCGGAAGCATGGGCCCAGCAGTACATCGGGAGCAAGATCGACTTCGCCGACGACCGGCCCTACTTCTACGGCCTGGGCGAAGGCGAAGAAGCACCGCATCCCGACATGCCGGGGCTCGTCGGCACGACGGCCAACGAGGCCTACGCCCGGCACTTCTTCAAACGCTGGCGTTCCGCTCTCGAAGCTGTGGAGGGCGAATGATGGCGCTCGACCCCGGTAGCGTGACCCCCGAATTCCAACACGAAGTCGAACAGTTCTATTACTACGAGGCCCAACTGCTCGATGGCCGCCGGGACCAGACCTGGTTCGCCCTGTGCGACGAAGACATCCGCTACGTGGTGCCCGGGTAGTGCGAACTACCTCTACGCCGGTCAGCGACGAGACGTACTGCGAAGGGGTGAAAGCGGGTTTTGCATCGCGAACCGTGAGGTCCTACTCGACATCGCGGACGTCGACTATCCGACCCTGGGGCTCCTCTTCTAGCCCTCGCCAGAACCGCGCTTCAGCTCGCGCGTCAGCGTGTCCTTCAGAAAGCCGAGTTGGCTCTTGCGTTGCTCGGCCGTCGGCGACTCGAACTTCTCCATCGCGGCCAGCCCGGTGAGCGTGCTGATCGCGTAGTACTGGAGCGTGGTTCGCGTGCGTTCGTCGAGATCCGATTCGGGGAAGAAGCGCGTCCAGATCCCGTTCCAGATGCGAAGCGTTTCGGCGCGCAGGGGGTCACCGGCGGAGCCCCAGTCCGGAGCCGGCATGTTGAGCAGGATCTCGAACGTGCAGCGGTAGTGGGGACCGCCGAGATGGGCCCAGGCCGCTTCGACGAATGCGTCGACGCGTTCGCGAAGAGGCGCACCTTCGCGGGGCAGGCCCTCGAGTTCATCGACGAGTAGGTTGAATGAATCGACCAGAACCGCGGCGAAAATGCCGTCCTTGTCGCCGAAGTGGTGCTGCGCTGCCCCCCAACTCACCCCGGAGCGCTTGCTGATTTCCGCCGCGGTCGTGCGGTGGAAGCCCAGTTCCGCGATCGACTCCACCACCGCCTGTTTGATCCGCGCGCTGGTTTCGGCTTTGCGCTCCGCGTGACTGCGTCGAGTGCGCCGGCGTGTCGGCGCGTTGAGGGTCTCACCCATGCCCGGATCGTCCCAGTTTTCCATTTACAGTGCAAGTAAATTGTATATGTTCGAACCCGCCGTCAACGAATCCCCGACGAGGAGACCCCGCATGAGCAATGCGCCGACCGATTCGAGCCCCACGAACCCCGCCCCGATTCCGGCGCTCTCCGGCGCCGAAGATGACCTCGGTCTCGGCCATCTGCTCGAAATGCGCGAAGCGCCGATCGAACTCTTCCAACGCATCAAGGACGAATGCGGCGAGGTCGGCGAATGCGATTGGGCAGGCACGAAGGTCGTGATGCTTTCGGGGCCGGAAGCCCAGGAAGCCTTCTTTCGCGCGCCCGATTCCCAACTCGATCAGGGTGCGGCCTACCCCTTCATGAAGCCGATCTTCGGCGAGGGCGTGGTCTTCGATCTCCCCGTCGAACAGCGCAAGTCGACCCTGCGCACCCAGGCGTTGAAGGACGAGCACATGCGGGGACACGCCGAAGTGATCGCCCGCGAAACCGAAGCCATGTGCGATCGCCTGGGCGAAGAAGGTGAGATCGACCTGCTCGACTTCTTCGGCGAACTCACCACCTATACGTCGACCGCCACCTTGATCGGTCAGGAATTTCGCGACGACCTGGCCAAGAAGGGCAACGAGTTCGCGCAGGCCTTCCAGGGTGTCGAACGTGGCACCGACGCGTTCGCCTACGTGAACCCGTACATGAATCTGCCTTCGTTCCGCGATCGGGACGCCGCGAGAGAGCAACTCGTCGAGCTGATCACCGACATCCTCGACACGCGCGAGGAAGAAGAGCGACGCTGCCGAGATCTGTTGGCGGTGATGGATTCGTTGATCGAACCGAACGGCGACAAGAAGTTCAGCCGTTCGGAGATCACGGGCATGATCATCGGCATGATGCTCGCGGGGCATCACACGAGTCAGGGTGCAGCCGCCTGGACCTTGATCGAACTGCTCCGCAACCCTGACGCCAACAAGAAGATCGTCGAGGAACTCGACGCCATCTACGCCGACGGCCGGCAGGTGAGCTTCCAGTCGCTGCGCGAGATCCCGTTACTCGAAGGTGCGCTCAAGGAAACCCTTCGCATGCACCCGCCGCTCATCATCTTGATGCGCAAGGTGATGAAGGACTTCAACTACAAGAACTACACGATCGAAGAGGGCAAGCTGGTTGCGGTGTCTCCAGCCACGTCGAACCGCGACCCCGACTACTTCCCGAACCCCAACAGCTACGACATCGAACGCTACCTCGGGGATCGTCGCGAAGACGCCCGGAACCCCTGGGCATGGATTCCGTTCGGTGGCGGTCGCCACAAGTGCGTGGGTTCGGCGTTCGCCCTGATGCAACTCAAGGGGATCTTCTCGATCCTGCTGCGTCATTACGAATTCGAAGCCGCCCAACCGGACCACACCTACGCAAACGACCACTCGAAAATGGTCGTACACCTCAAGCAGCCGTGCCGGGTGCGCTACAAGCGCCGCCAGAACGTCACCGTCGACTCCGCGACCGCGAGCGCCCTCAAGGCGCGTGAAGAAGAGGAAGCCGCGGCGCGCCCCTTCCGGGTCATCGTCGACAAGGATCTCTGCCAGGGCCATGCGGTGTGCACGGGCGAAGCACCCGAGGTCTTCGAACTCGGTGAAGACGGCGAGGTGCAGCTCAGCCAGGAAGAACCGCGCCGCGAACTCAGGCGCAAGGTCGAGCAGGCCGCCCAGTACTGCCCGAACCACGTGATCCGGATCGAGGATCTGTGATCATTCGACCGCAGTCACAGCCAGGGGTCTGAAGATGTCCGAGCCCGTCACTCCGTTCAAACAGGTCTTCCAACTCGGCATCGTGGTGCGCGATGTCGACGCCAGCATCGAGCGCTACAAGTCGCTGCTCGGTGTGACCGATGAGATGATCTCGCGCATCGAGACGAAGGACCTGCCCGATTGGATCGAAACCCGCTACCGGGGCAAGCCCTCCGAGTTCCACATCCGGATCGCGCTCATCAACATGGGCGGGATCCAGTTCGAACTGATCGAGCCCATTGCGGGTGAACCGAGTTGCTACAGCGAGTTCTTCGAGAAGGTGGGACAGGGCATCCAGCACATCATGGTCCAACCGGTCGATCACGAGGGCCTGATCGAAACCCTCGAGGCCAACGGCAGCGAACTCATCAACCAGGGCAAGATGTTCGGCCAGGAGTTTCGCTACTACGACCTGACGGAAGACCTCGGCTTCGTTCTCGAACTCTTCGCCGGCATGCCC
Source organism: Myxococcota bacterium (assembly GCA_030748735.1). GTDB lineage: Bacteria > Myxococcota_A > UBA9160 > UBA9160 > UBA4427 > DUBZ01. Next base: position 10,809 of record JASMLK010000073.1, on the reverse strand, counting down.
GACGACTACGTGCGTGGGGTCATGGCGACCGGGATGGGGGCCGCCGAAGAAGCGTAGGGCCGGACCTCTAGGCGTGTTCCTCTACCCAGCGGGCAACGCTGGGGAGCGGCTTCGTGTCTCCTCGCTCGATCGCAGCAGCGAGGTTTTCGTTGACGAAGCGGGTCATCGCAGCCGTGACTTCGCGCGCGATGCGATCGCCCTCGTGGGAAGTGGCCATCAGCATCAGGTGCGGGTTGAGGGGATCGACGGTGAGCTTGCGTGAGTCGCGCTGCAGGACCACGAGCCGCGTCGGCACGCTCAGGTCTTCAGGCGTATCGACGCCTTCCTTCTCCATCCGTCGGGCGACCAGGTATTCGTATTCCTGCCGGTGGCGATTGGCCGACACCATGAAGTCGTCGTTGTGGACGATGGAGATATAGGGGATGTCGTACTTCACGACGATGTCGAGTGCCCGCAGGTGCCGCATCTGGTAGTCGTTCGCATCGTGGGTAGCGGCATCGATCTCCTTCAGAAGGCCATAGAAGGAAATCTTCTTGAACAGCCGCCCACCTACGATGCGCAGGGCATAGGGGATCTCACGGTTCGACAAGCGCTGCTGAATCTGCGTCCTGCGAAACACGAAGCGCACGGCCGAGTTGATGCCCTTCATGAAGTACTCGGTCGTCGGGATCTTCACGAAGGTCCCGATCGCGGCGGGGATCCCGTCCACCGATTCGCGATGCCTTTCGTTCAGTTGCATCTTTCCGTCGGTGTCGCGTTCGTAGACGCGCCTGGGCCCCCCGTAGTCGAGTCGCGAACCGCTACGCATGTGAGCGGCCAGGCTTCGCGCGGTCTGACCGATGTGGCGGATGTCGCTCGGCGTCCAGGTCGCGAGTTGCACCATGCCAGCGGCGCGCAGGGCCTGAACGATCAGCTGGTCCTGCTTCTTGAGATCCTCGAACGCCGGTAGTGGCCCGGGCTTGTTGCCGACGAGAGACAGCAGCAGATGATCGGAGATGATGCCGGCGATGGAGTGATAGCCGGTGGCCACAGGACGACCGTTGCGCCATTCCTGCAGGATGGCCTTGCGAAGCACCTTGGCGTAGTGGGGGAAGATGTTTCCGTCCGGCATCTCCTTGGCATCGCTACCGCGACGCAGCGCAGAAACGGTCCAGGCGCTCGGAAGACGGATCAGGAAATTGATATAGCTGTAGAGACCCATGAAGCCGTGCAGCAACATGACGTGCACGCCGTCTTCTTCCGACCCCTGACGAACTTCGGCCTTGGTGCGGATCACGCTTGCGTTCTCGCGGAAGCTGAACACGGTTTCGTCGAAGTGGAGCGCCCGCTCATCCGCGAAGATGTAGACCTTCTCTGCGATCTCGTAGGTCTCTCGCAGCATGCGCAGCGGCGTTTCCATCACCGTCGTCTCGAAGTCGGTGCTCTCCTCCATCTCCAGACGACCGATCGCTTTGAGCTTGAGGCTGCCCGAAACGATCAGCGAAACGCACCCCGCGCCGGTCAGTACGCCGCGGTTCAACGCGACGCGTAGCGCGCCACTCGGTTGCTCGATCACCGTAACGGCGGGACGCTTTACTGCGAGGGCGGGGGTGTAGGGGGAAAAGGCGCCGAGCCCGCCGTCCTTGCCGATCCCCGAAATGATCATGTGAAACGACATCGAAGCGCCGAGTCGCTTCACGATCTCTGCGCGGTATCGCCGAGCTTCTTCGTCCGCTGCGGCCCGGGCTGCCTGCGCATCTCCCGCTTCGAGTGCGTCACTCACCTTCGAAAGGTCGAAGGGAAAGACCAGGGTCTCTGCAAGCGCCGTCTCGATTTCTTTCGCCGACGCCGAGCGCTCGAGTTCCAGGCGCTTCGCAAGCTTGCGGCGACCAGAGTGCGCGATCAGACGATCGGCCAGCGGTCGAATGAAGCAATCGATCAGGGACTCGTAGGCGCTTTCCCAACCCAGCTCACCTGACGATTCTTCGAGCAGGAAGAAGCGAACTTCTTCGATCCAGTCGATGTCGAGGGCGTGCTGCTCGAGCAGAGCTGCGTATTCGGCCTTGACCGTGTTGCCGCCACCGATCGCAATGACGAAGTGGTTCTGGGTGAACTCGGTCGTGGCGTATTGCCAGTCTTCCGTGTGCCAGTCGTCGAACTTCTCTTTCATCACGGCCGCAGCCTGGTTCGCGGCGTTCTCGAGATGCTTCGAGATGCCGAGATGAAAGCCGGTGCTCTCCTGAACCAGCACCGAGGGCAGTTCTTTCTTCGTTCGTGTCACGGCCACCTCAGGTGTGCCGAAAAACTACCACCCCTGCGGCGCATCGATCATCCCAATGGGCACCAACGCGAAAAACGTGCGTTTCTCGCTTCTCTTTCGCGTGGCGCTTTGTCGCACAGGCCACAGTCTCCGCATACGACATTCGAGATCGCGATTAGCGGTTTCTCAGGAGCCTGCGCTTGGGATGAAGCGGATCGGCAATCTCACGAAGCCGCGCACATTGCCCGAATGGGCGCGCTCGATCCCGGCCTCATCGAGCTCGAAGCGCGGATAGCGCTTCAGGATCTCTTCGCAGCACACCCGTCCTTCCATGCGAGCGAGGTTGGCTCCAAGGCAGAAGTGCACGCCCTTGCCGAAGGAAAGTGAGTTGCTGAAGTCGCGATCGATGTCGAAGGCGTCGGCATTGGGAAACGCGCGCGCGTCGCGATTGGCCGAGCCAATGAGCAACGCGACGCGATCTCCCTCTACGAGCGTCTTCCCATGAAGCTCGATGGGCTTTGCGACGGTGCGGTAGACGACCTGCGACGAGTTGTCGAAGCGCGCCGTTTCCTCCACCCAGTCGGCGATGCGTTCGCGGTTGGCCACGACCTTCTCGTACTGCTCTGGAAAACGATGCGCCCAATAGAAGGCGTTGCCCAGGAGCTTGGTCGTCGTTTCGTTTCCCGCGACACCGAGCAGGAAGAGAAAGCTCAAGATCTGGTCGTCACTCAGTCGCACCCCCTCGACCTCGGCCTCCATCAAGGCGCCGAGCAGATCGTCTTCCGGGTTCTTGCGCCGATTGTCGACGTGTCGCTGGTAGTACTGCAGCAGTTCGAGCGAGGCTTTGGCGGCGGCAGGACCGACTGCCATGTCACCCTCTTCACGATGGAGTACGTCGTCCACCCAGTGGCGGACCGTGTCGCGGTCTTCCGGGGGCACACCGATCATGTCGCTGATGAAGTCCATCGGAAGTTTGCCCGCGAACGCTTCCATGAAGTCGACCGCGCCGTCCTCGGGAAAGCGGTCGAGGTAGTGACCCGCGAGTTCTCGGATGCGCGGCTCGAACTCGCGCACCCGACGCGGCGTGAAGACGCGATTCACCAACCCGCGGAGCTGAGTGTGCCGAGGCGGGTCCATCGCCAGAAACGAAGCGACCTTCCACGCGTCCTTGCTGAACGCTTCGAGCGCCACCCCTTCGCTGTTCGAGAACGTCTCCCAATCCTTGAAGGCGTTCATCACGTCGGCGTGCCGCGAAAAGGCCCAGAAACCCATCTCGGGGTTGTGATACGCGGGTGCCTGCTCGCGCAACGCCGCGTAGATGGGAAAGGGATCTTCGTGATACCCCCACGAGAAGGGATTGAACTCGAGCATGTCGGCCACTCCGGCCCGCGAACGGGCATCTGGGGACTCGCTCACCATACAGCATTTACATTGCAGAGATAATGTATTTTATCGGGACTCGCTGGCGCGTGCGCCGCGACCCAGATCGTCATGCGACGCAGCAGGAGAAACCCATGGAATTCAACCTCGCCCAGGTGCACGAAGCAATTGCAACCGCGATTCCGGAGCGTGATTGCTTGATCTTCGGCGACCGCCGCCTGACCTGGTCGCAGCTCACTGACCGCACCCGTCGCCTTGCGAACTTCCTGCTCGAACAAGACCTCGGCATCCGCCGTGAGCGAAGCCAGCTGTCGAACTGGGAGTCGGGCCAGGATCACGTGGCGCTCCTACTCCACAACGGCAACGAGTATCTCGAAGCCATGCTTGGCGCCTTCAAGGCACGGCTCGTGCCGTTGAACCTCAACTATCGGTTCGTAGAACGAGAGCTACTCGAGATCTTGCGCGACGCCGGGGCCCGGGCCCTCGTCTTCCATTCCTGCTTTGCGCCGCAAGTCGAGAAGATCGCAGCCGAGCTTCCTGAGCTTCGCGTCCTGTTGCAGGTCGAAGATGATTCGGGTGCCGCCACGCTCGCAGATGCACTGGATTACGAAACAGCGCTGGCTTCTTCGAAGCCGGAAAGGCCAGCGCTCGACTGGTCGCCTGACGACCTCTACGCCACCTATACGGGTGGAACCACGGGGCTACCGAAAGGCGTGCTGTGGCGGCAGGCCGACATCTTCGTCGCCAACATGAACGGTCGCCGTGAAGACGGAACGCTCTTCGACGACCTCGATGCAATCGTCGAACGAGCGCGCGCGACCGAGTTTCGGGTCCTTCCGCAGGCGCCCTTCATGCACGTGGCCGGGCATTCGACCGCCCTGGGCATGTGGAACGCCGGTGGCACCGTCGTGATCCCCGACAAGGCCGACGCGTTCGACCCCGCTTCGATTCTGGAGTGTTTGGAGCGCGAACAGGTGAACATGACTGTTCTGGTCGGCGACTCGATGGCGCGACCGCTCGTCGCAGCGCTCCGAGCCAACGGCCGCGACCTGAATCCGCTGCAGATGATCATCAGCGGGGGTGCGGGGCTGAGCCGGCGCACGAAGGAGGAACTCCTCGAGTTGCTCCCCCACGTGACCATCATCGAAGGCGTCGGTTCCTCCGAAACCGGCGGGCAGGCGTCCAACGTGAGTAGTGCAGCGGGAGGTGTTTCGAGCGGCGGCTTCGCGCTCGGTCACGGCACGACCCTGTTGAATGAAGACAAGACCGAATGCCTTGCGCCCAGCGACACGCGAGTCGGTTGGCTCGCGCGGAGCGGATCGATTCCACTCGGCTACCTCGGAGACGCAGAGAAGACAGCCGAGACCTTTCCCACCATCGCGGGCACACGCTACGTCGTGCCGGGGGATCGAGCGCGCTGGAAGAACGAGGGCGAACTCGAATTTCTCGGGCGTGACTCGACGAAGATCAATTCCGGCGGCGAGAAGATCTTCGCAGAGGAAGTGGAAGTCGCACTCAAGCAACATCCTGCCGTGCTCGACGCCGCTGTTGCGGGCCGACCCAGCGACCGTTGGGGTGAGGAAGTGGTGGCCATCGTTCAACTCCAACCCGATCAGGAAGTGACCCCGGCCGCACTTCGCGAGTCGTGTGAGGGAAGTCTCGCGAGCTTCAAGCTCCCGAAGGCGATCTACTTTCGCAATACGATTCAGCGAGGCCCAGCCGGGAAGATCGATCTAACATGGCTTCGCCAGCAGGTTGCCGAGGAGGCATCCCAATGAAGACGCGAATCACCGAACGACTCGAGATCGAAAACCCCATCCTTTGTGCGGGTATGGGTTTCGTCGCTGTCCCCGAACTCATCGCGGCCGTGTCGAACGCCGGGGGCCTTGGCCTGCTCGCCACGGCCGTGCTCACGCCCGACGAAGTGCGCGAGTCGGTCCGTGAAATTCGCAAGCGCACGGACAAACCGTTCGGCGCCAACGTGACGCTCCAGTTCGAAACGGCTGAAGACAATGCCCGGGTCCTGCTGGAAGAGCGGGTCCCCGTCATCAATGTCTCGCTCGGCTTCTCCCCGTGGATCGTCGAACAGACCCACGCCTACGGCGGGAAGATCCTGAGCACCGTGACGAACCTGCGGCACGCCCACAGTGCGCAGAGCAAGGGGGCCGATGGGTTGATCGTCACCGGTCACGAAGCCGGTGGACACGGCGGAGACGCGACGAGCCTCGTCGTGATTCCACTGATCGCGGAGGGCGTCGATATCCCGGTGATTGCGGCGGGAGGCTTTGGCGACGGCCGGGGCCTCGCAGCCGCCATCGTGCTCGGTGCAGAGGGTATTTCGATGGGAACGCGTCTGGCGCTTTCGAAGGAAAGCCCCATGCACGGTCGCGTCAAGGATCTTGCGCTCGGCATGAGTGAACTCGACACCGTCTACACCGACTCGATCGACGGGCAGGGAACACGGTTCTTGAAGACCGAGCGTGTGCTCGCGATGGACCAATCGATGTCGGTCTTCGAAGCACTGCGAAGCATCCCGAAGGTCAAGAGGGCGCTTCGACTCACCTGGCTCGAAGTCCTGGCGGCGGGCCTGCGCGCTGGGCCGGACATACGCAAAGCGCTTGGACAGGCGCAGATCGCAGGCGATACCTACGAGGGGCTGAACAGCGGAGACTACGAGCTAGGGATCGTGCCGGGCGGTCAGATCGTCGGCGCGATCAACGAAGAACTCAGCTGCGAGCAGATCATCAGCGAAACGGTTTCGGACGCCGAACGCATTCTGCGCAGTCGAGCCGACGACACACTCGAGGATGCCATGGAGCGCCGGAACGCAGTCGAGCCGCGCGCCGCGTCTCGCTAGTACCGAAGCGGACCGCCGAATCGCCCGCGAGGTACTGAATGCCGGAGGAATCAACGTGTTGCAGAAGTTCGTGTTCTGGACCGGCGCTTCGGATTTCCTGGTGGGTGCAGGAGCGATCGCCGGGGCCATCGGTGTCGCGACCGCAGAGGAAGCGGTCGTGGGCCAGTTCGTCCCCCTGATGACGCTGGGCATGTTCCTGATGATGGCCGCCGCATGTTTGATGTGGGCGTCCCAGGACATGGTCAACCGAGCGCCCGTCATCTTCTGGCAGGGGCTCGTGCGACTGACCGCGGTGCTCTCGGTCATCTACGCGGTGCCCAACCAGCTGGCCGAGCAGTGGGAATACGTCCTGATCCTCATCGATGGCCCGATTGGTCTGGGCTACGTGCTCGGCATGCTGAAGGTCACCGGCCTCTCGTTCTTCGAGTGCCTGCTCTGCAAACCGGCCAGGACCTGAGGAAATTTCGACGGGGCGCGGCGGCTTCCGCCTTTCGCTGAACCAGCTTGGTATGCTCGGCGCGGTTTGCACAGGAGCACTGCACCACCATGGGATCATCAAGAACCTGGGTGAGCATCTACGTTGGCCTGCTGGCTGTCGTCGCGGGCTTCCTCTTCTTCCGGTTCGCTGCGACCGCGGGTGTGTTCAAGTCGATTGCCATGGAGGTTGCCGCCCCGTGCGAGGTGCTCGAGGCGCCGCCCGGCCCCGAGGACATCGTGATCGACCGGGAGCGCGGCATTGCGTACGTGTCGGCGACCGATCGTCGAGCGCAGGCGGACGGGGAGGCCGCGCTGGTCAACAGTGGACTGCACACCATCGATCTCAACCGGCCAGTCGCTCAGTGGACCCTCGAGCCAGTCACCCCGCCCGACATCGAAAGTTTTCGACCTCATGGACTCGGTCTCTTCGTCGCCGAAGACGGTGCGCGCTCGCTGTTCGCCGTGAATCACCCGGCCGGGGGCCCCGATGAGGTCGTGATCTTCGACATCGACACCCGTGGACGCCCGAGTCATCGGGAAAGCGTGTCCGACCCGCTGCTGCACAACCTGAACGACGTGCAGCCGGTCTCGGCGAACGCTTTCTATGCAACCAACGATCACGGGGACGCGATTGGCCATACGATGCAGGACTTCCTGCTACTCGATCAGGCCAACATCGTCTACTACGACGGAACGGCGGCCCGCGTCGCGGCCGAGGACCTGACCTATGCGAACGGGGTGAACATCAGCCCGGATGGTCGCATGCTCTATGTCGCGGAGACGATCGACGCCACGCTGAAGCTCTTCTTTCGCGACCCCGAAACCGGAGACCTGAACCCGGCCGACTACGTCATGCTCGGCACGGGGCTCGACAACATCGACGTATTGGAGAACGGGGATCTCCTGATCGGCGCACACCCCAGGCTTCTCGACTTCGTGAGCCACGCAGGTGACCCCGCAGTCCACTCTCCCAGCGAGGTCCTGCACGTTCAGCTGAAGGCGGGCGGGGGCGGCAAGGCGCGAACGGTCTATCTGAACAAGGGCGAACAGCTTTCGGGAATCGCGGTCGCAGCGGGCTATCGCGACCTCATGCTGCTGGGGCCGGTGTTCCAGCCCCGCATTCTCGTCTGCGAGAGGCCCGAGATCGCCGCCCCTTGATCGCGGTGCTCAGCCGAGGTGCGCGGCAATGGCGCCGTTCACGGCGTCGGGCGCTTCGATCGCAACCGCGTGACCTGCGTTGGGGACCACCACGAGCTTCGCGCCAGGGATGATCGGGGCCAGGCGGTCAGCGCCCGGGGTGAGGAGGTCGTCGGCCGCTGCGATCACCAGGGTCGGCAGCGAGATACTCGCGATGTCGCCTTCGCGCGAACCGCTCCAACTCATGAGCCCCGCGGCCATGCGATCGAGGGTCGGTGCCGGTACGCGCTTCACCGTTTGCGTAAGTCCGCGCAAGATGCGCTGCTGGGCCGCGGCGTCTTCGAGGGTTCCCGATGCGAACAACCACGGTAGAAGCATCGTCGCGAGTGCATCCGGCGATGCCTCGCGCGCGACGCGACACCAGCCATCCGCCACAGCGCGCAATCTCCCGCCTGCCGCCACGAAGGGCGTGATCAACGTGAGGGAGCAAACCCGGTCCGGCTGGGTCAGGGCAAGTTCGATCGCCGCCGCGGCACCGAGGCTCGCACCGATGACGTGCGCCTTTCCCTCGTAGCACGCCGCCACATCGGCCGCGGTCTGGGCGACCGAATACGCCTCTGCGGCGGGCGCGTCCGAAAGACCAACACCGCGCGGGTTGATGCCAACGACGCTGAAGCGTTCGCTCAGCATCCCGGTCTGCATCGCGAAGGCCGAGACATCGGTTCCGAAACCGGGCAACAACACGACGGGGGCGCCTTCGCCGGCGACGAGCACTTCGAGACAGACCCCGTCCGCCACGGGTGTGAGTGCTTCGCGCTTCGCCGCGAAAGCCTCGACGTCCTGCTTCGTGACGCGTCCGCCCGGACCGGTGCCGGGAACGAGTTCGGGGTCGATGCCGAGCTTCTTCGCAATGGCGCGGGCGGCGGGGACGATGGGTTTGCGCTTGCCCTTTGGCGAACTCGGCGACGAGGCAGCGGCTACTGCGGTGGGCTCGATCGCGACGTTGGGTTCGGGCTCGATCGCGGCCGGTGTGATCTCCGCATGGAACGCCTCCGCATCGAAAGGCTCGTCCATCGTTTCGGTGATCGCGCCCAGCGGCGTACCGCACGGGACCGTCTCTCCTTCTTCTATATAGATGTGCCTGAGCACCCCGGAGGCTGCCGCTTCGACATCGACTTCGGTCTTTTCCGATTCGATGACGAGGACCGTCTCACCCTTTTGGATCGGGTCGCCGATGGCGAGCGGCCACTCGATCACGGTGCCTTCTTCCATCGTCATGCCGAGACGCGGCATCGAGATCCCTGTTGCGTTCGACAAGGCGGACCTCAACCCATCTCGGCGACGGCGGCGAGCACGTCTTTCGATGAAGGCAGAAATGCCTGTTCGAGCACGCCGCTGAACGGGACCGGGGTGTGGGGTGCAGTCACGCACTTGATCGGTGCCTGCAGGAAGTCGAAGCCCTTGTCGACGCCGATGGCCGCGATGTCGCGTGCGATCGAGCAACGCGGGGTCGATTCGTCGACGATCACCATGCGGCCCGTCTTTTCCAGCGTCGTCAGGATCGCCGCTTCGTCAAGAGGCGAAAGCGAACGCAGGTCGAGCACCTCGGCGCTCGTTCCCTGGGCCGCGAGCTTGTCCGCAGCCTCGAGCGCGAGGCGTACCGTTGCGCCGAAGGCGACGAGTGAAACATCACTTCCTTCGCGAACGAGATTCGCTTTCCCGATCGGAACTTCGTAGTCGCCCTCCGGTACGTCTCCGGACTGATTCAAGATCCCCTTCGATTCACAGAAAATCACCGGATCGTCGTCGCGGATCGAAGCGAGGAGCAGCCCCTTCGCATCCGCGGGGCTCGAAGGGATGACGGTCTTGAGCCCGGGAATGCCGGTGGTCATCCAATAGAGCGATTGCGAGTGCTGGGCCGCCGCTTGCATGCCGGCACCACTCACCGTTCGCACGGTGAGCGGCACGTTGACCTTGCCGCCGAACATGTAACGGAGCTTCGAAGCTTGATTCAGCAGCGGGTCGAGGCAAGTGCCGAGAAAGTCCATGAACATGAGCTCGGCGATCGGGCGCAAACCGGTTGCCGCCGCACCAACAGCCGTACCCAGCAGGCCCATCTCGGCAATCGGGGTGTCACGCACGCGGTTCATGCCGAACTCACCGACGAGCCCGCGCGTCGTACCCAGCACACCACCGACCTCGTCGGTGCCTTCCTTGTCGCGCGCACCGCCACCCACGACGTCTTCACCCATCAGGATGACGGTCGGGTCGCTGCGCATCGCGATCGCGATGGCTTCGTTGATCGCCGCACCCGTTCGCAGTTCACGTGCCATCGCTAGTACCTCACGTAGACGTCGGTGTGGACGTCGGCCGGGTCGGGGAAAGGGGCCGCCTCGGCGGCTTCGGCAGCTTCACGCATGAGTTCGTCGACTTCGCCGTCGATCTCGCGCAGGTCGCCTGCTTCGACGATGCCCGCCTCGGTGACGCGTGCTTCGAACAGATCGAGGGGATCGCGGTTCTGGATCCAGTCCTCGGCTTCTTCCTTGTTGCGGTACGCCGTCGGGTCGCCGACGAAGTGTCCGTAGAAGCGGTAGGTCTTGCATTCGAGCAGCGTCGGCCCTTCACCGCGCCGCGCGCGTTCGATCGCTTCGCCCGCCTTTTCGTACACGTCGAAGAAGTCCATGCCGTCGGCGATCACTGCGTTCATGCCGTACGCCGC
>JASMLK010000072.1 GCA_030748735.1 Myxococcota bacterium | reverse complement strand
TCGTTGATCTCGACGAGGTCGATGTCGCTCATCTGCATCTTGTTGTTCGCCAGGAGCTTCTGGGTGGCCGGGATGGGGCCCGTCAGCATGAGCACCGGGTCGGAACCGACGAGGCAGGTGTCGACGACGGTCGCCAGGGGCTTCACGCCGAGCGCGTCGGCCTTCTCGCGACTCATCATCAGGATGGCGCCCGCACCGTCGCTGATCTGCGACGACGTACCCGCCGTGTGCACACCGTCTTCCATGTTGCTCTTCAGCTTGGCGAGACCTTCGAGGGTGGTCTCACGCAAGCCCTCGTCCTGTTCGACGCGGTGGGTGGTGCCGGTGGGCTTGCCTTCTTCGTCGACGTCGGGGGCGTCGATCGGCAGGATCTGCGAATCGAAGCGCTTGTCCGCCCAGGCCTCGGCCGCGCGGTCCTGCGAGAGCTTGCCGAACGCGTCGGTGTCGTCGCGGGTGATGCCCCACTGCTTGGCGATGCGCTCGGCACCGTCGAACTGCGACGTCCATTCGTAGTTCTCGCGGTAGGTGCGGTTCACCGGGACGCCGGTTGCGCCCTTCGGAATGGTCGCACCCATCGGAATGCGGCTCATGAGTTCGACGCCACAGCCCACGGCGCTGTCGACCACACCCGACGCGACGAGCGAGTAGGCGAGGTTGGTGGCCTGCTGGGACGAACCGCATTGGGTGTCGACGGTCGTTGCAGCGACATCGAGGGGAAGCCCGGCGGCGAGCCATGCGTTGCGCGCCACGTTCATCGTCTGCATGCCGACCTGGCCCACGCAGCCGCCGACCACCTGGCCGACTTCCTTGGGATCTACACCGCTGCGTTCGAACAGCTCCTTCTGCACCTGACCGAGCACGTCGATCGAGTGGCAGGTGGACAGACCGCCGTTGCGTCGCCCGAGGGGCGTGCGCACGGCTTCGACGATGACGACTTCACTCATGGGGGTTTCCTTATTGTGGATCCGTTGGTGTCAGCCCTGCGCGCTGTCTGCCCGCACGGGTCTCACGCCTGGAGTCGCACGGGGGGAACGCTCCGCCCGGCGGAAATTGTTCGGCGTCATATTATCTGCTGCCTGACAAGCCGTCCAGCCGGGCCGGCCATCGAGGAACGCGACGGTTGGCCACACGGGCTCGCGTTTCGTGTCGCACTCGGACGACGCCTTCGGCGCCCGAGAGGTGGACCGACGATTGCGCCCAGCGATCCAGGTCGGGTCGCCGAGAAGCGTCGTACGCTGCGTTGAGTCTCAGCTGGAAAGGGTGAACCGCCGGACACTGAAACGCGCTCGAAGAAGGCGCCGACTCCAGCGGGCGCACTTATCGGTCCACCTCTCAGCGCCCGAACACCGCCCGCTTCGCGTCGCTCAAGAATTCGTCGAGCTCGAAGCTGTTGAGGCGCAAGGAAACGAAGAGCCCGCGATCCGTTCAGGGTGGGTCCCAGAGGTCGCCGACTGGACCGGCGTAGATGAAACCCGTCTCGATGCTCACGATGCTGATCGGCCGCACGAAGATGCCCGTCGAAAACGCGATAACGGGTTCGCTGCGAAAGCCCACGACGCCGGCGTCGAGCAACAGCACCATGCTGACCACTGAAGTCGGCACCTTCGAGGTGTCGGCAGCGCGAGTCGGCTCGAGGGGCTTCCGGAAGGCCGTGATCGCGATCGACTCGGGGGTTCGCTTCGCGTTCGGCCGGCGAGCAAGGAGGAGGATCGAGGCGTGCAATCGCAGGTGAGTCGGCGAGGCACACGAATGCGACGAGCAGAACGAGCAGAGAGAAGAACAACCCGGGGCCGGGGGCCGGGCGCCTTCGTCCGATGCTTTTGCATCGGGGCAGACTCCAGAAATCGGCGCCCATGTACAACTCGACCGCCTCGAATGTCGCCCACTGGTGGGGTCCGAATCCACCACTCCGCGTCGCCCCCTCACGACCGTGCAGCTCACCCGCGATATCCCCGCGCCCAAACGCGAAACAGCGTCACGTTCTCTTTCTTGCCGAGTCGCATAAGACCTAAACTCTCGTTCTTCACAGCCGACACGAAATGACGTGAAGAGAACAGAGCGAAAGGCTCGAATCCCCGGCTTTTTCGCGGAACCCCCGGTCGTACGAAAGGCACCTTCTTCGGCAGGCGGGAGACGACCGCCGAAACCACCCAGCCAGATGAACCAAAGCTGACGACGGCCAGGGGCCCACCGCCCGGCGTGAACGCACACGATTCATACGGCCCGGTGACCAGCCCCCAAAAGGAACCCCGATGCCCAGCCCCGAAGACGTCAAAGCCACGATCAAGACCTACATCCTCGAAGAGTTCCTGCCCGGCGAAGACCCCGACGAACTCACCGACTCCGTCGAGTTGATGACGATGGGCATCCTCGATTCGATTTCCGTGATGCAGCTCGTTTCGTTCGTGGAGGAGAAGTTCGACTGCTCCTTCGACGCCCACGAGTTGAGCGTCGACCACATGAACACGCTCGAAGACATCACGAAGCTCGTCACTTCCAAACTCTAGCCTCGGCGACGAAGCGATGAACCTCCATCAGTACTTCGAGCGGAGTGCTGCGCAAAGCGCAGAGGCATGTGCGATCGAACAGGCCGACGGTGCGACGATCTCGTATGCCGAGTTGGCCGCACTCTCGGACCGGGTTCGCGATCGGCTGATGCTCGAAGGGGTCGAGGCGGGTGACCGCGTCGGCCTCTACCTGCGCAAGACGATCGATACCGTGGCGTCGATCCTCGGCGTCTTGAAGGCAGGCGCAGCCTATGTACCCGTCGACCCGACGGCTCCCGCTTCGCGCAACGGCTACATCTTCGACAATTGCCGCGTGAAGGCGGCGATCGTCGAAAGCCGCTTCAGCGAAAAGCTCGAAGCGGAGCTTCAGCAGCCGAGTGGTGCGCCGCCGCTGTTCGTCGTCGACGAAGCGGGCGGTGGGCGTGGCCTCGAGCGCATGCTCGACGGTTTGGACGAGCGCAAACCCGCACCGAAGAGCGAAAGCCGCGAAGTGCCGATGAGCAACCTCGCGTACATCCTCTACACGTCGGGCTCCACGGGCAAGCCCAAGGGCGTGATGCTCACGCACGAAAACGCGACCAGCTTCGTCGATTGGTGCCTCGAGACCTTCGAGCCGACCGCGGACGATGTCTTCTCTTCGCATGCGCCCTTCCACTTCGACCTGTCGATCCTCGACATCTACACGCCGCTTTCTTCTGGAGCGAAGCTCGTGCTCGTGCCCGAAGACGTCGGCAAGGAACCGCTCGGCCTCGCGGCGCTGATCGAAGAGAAGCGCATCACCGTCTGGTACTCGGCACCCTCGATCCTCACGATGCTGACCCAGCGCGGCGAACTGGAAGGCCGTGACTACTCGTCCTTGCGCGCGGTGTTGTTTGCCGGCGAGGTCTTCCCCGTCGTGCACCTGCGCTCGCTTCACGAGAAGTGGCCGCACACGCGCTACTTCAATCTCTACGGGCCGACGGAAACCAACGTCTGCACGTACTACGAAGTCGTACCGCCAATCCCGGAAGACCGCACCGAGCCGTATCCGATTGGTGCGGTGTGCAGCCAGCTCGAAGGCATCGTGGTCGACCTCGACGACCAGCCGGTCGAAAAGGGCGACGAAGGCGAACTCTGCATCAAGGGTCCCAACGTGCTGAACGGCTATTGGGAGCTTCCGGAGCAGACCGCGAACGCATTCCTCGCTGACTACTACCGCACCGGCGACATCGTGGTCGAAGAGGATGGTGGCAACTTCCGCTTCGTCGGAAGACGCGACCGCATGGTGAAGAAGCGCGGCTATCGCGTGGAGCTGGGCGAGATCGAAACTGCGCTCTACGCCCACGAAGAAATCGAAGAGGCGGCCGTCGTGGCGATCCCCGACGACGACGCAGGGGTCATGATCCACGCGCACCTCAGCACGGTTTCCGGTGACAAGGTCTCGATGATCAAGCTCAAGAAGTTCTGCTCGGAGCGCCTGCCCGTCTACATGGTGCCCGACCGCTTCGCGTTCCACGAATCGCTGCCGAAGACCTCCACCGACAAGATCGACTACCAGGGTTTGAAGAACGGCTAAGGGCCTCCAAGGCTCGAAGAGCGGCTAGCCGCTTCGAGCAGGCGAATTCGCAGAGGGGAAAACGCGCGTGGACTTCGGTTGGACGAAGGAACAGAAAGAACTGCGCTCCGGCATCGAAGAGCTCGCCAAGGGTGAACTCAACGAAGGGCTGATCGAGCGCGATGTGAACAGCGAGTTCAATCGCAAGGGTTGGATGCAGTGCGCCGAAGCTGGCGTTCACGGGCTGCCGATCCCCGTCGAATACGGGGGCCTCGGGCGGGACACGATGACGACCGTCGGGGTCCTCGAACGCCTCGGCTATGGCTGCCGCGACAACGGCCTCGTCTTTTCGATCAACGCCCACATGTGGACACTTTCGATCCCGATCCTCCACTTCGGAACCGACGAGCAGAAGAAGCGATGGCTTCCGGGGTTGTGCGATGGCTCGCTGATCGGCGGCAACGCGATGTCGGAACCGAGTTCGGGATCCGACGCCTACAGCCTCACGACTTCGGCGCGCCGTGACGGCGACTCGTACGTGTTGAACGGCAACAAGACCTTCGTGTCCAACGGAAGCGAGGCCGACCTCGCCCTGGTCTACGCCACCAGCGACCCCGAGAAGGGACCGGCGGGTATCAGCGCCTTCATCGTCGAAAAAGGCACGCCCGGCTTCGAAGCCACGGGCCACGTCGAGAAGATGGGCAACCGCACCTCACCCATGGCGGACCTCTTCTTCGACGACTGCCGCGTGCCTGCCGAAAATCGCCTTAGCAGCGAAGGCGACGGCGTCAGCCTCTTTACCCACTCGATGACGTGGGAGCGAGCTTGCATCCTGTCGAGCGCCGTAGGCGCCATGGATCGCCTGGTCGAGATGAGCGTGCGCCATGCGAAGACGCGCAAGCAGTTCGGCCAACCGATCGGCAAGTTCCAGATGATCGCTTCGCGGATCGTCGACATGAAGCTCCGCGTCGAAACCGCGCGCGCCCTGCTCTACAAGGCCGCGTGGCTGCGCGACCAGGGTCGAAGCATCTTCCTCGAAAGCGCGATGGCGAAGCTCCACATCAGCGAGTCGTGGATCGCGACCGCACAGGACGCGATGCACATCCAGGGCGGCCAGGGCTACATGCGCGAGACCGAGGTCGAGCGCGAGCTGCGCGACGCCCTCGGCAGCCGCATCTACTCCGGCACCTCCGAGATCCAGCGCGTGCTGATCGCTTCGATGATGGGGCTGTAGCGAGATGGCAGGCAAACTCGCACAAGCGAAGGCAGCGGCGGCCAAGGCCGCGGCACCCAAGCCGCTTTCGGAACAGCTCCTGGAAATGAGCCTGGTCGTGGCGCAGCTCGCGGTCGTGATCGCCGCCGCGACCCGCTATCGCTTCGAAAGCCCGGCGTTCCAGAAGAGCCTGCCGTGGATCGGCGTGGCGGTCGTTGCGCACCACTTCCTGCCGCAGCGCTACCGGATGCCGTTCTTCACGACGATCTCGATGGTGTCGGTCGTCTACGTGCTGGGCATCGGCCCGGCGGGCTTCGACATCGCTTCGGCCCTGAAGCAGGCCGCGCCCCTCATTGGCATGGGGCTCTTCCTGATCGCCTTGTGTCACCTGCCGATCGCCTATGGCGTGCGGGTCGCCCTGCTCTTCGCAACCGGCGGCTTCTTCATGTACGCACGCGGCGGCACCGTCTTCGACGGTGCTCTTGCAAGCGTCTGGCCTCTGCTCGCTGCGTTCTTCATGTTCCGGCTGGTCATCTACGCCTACGACATCCAGCACGAAAAGAAGCGCCCGCCCATCGCGCAGACCCTCGCCTACTTCTTCATGCTGCCGAACGCGTTCTTCCCCTTCTTCCCGGTCGTCGACTGGAAGAATTTCGGCCGCGGCTACTACAATGACGACGCCCTGCGCATCTACCAGCGCGGCCTGCAGTGGATGGCGCGCGGTGTGATGCACCTCGTCTTCTATCGCATCGTCTACTACCACTTCTACATCGACACGGCACAGGTCGCGGACGGCGCGAGCCTGCTGAAGTACATCGTCGCCAACTACGCGATGTATCTGCGCGTGTCGGGACAGTTCCACATGATCGTGGGGCTGCTGCTGCTCTTCGGCTTCAACCTGCCGGCCACCAACAACCACTACTTCCTTGCAGAGAGCTTCACCGACTATTGGCGCCGCGTGAACATCTACTGGAAGGACTTCATGGTGAAGATCTTCTACACGCCGGTGGCGTTCCGCTTGCGCGGGCGCGGCGCGATCCTGCCGGTGGTGTTGGGTTCGGCGGCGGCCTTCGTGGCCACCTGGTTCCTGCACGCGTATCAGTCGTACTGGCTGCGCGGCGGGATGCACTTCTCGGCCCAGGACTCGATCTTCTGGACGATCCTCGGCGTGCTGGTCATGGTGAACGCGGCCTGGGAAGTCCGGAAGGGACGACGGCGCTCGCTTTCGAAGAAGGTCGACTGGCGCGACACCGTTTCGTCGACCCTTGGCACGATGGTGGTCTTCGCCACCATGTCCCTGCTGTGGTCGCTCTGGTCTTCGCCCGGCGTCAGCGAATGGCTGGCCATGTGGCAGCACGTCGATGCGACCTTCTTCGGCTACGCGGTGCTCACGCTGCTGATCGTGGGCGCTGTCAAGGTGACGGTCACGGTAACGGCCCCCTGGCGTGGAGGTCTGATCTACGGGAACACGCCGAAGGGCGCGAACATCCGCCAGCTCGCGACCGTGGCCGTGATCACCGTCTTCATTCCGATGACGCTCATCTATGTGCTGGGCGATCAGCGCGTCCATCGGCGCGTCGACGCGAAGACGAAGTTCATCCTCAAGAGCCTGAAGAGCAATCAGCCCAACACGTCGAACCTGCGATCGATGGAGCGCGGCTACTACGAAAACCTCTTCGACGCGTCGAGTTCGAACTTCCTAGACAGCGGCATCCAGGCACCGCCCGACTGGGTCGACTTCCCCGACATGCCGCTGGTCGAACTCACGGGTGACGGTCGCTACTGGACCCTCACCGCGTCGCGCAGCGAGGTCATCAACGGCTACGACTTCTCCACCAACGCCTTCGGGATGCGGGACAAGGAGTACACCCTCGAGAAGCCCGACGACGTCTATCGGGTAGCGATGCTCGGTTCGTCCCATCTCATGGGCTGGGGTGTGAACGACGGCGAAACCTTCGGTGCGATCATCGAAGAGCGCCACGCGAACGAGCGCCCCGATGGCAAGAGGATCGAGATGCTGAATTTCGGGGTCGGTGGCTACTCGCCGGTCTGCCAGCTCGCCGTGTTGCGCGAGAAGGCGCTCGAGATGAAGCCCGACGCCATCTACTACATCGCTCACGCGGTGGATGGCGCGCTCGCGATCGAGCGTTTCGCACGACTCGTCCAGCACCAGATCCCCCTCGAAGACCCGTTCCTGAACGACATCGTGGAACGCGCGGGTCTCACGACCAGCATGTCTCAGCTCGCGATGCAGCGAGAGTTGCTCCCGTTCGCCGAGGAACTGGTGCTCGGGTCGTACAAGAAGATCGTCGAACTCGCAAGCGATGCCGGGGCGCTGCCGGTGTGGATCTACATGCCGCGCGTACCGGAACGCGACCTCCACCGCGAACCGATCGAGAAGCTGATCGCCGCTGCGAAGGAAGCCGGTTTCATCACCTTCGACCTGAGCGGCCTGTTCGGCGACACCGAGGTCGACGACATGGTGATGTCCCAGTGGGACATGCATCCCAACGCCCCGGGTCACGCAATGATGGCAGACGCCACCATCGAAGCGATGCGCTCGGACCCGCGGCTGGGCTTCTCGAAGGAATCCGAAGCTCGCTGAGGGCTAGGGCGCCTCGTACTCCGCCACCATTCGGCGTAGTCCGAGGTAGCCGACCATGATGTCGTACACCTCGGGTTGGGTGATCATCGGCGGGACGCGGCCCACGCCTGCCTGGTTGGCGTAGAGCGGGACGTTGACGCCCGAGTGCTCCTCCAACTTGAAGTCATTCGTCGCGTAGTTGACGCCCATGATGCTGCCTTCGGGTGTCTTCAGACGCGCGAGGTGCCCGGGGGTGTAGACCGGCACGCCGAAACGACTGAAGAGGCTCTCGTTCGGGATGATCTGCGCCGCGTGGCCGTGGTCGGCGGTCACCAGGATGAGCGTTTCGGGGTGGCGCTCGGCGAAAGCCAGGGCGCGGTCGACGGTGCGATCGAGTTGTTCGAGTTCGCCGATCGATCCACAGGGGTCGCGGCCGTGGGACTTCTTGTCGATCGACGCGCTCTCGATGATGAGGAAGAAACCGCGATCGCTCGCCTGTGAAAGACGTGCGAGGGCCACGTCGGTCATGCCGGCGAGACTCGGGGTGTCTTCGAAAGCCGGGTTGGGGACGCACGTCATCGGCTTGGGAAGCTTCACCTTGCCAAGATACTTGTGTATCCGGTTCATGAAGCTCGGCTTCGGCTTCTCGGCCACGCGCCCGTCTTCACCCTGCCACATGACCGGCAGGTGACCCGGCGCGAACAACCCGAGCAGCTTGCCGCCGCCGGGCGCCGATTCGAGCCCCGCCTTGTCGACGACCACGCGATAGCCGTTTGCAGCAGCCACTTCCTTTACGCTGCGCTCTTCTCCTTCGGCCATGGGCTCGAAGTGCTTCGCGCCGCCACCCAGGATCACGTCCACCCCCGACGCCACGAGCTGTTCGGAGATCGACCCCGGTCCGCCATTCGCTTTGAGGTCCTGTGAGCAGTCTCCGATCACGCGACCGCGATACTCGATGTTGGACATCTGGCCGGGGTTCTCGCAGAAGCGTTGGCTCACATGCGCTGCGAAGGAAGCCGGCGTTGCGTCGGTGACGCTCGCCGTGGCGACGATCCCCGTGGCGAACCCCGCTTCCTCGGCACGCTCGATGATGGTCTTGATGTCCTCGTCGCTACCCGCTGTCGTCGAGATGCGGCCCCGACTCGTCGCAACGCCCGTCGCCATGGAGGTAGCGGTGTTCGCGCTGTCCGCGACATAGATGGCCTGTTCGGGGTCCTCGTTCGAAACCGTGAGGACCTGGGCCACGCTGCGTACCGGCAGCCTGTCGAGGCTGAGGACGCCGCGCGACCCCTCGAGGTAGTTGCGCGCAATCGTGATCTGCTGGTCGTCCATGCCATCGCCGATGATCAAGATGACGTTGCGCGTGCTCTGCGCCGCCGCGGAGCCCGCCAGGGCGAACAGGCAGGCGATGAAGACGAACAGACCAGTCGACGAACGAACGGTCGACGAAAGGAAGACACAACGGGCCATGCGTACCTCCACAAGGGCGGGCCGGGGTTCGAACGCGAGCGCCGTACTCAGCGAGCGGGCGGGGAGTGTACTGTGTCGACAGAATCGCGCGCATCAGCCAGTCCGCTTGCTTCGATCTCGTGGTTCGATCGGCTTTCCCGACCGAAGGGCTTGAAGGTCAGGATCAGGGCGGGCATCAGGAGGAAGTCGGCGATCAGGGCGGTCATGATGGTGGTGGCGAGCAACACCCCTCGCACCGCGTTGCTGTGCAGCAGGGAAAGGGTGAGAACGAGGAAGCCGAGCACCAGGGCGATCGAGGTGATCGAAATCGCGCGCCCGACATCCATCAGGCCCTCGCGCAGCGCCGCCTCGTAGTTGCCGAGCCGCAAGAACTCGTACCGCACCCGCGTCATCACATGGATCGTGTCATCGATCGCGATCCCCATGGCGACCGCCGCGATCATCACCTTGTTGTAGTCGAGCGGAATGGCGAGCCAGCCCATGATGCCGAGGGTGAGGAACACGGGGGAGACGTTGGGGATCATCGCGATGAGCCCCGTCAGGATCGAACGGAACAGGAGCATCATGATGAGGGCGATCACGGAGAACGCGAGGGTGAACCCCATGATCTGGCTGTCGACGATGTAGCCGAGGAGCTTCACCCAGAGCATGCCGATGCCCGTGATGTGAACCGTCGTCGCGCTGAGCGGAGGAGACTGGAACTGCTCCTCGAGCCCGGCCACCAGATCGGCCGTTTCGCTCGTCATCGCGAGGGCGAGTCGAAGCTCGAGGCTGGCGGTCTGGTAGTCGCTCGAGACGAGTTCTTCGGTTTCGGCGCCACCGGCGCTTTCGTAGAGCACGAGGAACTGCGCGGCGAGTTCGCGGCTTTCGGGAAGCACGTGATACGCGGCGTCGTTCCCGTGGAAGGTCTGGTTCAAATCCTTCAGGATGTCGGTGATCGCGTAGGACTTGCGCACGATCTTCTGTTCGTTCGCCCAGGTCTGGATGCGATCGATTTCCTGCAGCGCCTCGGGGTTCTTGATCCCGCCTTCTTCCCCGGCGTCGAACACGATGATGAGGTTGGTGACACCACCCATCACCTCGTCCACGTGGATCGTGATCTGCTTGAGGGGCATGCGTTCCGAGAAATCGTTGAGCCAGTTCGAGTCGACGATGATCTGCGTGATGCCGACGATCGAAAGGGCGAAGACCGCACCGAAGGTGGCGAGCACCGCCCGCCTGTGCCGGGTCACGAGCGATACGGTGCGATCGAGCACTGCGGTCAGCGCGCGGTCACCGAGCGCGGGAGGCGGAGCCTCACCAGCCGCGCGCACGCGCGGCTCGCGCCGCCCGAAGGACAGGAGCGCCATGAGCAGCGTGAACGAGAGGAAGAACGCCGCCATCACGCCGAAAGCGGAGTAGATGCCGGAACGGGAAATCGCCTTGATGGGCGCCACGACCATGGACGCGAAACCGATTGCGGTCGTGAGACTCGTGAACAGACAAGGAGCGCCCACCAGGTACATCGTCTTGACGAGGGCGGCGCGTCGGTCACCGAGTTTGCGAAAGCGGTGGCGGAATTCGGAGAGGATGTGGACCGAATGCGCGACCGCGATCGCGGTCAGCAGCGTCGGCGTGCCACTGAAGGTCAGGTCGAGTTTCCAGCCGATCGCCACGATGAACGCGACGGTCATGATGACGGAGAGCTGCACCACCGCGACCGGCGCAATCACGCCCACCAGCGACCGAAAGAAGAAGGCGAGAAGGGCCGCGATCACGATCGACGTAATCAGGTCGAGGAACGCGCTTTCTTCGGCGATGATGTCGTTGAATGCGGCATTCAGCGGGACGTCGCCGGAGTGGAAGAATTCGATCCCGGCATACTCGGGTCGCGCCAGGATCTCGGCGATCTTGTTGTTGGTGACCTGGGGATAGAGATTCTCGAGCCCGTCCCCGCCTTCGGGGTCGAACCGGATGTCTTCGAGGGGGTCGGTGCTCGACCGATCCATCTTGATCCGGATCGCCGCGTAGGTCGCGCTCTCGTTCACGATGCCACCGACCATCATCGGCTTTTCGAGATAGCGCGCGCGAAGTTCCAGCAGCTCTTCCTGCGTCTCCGGGAATTCGTCGGAGAGCTTGTGGATCTGGATGTCGTCGTTGTCACCGACCATCAACTCGCCGTTGGCGAGACTGGTGGCGTCGTAGATGAACGGGACTTCGTCCTCGATCGCCTCGGTCACGGAGACGATCTTCTGCATGACCTCGTAGTTCCAGGGGCCGTACTCGTAGTCAGGGGCGTGGTAGAGGATGTACGACCACTCATCACTGCCGAAGTCTTCGCGATAGGTCTCGTAGTTGAGATAGGTCGGGTCGCTTTCGTCGAAGTACGCCTCGTAGCTGTTGTCGATCTGCATTCGCGCCGCGAACGCGAGAGAGACCACGAGACTCAACACGCCGACGGCCACCACCGCCCAGCGGTGATCGAACGACCAACCTCCTACGGCCGCGAAGCCCAGGTTGATGCGTTCTACGAAGTCGGTCGATGGCGGCGTGCCGCCCTGCTCTTCCTGACTGGACACGTTCGCCTCATCCTCCCTGCGGCGTGTAGCGGATCAGGACACGCTCGCCGGATGCGAGGCCCTTCTCGAAGCGCGGCCCCCAGCTGCCCCAGGCCGAAGCGTACTTCGAACCGAATGCCTCGAGTGCTCGTTCGTGGGCGGCAGGGTCCTTCTCGAGGCGCGCGTTCGCATCGCAGCCAGGCGCCTGGAGATAGCGACCCTCCGCCTTCTTCCAGACTCCGAAGTCACCGACCCACAAGCGCGCCTGCCCGAGCCCCTTGCCGATCGCTACGGCGCGCCAGCGCTTGGCATCCGTCACGACGAGCAGATCACCGCCGTCGGGAACGAACCAGACCTCGGCATGACAGCGGCTTTCACTGCCGTCGCTGCGAAGGGGGCTGACGTACACGAGCGGGCTTTCGCCGATCGCTTTCGAAAGTGCATCCGACTTCTCATCCGCCCATGCGATGTGGCCCGGGATGGTTGCGGCACCCGCTCCGAGAACGAGGCTGCTCGCGACGAAGCGTCGGCGGGTCATGGTCATGTGTTCGGTCCTTTCATGGGTCGACCGCCGCGTCGCGGTCGGCCGATCAGTCGAAGCCCCTCGCCTCGAGACCGCTGAGCGCGTTTCGAAACATCTTCGTGATCACTCCCCGCAACAACCCACCAAGCCCCGGGATGCTCGGGTCGAACCAGCAGCGCCAGAGGACCCGCGTCCCCTCGCCCCTCGGTTCGAGCCGGATCTCGCCGATGTGATTCTTCATCGGCATCACGCTACGGGTGAGCGTGTAGGTCGTGCACTTCGGCGGATCGAAGCTCAACACCTCTTCGCGGGTGCCCGCCACGAAACCGCGTATACAACCGACACCGTTCGGGTCCGGGTGACCTTCCCGCACGAGGTGGGAATTGCGCAGCCCCGACCACTCGCTCCAGCGTGCGTGATCGGTAATCACGCGCCAGACGGCCTCGGGCGGCGCGTCGTAGTCGTGCTCGACCGCAACCGCGATTCGTCCCTTCGACATCATCATCCCCTGGAGCCGGCGGTATCTCGCCGCACCGAGTCTGCCATTGTGCAGGTGCGGCGCAACTCACGTCTGGCACACGCGCAAATTCGCCTGGGGCGGGTCGAATCGGGGTTCACAGGCGCTACGCCGCCGATCTACCATGGGTCATGGCCGCGCCCCCGACCCGACCACTCGCACCAGCCGAGCCCAGCATTGGCTCTACGGCCGTTGGATCGATCTCCTCGTGGGTTGCTGCGGTATCTACACCCTTTCGATTCCGCTTCTGCTCGGGCTGACGGCTTCGGCCGGGATCACCACCTGGCCCGCTGGACTCGTGTTGCTCCTCGTGCTCGCAACCGCGATCGCAATGGAAGGCATACAGGGAGCGAACTCGAGTCTGGTATTCGCACCGGGCACCCTCCAGGCCCCGGACATGCCGCAGGTCCTGCTGTGGCCACCGCTGCACGAACACGCCACGGTGTTGCTCAGCACGACCATCGCGCTCTACCTCGCGACGCTCTTCGCCGCCTACTACCGCATGCGCGCAACGGCGATGGTCAAGGTCGGGTCGGCCACCGCGCTCGTCGTCGTTCAGGCTTTGTTTTCCGTGGTCCCGGTCACCCTCGTCCGGCTCACCTCGCAGGAGACGATCAATCTCGCCTTTGCACCGGTCTGGCTCTCGATGGCGCACTCGGCCCAGTACCTGTGGGTGAGCGCGTACTTTGCGAAGCGCTCGGGTGCGCAACAGACTTCGGCCCGTTTTCTGTGGAAGTCGTTCATCGCGGGCTCGGGCATCACCGTGCTTCCCGCCGTCCTGTTCGCGCCCTCTCTGCTCGGTGACCGCCCATGGGACGCCGGGCTGGCCGGGCTGGTGTTCGCGATGGTCAACCTGCACCACTTCATCATGGACGGTGCGATCTGGAAGCTGCGCGACAATCGTGAGGGTCGGGTGCTCTTGCGTGAAGACGCAGCGCCCCCGGATGCGGCTACGTCACTTCCAGCGCGGCATCGAGCTTCATCCCACGCCCGAGGGATGGACGGGCGTCACCAACGCATCGCGCTGGCTCGGGCACCCCGCAGAAGCACGGCGCACCTTCGACGCGGCCCTCGCACTCGACGCGGACTCGATCGGCGCCCTGCTCGGAAGTGCTTCCGCACGCGCCCTCGACAGCCCGCAACCCGACCGCGACGAAGTCGCGCGCGCACGCGAAGAAGTCGAGCAGGTGCTCTCGCTACGACCCGCCCTGCCCGAAGGGGTGCAGCTACTCGCTCGAATCGCTGAGGTCGAGGCTCGGCTGTGAGCTCTTCGAAAGCGTGACCCCGGCGGCGTCGGCGACGTTTTCGATCGCGTCTTCCACCAGATCGACGAGTGCCGGGAGATCGGGAACGACACCGGGGTTGGCGTTGAAGCCCCAGCACATCTTGCCGTTGTAGCTCATCAACGCGAAGCCAACGCCCATCCCCTCGAGCAGCGGAACCTGCGGGTAGCAGCCGATCATCTCCGCACCTTGCAGGTAGACCGGTTGCTGGACGCCCGGAACGTTGGTCACGATCGTGTTGACCGGACCGCCCGAGCTTTGTGCGCCCAGCGACAGCAGGCTCGCCGGCGTCCACTCTGCGACCTGCATCATCATTTCGACGCCGAGGGCCTGGTTGGTGTCTTTGAGTTCCTGCGTGGTTTCGTGAATGCGCTCGAGTTGCTCGTGCGGCTTTTCCGCGTCGATCGGAAGCGCGAGGACCCACGACGAAACGCGATTGCCGAGCTGACCACGCTCGGCTTCGCTCCGCATGCTGACCGGCGATGACACCTTGAACTCGATCGCCGAAGGGTCGACACCGCGACGCAGCATGTAGGCACGGACGGCACCGGTCACGATCGTGAGCACGACGTCGTTCACCGAACACCGCAGAGAGCGCCGGATCGCTTTGATGTCTTCGAGCGGCGTCTCTAGCCAGGAAAACCGGCGATGGGGTCCAAGGGGACCGTTCAGGGGAGACGGGCTATGGCTGAGCCCCATCCCCAGCATCGAGCCGATGATCTTTACGCGCTTCGTGACTTCGTCGACCACGTCCTCGGATTCGCGCGCAAATTCGCCAAGGTCACGTAGCGCCTTGCCCGGCAGCGCCATGCGATAGGCGAGTTCGTCACGAAACAGTTCGGCCCCGGTCGGTGCAGGCTTCGGGATGTAGCGCGGGGCCTCTTCGAGTTTTCGATCCGGCGTGAGCGACATCATGATCTGTTGGAGGTCTACGCCCGACGACCCGTCGATCATGCAGTGGTGGATCTTCGAAATCATGGCGAAGCGATCACCTTCGAGTCCTTCGACGATCCAGTTTTCCCACAGCGGCCGGGTGCGATCGAGGGGCTGGGCCATGATGCGGGACGAGAGGCGCTGGAGTTGTTCGTCGGTGCCCGGTTGCGGCAGCGCGGTATGGCGAATGTGATAGTCGAGGGTGAAGTGCTCGTCGTCGACCCACACCGCGTGACCGAAGACCGGTACGAACTGGAGCTTCTGCCGGTAGCGCGGGATGAGGTGCAGGTAGCCCTCGGTCGCGCGCACGATCCGGTCGATGTCGATGCCGCCTTCTTTCGTCCGCAGCGGGCCGGCGTCGAACACGACGGTCGACGACACATGCATCTGCGCGTTCGGGCCTTCCATCAACAAGAAGGAGTTGTCCTGCACCGAGAGGCGATCGTAGTTGTATCGAGCCATGTCGTATCCGTGAGTGGGGGGGGGTAGGCAAGGGGCGAGCGTCGCCGCGCGTGTGCGACGCACACGACGACAGACCGGGTGTCGGGTGGTGGGCTATGGAGATTGCGAGGCGCTCGAGGAGGGGTTCGACGGGAAGTGCGCGAACCCCTGGAGCGTCGTGCAGCTACGCCTTCTTGCGGGCAGCCTTCTTGCGCGACGCCTTCTTCTTGGCGGCCTTCTTGCGGCGCGCCTTCTTCTTCGGCGAGCTGAGGCCGAGACGCTTGAGCACCTTGGTGGTGTCGCGTCGGATCTGCTTTTCGAGCTTGTCCCAGCGGGCTTCGCGTTCCTTGCGCGCCTTGTCGACCTGCTTCTGGAAGTCGTTCAGGTTCTTGCGCAGGTCGCGGACCATCTTGCGCATGTTCTTGGGAAGCTGCTTTTCGAGATCTTGCAGGTTCTCCTGCACTGCGTCGCGTGCGCGATCGGCAAGCGAAGTGCTGCGGCGCTTGCGCGCAGCCTTCTTCTTTCGCGCGGCGCCCTTTCGCGAAGCGGCCTTCGCGCGGCCCTTGCGAGCCGGGGCCTTTCGCGCGGTTGATTTCCTGGCGGAGGCTTTGCGTGCTGCCATGACGGACCTTTCGTGGGTAGATGAAACGGAACTGCGGTTGCGTACGTGGGTGTCGTCGTGGGAACAGAGCAAGAGATGAGCGCGAGCGGACGATTGTCGAGAGGTTGCACCGGATCGTATGCCGACGCCACAAAGCACTTCTGGGCCGGGCGCGTGGGGTATGCTCGGCGCCCGTCCGAGGCACGCGAGCCGGAGATGCGAACCGAGGAGTGACACAGTGACGCGGTCGATCGTCCCGATTCTTGTACTCGTCTGTGGCGTACTGACGGCCTGCAGCACCGTGACCGACTCACTCGTGAGACGAGCGGTCCCCCCGTTCCCCGACTTCCCGTCACCGGTAACGGACCTCTCCAGCGGGCAGAGCGGCGAGATCTACTACGCGACCTCGACCCCTTTCGATCTCGACGTGCTCCTGGCGGACCACGAGCGGACACCTACGACCGGTTTCGGCACGCTCTTCCTCCCCGACGCCGCGGATGCTTCCGACGCAGCCCCCGTCCCCGCCATGGTCGTGCTGCACGGAAGCGGCGGCATCTCGAAGGGACGCGAGATGGAATACGGTGAGCTTCTCGCGAGCAATGGCATCGCGGCCTTCGTCGTCAACTACTACACCCCGCGCGGCGTGACCGAAGAAACCAACTACATGATCCGCGTGCTGTCGGTCACCGAGTTCGACGCCATCACCGACGCCTACGCGGCCCTGCAGCTGCTCGGCACCCACCCACGCATCGACGCTCAACGCATCGGGGTCGTGGGGTATTCCTACGGCGGCATGGCCGCGCGCTTCGCCATGGACGAGCGCATTCGGCGCAGGCTCGCCCCCGAGCGCCCGGGCTTCGCGGCCTTCGTCGACTTCTACGGCCCCTGCTTCCAGAACCTCGGCACGAGCGAAACGAATGGCTCCCCCCTGCTGACCTTGCGTGGCACAGAAGACGCATCCAACGACCTCGCGGCCTGCAAGCAGCGGGAAGACGAACTTCGCGCACTCGGGAACAGCGTCGAGGCGCACGTCTATCAAGGGGCGGGCCACGCGTGGGAAGTCGAGGTGCCGCGCCAGCTTTTTCCCGACTCGCCCTATGTCGCGGGCTGCGAAATGAAATACGACGACACAGGGCACAACTTCGTGAACGGGAAGCCGGTCATCGACACGCCGCTCGAAACCTCTCGCATGGATCGCATCCTGTTGCGGGTGTCGAGTGGCGACGCGATGCAGGAATGCGTGAAAGAGGGTTACGTCATCGGCAGCGATCCCGAAACGAAAGTGCGCTCTGACGCGGCACTCCTCTCGTTCCTTCGCCGCACCTTCGACATCGAAGCGGCACCCGCCCGGGAGTAGGAAGCGTGAAAACCCGGCGCGGCATGGTGGCGGGGGTCGCCGCCTACCTCGTCTGGGGTGCGAGCCCGATCTTCTGGAAAGCCACGGCGGTGATCCCCGCTTTCGAGGTCTTGTCGTGGCGTGTGCTCTCGGCACTCGCGCTACTCCTGGGGCTCGTCGCGCTGACCGGACGCGGCAAGAGCCTGCGCCGCACGCTGTCGAACGGTCGCACGATCGCCTTGGCGGTCGCTTCGGGTGCGCTGCTTGCGGTGAACTGGATCCTGTTCATCTGGGCGGTGACCGAAGGGCACATCCTCGAAGCCAGTCTCGGCTACTACATCAATCCGTTGATGAGCGTGGCACTTGGCGTCGCTCTGCTCGGCGAAGAGCTTCGCCCCGCGGTCCGTCTCGCAGTGGGAATCGCCGCGCTCGGAGTCGCGGTCATGACGATCGCGGGCGGACAATTCCCCTGGATCGCGCTGTCCCTCGCCGTCACGTTCGCGATCTACGGGCTGATGAAGAAACACAGCGATGCCGCGCCTCCGATCGAAGGCCTGCTCACCGAGACGGCCACCGTCACCCTGCCCCTCGGCTTCTACCTCATCACCCTGCTCGGCAGCGCCCGGAGCGTGGCGGTCGACACCCCTTCGACCTGGGCGTTGATCCCCTTCACCGGTGTGATCACGATCGTGCCACTCGTGCTCTTCGGATACGCGGCCCAGCGCATTCCACTTTCGAGCGTCGGCATGCTGCAGTACATCGCTCCGACGCTGCAGCTCATGATCGGGGTCGGGCTCTACGGCGAAGTCATCACGACTGCTCGCGCATTCGGCTTCGCTTCGGTCTGGACCGCGCTGGCGATCTTCGCCTGGGACAATCTACGCTCGTCTCCCGAGGCCGCCGCGGAGTCGTAGCCCTCCGCCGTGAGGGGCGAGGCTAGAGGCCCGGCCGGACCTCTAGGATGCGGGCGTGTACCAGATCGGCGACGTCCAGGCGCGCTCGTGGATCACGTTCTTGCGCTTGGGATCGTCGCAGTCGGCGGGACGGTCGTCGCCACTGAGCCCGATGCACTGCCAGGCGGTGTAGCGACAGCTCGGGTTCTCGACGGCGCGCATGTAGTAGACGGCTCGACGGCGCGCGTCGAAGTCGGGGTCACTCCACACGGCGCAGAGTTGATCGAAACCGGGACCACTGGTTTCGCAAGTCGCGGTGTCGACGCTCGCACCGTTGTTGGCATCGCCGGCCACGTCGTACACCTGCTCGCGCCGCTCGCCCTCGTCGTCGATCCAGCCCTTGATGATCTGCAGGCGTTGCAGGGGGTTGCCGGGATAGGTCTCGGTACCCGCATCGGCGAGCGCGTAGGCGAGAAAACGGGGGGCCGCGGTCGAAGCTGATGTCGCGGGAAGGTCGCCGCCCATCGCGACACCGGCGGCGTCCGCGCGCGCAACCCCGCCGCCCGAAGCGCAGAGGTCTTCGGGCAGATCGAACCCCCCGAAGAACCGCGGCACGATGCGCGGGCCGCTCGTGCCGAAGACTTCCTTTCGCTTCATCGCGTCGAAGATCGCGGCGCGGTCGTTCTCTTCGGCCCAGACGCCGATCAAGCCACCGGGGTTGTTGTTCGCATTGCCGGGGATCGCACCGTCGTAGCTCGTCCGCTGCGACGCCGTTTCGTCACCCTTGCCGAGATGCCCCGGAAAGCTCCGCTCCTCGACGCCACCCGCGAGTGCGTTGTGGGTGTCGGTACTCGCGCTGATCCCGAACTTGAAGGGGTTCACGCCAATGCGCTCTTCTTCGGCCAGCCCTTCCGTGAGGGCGTTTCGCACGTAGCTCAGCTTCGAAACACAAGTCGGTCCCATACGCGGCAGGTTGTCGGCGAACGGGCCCTCGTAGCATTCCCCCACTTCCTCATCCCCTGCGATGCGCTCGAACGCCATGTTCTCGAAGCGCTCGAAATCACAGAGCTCATCCACGCTGTCGAGTACGCCAGGCAGGCCGTTGCGACATTCCGAATCGCCCTTGTGCTGGAAGATCTCGATGATGGGCTCCATCTCGATCCGCAGCGTCGCGCGTGCCGCCTGATCTTCCTTCGAAGATGCACCGGGGTAGCCGACTTCGAACATCCGACCGTTGCTGATGTTCGAGTTGTGCGGGATCGCCAGGACGTCGCAACCGCGGCCGCTTTCGCGACAGCCGCGGTCGAGCAGGTCCCAGAGTTCCCACTCCCGATGGGCGTCGAGGTAGCTGATCGGTTGCCTCGGCACGACTTCGTTCTTGAAGATCACGTTGCGGTGGAGATTCGAACCCATGCGGAACGAGCTGTACTCGTACGCCACGAAGGTCGTGCGCTCGCACGCGTCACTTCGATCGTTCCACTCCTCGGCCGCGTCGATGTTGCGCTGCCACATCTCCTTGCTGGCTGCGGCGCAGCGCATGTTGTCTTCGCCGCAAACCTCGTCGTCGCGCCAGGTCACGGGACTCATGATCTGGGCGATGAGCTGGGGAGCACGGGCCTCTCCCTTGCGGAAGGTCTGGCAGAACTCACCGTCGTAACCCGGCGCATTGGGATCGATGCACAGCTTTCCTTCGGCCAGGAACTCGGCGTGGTCCGTGACCGCCGCAAAGTCGAGGGGGCGATCGATCCGCACTTCGCGCGTCGGGCGGTCCTGCTCGTCGTTGGGATAGAGATGAACCGATTCGCCGAACGCATAGCGGTACGCATCGTTGGCATCGAGCCGCACGCCGAACATCCACGCGTCACTCGAAGCCGCCGTGTGGACGTGCAGGTCGCCGAAGTAGGCGTTGCGCAACGGGTTGCGATCGAGACATTGCGCTTCGGGCTGTGGGGCGGGTGCGTCCGGCGCCACGAAGTAGTGCTCTTCCGGCAGCGGGGGATCGCCGCAGGCGAGTACGCCGAACGCGGCCGCAACGAGCATCGCGACCAGGCGAGAGCTGCGCACAGAATGCGCGGGGAAGGGGGCCTTCCCCTGTAAACTTGCAGACGACTCAGTCACGACGCTGGTCACGGACGTCTCCCTCGACGGTGAAGCACACGCGAGCGGACCGGCAACCCGAGTGCATGCAAGCCGCGAGTGTAAGCGAGATACGCTCCATCGAAACTGCGCCACACGAACGCGAGCCTCCCGAGCGCGCGCTCGTGCTGGGTTAGACTCGGCCGCCGATGACCGAACGGTACGCAGAGATCGATTGGATCAAGGTGGCCGGCATCTTCGCGGTGCTGGTGATCCACACCCTGCGCGCACCGTGGAACGCCTCGGCGTCGGAGACCGAGCAGTTCCTCAATCAACAACTCCGCTTCGCGGTGCCGGGTTTTCTCTTCTGCTCGGGCTTTCTCTACGCGCGTACCGCTGCGTTCGACTGGCGCGTGACGGGGGCGAGGCTCCGCCGGATCCTCGTACCGTACCTGGTTGCTTCGCTCGGAGCCGAGGTCTACCGCGCTGTCGAATCGTCCCCTCGCACAGCCGGAGAGGTCGCGTTCAACCTCCTTACGGGCAATTCGTTCGGGCACTACTACTACGTGTTCATCATCGTGGTGTTGGTCGCTTCGACACCCGTCATCGCACGATTTGGCCGCACCGGTGTGCACGCAATCATCGCGGTCACGATGACGTTCCAGTTCATCTCTACGATCCTGGACGCTCTGGGGGCCGGCTTCGCCCTGCGCTTCGAGTCGAACTACTGGATCTTCCGTTCGCCTCTACTCTGGTGGAACTTCTTCGCATTCGGTTGGCTCGTCCGGGAGCATCACCAGGCGTTTCGATCGTGGGTGGCCGAACGCCGCCGCGGGCTAGCCGCGGGTCTCCTGGTCATCTTCGTGCTGCTCGGCGCAGCGTGGGTCGCCTTTTCGTCGCCGATCGTGCGGGGGCTCGGGGCCTGGCTACAAATCTTCTGCATTCTCTCTTTGATCCTGGCCCTCTCGGCGGGACGCACGACGCGTTCGGTCATCGCTGCGCGCATCAGTGACGCCACCTACGCGGTCTATCTCTTTCACTTGTTCTTCCTGTTTCCCGTCGAGCCCTACTTTCCCCACGTGAAAGGAGAGTTCGACCCCCTCGTCATCGTTTTCCGAATCGTCCCAGCCTTGATTGGCTCCTTTCTCTTCATCGCGCTGGCGCGGAAAGTGCTCGGCGAGCGCTCGCGCCTCTGGCTGGGTGCCTAGCAGCCTGCGGAAGCCCTATCCTGTGTCGCCATGGCGGTCGCAGGTGCGGACTACTACGAAACCCAGTACGGCGACTACGAGCGGCAGAACCCAGACGCAAAGTTGTCGTTCTATCTGGACCTGGTTCGCGCGCACGTCGCCACGGGTGGGCGGGTGTTCGAGTTGGGCGTAGGGCTCGGTCGTTTTCTCGAACGAGCGTCGCGGGAGTTCGACTGCGCGGGCGTCGACACGAACCCCCACGGCGTCGCGCGCACGCGGGAGCTCGTCGGGGGTGATGTGCCAGTCGAGGTGGGGTCCTGCGAGGACATCCCCGCAACGCCGGCCAACGACGCGATCGTCGCGTGGGACGTGCTCGAACATCTCCCCGATCTCGACCGCGGTCTTTCGGTCGTGCGCGATCGACTCGCGGTGGGCGGCTGCTTGATCGGCGTGGTGCCCGTCTACGACGGACCACTGG
Source organism: Myxococcota bacterium (assembly GCA_030748735.1). Taxonomy (GTDB): domain Bacteria; phylum Myxococcota_A; class UBA9160; order UBA9160; family UBA4427; genus DUBZ01. The sequence goes on along the minus strand of JASMLK010000072.1, from coordinate 85,431 downwards.
GCTTCGTCGTCCGCGCCCTGGACCACGACCCCACCCACGTATGGAAGCTCGGGCGCGGCGAATGGCGACAGCGCCTCGAACGTTGCGGCTTCGAAATCTCCGATCAGGGCGGCATCCTGCGCAAGCTCATCCTGGGCCGCTACTACGCACACATCACCCGCCCCCAGTGGCTGCTTCGCTCCGTGGGGTCGGCGATCTACTTCGTGGCACGCAAGACATGAAGATCTTCATCGTCCTTCCGGCCTACAACGAAGCCGAGAACATCCCCCCCATCTTCGATGGCCTGCGACGCATCGCGCGCGACACCTACAACCTCGAACTCGCGGTGGTGCTGGTCGACGACGGTTCGACCGACGACACCGTCGAAGTCGCGCGCAACAGCGGCGACGGGCTCGCACTCGACATCGTCCGCAACGAATCGAACCTCGGCCTCGCGGCCACCTTCGTTCGCGGTCTCGAGCATGCAACGCGCGCCGCCGGCGACGACGACATCGTGGTCTGCATGGACGCGGACAACACCCACGTCCCGGGCAGTGTGCTCAGCATGATGCGCAACGTGAGCGAAGGGCGAGACGTCGTGATCGCTTCGCGCTACCGCCCCGGCTCGGTGACGCGCGGCGTGCCGTGGTTTCGGCGCTTGCTATCGCGGGGCATGTCGATCTTGTTTCGTGTCGTCTATCCGATCCCGGGCGTTCGCGACTATTCCTGCGGCTATCGCGCCTACCGCGCCTCGATCCTCAAGCGGCTCTTCGAGTCGGAGGGCGAGAGCCTGCTCGCGAGCGACGGCTTCAGCTGCATGGTCCGCATCCTGCTGAAGCTCCACAAGCAGGGGGCGATCTGCGGTGAGGTGCCGATGGTGCTGCGCTACGACGAAAAGGCGGGAGCCTCGAAGATGGCCGTCGGACGCACTGTGGTTCGAACGCTCTCGGTGCTGCTCAGCGAACGTCTTTCGCGCTGACGCGGGCTAGCCGCCGAGCGCAGCTTCGAGAATCGTCACGATCTCTTCGCCCGCGCGACCATCGCCGAAGGGATTCGCTGCGGGCAGCGAGCCTTCGTACGGAGCTTGCGCCCAGGCTTCCTCGAGTGCCCGACAGACGGCGTCCCGGTCCCGTTCGACCAGCCGGTTGATCGCGCTGTCGAGGGCCTCCGGTCTTTCCGTACGCTCGCGCGCCACCAGCACACGTTTGCCGAGAGACGGGGCTTCTTCCTGGATACCCCCCGAATCGGAGAGCACGAGCCGGCAGCTCGCGAGCGCGCCCGCAAAGGCGAGATAGTCCATGGGCTCGACCGTTTCGAAGCGACCCGCAGCGTCGTCGAAGTCGCGCTGCACTTCGCGCACGTGTGGATTCGGATGCACGGGCCACAGGACGCGAGCTGCGGGTTCGCGCGAGAGGAAGTCGTGGATGCCCGCGACGATCTCCCGCAGCGGTTCGCCAAACGATTCCTGCCGGTGCAGCGTGACGAGCAACGTGTCGGGCGAACAGGTGAAATCGCTGCGTCCACGAGCCCAGAGAATGGAATCGACCGCGGTATTCCCCGTGACGTGAACTCGGGCCTCGTCGATTCGCTCCGCAAGGAGATTCGCTTTCGCTCCTGCCGTCGGCGCGAAACACCAGCGCGAAATGCGATCGACGAGCTGACGATTCGCCTCTTCGGGGAAGGGATGTTCGAAGTCGTAGGTGCGCAGTCCGGCTTCGACGTGACCGATGGGAATGCGTTCGTAGAAGGCCGCGAGCGCTGCCCCCAGAACCGTCGTCGTGTCCCCCTGCACGAGCAACGCTGCCGGGCGTGGGGCGGACAACAGCTGTGTCGTCCTTTCGACCACGCGACTCAACACATCGGCGGATGTCTGGCCTTCGGTCATCACGTCGAGTGCGTGGTCGGGTCGGAGTTCGAGTGCGTCGAAGGCACCGTCGAGCAGTTCGCGGTGTTGGCCTGACGAAATCAAGACCGGACGCAACGAATCGGACGCGGCCAGCGCGCGATGGACGGGCGCCATCTTGATCGCTTCGGGTCGGGTTCCAACCATCAGCGCGACGGGAATGCGATCGGACGGGTTGCCGCTCATGGTTGCGCCCCTTCGGCGATCGTTTCGCGCTGCATCGCGTCACCGCGCAAGTGAAGCGCGAGGTCTGCCGCGCTTGCACGCGGGTCGCTGGTCGACCGTGCGAGGGTTCGCAGCCGATCCACGGTTGCATCATCGGCTTGCTGGGCCAGGTGGATGGCCGCGCGAACGCGGAAGCGCGTGTCGTGCGATGCGAGCCCCTCGACGAGGAGCGGCAGCGCGCGCGCGGCCGCGCTTGCATCGGCGAGGTTTTCGAGCGAACGGGCCGCAGCGCGGCGCGTTTGAACCGCACCACCCGAAAGCACCGCAATCAGCGCCTCGACTTCTCGCGAGCCATCGAGGGCGGCTGCGATCTGCTGCCTGTCTACTTCTGCCCGCTGCGGCTGTGCCAGCGCGGAGGCGAGCGCAGCGAAGGCTTCTTTGCCCTCGCGTTCGGCAAGCCCATCGATCGCCGCACGACGCACGCCCTGGACCGGATCATCGAGCGCCGGCAAGACAGCGGGTAGGGCCTCCGGGCGTCGGTACCTGGCAAGTCCCGCGTAGGCCACCGCGCGCAACCCCGCATCGTCCGATGCACGAGCGACAAGCAAGGTCGCGAAGAGATCGGGGGTCCGCACCTCGGCCAGACGCGCGAGCGCTTCGAGCTGGGGGTCCGCGCAACCGCTCTGCCAATCGACCAGGGGCTGGAAGTCTCGCTGACGAAGCGCGCGAGCGAGGTCGCCCATGGTGCGGGGCACCCCTGCGGCGTCGAAGTCAGCAGGGGCGAGCCGGTGCGCGGGGGCCATCACCTTGCGCGAGCCGTAGTGCCGCGCGAGCCCGACGGCGACCGACAACACACCGCAACGCACGAGCGGGGCTTCGTCGCGGATCGCGACTTCGTAGGCGGCCACGAGGCCTTCCGTCGTGCCGAGCATCACAAGCGCATCGAGCACCGCCGCGCGGACCGCGACGACCGGTTCTTCGCTCAGCCGATCCTTCAAGCGCGTGAACGCCGCGTCTACCGGGATGCGGTCTTTCGCCGCGGCACGTCCCACGAAACCCAGGCTGCGTGCGGCGGCGCGGCGCACCTCGGGATCAGCGTCATCCAACAACGCGACGAGTGGCTGCATCGCGGCGGGTTCGGGAGCACGGGCGATTGCCTCGATGGCGGCCACCCGCTGCGGAAACCCGTGATCGTCGATCACGTCGAGCAGCGCAGCCGTCGCCTCGGGACGCCGCATGGCGGCGAGCGTGCGAATCGCAGCGAGCTTGGGTTCGCCAGTCGAACCGAGCAGTGGCGAAAGAAAGCGAAGCCACGGGTGCGTTTCACGGAAACCAACCGGGGCATCGAGTGCCGCCCGCGCGCGTTCGATGCGACGCAGATCGCGTGCCTTCTTCCAGGCGCTCGCGTCCTCATGAGCGTGCGGCGCTTCGAGCCGCACGGGGGCGGCCTTCGCACCGGATGTCGCGACGAACGACGCAACAGCGGCTACCGCACAGCACAAGGCCAGGCCCGCCGTTCGGGCAGGTCGGCCGGGCACGCCGCCACGACGCCCCCCTGCGACGTCTTCAGGCACCTCGCCCCCGCAACCGTATACTCGGCGCGTGAATCCGCGACTTCGCACCGCCGGCCTGCTCTTCGTGGCGAGCATCGGTTTCCAGCTCGGCTTCATGTTTCTCGACGCGTTCCTATCGGACGAAGGCGTCGTCCTGGTCGTGGCCGAAGATCTTGCCGGCGGAAAACGGCTCTACCGGGATGTCTATACCCCGGTGACACCGGCAGTATATCTGCTGCAGGGTTGGGCGTTCAAGCTGATGGGTGCGTCGTTCGCGGTGTCGCGCGTGCTGATGTGCATCGTCTACGCAACATCGGTGGCATTGACGTACTGGATCGCGACGCATCAGCTCCCCCGTCACGTCGCCATGTGGATCGGCATTGCGGCCATCCCGCTTCAGGTCTGGATGTGGCCCCACGCGCATTATTTCAGTTACAACGCGCTCGCCATTCTCTGCTGCCTGCTTGCGATCGAGCGCGCGTGGGCGATCGAAGCCACGATGAACCGCAGGCGTGCAGCCCTGGGCCTTGGTCTCGCTTTCGCTGCAGGCCTCTGGAGCAAACCCAACCTCGCGCTCGCAACCGGCGGCGGGGTCTTGCTCTACTGGCTGCTCGGGTGGCTGCGCACCGGCCTTCACATGCAGCTGATGCGGGACCGCGGTTTCGCGGAAATCCTTCGCGAAGGACTGGCCGTGTTGGCCGGGATCGCCGCCGGAAGCCTCCCGTTCGTCGTCTTTCTCGGCGCGACCGGAAGCCTCTCACCGATGTTCGAGAGTCTGCTGGCCTTGTCTCGCGTCTATGGCGACGTCCCGAGCGATCTCTTTCCCAGCCTCTTTCCCCTCACCGGGCAACTCGACGCGTTGCGCACGAACCCCGACCTCGTGTTTCCCGGCATGTTGAGCAACGCCATCGGGGAAGAACGCGTATTTCGCGAACTCCTCGCCTACACGGGTTGGTTGGACCTCGGGGTCCGCGTGATCTACTACACGCCGATCGCGTTGTTCATCCTGGTCGCCGCGGTCTTGCTTCGGGCACTGCAGACCCGCAGCTGGTCGCAAGATCACGAAGCGGCGCTGCTCACCCTCTGCACGGCACTCGGGCTCTTCGCGACGATCATCCCCCACCCTGCCCTTCACTACATGACGCCGACTCTGCTGCCGTTGATCGCCTGCAGCGCCTTCGCGCTTCGAAGTGTTTTGCAGGGTCTTTCGGGCCTCCGGAGCACGATCGCGAAGGCCACGTGTTGGACAGGGTTTGCGGTCTACGTCGGCGTATCGCTCGCGATCGTTGGAGCCTACGCGAACCTTCCGCGCGACCCGGTTCCAACCGAGCGAGGCACCTTCTGGGTCGAACCGGGGACGGCCCGCGCGTGGAATGCCATCGTCGACTTCGCGCGTGAGCGCATCCCCGAAGATGACGACGTATTCGCAGCACCCCACTTTCCGATGTTCTACTTCCTGACGGGGCGAGAACACCCGACGCCCTGGAGCGACCTGCGACCGGGTTCGCCCGGCACGGGGGCCGAAGCGGAGATCGTCGAAACCCTCGAAAGCGAACCCGTGCCATGGGTGTTGCGGCTCGTCGGCTCGCAGTTCGACCGACTCGAACGCTTCGATGTCGCCTATCCGCGGCTCGCGCGGTACATCGACGAACACTACGAGGTCGCCGAGCCGATCGACGATCGCTATGGGGTCTACGCGGAATTCCTGCGGCGCAGCGACATCGCGGAGGGCGAGTGATGCGCGGCATGGGGATCGACACGGTGTGGGTCTCGATCTTCGAAGCCACCCTTCGCGGGTTGAATCGCCTCCCGGTCGGTGAGCGCGAGGTGTCGGTCGCCGGCAAGACGCTCTTCCCGTACAGCGCCGACCGCTTGATCGCGGCGTGGAAGTGGAAGCTCAGCTGGACGCGCAGTGCCGAAGCGCGCTTCCTTCGCGCCACCGTGCAGCCGGGCATGCGGGTCGCGGATGTCGGGGCAAACATCGGTCTTCACACGACGGCACTCGCACGCCTGGTCGGGCCGACGGGGCGGGTCGTCGCAGTCGAACCCGAACCGCAGAACTTCATGGCGCTCTCGCGTGCAGTGGAGCGCGGAGGCTACGAGCAGGTTTTACTTCGCCGAGCAGCCGCGGGTGCGCGTCCGGGTTCGCTCAGCCTCTACGTTTCGGCCGCGAATCGCGGGGATCACCGCTCCGCGCCGGCCCCCGGGCAACGAGAAGAAATCACCGTCGAGTGCCAACCACTCGACGGTCTCTTCGGCGACGATCCACGTCTCGACTTTCTGAAGCTCGACGTTCAAGGAGCCGAAGCCGACGTCTTTGCCGGCATGGCGACGCTGCTCGAGCGCAACCCGAACCTCGTCATCACCAGCGAACTCAGCCCGGCCCTGCTCGCCGCTGCGGGGGCGGATTTCGACGGGTACTTCGGCCCGCTCGAGCGTGCGGATTTCGCGCCCCACCTGCTCGAACCGACCGCAGAACTGCGCCCCATCGAAGCACGCACCGCCTGGGAACTCGCTGAACGAGCGGGCTACTGCGACCTGGTGTTCCGGCGATCACGATAACCGTGGTGAAGCGAAGCGACATGCTCGCAACCGGGTTTCGCGCATCACGTATTCACGCGAGCAAGACGCAAACCGTAGACACGCCCACCGCTGATTCCCGGAGGCTGCCATGTCGAATCGATCCTCTCTCGAAGCTCTCGCATGGGGCTATGGCCTGATCGAAGGGCCGCGCGGCGGCACCGTGTTCAAGACCCGCGTCGATACACCGGGACTCCCGGCTCCGCTCGCACGGATCTGAAGCTCGCCGGGTTAGCGCGGCGGGCCGGGCGCGATGCCACGTCGCACCAGGATCTCAGCGAGCCGCTGCGAGAACTTGCGCGCCTGATGGACGCCGAGGTGGTCGCCATCCGGCGGCAGGATCTGGGCGAGCAGCGGATCGTCGCGGTAGTGGATCCACTGCGCGTCGGTTTGCGCGGCGAAGCGATCCCAGTAGCGGGCGCGCGGATACCACTTCGTTTCCCGCTCGAGAACCATCGCGTGGGACGGCAGACGGACGAACACCACGTCGCCTCCGCGAGCGCGAATCGCGTCTCGCATGGCTTCGACCTCGGCGAAACGCGCTTCGAGCATGGCGTCGGTTGCGGGGACGGGCTCCACCTGCGCGAGTTCGTTGCGAATGCGCCGATGAAGCGCAGGAATGCTCTGCACCTTCGCATAGTCGGCGTAGCGAAAGCGGTCTTCAGCGATCACGCCCTCGTAGCGCGGCGTCGGCATCTGGCCGAACCAGATCGCGTTGCGGATGACCGTCGGTGACAAGCGCGACAGGCGCGTCACCAGGCTCCCCTGAAGCAGCATCGACAGGCGGTGTTCGAAGCGCTGTGGATAGGTGCGCTCGTCGTAGGCCCGCACGATCTCCTCGACCTCGCGTACGAAGCCTTCCGTCTGCCCGAAGAAGAGCGGCAGACTGACCTCGCACAGCACCGTGCCGCGGAAGCCCTCGTCGGCAGCGAGGTGACGCAGGACGGGAATCGAAGGCCCGCGCACCATCGCGAGCTGGATCGCCGGCGGCCAGCCCGTCGCGCGCGCAAGGGTCTGGCGGTGGATCCCCATCTGCATCCGCGAAGAACCCACGAGAACGACCGCGTCTTCACCCTGCACTGTCGCCTGCTCGCGAGATCGCGCCCACAACATCGCGTCATCGTGAAGAGAGGGTTCGAAGCCGTTCGCCCGCCAGAAGAGTTCCCAGCTCACGAGGGCGAGCAGCACGACCGCAATGACGGCGAACCACGTCCCCGGCCACAGGCGGTCAGAACTGGAAGTAGATGAAGGCACGTTGGTCACCGGGAACCAGAAGCAGGGAAAGGATGGGAATGGCGAGCACGGGGACGCGCAGCCAGATGGGGAATCGCATGAACACCGTCTCGAGGTCGCGATTTCGCAGCGCGATCTGGGTTGCGAGCATGGCCCCCGCGACGACGAAGACTTCGATGCGCTCGAGCGCACCCACGAGCTGCCCCGGTGCCTGCGCGAACATCAAGGCGAGCAGATGCAACGCATCGTTCAGGCTCTCGGCGCGGAAGAAGACCAGGGACAACACGGTCAGCACGATCGTGAGCCCGCCCGCGAACACGATGAACCCTCGACTGTGGAAGAACGCGACTCCCCCGAAGGCGGCGCGCAGGCCATGCTCGGCGATCAGCATGAAGCCATGCACGGCGCCCCACACGATGAAGGTCCACGACGCGCCGTGCCACAGGCCGCCCAGGACCATCGTCGCAAACAACGCGCCCGCGCGAATCGCGTTGCCGCTGCGGCCTTCGCGAAGCGAGATCAACGAATAGAAGACGTAGTCGCGCAGCCAGGTCGAAAGGGTGATGTGCCAGCGTCGCCAGAAGTCTGCGAATCCCACCGCTGCATACGGGCAATTGAAGTTCTGCGGCAACACGAAGCCGAGACACAGGGCCGCGCCGATCGCGCAGGCCGAGTACCCGCCGAAGTCGAAGAACACCTGCCCCGCAAATGCCACCGTGGCAATCCAGGCATCGGCGCTCCCCGCCGCAGCGGCGTTCGCGTACACACGCTCGACGACCGGTGCGAGGAAGGCGTCAGCAAGAATGACCTTCTCGAACAGGCCGAAGGTCAGTAGCGCGAGGCCCCAGCCGAACTGCCGGCGATTGGCACGGACGGGCGCTGCGAGTTGGCCCAGGAACTCACGTGACCGAACGATCGGCCCCGCGACCAGCTGCGGAAAGAAAGTGACGAAGAGCGCGAAGTCGAGAAACGAGCTGGCTGGTCGCGATTCACCGCGATAGACCGAAATCGAATAGGAGAGCGTCTGGAACGTGTAGAACGAGATCCCCAGCGGCAGCACGATGTCGGGAGGTGCGGGGGAGTAGTCGAAGCCGAATTGGCGCACGAACAAGACGAAGTTCTCGAGCGCGAAGGCCGCGTACTTGAAGTACCCGAGCAGTCCCAGGTTGACCAACAGACTCAGCGCCAGGAAGCCGCGGCGTGCGCGCAGCGAAGATGTCGCCGCCATGCGCCCCGCCGCGAACCAGTCGACCCCGGTCGAAATCCACAGCAGCACGACGAAGGGCGGGTTCCACGCCGCGTAGAAGAGGTAGCTCGCGACGAGCAGGTTGCCCTTCTTCGCGCGCCACGGCAGCGGCAGCGAATGCAGCAACAAGACGGCTGCAAAGAAGACAGCAAAGGTCAGGGAGTTGAAAAGCATCCCCGATCCGCGCTCAGTTGAAAACGACCGTCTTGTTGTTGTGCACGATCACACGGTCCTCGAGGTGATTGCGCAAGCCGCGCGACAAGACGATGCGCTCGACGTCACGCCCCAGCGCCACCATGTCCTTCACGGTGTGCGCATGATCGACCCGAATTACGTCCTGCTCGATGATCGGCCCTGCATCGAGCTCTTCGGTGACGTAGTGCGAAGTCGCCCCGATCAACTTCACCCCGTGATCGCGCGCCGCATGATACGGCCTGGCACCGCTGAACGACGGCAGGAAGCCGTGATGGATGTTGATGATCTGCTCCTTGTACTTCGCGCACAGATCGGGTGGCATGATCTGCATGTAGCGCGCGAGCACGATCACCTCGGGTGACTGGTTCTCGATTACCTTCCCGAGCTCTGCAAACCCCGCGCTCTTGTTCTCCTTCGGGATCGGCACGTGGTGATAGTCGAGTTCGTGCATTGCCGCGAGTTCGGCGCAGTCGGGGTGGTTCGAGATGACGCTCGTGATGTCGATGTGGAACTCGCCGTTTCGCCAGCGGTAGATGATGTCCGCCAGGCAGTGATCGAACTTGCTCACCAACAGGCACACCCGCTTGGGGCGGCGCCGGTCGGTGAGCTTCCACTCCATGCCGAAACGCTGCGCGATCGTCGAGAACTCGGCTTCGAAGCCCGAAACCTCGGGCATGGTTTCCGCGCGGATTTCCTGGCGCATGAAGAAGACGCTGTCGATGTCGTCGGAATGGTGATGCGCCTCGGTGATCCAGCACCCCTGCTCTGCAAGGAAGCTGCTCACCGCGGAGACGATCCCGATTCGATCGGGGCACTTGAGCGTCAGGACGAAGGTTTCGGACACGTCGAGTGCACCTAGATGCCGAGGCGGTCGGCCAGGGCTTCGCGGTGATGGCTGGCGTCACCGAAAAGCAGGTCGCTCGCCTTCGCGCGCTTGAAGTAGAGGTGCGCGGGGTGTTCCCACGTGAACCCCATCCCGCCGTGGATCTGGATGTTCTCCGCCGCAGCGTGGAAGTAGGCCTCCGAGCAGAACGACTTCGCCATGTGGGCCGACTGGAAGAGCGAATCCCAGTCGCCTTCACCATCGAGACAGTCGGCCGCCGCCCGGCTTGCACCGTAGGCGGCACTCTTCGCGAATTCGACATCGACCAGCACCTCGGCGCACTTGTGCTTGATGGCCTGATAGGAACCGATCGGGCGACCGAACTGCAAACGACTCTTGGCGTAGTCGGCCGCAGTATCGAGGCACCACTGGGCGCCACCGACCTGCTCGGATGCAAGCACGATCAGGGTCAACGCGAGGGTGCGTTCCAGCCCCTCCTGCGCGTCGCCGTCACTGACCTTCGTCGCGGGCGCACTCGCAAAGCCGACCGTCGCGAGCCTTCGCGTCTGGTCGAGCTCGGGGATCGGCGTGCGTGTGAGCCCTGTCGCATCGCCTTCGACCCGGAACAGTTCGATGCCCGCGCCGGTTCGTGCCGCCACCAGGATCACATCGGCGGTCTGGCCGTCGAGGACGTGGTGCTTGGTGCCGTCGAGCACCCAACCGCCATCCTTTTCCTGGGCGTTGAGGGCGATGTCGCCAACGTTCCAGCCCGCCTCGGCGTACGCCAGGGTCGCGCGGGTCGAGCCTTCGGCGATGCCCGAGAGAAGCGCCTTCTGGGCTTCGGCATTGGCGCAGTGAAGCAAGGCGTTGGTGGCCATCACCGCAGTCGAGAGGTAGGGAGCACAAAGCAATGCGCGGCCCATCTCCTCGGCCACGATGCACAACTCGACGTAGCCATAGCCTGCGCCGCCGTGTTCTTCGGGCACGATCAGGCCGGTGAGCCCGACCTGTTCGGCGAGTTGCTGCCAGACGCTGTCGTCGAAGCCGCGTTCGCTCGCCATCTGCTCGCGCACGGCGTTTTCGTCGGAGCGGTCGGCCAGGAACTGACGCACGGTGGCGCGTAGTTCTTCGTGTTCATCGGTGAATGTCTGCATGACGGAATGTCCTCGTCTCGAATCGTTTGCGTGGTGACGCGATCGTGCTTGCCGAAGGGGTCGTCGAAGGGCTCGTCGCGTCTGCGACTAGCTGCGCGGCACGTCCTTCCAGGCGACGTCCTTGTCGACCCGCGGTTCACCCGGCAAGCCGAGCACGCGTTCGCCGAGGATGTTTTTCATGATCTCGCTGGTCCCGCCCTCGATCGAGTTCGCGCGCGATCGCAGGAACTGGTACTTCGCGAGCCCCACGGTCGTGTCGGTGCCGCCTGCGGCCTGGCGCAGCTCATAGCCGGCTTCGAAGGCGAGGCCGTCGCTGCCCAGCACGTCGAGCGCGAGTTCCCACAAGCGCTTGGCGCTTTCGGCCTGGAAGAGCTTGCCCACCGAACCCTCCGGCCCGGGGTTGCCCGCCTTGGCGGCCGCGGATGCCCGCTGAGTGGTCAAGCGGAGGAGTTCCTGTTCGATGTAGGCCTGGGTCACGCGGTCACGCAGGATCGCGTTCTGTGCGGCCGATGCCGTGCTCGGATCGCGCTCCTTCCAGAGCTTGAGCAGCTGCGAAATCGCGCCGCCGCCCTTCTTCTTCGACCCACCGCCGCCGATCGCGACGCGTTCGTTCATCAAGGTCGTGATGGCGACGCGCCAGCCCTGCCCTTCCTTGCCAAGCATGTTCTCGTGCGGGATGCGGACGTCGTTGAAGAAGACTTCGTTGAACTCCGCTTCGCCCGTGATCTGGTAGAGAGGGCGAACCTCGACGCCGGGGCTCTGCATGTCGAGCACGAAGTAGGAAAGGCCGTCGTGCTTCGGCACGTCGGGGTTGGTGCGCGTTACCAACATGCCCCAGCGCGAGAGATGCGCGACGGTGGTCCAGACCTTCTGTCCGTTGACCACCCATTCGTCGCCGTCGCGAACCGCGCGCGACGTGAGACCCGCGACATCGGAACCGGCGCTCGGCTCACTGAACATCTGGCACCAGATCTCTTCGCCGCTGAAGATCTTCGGCAGCCAGCGCCGCTTCTGTTCGTCGGTCGCGTAGGTGTTCACGACCGGCATCCCCATCCCGATGCCGATGATGCTGGCCGGGGGGTTGTCGTAGAAGACCTTCGAGTGCTTCAAGATCTCGTCGCGCACGATCAGGTTCATCTTGGGGCTGAGACCGAGGCCACCGAAGCCCTCGGGAAAATGGACGAGCGCGAGACCGTGGTCGTACTGAGCCTGACGAAAGGTCTGCGAATCGGTTTGTTCGGGATGGATCTCGTCGAGTAGCACGCGAGTTCGGGCGCGCAGTTCTGCTTCGTCGATGGATGCGAATTCGCTCACGGGGTGGAGCCTCCTGGAATCACCGGATGCCGATGAGGCGCGGAGTCTAGCTTGCATGCTCAATCGCGGGCAGCGGAGGGCCGACCCGAAATGCCCCGCGCTGCGTCGCAGGGGCATGAGCAGACTTGCGTATTCACGAAGGCCTCTGTGCATGCAGCCTGCCGGTGGTCCCGCGCACACAGCGGTGGCATGCTTCGCGGCGCGCATGCCGACACGAGGATCGATCGCCTTGCCCCGTTTGCACCCCCAGCTATACGCCACCGCGATGTGGATTGCCCTGGCCATCGTCAGCGGTCTGGGCGGGGAGCCGGGCGTCGCGCCAACCGCGGAGGCGAACGAAGTACACCTCGCCTACCTCGATCCAGGCTCCGGTAGCTTCATGGTGCAGGCCCTGATCGCGGCGCTCGCCGGCATCGGCGTGGCAGGACGCCGCTATTGGACCCAGATCAAGACCTGGCTCGGCCTGCAGAACCGCTCCGCCGACGACGAGTTCGACCCGGACGATGACTGATCGCGCACTCGGCGCTTCGTTCCGCGACCCCGGCGGCTTCGTCTATCGAAACGAAGCCGAGCTCTTCCGTCAGGTGAACGAAAGCGCTGCAGAGGACTATCGCGCGCTGATGGATTCGGGGCTCTACGAAGCCCTGCGCGAAAAGGAACTGCTCGTCGCGCACGAAGAAGTCGCTCCTCCCTTCGAAGTCGACGCAGGCCACTTCGCGACCCTTCGCCCGGAAGCGATCCCATTCATTGCGTATCCCTATGAATGGAGCTTCAGCCAACTCAAGGATGCCGCACTCCTCACCCTTCGCCTGCAACGACTCGCGCTTCGCCACGACATGTCGCTCAAGGATGCGAGCGCGTACAACGTGCAGTTCCTGCGCGGGCGCCCGACGATGATCGACACCCTGTCGTTCGAGCGCTATCGCGAAGGCGAACCCTGGGTGGCCTACCGTCAGTTCTGCCAGCACTTCCTCGCGCCGCTTGCGCTCATGGCCAGACGTGACATTCGCTTGAACGCTCTACTGCGAAGCCACATCGATGGTGTCCCGCTCGACCTCGCCTGGTCGCTCCTGCCCGTGCGACGCTGGTTGGACCGCGGCCTGGTCGCACACCTCTACCTGCACGCCCGCTACCAGAAACGCTTCGAAGCACAGGCGGGCGAATCGGGAACCGAGGCCCCGAGCGCGCGCCCCCTTTCGCGATCGGCACTCGAGAACATGATCGAAGATCTTCGGCAGATCATTCGCCGCCTCAGCTGGAAGCCGAGCGGCACCGAGTGGGCGGACTACACGTCGGGTGATAGCTACGACGAACCCTCTTTGGCAGAAAAGAAAGAAGTCGTGCGCGATTTCATCCACGCGATCGGGCCGACGAAGGTCTTCGATCTCGGCGCGAACACCGGGACCTACAGCCGCATCGCGGCACAAACGAGCGAGTGCGTGGTTGCCTTCGACGTCGACCCCGCCTGTGTCGAACGCAACTACCTCGAGGTGCGGAGCCATCGCGGCGAAGACGAAGCGGGAGTCCTGCCGCTGCTTCTCGATCTCACGAACCCGTCTCCCAGCCTGGGCTTTGCCCACACGGAGCGCGAGTCACTCGTCGAGCGAGGGCCGGCCGACGTCGTGCTCGCGCTTGCGCTGATCCATCACATCGCCATCTCGAACAACGTGCCGCTGCCCCGCATCGCGGCGTTCTTCGCTTCACTCGCACCCGAGTTGGTGATCGAGTTCGTCCCCAAGGAAGACCCGAAGGTCGCAACGCTGCTTGCGACGCGGGCGGACATCTTTCCCGACTACACGCGCGAAGGCTTCGAAGCGGCGTTCGCTGCGAGCTACGAGATCGTCGAAACGAAGCCGCTGTCGTCGTCCGAGCGCGTGCTCTATCGGATGAAACGCCGCGCATAGCGCGAGCGTAGACCTGGAAGGCGTCGGCCTCTGCAACGGGGCCACCGCGGCCATCCTCGACCACTCGTCCCAAACGCGCTTCGAGCATCTGCCCCCCGCCGCTCTGCGCGCATGCCGTCGAAAGTACCACGCTGCATGAAATGATGAATCGGATCATCGAGCGCGTCCTCGTTCATGCGGGCTGATCGGCGCATGCGGCCCTGCGGCTCACGCTGGAAACACACTGCCACGTGAACGGGTGACCACCTCGGCGACGAGTTCAGCGAACCGCCATCTCATTGTCATCTCCACCCCCCCTCGATCGAGCGCACTCGCTACCTTGGGCCTCCCCGGTCCTTTCGAGACCCGCCTTCTTCGCCAGAGGACCTTCCTTGCCGACCCCCTCGATCACCATCGACGACTCCCAGCTACAGAGCGCACTCGCACGCTTCGGTCATCGCGACTTCCGCCCAGGACAACGCGAAGCACTCGACACCCTCTTCGCAGAGGGTCGGCTGCTGCTCGTAGCGCCGACCGGTGGCGGCAAGAGCCTGACCTACCAACTGCCTGCGATCCTGCTTCCCGGAACGACGCTGGTCATCTCTCCGTTGATCTCGCTGATGCATGACCAGGTCGAAGCCCTCGACGCCGTGGGCGTGCCCGCCACCTACCTCGCGTCGACACTCGATGGCGACGAGATGTGGCGCCGCATCGACGGGCTACGCCAGGGCGACTACCGCATTGCCTACGTGGCACCGGAACGACTGAGTACGCCTGCGTTTCGCAGCTTGCTTTCGTCGATCGACTGCCCGCTGGTTGCGATCGATGAAGCCCACTGCATCAGCGAATGGGGTCATGACTTTCGCCCCGACTACATGCAGATCGGGAGCGTGCTGAAGGAACTACCGAAAGCGCGCGTGCTCGCCTGCACGGCCACCGCCACACCGGTGGTGCGCGACGAAATCCTCGAACGCCTCGGCCTCGGGCCCGACACACGGCAGATCGTGCGCGGCTTCGCGCGGCCGAACCTCGCCCTGCGCGTGCGCGAAAGCGGCGGCAAGAGGGATCGGGAAAGACACGTCGACGCGACCTTGCGCGAAGCCCTGGGGCGACCGGGCGAGGCGAAGGGAGCGGTGATCGTCTATGCACCGACACGCCGCGCGACCGAAGACGAATACGCGCGTCTCGAAGGCCAGGGCTGGCGCGCAGCCGCGTACCACGCCGGGCTCGACGGAGAGACGCGCGCAAGCGTCCACGACGCCTTCAGCAGTGGCGCACTCGAAGTCGTGGTCGCCACCAACGCCTTCGGCATGGGGATCGACCGGGCCGACGTGCGCGGGGTCGTTCATCTCGCTCCGCCCGGCTCGATCGAAGCCTACTACCAGGAAGTCGGTCGCGCGGGGCGCGACGGCGAAGACGCCATTGCGCTCTTGTTCGTCTCCTCTGCCGATCTGCCGCGGCGACGCCACCTGATCGAAAGCGACGCGGGCGGCGGCATCGTGACCGAGGAGAGTATCCAGCACAAATGGGATCTCTTTCTCGAACTCATGCGCTTTGCCGAAGGGGGCAGCTGCCGACACGACAGCGTGCTTCGCTATTTCGGCGACGAAGAAGAAACGCTGTCGGGCTGCGGCCGCTGCGACGTCTGCATCGAACTCGCAGAAGGGATCGAAAACCATCTCGACGCGAGCCCCGAACAAGTCGAGTTGATCGTCCGCAAGGCGCTAGCGGGTGTCGCGCGGGTGCACGGGCGGTTCGGGCTCAGTGCCGCCGTGGCGTTGCTCCGCGGTGCAAGAGACGAACGCCTCGAGCGCATGAACCTGAACCTCACCACGACTTTCGGCGTGCTCTCGGACTTCACGGACGATTGGCTGACCCGGGTGCTTCGTCGCTGCATTGCCGCCGGTTGGGTCGACTTCTTCGGCGGTGACCGACCGGTGGTGATCCTCACCGACGAGGGCGCTGCCGTGATGCACGGCAAACGTGCGGTGCGGATCCTCCTGCCGTCGCTGAAGCGACGCGCGGCGACGAGCTCGAAGAAGCGATCGGCGGGCAGCCGACCGGCTCCGGACCCCGACACTTTCGATCTCGAACAACAGGAACTGTTCGAGTCGCTGCGCGAACACCGCCTCGACATCGCGCGTGCAGAGGGAGTCCCGCCCTACGTGGTGGCCAGTGACCGGACGCTGCGTGAACTCGTGCTGGAGCTGCCGCGTGGCCGCGACGAGTTGCAGCGCGTTCACGGGATCGGGCCGGCGAAGGCGGAGAAGTACGGCGACGGTTTCCTCGCGGTGATCAAGGAGCAGGGCCCGTAGGCAGCGTTCGCGGTCGACTTCATGCGCACAACGGTCCGCGCGACAACGGCCTACATCGCCACACCATCCATCCCCGGGACGAAGAGCGGTTCGAGGTCCAGGGCACTTTGATGGGCCGCCATTGCGGTGTCGAGTGGATCCGATCCCGCATTCGACACAGAAGCATCGAAGCGCGCGGCCGCGTCGAGGGTGGCCTGTAACAAGGTGCCGTCACTCGAGCTGTTGACGAAGACGCCCTCCCGTGAGAGCGCCCAATGGATCGCCTTTTCGAGAGCTTCGGGTTCGCGAATGGGTTCGTACCAGCTGAAGCGCTTGCTCTGGTCTTCGTCGCGCCAACGCCGGCGCGCGATCGACTTGATGGTCTGCACCGCAACGCCGCACTCTGCGCAGAGTGAGAGGAGTTGATCGAACTCCACCGCGTAGTCGGCGTTCTGCATCATCATGTACGTGTACGGAAGCAACACGGAGTCGAAGGGAAAGCGCTCCAGACTTCGCAGGTGCATGCGAGCCACGCGAGTGCCGTGCCCGGTGACACCGAGGAAGCGAACCTTCCCGGCATCACGCGCTTCTTCGAGGGCTTCGAGTGCACCGCCAGGCCCCATGGCGGCCTCCCAACCTTCGTCGTCGGTCAGGTTGTGGAGCTGAATCAGGTCGATCTGCTCGACACCCATGCGCTCGAGCGAACGGTCGATGCTCTCCGCTGCTGCGGCCCGCGTGCGATCGCCGGTCTTGGTCGCGAGGAAGATCTCGCCGCGGTGGTCTCGCAGCCAGGGCGCGAGCCGTAGCTCGGCGTCACCGTACGACGCCGCAACGTCGAAGTGATTGACACCTGCTTCTCGCAGCATCGCGATCGTCTTGTCGGCGCGCTCCTGCTTCATCATGGCCAGCGCGGCCGCACCGAAGATGATGCGGCTGCTTTCATGCCCCGTCTTGCCGAAAGGCAGGGTTTCGATCGACGGCATGTCACCTCCTGACGGAATTCGAAGCGCGAGTCAACGCAGCCTGTAGATGACGCGACACGAGCGATCGGCGCGCGCCACGCCTCCGATCTGACGACGCAAAGGCTGCGGATCGCTGAACTTGCGGGTAAGCCGAAAGTGCTCCGGGTCGAAGCCATCGAGATCAGGAAGCGCCGTCGTATTCATGACCGGCATCATCGTCGTGAGGAACACGCCCGGGCCCGCCAGGTAGGCGGTCTTTTCGTCGCAGAGTTCGGTGGGTCGCAGGACCTGACACAGAACGATCGATCGCTGGCGCAAGCGAATCGACTCGTAGGTCGCGCGATCGAGCAACTCGCTGTCGGTGCGCACCCGTTCCTGTATCTCCGGACGCTCGAGTATGTGCACGAGGGTCCAGGCCAGTGCCGCAAAGAGATTCGACATCGAGCCCATGTGGATGAGTACGATGTTGCGCGCCTCCCCTTCGACGTCGTTCCACGACGCGCAGATGCGCGCGAAGAGATCGTTCGGGTCGAGACCTTCGCGTTCGCGCGTGGTGATGATCTCGCCAAGGGTTTCGTCGAGTTCGGCGATCGCACGACGGGCCGCTCTCTTGTTCGTGACCATCGACCAGATGCCGCGATGGGGTAGAAGAACGCCGTGGGATCGCGCAGCATCTGCAGACCAGCGCCGATCTTCGGCAACGGCCCGGTCACGAGCGGAGGCGTGGGGTCGATGGGGGGGAAACGCATGCTCACCCCGAAACGGTAGCCCGCATGCCCGCGCTTGCGCCCCGCTGCGTGCGCAGGGTTCGTTTTGCCCGGCGTGGTGCGGGAAATTCGTTGCGGTATGGGGAGTGCGTGCCAAGCTATCCCGTCCGGTGCCCGTTATTGGGCGTCGATGTCCGGGTTCGAGTGAGGGAACGAGATGGTCAAGCGATCGGTTCAGGCTGTTGGCGTATTGGTGCTTCTACTATTGATCGTGCTCTACGTGTTGGGCACGGGGATGGTGGTTTCCGGTCCGGTGGCCGGGACACCCGAAGCCGAACCGATCTCGCCCGAAGTGGTCACCGCACGCAGCGAGGCCATTCGCTCGGCCGGCGTCGACATTGGCGTTGCGAAACCGAAGCAGATCCTGTTCGGCGACCTGCACGTTCACTCGACTTTCTCTTTCGACGCCTTCCAGTTGAGCCTCCCCATGGCACAGGGCGAAGGCGCGCACCCGATCGCCGACGCGTGTGACTATGCGCGCCACTGCTCGGCCATGGACTTCTGGTCGATCAACGATCACGGCATCGCGCTGACCCCCGACCGCTGGTCGCAGACCCTCGACACCATGCGGCAGTGCAACGCGATCGCGGGCGACCCCGCCAACCCGGACACCGTCGCCTACCTCGGCTGGGAATGGACACAGGTCGGTTGGGTCCCCGAGGACCACTACGGCCACAAGAACGTGATCCTGCGCGACCTCGATGACGACAAGATCCCGGCCCGCCCGATCACCGCGGGCTTCCCGCCCGGCACGCCCCCGCTCGAAGAGACGACGCCCTCGCCGTTCCTGGTTGGCGGCATGGCGCTCTACGAATTCGACAGCGGAGGCCCCGAACTCGCCCGCTACCTCTCCGAACTGACCGAGAACGTTCAGTGCGAAGCCGATGTGCCCGTCCGCGAACTGCCCCTCGACTGCCAGGAGGGCGCGCCGACCCCGAAGATCCTCTTCGACAAGCTCGACGACTGGGGTCACGAGACCATGGTGATCCCTCACGGCACGACCTGGGGTTTCTACACACCGCTCGGCTCGTCGTGGGAAAAGCAGATCGCACCCGGCATGCACGACCCGAATCGCCAGCGCATCATCGAAGTGTTCAGCGGCCACGGTAACTCGGAGGAGTTCCGCCCCTACGAAGAAGTCACCGTCAACGCCGACGGTTCGCGCAGCTGCCCGGCGCCGAATCACAACTACCTGCCCTCGTGCTGGCGTGCCGGCGAGATCATCCAGGAGCGCTGCCTCGCCGCGGGTGAAGCCGAAGCCGAATGCGACGAACGCGCGGCGGTCGCACGCCAGAACTACGTGGACGCCTACCGCAATGGCGGCGGCAACACGGTGCCCGGCGCCACCCTCGACGACTGGCAGGACGCGGGCCAGTGCCGCGACTGTTTCCAACCCGCCTTCAACTACCGACCGAAGAGTTCGGCGCAGTACATCCTGGCGCTCGGTCGCCCGGGCCGCAGCGACGAGAGCGGCCGCTTCCGCTTCGGCATGATCGCGGCTTCGGACAACCACTCGGCGCGGCCGGGTACGGGGTACAAAGAGGTATCGCGACGCGAATTCACCGAAGCCCGCTTCGGCAAGATGATCGACACCCCACTCGGCTACACGCCGGAACGAGAGCCCCGGCCCTTCTCCGAGGAAGCATCGAAGGAATTCAGCACCGCGATCTTCTCGGTCTTCGAAACCGAGCGCGGTTCTTCGTTCTTCTTGAACGGGGGGCTCGCCGCAGTCCACAGCGACGGGCGCAGCCGCGAAGAGATCTGGGACGCGATGCAGCGCCGCGAAGTCTATGGCACGAGCGGGCCCCGCATGCTGCTCTGGTTCGACCTGCTGAACGGCCCCGACGGCATTCCCCAGCCCATGGGCAGCGTGGTCGAACTCGCTGAACAACCGATCTTCCAGGTGCGCGCGGTGGGTTCCTTCGAACAGAAGCCCGGTTGTCCCATCGACGCCTACAACGCGATGAGCGAGGACCGCCTCGACCGCCTGTGCCAGGGCGAGTGTTACAACCCGTCCGACGAGCGCCGCCCGATCACGCGCGTCGAGGTGGTACGCATCCTGCCGCAGCTCGACGAACACGAAGAGGTCGTGGGTCTGGTACAGGACCCGTGGAAGGTGATCCCCTGCCCCGCCGACGGAAACGGCTGCCGCGTGGCCTTCACCGACCCCGAATACGACTCGCTGGCGCGCGACGCCGTCTACTACGTGCGGGCCATCGAAGCGCCGAGCATGGCCGTCGCAGCCGACCCGCTGGGTTGCACCTACGACGCTTCGGGACGCTGCATCGAAGTATCGCCCTGCAGCGAACGGCCCCTCGACGACGACTGTCTCGCCGAAACCGAAGAGCGCGCCTGGTCGTCACCCATCTTCGTGGAGCGCCCGCGAACCTAGAACCCGCGCTAGCCTCGGCACGAACAGCAAAAAGGCTCTGGCGATGATTCTCTTGAACCCCCGCAAGCTAGGTCACGCAGGCGACGACGATCGCACGCGCGAGCTGATGCGCGAAACCGTCGAATTCTTCGAAGCCAAGGGCAAGCAGCGCCTGCTCGAGGACTACTACGACCGCGGCTGGTACGCCGACTTCCTCGAATACGCGAAAGAGCATCGAACCCTCGCCACGATGTGCACGCCCGCAGGCGAAGGCGTGAACGACGGCGAGGACGCGCGCTGGGATACGTGGCGCGTCTGCCAGTTCGCCGAGATCCTGGGCTTCTACGGCCTGCAGTACTGGTATACCTGGCAGGTGTCGGTCCTCGGGCTTGGGCCGATCTGGATGAGCGGCAACGATGCCGTCCGTAAGCGCACGGCCCACGCGCTGGAAGACGGAGGCATCTTCGCTTTCGGTCTGTCGGAAAAGACGCACGGTGCCGACATCTACTCGACCGACATGGTGCTCACGAAGGACGGCGACGGTTGGAAGGCCAACGGCCGCAAGTACTACATCGGCAACGGCAACGAAGCCGCAATCGTTTCGACCTTCGGCCGCTTCGACGAGAGCGATGAGTATGTGTTCTTCGCTTCCGCCCCGAAGCACGAAAACTATCACCTGATCAAGAACGTGGTCGCCAGCCAGAACTATGTGTCGGAGTTCGAGCTACGCGACTACCCGGTGAGCGAAGGCGACATTCTGCACCGCGGCCGCGAAGCCTGGAACGCGGCGCTCAACACCGTGAACATCGGCAAGTACAACCTTGGCTGGGCCTCGATCGGGATCTGTACCCACGCCCTCTACGAAGCCATCACCCACGCGAACAACCGTGTGCTCTACGGCATGCCGGTCACCGACATGTCACACGTGCGCAACATGTTCGTCGACGCCTACTGCCGACTCGTGTCGATGAAGCTCTTCGCACTGCGCGCCGCCGACTACATGCGCACCGCATCGCCCGAGGACCGTCGCTACCTGCTCTTCAACCCGATGGTGAAGATGAAGGTCACGACCCAGGGCGAAGACGTGATCAACCTGATGTGGGATGCCATCGCGGCCAGGGGCTTCGAGAAGGACACCTACTTCGGCCAGGCCGCCGTCGACATCCGCGCACTGCCGAAGCTCGAGGGCACGGTACACGTGAACATCGCGCTGATCGTGAAGTTCATGGCGAACTACTTCTTCAACCCCGGCGAGTTCCCCGAAGTCGAGCGCCAGGACCAACCACGCAACGACGACTTCCTCTTCGACCAGGGCGGGGCCGGTGGTCTGGGCCAGATCCAGTTCCACGACTATCGGAAGACCTTCGACGAATTCTCCCGCATCCCCAACGTCGCGCTCTTCGCCGAACAGGCCGATGCCTTTCGCGAACTCCTTGCGAGCGACCCGCCGGGGCCCGAGCAGATGAAGGACATCGACTTCCTGCTCGCTGGCGGCAACCTGTTCGCGATGGTCGTCTATGCCCAGCTGATCCTCGAGAACGCCAGAATCTACGAGATCGACGACGACCTGGTGGGCCAGATCTTCGACTTCATGGTGCGTGACACCGCGCAGCACGCCCTCACCCTGTCGCTCCAATCGAGCAGCACCGAAAAGCAGATGGCCCAGTGCCGCAAGATGCTCCGCAAACCCGTCGCCGACTCGGCTCGCTATGACCGGGTCTGGGAAAGCGTTCGGGCACTCGACGGCGCCTACGAGATGTCGCCCTAGCCTGCGTTCCTCACCAGCCCTCACTGGCTACATCTTGCTTGCCGCCTGCCTGCTCGGCGTCTGACTCTACTTCGGCGCAAGTGTGACGATGTGGCGCGCTTTGCCGAAACGCGACCGAATCGAACGGCCTCGAACGACTTGCAGCGTTGTACACTCGATGCTGAATCCCATGTGGGCGAGAACGTCACTCCGCATTGGAACGAACCAAGCCATCGTTCATGTCGTACTCCCCTCGATCGTCCGTGCTTCAACGGCAGTGGCTCGTCCTCTTCGTCACCTCGCTCCTCGTCCTGGGTTGTGGCTCGGGGTCGAAAGGCAACAAGAAGAAGGACGACCCGGACGCGACATGGACGCCGTTCCGTATCCCCTCGACGACTCGGTGAACTGGCGGCTCACCACCAACTGGCTGAGCTCCAGCACGGCCACGGACGCCGACATCCTCGACGTGCTTTCGTCGCTCACGGATCTGCGAATTCGCGGAGAGTACGGACGCGGACCCGATACCGGCCAACTCGACAACGTCGTGCTTGGTGCTGACTGAAGTCGAGGGCTCACTCGAGAGCCCCATTGCCGGGAGGGCGCGCCCCATTGCTTCTCCCAGGCCGAGGACACTCGCCTTTGCCTCTGCGATGAGTTCCTGCTCTTGAGCAAGCGCGCCATTCCGAGGCCAGGATAGATACATACCGCGAAGACAAGGCGGTTGGGCTCGGAAGACGATGAGGTGAGGTCGGCCTTGACGATCAGGTCGTCCGTCTCACCGAAGCTCGCGCCCGGCAGGTCGGTCAGCGTCACACCAAGCAGCTCGAAGGTCATCAGATCGGTGTCGATGCTGCCGTTGAGGTACGACGCCCCGGCGAACGGCGCGGCGACATTCGACACAGGAGGGGGGCTACCCGATGAATGCGACGCGCTGTAGAGCCCCTCTACATCGATCGGCCCCACCAGGAACGACCACGTATCGAGACCGGTCGACGTGACGGAGATGTTCGAAAACGTGACGCCCGGGTCGATGCTGGCAGACTCGATGACGAACGTATCGTAGCCGCCGTAGGGGTTGAGCATCGTGATCGGCGCCGACTGAGGCGCGGTGATCGAAAAGTCGACCAGCTCGGGGACTGCGTCGTCGAACGCAACGAAGACTCCATCCAACGCGATCGTTTCACTGACGATCGTCGTTGCACCGGCCGTAGCGGTGACCTGCGCGCTTCCCGAACTGAAGTAGAACGTGACTGGCGTCGCAAACGCGGGAGTCGCGATCAATATCAACACGGTCAACACGGGACACAACGATCCCTTTCGCATCATCCATCCCCTTTCCAAATTCCAGAAGTCCCGAAGAGGGCCCACGCCCCACTTCCCAATGGGGCAGGCCGAAAACCAAAGCAATACGCATGCCTGTCCCACCAGACACAATCAAGAGTCGCGCGGCGAGAATGCGGCCTGAATTCGAGAAGTTGTCGAGACGAACAGCCAGACCAAATCGCGGCCGCATGTGTCGTAAGGAGCAACGTTTTCCGCTTAAGGGAGTTCGTTTTCTCGTGCCGCTACAACGCGACCGCATCTGACGCTGGATGGTGTCACCACTCTCCAACGATCGATCACGCGGCCTCGTTGACGACCGGAACGGCCCGCCTGCCCTATCGGGCTTCGGACACCTGGACGACCAACGCCGTCGAGTTGTCCTTCCCGCCTCCCTGATTGGCCGCGTCAACGAGCCAGGCTACGGCGGTGTGCGCGTCGGGTGCGCTCGCGACGATCTTCCGGATCTCGTCCTCGGGCAGCATCTCGTAGATGCCGTCCGAGCACAGCAGGAACGCGTCGCCGGCGCGCACGTCCACGGATGAGACCTCGACCTCGACTCGCTTACCGACACCCACCGAACGGGTGAGGACACTGCGCCTGGGGTGGGTGCGCGCCTCTGCTTCGGTGATCTCCCCATTGCGAAGCAGTTCCGCCGCCAGTGTGTGGTCGTCGGTGAGCGGGTTCACGGAGCCATCGCGCAGCTGGTAGAGACGACTGTCACCGACATGGGCGACGAACGATTCCCCCTCGGTGGAAAAGAGGAGCGCGACGACGGTCGTCCCCATCTTCGCCAGCCGGGGATTCTTGGAAGCGCGCGCGAAGATCTCCGAGTTGGCGCGCTCGATCGCGGTGCAGAGCCGGAAGGGGGCGTCACCCTCGCCTTCGCGGTTCATGCTGCCGAGCGTACCCACGGCCATCGCGCTCGCGACCTCGCCGCCGCGGTGTCCCCCCATGCCGTCCGCGACCACGAATAGGATCTCCTCGCGGTCCGGGTCGTCGAAGCGGTCGAAGGCGTCCTGGTTGCTCTGCCGGACCCGGCCGGCGTGACTCGAACCCGCGATCGAGAGCAACCAGCGCCCCCACATCTCGCGTCCTTCGTCATCCCTCTTTCGAGCTGCCACGGAGCCTTCCTCTCATCTGACGATCATGGGCTGCACTGGGAGGACGCATATTGCCAAATGATCAGCGCGCCGGTACCGCCCAAGGGCCTCGAACCGGGGCGAGCCGTCTCGCATCCGGCAGGTCCACTGCTCGAGCGTTGCCGGTCGCTTTCCGCAAGTGCCGCCACCGTCGGCCCCGGGTTCAAGTGATTCTCGAAACCTTCCCAATCACTGCACCAGGAGCCGGCATGAAGATCCCCTCGCCCGAGAATCGCGACGAGCACATCGCTCAGCTTCGAGACGGGCTCACCCAGTTACTCGAACAACCGACCGCTGCCCAGGTGCGCCCCTGCGCGGGCTGCTCGGTGCGCTGCGCGTGCCCCGCGGCGTCGATCGAATGCTGCTGTGGATGTACGACCACCTGCAGGGATGCCGGAGCGCAGCTTTCGTCGGAAGCCGACCGCTACCCGATCGAGCATCGCGTACTGCCGCTCGTCTACGGACTCGCGACGATGCGGGTGGTGATGCCCTGCTGGTCGTGCCAGGGGCACCCGGCGACGCGCGACGGCGGCTGCGTGAAGGCACCGCAGATCTGGTTCTATTCGCTTTCGCTGGTCCACGTTCACCTGATTGGCCAGTTCGTCGCCGACGCGCACGCGGGCAGGGAGCTTCGCCACGAGTGGCACGTGAGGACCAACCCCTATTCCGAGCGCAACGTCCCGATCTTCATCCTCGAACCACGCATGAGCGCCGAGGAAATCACCCAGCGCGATTGCCTCAACGACATCCAACATGACCTCCACCACCTCGGAAAAGACTTCGAGCAACGGATTCGCGCATTCGCAGCCCGCGAGCTCACCAAGCTCGAAAGCGAAACCCGACGGGAGTGCGCATGACCGTCCACGGCCTCACCCTGCCACCGGCCGCGCTGGCCGCGTTGATGCGATCGCCCGAAACTCCGGTCGAAACACGCCTGTCGGGAAAGCCGCCAACGTGCGGATCGGCATTCCCGACTACGCCGAACGCATCGCCGCCCGCTACGGCGACGCAGCATTCGCCTTACACGCGCGACCCCGACGATCCGGTACAGCGCGAGCCGCGCACCGCGTCGACCCTCTTCGTGGCGAACCTCGTCGCCCTGCTCCAGGCCGCGCGCGAAGAAGGGGTGAAACCCGAGCCCTGCGAGGTCCTGCCCAATCACCACACGCTATTCGGGAACGAAGACGTCCGTTCCCTCGTTGGCGACATCCTCTTCGAGCAAGCGTGGTCGGCGCCGGCGGGCACAGGAGAGATCGGCATCCAGCACAACGCCTTCGTGCGTCACGCCAGCTGGTATCGCGGCCTCTACGAAAAGGGCTGGCCGATCGGCGTGCGGTTCCTGCAGTAGCTCGCCTGCGGCGGCCCTACTCCGCTTGGGCCGGCGGTTTCTCGCTCGCGGGTTCGAAGCCCCTTTCCCGCAGTTCGGCGTGGGCCTCTTCGAGTTCCTGGGTGTGGATCACGACCGTGACGAGGTCGCCCGCTTTCGGCTCGTAGCTGCGCGTCGTGGGGAACCCGCGCTTGCCGCGCGTCACGAACAACAGCACGAAGCGCTCTCCGCTGCGCACGGCCGTCATACCCGTCGGCTCCGATTCGGGCTCGGGGGCGGGCTCCGGCTCTGCGACGAACTGCCATTCCTCTTTCACCACCATGTCGTGGCGGATGCGAACGTCCCAGCGTTCGACGTCGTGGGGTCGCTTGAACAGCCCTTCGACTTCCGAATCGACGTCGTCGCGTCGCTGGGCCGCCAGGCCGCGGGGGACGTTGAAGTGCTCGGCGGCGGTCGTCACGAAGCTTCGGTTGAGGGCATCGTTGCCCGTCACGCCGATCGTCGTGCCCACGAGTTCGAAACGTGCGCGCTGCAGGGTGCGGTCCTGCAGGGCGTTGCCGAACACGACGTTGAAGCCCGCATCTTCGGCCTGACGGCAATGCTGGGGGTTCGCGTCGAGGAAGACGATCGTCTGGCCGGCGTCGCGAAGAGCTTCTCCCAGCATGAGCCCCAGACCGGGAATCCCGAGGATGCCGACCGTGTCGCGTCCCGGAAGTCGCACGCCGAGCAGCACAGCGAGGGGCTTGGCGGTGAAGCCCGCCAGGACCACGGTTCCCGCAATCGTCAAGAACACCATCGCGCGCAGGGCGTCGCCGCCCGCCATGCCGTGGTCCGCCATCCCGACCGCCGAAATCGAAGCCACGGCAGCCGCCACGATGCCGCGCGGTGCCACCCAGGCGACGAGCATGCGCTCGCGCACGGTGAGATCCGAACCCGCCGTACACAGTGCGACGTTGATGGGCCGGACCACGAAGACGAGTGCTGCAACCGTGAGCGCGCCGGCCGCGCCCAGCGACTGGATCTCGGCCATGCGGACGTCGGCGGCCAGCAAAACGAACAGCAAGCCGATCAACAGAACGCTCAACTGATCCTTGAACTCGCGCAGGTCTCGGTCGACGCGGCTCCCCGCATTGCCCACCACCACGCCCGCGATCGGCACGGCGAGGATACCACTGTGCGGAACGACCATGTTGCTCGCCACGAAGAGCAACAAGACCGATGCGAGTGCGACGATGTTCTCGTAGCCATCGGGGACCAGTCGCTTGACACGCAGCAGCCCTCCCAGGAGCACGCCACCCGCCAACCCCATGAACGCGCCGAAGCCCAACTGCATCAGGACCGCACGGCCGCCGATCGCCAGGGTGTCGGTGTCGGGCGCCAGGGCGACTTCGAGCACCAGGACCGCCAGGATCGCGCCGATCGGATCGATCAGGACGCCCTCGGCTTCGAGCACCGTCGCGACGCGCGGACGCAGGCGGAGTTCGCCCACCAAGGGTCCCACGACCGTGGGCCCGGTCACCGTGACGAGGCTTCCGAACATGGCGGCCAACAGCCACGACCAGCCCAACAACTCGTGCGCCGCAACGGTGGCACCGATGCCGGTAACGATTGCGCCCCAGGTCACGAGCCTTCGAATCGCGCGCTGCGAGCGCTGCAGACGCGAAAGCTCGAGGTTCATGCCGCCCTCGAAGAGGATCACGGCCACCGCGAGTTCGACGATGTCGAAGAGCCCGGTGCCCAGCGCCTGAGGCTCGACCCACGAGAGACCGTCGGGCCCGAGCCCCACACCCAGGCCGAGCAGGATCACGATGCCGGGGATCCGCAGGTGCTTCGCAATCGACTGACCGAGCACACCAGCCGCAAGTGCGATCACGAACGTGGATATCGCTACGTGCATGGCCTTCTAGCCCGATTATTCATGAAGCCCGTAGCGAGAAGTCCGAAAGCGCTGACAGTTCGCGGACCTCGGACCGTAGGCCCCGCAGACGTACTTTCAGTACGTCGGGGAGGCCCAAGGGAGAAGGCCGTGAAATGGCAGTGCTTGCTGGCTCCGCAGTAGGGCTTCATGAATAATCCGGGCTCGACCCTGTGGAGTGACCGGCTCCATCTCGCAACCATCGTGCTCGAAGCATTGACGAATACGGGGCCGTTCGGCCCTTTTTCCACGGGTTGCTGACCGAGATCAGCAGAGCCGCATGCGAGAGAAACCGGTCATGACGAACGATACCACGCATATCGGTCTGGATGCGCACCAGGAGACGATCCACGCCACGGTCCTGTTGGCTGGAGGCGAGAACGCCTTGGTCGACCGCTTCACGAACTCCGCCGACGGACTTCGGCGGTTCGCGCGGCGGGTGCGCAAACGGGCCCCCGGGCCGATTCGCTTCGACGGGCTCGGAACCGGCCTCGCATACCGGCTGGCCGACTTCGGCGTTGCCCTTGACCTTCTGTTTCCCGATCGAATAACCGAAGTCACCGCTCGCGTAGAGCCGCCAGGTCGCGTGCGCGGACGCAGCGCCGAAGCACAGCAGTGAGATCGACGCCGCCACTGCGGGCACGAAACGAATGGGCCGGAACACGTTCACCTCTTCCGGTCTTTCACCAATCGCAGTGTCGAGCGGGATCGGCTTACGGGACGGAGCTGCGTATCGGCGACACACCTGTCCGAATGCAACCCATTTGGAGATCGGCATCACGATCGAGGGCGACGTGAGGCGCATCACACTCGACAGTGTCTCCTTGGACACCGCTCGCCAGCCGGCTGGTTGCACACGAAAGCAGGTTTCGGCGCTGGCGTATCGCGCCAGTCCGGCTGCTCAGATTGCCGGTGATTCCCCACCTTCGAACGGCAGCGTAATCGTCACCAGCGTCCCGCCCTGCCCTCGCTGCTCGACCCGGATCTCTCCGCCGAGATCCTTCACGATACCTTCAGCAACGCTGAGACCAAGCCCGGTGCCCCCCTTCTCCTGCCGCGTCGTGAAGAAGGGATCGAAGACGCGCCTTCGGTCACCTTCGGAAATCCCCACGCCGTCGTCCGCCACCTCGACGCGTGCCCTGCGAATACTGCAACATGGACCGCACGATGCGACCGCAACGCCGCGACTGCTCTACGGCGTCCATCAACGCACGACGCCAGGTTTCCTTGAAGTCGTCTTCGTCCTCGCACATCAGCGCGAGTTCCGAAGCCGCCAGGATCGCGCCGATCGGGTTGTTGATCTGGTGGGCGACCCCCGAAGCGAGGGTGCCCACCGACGCGAGTCGCTCGGCCGCCTGTAGACGATTGAGCGTTTCCTCGAGTTCTCGTGTGCGGGCGCGAACGCGCTCTTCGAGTTCTTCCTGAAGCCGGCTCTGCATGCGCTCCCGCGCCCGCTCTTCGCGGATGTCGCGAATCCTCGTCAGAATCGATGCCGGGTTCCCTTGAACGTCGCGCAGCATCCAGGCGCACACCGACACAGGAACCTCTTCGCCCCCTTTGGTGCGAAACACGCGCTCCCATTCGTCGGTGAACCCCCTCTCGACGAGATCGTCGAGCCTCGACTGCATCTCTGCCTGGCTCGACGCCTCGGAGATGCGAAGCCTCTCCAGATCCATGCCCCTGACCTCGTCGACGGTGTATCCAAGCAGTTCGCAGAATGCGTTGTTCACGTCGGTGGCCTGTCCCGAGTCGGGCAACGTCAACGCCATGGCATCGCGGCTGGTCGCGAACAGCTGCCGGTGGCGTTCAGCCGCTTCGGCGACTTCGCGTTGGGCACGGACCCGCTCCGAGACGTCGCGCAAGATCGTGACGGCATGCGATGTCTCACTCGGCGCGGCTTCGGGGCAGATCGACCAGGCGAGTGTCCGGTAGCTGCCGTCGCGGGCGATGAACTCGCTTTCGCCTTCGTTCGGAACCCCAGTGACGATAACCGCGTACTCATTGGCCAGCTGATCTCGCGCATCGGGATGAACGAACTCGAGGAAGGATCTGCCTTGGATCTGCGATGGCGCGTAGCCCATGATGCCTTCCACCGACGGACTTGCGTGGCAAATGATCCCGTCCCCATCTATCTCGATGATGATTAGATGGGGGGCCTCCGATATTGCGGTCAATCGACCGAGAATTTCGTCGCGCTGGCGCTCCGTGCGCTCGTGGCGGAGCAGGTCGGTAACGGTTTCGGCGAGATCTTCGAGAGTCAGACGCTCGCGTGCATCGAACTCACGCGGCTGGGTGTCCGCGACGCAGAGCGTGCCCAGCACCTGGCCCTCGGGCGTACGTACGGGGGCGCCTGCATAGAACCTGAGACCTTCGGCGAGCGGATGATGTCGGGCATCGCGGTCGAGGTGCAGATCAACGTGATGGACGAGTTCACCGCTCTCGACGACGGCCTCACACAACCCTTTCCCCCGACGCACCCGCGCGGGCTGGAGCCCGACACCCGCTTTGATCTAGAGGTCGTGTTCGGTCACCACCGTGATCATCGCGAACGGAACGTCGAAGACCCGAGACGCGATGCGAAGCACCCCGGCGTAGCGTTCGTCGAAGTCGAGATCGACGACGGCGCAGCGCTCCACGGCCGCGAGCCGGGTCGCTTCGTCGTGCGGTTGCTGGTCGATGCTCTCGTGCAAGCGATCCCCCGGGTTTGCGATCAAGCGCGCGCACTCACGAACCATACCGTGGCCGCGAGATCGATGCGTCCGCCCTGATCGTGTTTCGCGAGCACATCGCGAATCGATCCGCGCGCGGCCTCGGCAACTTCGGGGGATGCGTCGCGCAGCATCGCACCCGCCGGACCCATTTCGCTCATGAACTGAACTGCGTCGTCCAGCGAACCAGCCGCTGCGACGTCGATGGTCGTTTCGAAGCCGTCGATCGACACGTCGCGAAAAGCGGCATCGATGCGACGATCGATCGTATCCGTGAGCCGCACCCACCTGGGGCCGGTCACCTCATTCCAGTAGCTGATCTGCTCTGCGTTCGGCCCGGTGACTTCGAGCATGGGTCGATGTTCCCTGTTGCACTCAGCGGCCCTTGAAGACCGGCGGTCGCTTTTCCATGAAGGCCCGTTGGGCTTCACGCGCGTCTTCGGTCTTGCGCAAGGGCGCGCCGATTTCTTCCTGCCGGATGTAGGCACTCTCGAGATCCATCCCGAGCAGTTCACGCACGCCGTTGCGCGTTGCGCTCACCGCCAGCGGAGCGTTGCCCGCGATCGTGTCGGCCAACTCGAATGCACGCGGCATCAGCTGGTCGCGCTCGACGATCTCGTTGATGACCCCGATGCGTGCAGCTTTTTCGGCGTCGAAGGGTTTCGCCGTCAGCATGATCTCGTGTGCGTGTGCCCAACCGATCTGCCGCGGCAACATCACGCTCGCGTTGCCCGTTGGATAGAGACCGAGCGCGACTTCTTCGAGGGCGAAGGTCGCTTCGGGTACCGCGATGCGGATCTCGCTCGCGAGCATCAGGTCGAAACCGCCCGCGCGGGCGTGACCGTTGATGGCGCAGATCAGCGGTCTGCCGAGATCGAAACCCGCGAGCAGCGCGGTACTCACACAGCGAAGACCTTCGAATTCGTCTTCGCTGACGCGCTCGCCGCGATGGAGTTGCTGCGAAGCCGAAAGGGTCGCTGCGACGTCCATCCCCGAACAGAAGACGCGATCGCCCGCGCCTCGCACGATGGCAACCCGGATGTCGGGGGCGTCCGCGATCGTGCGCCAGGCTTTCGCCAGCGCGGTCAACATCGCGGGGTCGAGGGCGTTCGCCCGTTCGGGCCGGTCGAGGGTGACGACGGCCACGTGGGGGTGATCGGTCGGGGTCTCGAGAAGTATGGGCATTGGCCGAGGATAATCTTCGCGTGCTATTCGCGCCGGCCTCAGCGCAGACTTGCAACGTCTATCTGCGCCTGCCGCGCGGCCGTCATGGCGTCGATGTACACGAGAGCTTCCTGCGTGCGGCAACCGGGGTCGAGAATGCGCTCGCGGTAGACGTCGATCACGAGTTGCTGCGCGAGGGGGTCGGTCGGATCGGCTTCAAACGCCCAGTCGGCGTACTGGCTCGCGAGACGCAGGTCACCTCGCATGATCTCGCGCGTTCGCTCGACCAGCTGCTCCATCCCCCCCGTTTCCTCGAGCACCGAGCGGGATAGCGAAATCGAATCGACCGGCGTCCAGTGCGACGGCCAGTCGTCCCACCAGCCCGTGTACTGCCTGGCCACCATCTTGGCGACGTCCTGCACCGTCACGTAGTGCTCCCGCAGCTTGTGGTCGCTCGCGAGATGCTCGGGCAGCTTCACGTTGCGCACGACTTCGTCTTTGCGCAGGCCGCGATTCAACCCGTCGATGGTCTGTTGCGCGATGCTCTCGAAAGCCTCGGCAAGGCGGCGGAAGTCGCGTTGGATCTGTGCCGTGTCGGTGCTGCCTTCGCCGTGGGCGGGGAGGAGAACCTTCGGCTCGAGGTCTGCCATTTCGCGCAGAGCCACGGCCCAGTCCTCGATGTGGCGCTGTACGCGTTTGCCGTTGCCCCCGTTGGGGAGGAAGCCCTGGTAGTAATCAGCGCTCGCGAGCGCCCCACGACCCGGGACCCAGACGTAGAGCTGGTCGTCCGTTTCGCCGCGGTGATGTTGCAGCACGAACGTTTCGCCGCCGATCTCGAGCTCGAGACGATCGTGAAAGGTCTGGGTCGGCCAGACGAAGTCCTCGCGCGTCAGCGGGAGTTGGTCTTCGGGCTGGCTCATGTAGCGCGCGATCGAACCGCGCAGCTTCATGTAGCGCTCGACGCGTCGCGGCAGGTCTGCGTGGGCGACGATCTGCGGCGTTTGCCCGGCTTCGGCGATCGCCCAGGTGCCAAAGGCGTGATCCACGTGACCGTGGGTGTAGATGATGGTGTGCAGCGGCTTGTCGCTGATCGTGCGGATCAGGTCGAGAATCGCGGGGCCGCCCGGCCCCATGCCGGTGTCGACCAGCACGCCGCCCGCGTCAGTGTCGAAGTAGACGGCGTTCACGATGGGTAGGCGAAGCAAATAGCTGCGCGGGGCCAGTTCGACGACGCTGCTCTTTTCGCGCGCGTCTTCGATCGCCTCGGGAAGCCGCGAGAACATGTTCATCGCAACCGAGCGGGAGAACTCACCGCCGAAGCCACCGATCCGCGCGACCGCGGCCATGACGCGCGGGTTTTCGAGCAGCACGAGCGATCGCGTATCGATGCTGCCGCGCTGGGCGACCGTTTCGAGCGCCGCGCTGGTCGCACGGCCGGCGAGGTTCGCCGCCTGCTCACCGAGGCCACTTCCGAGCTGACTCCCACCCAGGGCGAGCCCGAGGATGAAGAACAAGACCGCCGTACCGACGACCAGAACCACGCGCATGGATGACTCCCTCCGACCGACATTCTGGCCAGTGGGGGAGCCTACACGAGCGACGGGACGTGGAATCAGTGCCCGACCGAAAGCGAGCGCACCGATTCGGCGGCGGGGAGGCCGACCGCGACCACGATCAGAAGGGTGGTGGGGACACCCATGATGGAGGCTCCTTTCGTTGGGGGGCTCGATCGGGATGTCGAAGAGCGGCGTCGCCGGGCACTTCGCTTCGAAGGAAGCCCTGCAGCTCGAAACCGTCGCGGCCGCGCGCTTGCGCTTCGAGAGCGCGGTCCTTCGCCCGTCGGAAACGGAACCCGGTCTCGCGAGACTCGAGGAACTCGTCGATCGCTGGATCGACTACATCGCCGGCGACCACTTCAGCGGGGGATGCTTCTTCTGGACCGCCTCGGCGAGATCGCAGACAACGTCGAACCACTGCAACTTGCGTTCGAACTGCACGCCTTCGTGCAGGAAGCCGCAAAAGAACTCACGGACCTGGTCTCGAAGACGAAGCTCGATCGCGAGGCAACGCTCGCGGCCGCAAAGCGCGTCATGGAGATCGAGGTGCAGGTGAAGTACGCCCACATGGGTCTGCTGATTGCGATCAAGAACGAACTCGACCCCGGACAGCAGAAGCAGCTGGGCGCTTTGCGCGAGTAGCAGCGACGAAGCGGCACAACCGCACGCGGGGAAGCAATTCGTTCCTGCACTAGACTTCGAGCTTCTGGAACCCCCACGGCAGGAGTCCCCATGCGCCTCGACGAACCCCGCGTGCAACCCCTCGGCGACGATCAGCTCGACGATGGCTTCAAGAACATCATGGGCGACAAGCCCCTGAACATCTTCCGCACACTGGGACGCCACCCGAAACTGCTGAAGCGTTGGCTCGTGTTCGGCAATCACGTCATGATGAAGAGCAGCCTCACGCCGCGCGACCGCGAACTCGCGATCCTTCGCGTCGGCTGGCTCTGTCGTTCGGGTTACGAGTGGGGACAACACGTCGTGATCGGCAAAGCCGCCGGGCTCGACGACGCCGACATCGAACGCCTGGCCGAAGGGCCAGATGCCGAAGGCTGGACCGCGGCCGAAGCCGCTCTGCTCCGCGCCACCGACGAACTCCACGAGGACCAGTTCGTGAGCGACGCCACCTGGTCCGAACTCACCAACCACTTCACGACCGAACAGCTGATGGACCTGATCTTTGCGGTCGGTCAGTACCACCTCGTTTCGATGGCGCTGAACACCCTCGGCGTGCAGCTCGACCAGGGCATCGAAGGCCTTCCGAAGTCATGAGTGGGCGGCTCGAGGGGAAGGTGGCGATCGTCGTTGGCGCCGGGCAGACGCCGGGAGGGACCATCGGAAACGGGCGCGCGACTGCGATCCTGTTCGCGCGCGAGGGCGCGCGCGTGCTGCTCGTCGACCGCGACGAAGCGAGCGCAAAAGAAACCCAGAGCATGATCGCCGACGAGGGCGGTACGGCTGTCGTCCATCGCGCCGACGTCACGGTCGAAAGCGACTGTGCGTCGATCTCCGAGGCCTGCGTCGACCACTTCGGCGCGATCGACGTGCTCCACAACAACGTCGGCATCGGAACCGGCGACGCGGGAGCCACGGAGCTGAAAGAAGAGAACTGGGATCGCATCATGGATACGAATCTCAAGAGTGTCTTCTTTACCTGCAAGTACGCGCTTCCCGTCATGCGCGAACAACGGCGCGGCGTGATCACCAACATCTCTTCGGCCGCGGCCGTGTGTGCCGTGGGCATCATGGCGTACAAGACTTCGAAGGCCGGACTGAACGCCTATACCCACGCACTGGCGACGGGCAACGCGCAGTACGGCATTCGCGCCAACGTCATCATGCCCGGGCTGATGAACACCCCGATGGCGATCGAGGGCATCTCGTCCGCGCTCGGCGTCGACCGGGAAGTGCTCATTCAACAACGCGATGCGTTGGTGCCCCTTGGCAACAAGATGGGCACGGCGTGGGATGTCGCCTACGCGGGCCTGTTCCTCGCCTCGGACGAAGCCGCGTTCATCACCGGCGTGGTGCTACCGGTCGACGGCGGCCAGAGCGCACGCATCGGCTGACCCCGGCACGACGCGCTGCGGCATCACGTCTGGAAGTCGAGCCAAAGGCATTCCTATACTCGCCCGATGGCCGCACCCGCGCCCCCCGAGTCGTCGGCAGAGGACGATCCAACTTCTTCGCCCAACTATCGTTGGTATGCGTTGGCGTTGCTGACGACGGTCTACGTCATCAACTTCGTCGACCGGCAGATCCTCTCGATCCTGCTGCAACCCATCAAAGTTGCCTTCGACGTTTCGGACACGGCGATGGGCTTCCTGGTCGGTTTTTCGTTCGCGATCTTCTACGCGACGCTCGGCATTCCGATCGCGATGTGGGCCGACCGAAGCAATCGACGCAACATCATCGCGGTCGCGCTGGCGATCTTCAGTACGATGACTGCCTTGTGCGGCGTCGTCACGAGCTTCTTCCAGCTCGCCATTGCGCGCATTGGAGTGGGGGTCGGTGAAGCGGGGACGAGCCCGCCTTCCCATTCGATCATCGCCGACCTCTTTTCGCCCCACGAACGCGCGACTGCGCTGGGCATCTTCGCCGTCGGGGTGAACCTCGGGATCATGATCGGCTTCTTTGCCGGTGGGTGGCTCGAGGAGGTCTACGGCTGGCGCGTGGCGTTCCTGGCGGTCGGTCTTCCGGGGCTCGTGCTCGCGCTGATCGTTCAGATCTTCTTGCGCGAACCGCTGCGCGGACTCTCGGAGGGGCGCTCCGCCGAGTCCGCCGCGGAAGCGCCGCCCCTCGAGGACGCCGTTCGGCTCTTCGCCGCCAATCGCACCCTTCGAAACATCGCGATCGGCGGCGGTTTGAATTCATTCGTGGGCTACGGCTCTGTGAACTGGTTCCCGACGTTTCTCATTCGCTCCTACGACATGAACAGCAGCGATATCGGGATGATCCTCGCGCTCATCATCGGTCTCGGTGGCGGGCTGGGAACCTTTGGCGCGGGGTTCCTCGCGGACCGGTTCGCTCAGCACGACATCCGTTGGAACCTGTGGCTACCGCCGGTGCTCTTTCTTTCGGCGTTTCCGCTCAACATTGCGGTCTTTCTCAGCACCGACGCTTCGACGTCCCTCTGGTACTACGTCATCCCGGCAGTCGTCGGGACGGTCTACCTGGCCCCCGCCCTCGCCATGGTGCAGACCCTCGTCCCCCTCCGCATGCGCACCGTCGCCTCGGCCCTGCTGTTGTTCGTCATCAACATGATCGGCATGGGACTCGGCCCGCAGGCCGTCGGCGTATTGAGCGACCTGCTCGTCGACCGCTACGGCGACGAATCCGTTCGCTACGCCCTGATGATCGCGAGCTTCATGTTGATCTGGTCCGGCGCCCACTTCGTGATGGCCGCGCGAACCCTGCGCGAAGACCTCGCCAGGGCGCGTGCCGCGGCTGCGGCCCATGCGGGCTAACCGACGATTGAGACCCGGCGCTCGCCGGTTTCAATCGTCGGACTCGTGAAACAACCGGGCTAGTAGCGGTACCCCGTCTCCTCGTGGAGGGCGATGTCGAGGCCCTGGGTTTCGTCTTCGTCCGTGACTCGCAGGCCGACGAGCATGTCGGTGAGTTTCAGGGCCACGAACGACAAGATGCCGGTGAACGCGATCGTCACGACGGCTGCGTAGAGCTGAATCGCGACCTTGCTCCCGATGGCGACGTCGCCGAGGTTGCCGCCGAAGGTTCCGGCGCAGAACACGCCCGCGAGCACGATCCCCACGAAGCCCCCCACACCGTGCACGCCGAAGACATCGAGAGAATCATCGTAGCCGAGCTTCTGCTTCATGGTGGTCGACGCGAGAAAGCACACCGCTCCCGAAGCCAAGCCGATCGAAAGGCCGCCAATCGGACCGATGAAGCCCGAAGCCGGCGTCACGGCCGCGAGGCCCGCGATCGCACCCGTCGCACAACCAAGGACGCTGGGCTTGCCGTGCTTCACCCATTCGATCCCCATCCAGGTGAGTGCGGCAGTCGAGGCCGAGATGTGGGTCACTGTGATCGCCATGGCCGCGGCCCCGTTGGCCCCGAGAGCACTCCCCCCGTTGAAGCCAAACCAGCCGACCCACAGCATCCCCGTGCCCGTCACCGTCATGGTGAGGTTGTGGGGAATCATCGGTGCGGTGCCGTAGCCCTTGCGTGGGCCGAGCATGATGCAGGCCACGAGCGCGCCGATCCCCGCAGTGATGTGCACCACGAGGCCGCCGGCGAAGTCGAGCACCCCGAGGTCGGCGAAGTAACCGCCCGGGCCGCCCCAGGTCATGTGACAGATGGGCAGGTAGACCAGGATCAACCAGAGGATCGAGAAGATCATCATCGCCGAGAACTTCATGCGCTCCGCGAAGGCTCCGACGATCAGTGCGGGGGTGATGATCGCGAACGTCATCTGGAAGACGAAGAAGAGGATCTCGGGGATCGAGCCCGAGAGCGTGTCCGCGGTGATGCCCGCCATGAAAGCTTTGTCGAAACCCCCGATGAACGAACTCGCGTTCACCTGCCCTTCCACCATGCCGGTTGCATCGAAGGCGAGGCTGTAACCGAAGACGAGCCAGACGACCGTTATCGCGGCCGTGAGCGCGAGGCACTGCATCAGGACCGACAACACGTTCTTCGTCGCGACGAGTCCGCCGTAGAAGAGCGACAGCCCGGGGATCGTCATGAACAAGACGAGCGCGGTCGACGTCAGGATCCACGCCGTGTCGGCACCAGAAAGTTCATCGTCCGCGAACGCGAGACTCGGAAGCAACGCAACGACCATGAACGCGGTCGCGCCGAGGGCGCGTCGAACGCGATCACCGGACAAGAATCGAAGTCGTGTCATCTTGGGGGGCAAAGCAGTCTCCTCAGGGTGGAACGAGCCGGCTCATTTTCACCCATGCAGGCGCGGCAGTGCCCGTCTAATTTCATGTTTCAGCTGTGGCTGTTTGAACCAACTGTGAGTGCATCGGCACAGAAGTGCGGATTCCGACTCACTCCAACTCGATTCGAAGGAAGACCATGAGCGACATCACCGACACGAATTCACCGCTGCGCTTCGAACGCCAGGACCGCGTTGCGACGATCACCATCAACGATGCACCGATGAATCGCATGACACTCGAGTTCATGGACTGTCTCGAAGAGGTCGTCGATGAACTCGCGCAAGACACGGGTGTTGGTGCGGTGGTGATCACGGCCGATGGCGACAAGAACTTTTCTGTGGGCATGGACCTCAAGCAGTTGCCCGAAGGCGCGAAACGCAAGGGCAGTGTCGAAGCCGT
Organism: Myxococcota bacterium; assembly: GCA_030748735.1. GTDB lineage: Bacteria > Myxococcota_A > UBA9160 > UBA9160 > UBA4427 > DUBZ01. Next base: position 46,818 of record JASMLK010000072.1, on the reverse strand, counting down.
GTTCGACCAACGCCTGCGCGTGCTCGACCAGATCGAAACCCTCGACAAACCCGTGATCGCCGTATTGTTCGGCTACTGCCTCGGCGGCGGACTCGAACTCCCCCTCGCCTGTCACTTCCGACTGGCCGCTGAAGAGGGAGCGAAGATCGGCCTCCCCGAGATGGATCTGGGCAGCGTGCCGGCCTGGGGTGGTTCGGCGCGTCTTACGCGAACCGTCGGCCGGGACCGTGCACTCGACCTGGTGCTGCGCGCCAAGAAGATCGATGGCCCGGAAGCGTTGCGTATCGGCCTGGTCAACGAGGTCTGGCCAAACGACCAACTCCAACGGGCCGCGCAGGATCTCGCCCGTGAACTCGCCGCAATGCCCCGCACCGCAGTCGCGGGCATCCTGCGCGCGATCGTGAACACCGACCGGGCCAGCGTGGCGCAGGGCATCGCGGACGAACGCGAAGCCGTGATGGCCACGATGGGAACGAAGGACCAGGCCGAAGGCATGAAGGCTTTCCTCGAAAAGAGGAAGCCTGTATTCAATCAGGACTGACGCGGTGCGCTGCTAGCGCGCGGCCCGCTCTTCCGGGGTCAGGTGATCCATCCCGAGTTCGCTGCCGACCTGGTAGCGCATGTCCCGGACGAAACCCTCGTCGATCGGGATGCCCGTAGAATCCGCGATGCGGTCGACCACGTTACGCTTCTCCATCGTCTTCTCCTCTCATCGACTCATGGCTTCACCTTGCGAAGCACGCGCCGCACCTGTGCACGTTCGACGTCGTCGACCCAGACCGTCATCGTCGAAACCATGGTGCGCAGATCGTCTTCGACCACGCGCCGCTCGAGAATGCGCGCCGTTCGACCACTGCCGAGGGTGCGAACGCGAATCAACTCCATCCCGGTTTCGGGCGTCCAGTCGAATCGATCGACCGTCTCGTTGCCGAGCGGGTCCTTCGAGGGACGCGCCACACCGTCGAGCCGGACGACGCGACTGCTGTCGCGAACCGGGCTCTCCTGTTCGATGCGGAGCGACGGATTGCACGTATCACAAGGAGGCGACTCGACGGTGATCGTGATGTAGGCCTTGACCACACCGGCGAGCCTGCGAAGCAACCAGGGCACTTCGAGGGCGTCCATTACCGGCTCGAAGGAATCCGACGCTTTCCAGTCGATCGTCCAACGTCCGTTGAGGCGGTCGAGGTCGAGTGTCGGATCGAACGCCGCGACCTCTTCCGCAGGAACCGCCGAGATCACGAGATCCGAAGGTGCATTCGCGAACGATGAAGAGGCGATGAACACGAGCGCGCTCAGCAATGCTCCAAGCACGCCACCAAGCATGAGATCCCTACGCCGAACGGAACGAACCATGAGCCTCCTCGCGTTGGGGTACGGTATGGGAGTCGAATACACCAGACAACGCGAAGTTTCGGCGAAGGTGCAAGCGGGGAGCGAGATGACGGCCACCATTGCAGCAATCGGTGTTGGCGCGATCGGCGGTGTTTGCGCATTGGCACTGCGCGAGAACGGCATCGCGAAGGAACCCGAGGTTCGATCACTCGTGCTCGCATTGATGCGCGAGGCGCTGGAAGTCGGACGCGCCGAGGGGGCGGAGCTTCCCGACGACGCTCCCGAAAAGGCGCTTTCGATGGTGCTCGGCGCAGCGCCAGACCACTGGTCTTCGATCACCGTGGACCGCCGAGAAGGCCGACGACTCGAATGGCAGGTACGCAATGCCGTGGTGGGCGAAGTCGGCCGCAAGCACGGGATCGCGACGCCACTCAACGACGTGATCACCACGCTGCTGCGCGCCGCCGACGGGCGGTAGACAACGCCTTTCCAGTTAGCCGCTTTCGTGCTCGGCACCCGGTTCGACGCGGGTCAGCCCGCTGTAGGCATCGGTCGCCTTGCGGTCTTCGTACAGCACGCCATAGACCTCGCGTGCGATCGGAAGATCGATCCCGTACTTCTCACCCAGTTCCATGACGACGCGACTCGTCTTGACGCCCTCGGCGACCTGGTTCATTTCCTGCGTGATCTCTTCGATCGTTCGCCCCTTGCCGAGTTCCTCACCGACGAAGCGGTTGCGACTCTGACGGCTCGCGCAGGTGGCGATCAGGTCTCCGATGCCCGCCAACCCTGCAAACGTCGCCGGTTGACCACCCATCTCGACGCCGAGCCGCGTGAGTTCGGCGAGCCCCCGTGCGATCACGGCCGCGCGGGTGTTGTGGCCGACGCCGAGGCCATCTCCCATCCCCACCGCGATCGCGATGACGTTCTTCAGCGCCCCACCCAATTCACAACCCGCGACATCGCGATTGGTATAGACACGGAACAAGCCCAGGTTGAATACGCCCTGGAGTTGGCGGCCGATGTCCGGGTCCTCGAAGGCGATCACGCTCGCCGCGGCGTAGCCCGCCATGATCTCTTTGGCGAGGTTGGGACCCGTCAGTGCACCCGCGCGATGCTCGGGCAGCACCTCCCGGATCACTTCCGTCATGCGGAGGTGGGTCCCGACTTCCAGGCCCTTCGCGAGGCTCACGATCGGCACCCAGGGGCGGATATGATTGCGCACTTCTTCGAGCACTTCGCGCATGCCGATCGACGGAACGCCCATCACGATCACGTCTGCGCCGCTGACCGCCTCTTCGATCGACGCCGTCGCACGCAGCTCACTCGAAACCTGCTGGTCGGGGAGATAGGCGTGATTGGTGTGTTCGCGGTTGATTTCGTCCGCGGTTTCGGGGCGACGACACCAGAGCACGGTTGGGGCGTTGTGGGTCGCGACGTGGGCGATCGTCGTTCCGAACGAACCCGCACCGAGAACGGAAACACGCAGTTGCATCATGCACCTCGCTCGAGCGAAGCGCGGCCCGGCGGGTGCACGGGACGGCTGCGCAGATAGGAAACGAGTATGCAACCCGGTCGGATTCCGCGCCAAGGTGAAGCGCGGGCATTCCTCCGACGTCCCGTGACCACGCGCTAGAATGAATCGGGCTCACCCCTCCTCCGCAACACCCTCCATATCCGACAATCGACCACCAGTGACCACGACCTCGCCGTCCAATCCCGAGCGCGAAGAACAACTGCTTCGACTCCAGCGGATGGAGGACAAGCTGATTACCGGCTTGTTCGAACATCCCGGGGTCGTGACGCGACGCGCCGAACACCAGCTGCGCTACGCGCTGGCGCTCGCGTCCCTCGAGATCTTTCAGCCCGGTGCGGCAAAGAAGGGAGGGCGCACGAAGCGACCGGACGTCAAGGTTCGCTCGCAGCGGCTCGGCGCCTGGCGCCGGCGGGTGATCGGCAACCTGGGCGACATCCTGATCGACACGAAGAGCAGCCGCGAGCGAGTCGAACTGGCCAGCCGCGCACTGTTTTCGATGCTGCCGAATCTGGAGAAGACCCGAGCGGAAGTCATCGAGAAGTACGCCAACGATTTCAGCGAGCGTGAGCTCGACGAAGAACTCGGAACGAAGACCCTCGTCTGCGTGGCCGGGGGTGGTGGCGGCGCCGGCTACGTCTACCTCGGAGCGTGGGAGGTGCTGCAGAACGCCGGTCTGGTACCCGGCTACTTGATCGGTGCCTCGATCGGCTCGGTGCTGGGCCTCTTCCGTGCGCAACACCGCCAACTCGACTTCGACGAATCCGTGCGAGTGGCCAAGAGCATGAAGGGCGAAGAGATCTTCCGCTTCGTGAGCTTGAACGCCCGCTTCGGATTGCCAGGGGTCGTTCGCTTGTTCCTCCACACGGCGTTCGGTCGGCAGTTTCCCGACTTGAAGTCGCGCTCCTTCGAGTTGCCGGACCTCGCCATCCCTTTCGAAACGGTGGTGGCCGGCGTGCGACGCAACGCCCTCGATGGTCTCGGCCCCGAAGAATACGCGCGCGCACACCACCTGCCCGCGGACAAGCGACCGAGCGGCCTGCAACTGCGCGCGCAGATCGCGTCGCAGTTGGTGCAGGTCGCGGGCTTCATCAATCCGCGCGCCGTGCAGGAGATCGTGATCGGCGGAGACGACCTCACGCGGCGCTTCAACGCCATCGACGCCGCGGGCTTCTCCGCGGCGATTCCGGGCATCCTGCACTACGACGTCACCCGCGACGATGCGCACATGCAGCAGATGCTGACCGACCTGATGGAACGCGAGGACGTCACGGCACTCGTGGACGGCGGTGTCGCGAACAACGTCCCCTCACGCACCGCCTGGCGCCAGGTGCAGGCAGGAAAGATCGGGACCCGCAACACCTACATCCTGGCGTTCGATTGCTTCCACCCATCGATCGGCCTCAAGCATCTGGTCTTCCAACCCATTACGCGGGTGATCGCCTACCAGGTCGCACTCAACGAACGCTATGCGCGCAAGCGAATCGAGTTCAAGCCAACCTTGTCCCCGATCAACCTGCTGCCGAGCTCGCGAGACCTCGACAAGGCCGTGCAGTGGGGGCGGCATCAGATGTCCGAAGAGATCGCCCATATCCAGAAATACTTCGAACGCGTGAAGTGGGTAGCGCCGACCCACTGATCGAGCCAAGCTCGAAAACCATGTCCGACCCCCTCCCCCTCGACCATCTCGTCTACGCCGTCCCCGACCTCGAAGAAGCGATCGCGCACTTCGAAAAGCGGCTGGGGGTGCGCGCCTGGTTCGGCGGGCGGCACGAAGGCTTCGGCAGCCACAACGCGATCCTGCCCATGCGCGACACGAGCTACGTCGAACTGATCGCCCTCGACCCCGCAAACCCCGAACCCGCGCAACCTCCGCCTTTCGGGCTGGCCGAGCTTCGGGAAGCAAAGCTCGTCACCTGGGCGGTGCGAAGCACGGACCTCGCAGCCGACACCGCGGCTTCGAAGGAGCGAGGCTACGACCCGGGGCTACTGTTCCCGGCTTCGCGCACGCAACCCGACGGGGAGCGGCTCGAGTGGAAGCTCACGCTTCGCCCGGACCCCATCGGTGATGGGCTCATCCCCTTCGTGATCGACTGGGAAGCCACACCCCACCCTGCACGTCCCGACGACGACGTCGCCCGCTGTACGTTGCGCGGCTTTTCGGCCGAACACCCGGAGCCCGACGCCATCGCACGGGCCCTGCATGCGCTCGGTGCACGACTCGATGTTCGCGAGAACAGTGAGCCGAAGTTGTGCGCGACACTCGAAGGTCCGGCCGGCCACATCGAACTGCATTGACCCAAACACTGCGCCCGTTTCGAGGAACCACAACGACATGTCACTCACCATGAACCGCGAAGAGCGCGAAGCCTTCTTGATGGGGCTTCACGTCGGCGTGATCAGCATCGAGCAGGAAGGCGCACCGCCACTCAGCGTTCCGATCTGGTACGACTACCGTCCGGGCGTCGGTGTCTGGATCATCACGGGTGAGGAAAGCGCCAAGGGGCGCGCGCTCCTGGCCGCCGGTCGCTTCACCCTCGTCGCACAGGAAGAAGCACCACCCGCCTACAAGTACGTGTCCGTCGAAGGGCCGGTAAGCGAAACGCGCGCGGCCGATCGCGAAAGCGACACGCGCCCGATGGCGCACCGCTACTTCGGCAAGGAACTCGGCGACGCCTACATCGCAGGCCAGAGCGAAGGGGACAGCAGTCTCGTATTCGTCATGCAGCCCGAACGCTGGCGCACCGTCGACTACGCCAGACTCGGGAGCCTGTAGATGTCGGCTGCAAATGGCGCGGCTCCGACACCGGGCTGGTACGGCGCCGAACCGAGCGACACCCAACCCGACGATCCCTATTCGGGCTATCGCGAACTACGTGAAACCCAACCCGTAAACATCACGCCGGAAGGACAGTGGCGGCTTAGTCGCTACGAAGATGTGCGGCGCTTGCTGCGGGGCCATTGGGCGGGGATGCGTCAGACCAATGGCCTGCTCCCGGGGCAGGTCGAAGACGAACCGGGACGCGGCCTCTTCATGCTGCTGCAGGACCCGCCGACCCATACGCGCCTGCGCAAACTCGTGAGCAAGGCCTTCACGCCGCGCGCCATCGAGAGTTGGCATCCACGCATCGAAGCCATCACGAACGAGTTGCTCGACAAGGTGGCTGCGCGCGGCGAGATGGACCTCGTGCGCGATCTCGCGCGCCCCGTCCCCGCCACCTTGATCTGCGAGATGCTCGGGATCCCGCCGTCGGACCAGGAAGAGTTCACGAACTGGACCGCCGACGCGACCCACGGCCTGCTGACCCTGCGCGGGATTGGCGACGAGGCGTTGCAGGAGCGGGTCGAAGCCGCGGCCTCCAACCTGATCGGCTACTTCAACGCGCTGATCGAAGAGCGACGGAAGAACCTGGGTGACGACCTGCTGAGCGCGTTGATCTCCGCCGAAGAAGAAGGCGACAAGCTCAGCCCGCTCGAACTGCTCAGCAACTCGGTGGGGCTGTTGATCGCGGGCTTCGAGACGACGATCGGTTTGATCGGCAACGGACTGACGACGCTGATCCAGCATCCTGCAGAACTCGCGCGCCTTCGCGAACACCCCGAATGGATCGACAGCGCTGTCGAGGAGTGTCTACGGTATTCCGGCCCGATCCTCGTGAGCGTCCGCGTGCTCCACGAAGCCCAGCGCTTCGGCGGTTACGAGATCCCGAAGGACAGCGAAGTCCTCGCCATGTTGGCCGCGGCGAATCGCGACCCCGAGGTCTTCGAAGACCCCGAACGCTTCGACGTCAGCCGCTACGCGGCGGGGCGCGGTGCCGTACCCGACCATCTGTCCTTCGGCGGCGGCGCGCACCTGTGCCTGGGTGCCCACCTCGCGCGACTCGAAAGCCAGATCGCCATCGGCGCCCTGGTCCGGCGCTTCGACGAGCTCGAATTGCTGAACGAGCGAACCGAATGGGGGCGATCGATCTTTCGCGTGCCCGGGCGTATCCCCATCCGCTTCGTCGATGCACGAGCATGAGTGCACTCGAACGACTGCTCGAACTGTTGGACCTCGAAGACCTCGAGGTCAACCTCTTCCGCGGACGCAGCCCCCAGGAACGCTCGCAGCGCGTGTTCGGTGGGCAGGTGGTGGGGCAGGCCCTGGTCGCAGCGGGACGCACCGTCGCAGGCCGTATCGCCCATTCGCTCAAGGGCGACTTCCTGCGCCCGGGCGACCCCAAGACCCCGATCCTCTACGAGGTCGACCGCATTCGCGACGGCAAGAGCTTCACCACCCGCCGGGTCGTGGCCATCCAACACGGCAAGGCGATCTTCGCGATGTCGGTTTCGTTTCAGGTCGAGGAAGAAGGACTCGAAGACCAGGTCGCGATGCCCGACACCCCGCAACCCGAAGATCTGCCCGACCCCGAGATCTTCCGCCGCGCCGTTCGCGAACGCGTACCGGACGAGTTCAAGCATTGGTACGAAGGGGATTCGCCATTCGAGCAGCACGTGATCGATCCGGTCGATCCCTTCGAACCCGACAAGCGCCCGCCCGAGATGGCGGTGTGGATACGCACCGCGGGAACACTCCCCGAAAGCGTCGCGCTCCACCAATGCCTGCTCGCCTATGCGTCGGACATGAACCTGCTCGACACCTGCATCCTGCCCCACGGTCTCTCGTGGATGGATCCGAGGTTCCAGTCCGCGAGTCTCGACCACTCGATCTGGTTCCATTCACGCTTCCGCGCCGACGAATGGCTGCTCTTCGTGCAGGACGCGCCGCGATCGTCGGGGGGGCGCGGCTTCAATCGCGGGCTCGTCTACACGCGCGACGGGCAGCTGGTGGCTTCCGTCGTACAGGAAGGTCTGATCCGCCTGCACGGAGGTGGAAGCTGAACATGGCGACCTATCGATCCTTTGCCGAGCAATCCATCCACTACTTCACGCGACCCCACGAGGCGATGCCTGCTGGCCCCGTCGAATCGCCTGCGGCATGGCGCGGTAGCGAAATCGCACAGGACACGAGCTGGCGCTTCGATTGGACGCCCGAACAGACCGGCGAGATCTCACGCGCACTCGACCACGCACGTGCACTGGGAAAGCCCACCGGCGAACTCGCCCGCGAGGACTTCCCGCTCCCGGGGTTGAAGAACACGATCGATGGCTGGCGAGACGAACTCGCTTCGGGGCGCGGCTTCGTCCTCATCAAAGGCCTTCCCATCGAGCGTTTCAGCGAAGAAGACATCGAGCGCTTCTTCTGGTGCTTCGGGCTCCACCTCGGTCAACCCGGCGGACAGAACCCACAGGGGCATCTGCTCGGACATGTGCGCGACACCGGGGCTCGGGCCACGGACGAGTTCGTGCGCCTCTATCAAACGACCGCACAGATCGAATACCACTGCGACGCCGCCGATGTCGTGGGCCTGCTGTGCATGCAACGCGCGAAGACCGGCGGGAAGAGCCGCATCGTGAGTTCGGTGAGCGTCTACAACGAACTCTGCAAGCAGCGTCCCGACCTCGCCGCGCGACTCTTCGAACCGCTATCCCTCGACATTCGCGACGCCAAGGCCGACGCCCCGGTGCGCTTCATGCCCGTGCAACCCAGCTGCTATAGCGACGGCGAGCTTCGCACCTTCTATCACAGCGACTACTTCCGCTCGGTGCAACGGCACGACGACGCCCCTCGCCACAGCGAACTCGAACGCGATCTCCTCGACACCTACGAAGCAATCGCCCTCACCCCCGGCATGTACCTGGACCTCGAACTCGAACCCGGCGACATCCAACTCGTCTCGAACCACACCGTGCTCCACGCCCGCACGGAGTACGAGGAATGGCCAGAACCGGAGCGCAGGCGTCACCTGCTGCGGTTGTGGTTGTCGCTCGAGCGGTAGCGGGCGGCCCCCAACGGAGACTCGCCGCGCGCGAGACCTTCGGGCGTTTCGACGTACCGGATCTCGAGCCCCTCGCGCCGCTGGCGTGGATCAAGCGTAGACGGCGCGCGTCAACCAGTCGGCGACGAGGGCGGGCTTCTCATTGCCTTCGACTTCGACGGTCATCGTCTGCGTCTGCTGTACCGCGTTGCCCTTGAGTTCGACCTTCGAGAGCAACTTGTGGACGCGAATGCGCGAACCCACCGGCACCGGGCTGATGAAGCGAACCTTCTCGAAGCCGTAGTTCACGCCCATCATCATGCCTTCGAAGCGCGCCTTGTCGACGTTTTCCGGGTTCGCGCTGGCGCCGAGGTGGGTCAGCATCGAGAGGGTCAGGAACCCGTGCGCGATCGGCCCGCCGAAGGGCGTCTGCTTCGCGCGCTCGGGGTCGACGTGGATGAATTGATGGTCGAGGGTGACATCGGCGAACTGGTTCACGATGCCCTGGGTCACCTCGAACCAATCACCGGTGGCTTCTTCTTTGCCTTCGACAGCCTTGAAGAGTTCGTAGGCCTTCTGTGCGTTTTCGGACATGGGTGGTTCTCCTGCTTCAGGGGCGCTGGGTCGTGAAGGGACGAACGTTGGAATGGGCGTTCGAGCTCAGACTTCTTCGATCATGATGATCTCGGGCGCACCCGCGAGGACACCACCGAAAACGGCCGCCTTGCTCGCGAGGTTCTTGCCGTGGATCTTGAAGGCTTCGTCACTCGCGTACTTCTCGTAGAAGACGAAGGTCGTGGGATCGTCCTGGCGCTGATGGGCGACGTACTCGAGCGTCCCCTCCTCGCTGGCGAGGGTTTCCTCGGCGAGCTGCTTGAACGCCACCTTGGCCTCTTCGATCTTGTCTTCCTTCACCTTCAGATTCGCGATGACGCTGGGCATGACGGGGGATTCCTCTCTGTGGTGTTGCGGGTTGGTTTCCTACGGCCGCGGCTCCGCGAATCGGAAGTCGAATCGCGAGCCGCCCGGAACTGCGCGAGGCCAGCCGTCCGGACCGGACCGTTCGGCACACAGCTGCGCCTCGGACCCGGCACGATAACTCTCGGCAGGCGCGCGGCGCCACGGCGAGGGGGCGCCGATCGCTCTATCCTCCCGGCCGCGCGAAAGCAGGAGAGCACGCGATGAGCCAACCCGACCTGTCCAGACTCGATATCGAAAGCCTCTGGCACCCACTCACCCAGCACCAGGGGATCGACGCTGCCCCGCCCCGCTTCATCGAACGGGGCGAGGGCTGTTATCTGTACGACGCGGCGGGCAATCGCTTCTACGACGCGGTTTCGGGGCTGTGGTGCGTGAACGTCGGCCATGGCCGCGAAGAACTCGCCCAGGTTGCGGCCGAACAGATGAAGAAGCTCTCCTACCTGCCGGGCACCATGAGCCACGAACCCGGCGTGCGGCTCGCGGCCAGGCTGGTCGAATTGCTGGGCTATCCCGCCCGGGTCTACTACTCGAACAGCGGCTCCGAGGCGAACGAGGCTGCGTTCAAGATGGCGCGCCAGTACCAGTCGCAAGTGACGGGCGGAACCGGCCGCTACAAGATCATCGCGCGCCACCGCGGATATCACGGCTGCACGCTGGGTGCGCTGTCGGCAACCGGCAACTGGGAACGGCGCCACGGCTACGAACCGCTCGTGCCCGGCTTCATCTTCACCGACGCACCCGACCCCTATCGCGGTGTCGATCGCTGCGCCGAGAAACTCGAAGAAACGATCCTGCGCGAAGGCGCGAATAGCGTGGCGGCCTTCATCACCGAGCCGATCGTCGCCGGTGGCGGGCTGCTCTTTCCGCCGGACGACTACCTGCCCGCCGTGCGCGAAGTCTGCACGCGCCACGGCGTGCTGCTCATCGTCGACGAAGTCGTGACGGGCTTCGGTCGAACGGGCAAGATGTTCGCCCATCAACATTGGGGCATCCAACCCGACATCGTCACCATGGCGAAGGGCATGGCGAGTGGCTACATGCCGCTTGCTGCGACCGTCGCGCGGGAAGAGGTCTTCAAGGCCTTCGACGGTGCCCCGGCGAGTCACCGTCACTTTCGACATGTGAACACCTTTGGTGGGCACCCGGTAGCGACGGCGGTCGGGCTCGAGAACATTGCCATCATCGAGCGCGAGGGGCTGGTCGAGCGCGTGGCCACCTTGGAGAAGAGTCTCATGACGCGACTCGAGAAGCTGCTCAGCCACCCGAACGTCGGAGACGTGCGGGGCAAGGGGCTCTTGTTCGGTGTCGAACTCGTTGCGGACAAGCAAACCAAGGAGCCGGCACCCGCGGACCAGGTCGCTGCGGTGCTCGCAGGCTGTGCGAAACGCGGTGTCATCATCGGTCGAACCGCCGAAACGAGTCCCGGCCGGGGCAACATCCTGATCGCGGCGCCGCCGTTCATCAGCGGCGAAGCCGAATTCGACCTGCTGGCGAGCAGCATCGAGGAAGCTCTCGCAGACGCCTTCAGCGACGCTTCGGCCGCATGAACCGGGCCCCGCGTTGAAGATCCTCGTCACCAACTGCGGCAGCTCGTCGCTCAAGGGCAAGCTCTTCGATGAGCAGGGTCGCGTGCTGGCGAGCGGTCAGGTGGCGGGGCTTGCGAGTCGCGACTCGACAGCGCAGCTGCAAGTCGTGGCGGGTGAGCGCGTCGAGAAGCGGGAGGTCGAAGCGACTTCACACGACCAGGCGTTCGACGTGCTTGCGCGTGAAATCCTCGGCGCGGCTGACGATCCGGAACTCGATGCGGTCGGGCATCGGGTGGTGCATGGCGGCGAGCGCTTTTCACGAGCGACGCAGATCGACGACGAGGTCGAAGCCGCCATCGAAGCCCTGGTGCCTCTCGCACCGCTCCACAATCCGCTGTGTCTCGAGGGCATTCGCGCCGCGCGGCGGGCCTTCCCACAGGCGCAGCACGTGGCCGTGTTCGACACCGCCTTTCACCAGACCCTGCCGGAAGCCGCCTACCTCTACGCCCTGCCCCATGACACCTACGAACGCGACGGTGTCCGTCGCTATGGCTTCCACGGCAGCTCGCATCGTTCGGTTTCCGAACGGGCGATCGAATGGTTGGGCGGCAGCGCGGAAGGAACCCGGATCATCACCTGCCATCTGGGTGCAGGTTGTTCGACCGCGGCGATCCGCGACGGACGTTCGGTCGACACGTCGATGGGCATGACGCCGCTCGAGGGTCTCGTGATGTCGACCCGCTCGGGCGACGTCGACCCGGGCGTGTTCGCGTACCTCGCGAGGCGACGCGGGCTCGACGCGACCGGCGTCGAGGCCATGCTACAGAACGAAAGCGGACTCCTCGGTCTCTCGCAGACGACCGGAGACCTGAAGCAGCTACTCGAAGATGCCCGCGGTGGAAGGGCACCCGCAGCACGCGCGCTCGGCGTCTTCACCCATCGGGTGCGGCGCTACATCGGTGCCCATCTCGCCGTACTCGGTGGAGCCGACGCCCTGGTCTTCACCGGTGGCGCGGGCGAGAACAGCCCCGAGCTGCGCGCGCGCATCCTCGAAGACCTTGGGGGCCTCGGCTTCGTGCTCGACCCCGCGCGCAACGAAGCGCATGCCGGGAACAGCGGAACGATCTCACACGACGATTCGCCATGCGCGATCTACGTGATCGAAGCCGACGAAGAACGCGCGATCGCCGACGAAGCGCGAACGTTGCTCGAAGCTCAGTCTTCGTCGAGCGTTCGCTGATACAACTCGCGCACTTCGTCGATGCGATCGTCGAGGTCTTCCAACGTCCAATCGTCTACCGGGATCGGCGGGTGGACGACCACCTCGACCGTCGCCGGGCGAACCACCATCGCGTGACGCGGCAGCGCGTCGAGGGCGTTCTTGATCACCACCGGCACGATGGGAGCACCGGTTTCGAGCGCCATGCGGAAGGCGCCCTTCTTGAAACGCCCCAGTCGCTTGGTCGCGCTGCGCGTGCCTTCCGGCGCGATCATGATCGAAAGGCCGCGGCGAATCGCCGCCTCCGCATTCTTCAACGACTCGACCGCTTTCATGCGATCGCCACGTTCGATGAACACGGTCCCCGCCAGGTCGGCCAGTTGGCCGATGATCGGCTGGTCCTTGAGTTCGCGCTTCGCCACACCCACCACATCGCGACGCACGAGGCGCGCCATGATCATGGCGTCGAGTCCGCTCTGGTGGTTGAAGATGAAGATCGCTGGGCGCGCCGACCACAAATGCTGTTCGCCCTTGACCTGCAGCTCGACTCCGGTGAGGGCATTCGACAGGTCGGCGTAGGTGGACATCATCATGTCCATGCCGCGGCGCAGGCTGCCGCTGGCGATCGCCGCGGGGATCCCGATCATGGCGGCCGGCGCCAGGGCGCTCATCGACGCCGCCAACCCCGCGAGCTCTCGCCACCCCGGGTTCCCTCGGCTCTGGAAGCGAAACACGGGCCAACCGTTGCGGCTCGCGATCTGCGCCAGTTCGCTGTCGGGGTTCACGAGCCGCGGATAGCCGACGATGTCGAGCAGCGGCAGGTCGTCACTGCTGTCGGTGTAGAAGTAGCTGTGAGACAGGTCGAGGTCGTACTCTTCCGCGAGCTGGCGCCCCGCCCTGGCCTTCCCTTCGCGCCAACACGCCGGGCGCTGCACCTTGCCGGTGAACTTGCCGTCTTCGAACTCGAGCTCGGTGCAGAGCACGTGTTCGATCCCCAGCTCCTGCGCCAACGCATCGATCTGGAAGTGGGTCGCCGACGAGATGATGGCCACCGTGTGTCCGCGCTTCTGATGCGCTTCGACCAGTGTGCGACTTTCGGGATAGATCTCCGTCACGAGCCGCTGGTTGAAGACCCGCTCTCCGACTTCGGTGAGCTCATCTTCGCTGAGCCCAATGAGGTCCCCCGACGACTCCTCGATGAAGGTCGGAAAACTCGTCTGGTTCATGCCGAAGCGAATGGCACCGCCGATGCCGGCGATCGTTTGCGCGACGTCGATGCCCTCGGTCGAGAACTTGTCGCGCATGAAAGCCGCCGCGGAGAAGCCCGCCAGCAGGGTGCGGTCGACGTCGAAGAAGGCCCCGACCTTGGGACCCCCGGGGCCTCGTTCGATCGAGCGCTTGAAGTCGGTTCGAGCGGCCATGGTTTCTCCAATCGATCTCGGCGAACGCGCTCTCGCTCTAGTGTTGCGTCGTTGCGGCGCGACGCGCTTCCGCAAGCGCGTCGATCACCGTGATGCGCCGCCGCACCTCGCGCAACTCGGCCACCAGGGCCTCGCGCCCCGCCACGAGGGCATCGGCTTCCCCTTCGATCAGCCCGCGGTTTCGCGCCAGCTTGAAGCCGTTTTGCAGCAGCAGTTTGGAAACCGATTCGGCGCTGCGAATGCGCCGCTGCAACGTGTACTGCTTGCCCCAGACCATGCAGTCCCGGAGCAGGCGTGCTTCGTCGTCCACCGGCTCACCACCGAGCATGACGAGCCGGTCCGCCACCACCTGATACGCCTCGACGAAGGCGCGCAGCGTACGGTGGGCGTGATAGGGGACGATCTCGTCGAGGAAGGCCCGTGCGGCAGGAGGCCGGGCGAGATGCTCCTCCCAATCTCCCGAATGAACCGCGAGCTCCTGCTTCATCTCATTGCGGAAGTCCTCCTTCTCCGGAAAGAAGAAGTCGAACTTCAGAAGATCGCGCAGCGCCATCGCTTCCTGCCAGAACGCTTCGGACGAATCCCCCGACACGGTCTCCGCAGCGCGGAGCAGCGCGAGTTCGAGGATCGCGCTGCTGACCAGGAAGTGGATCACGGTATTGCGGTAGTACGCTGCGGAAAGGTGCTGATCGGATGCGATCGAGTAGATGACTTCCGGCCCCTCGTCGAAGCGCTTGAGGACGCCCGCGCTCACCAATGGTTCGAGCGCAGCCGCAACGTCGTCCTCCGTATTGAATTCGAGCTTCGTGGTCGTCGGCAGGCCGCGGTTCGTCACGTACTTCACGAGGTTGGCGAGCGACGTGTGGATTTCGGCCAGGCTCATCGCGCGGTCGCCGCAGGCCAGTAGCGCCACCATGGAGAGTGAGATCGGGGTAATCGGCGTGACGCGATTGATGCGGGTGCAGACTTCGAAGGCGAGCTTCGGCACGGTGAGATCGTCGAACTTCGAATCGGCATCGTCGGCGTCGGGGGGGCCGAGTGCGGTACGCAGCGAAACGGGTTCGCCGATGCGCACATCGATGCTTCCGAAGTGGTGGCTGAGACCGCCCAGGAACTTGAGCAACCAACCGAAGCTCTCGGCCTTCTTCTTCGCACCGCGCTCTTCGGCGGAATACTCGTCGACTTCCGAGATCTGGTCGTACGCGATCGAGACGGGGATCAAGATCACGTCTTCGGCCTTGCCGCGGCGATACGAATCCACGACGTAGGAGAGCATTCCGTAGCGCGGGGGCAGCAGCTTGCCCGTACGTGAACGCCCCCCCTCGATGAACCATTCGAGGGGAAAGCGCTTTTCGACCAGGAAGTCGATGTAGCTGCGCAGGACGAACTTGTAGACCTCGTTGTCCGCGAAGGTGCGACGAATGAAGAAGATCCCCGCGCGGCGCACGATCGGGCCGGTGGGGAAGAAGTTCATGTTGATCCCACCGGCCGTGTGGTTGGGCGGCATGCCGTCTTCGTGCAGCATGCGGAAGACGACCGGGTGGTCGAGATTCGACTTGTGAGAGGGCAGAAAAGCAACTGGATGCCGCTCTGCGAGCTTCTTGATTTCGTCGAGCTTGGCCTGGTCGAAGCGAAGGGCGTCGTAGCCCCGGGTCGAAGACGATCGACACAGCTGCGCGAAGATGTCGATCATGAGCGGACTGTGGTTCGCCGCGATCTCCTTCAGGTAGCGCTCCGCCCGCTTGTGCACGCTGGCAGGGTTGATCCCCTCTTCACGAGCAAGTCGATCGAGCCCTCCCTGGAAGGTCGGCCGGGCGAGGATCTCTTCACGCAAGAAGCGCGGCACCTTGTACCGGTTACCCCGCACCTTGCGCTCGGCCCGATCGAGCGCCAGGGCGGCCTGACGCGCGACGAATTCGGCGAGCCCCATGGTTTCGGCGACGTCGCTCCCACAGGCGGCCTGCCAGCGCTCGCGAAGCGCGCTCTCCGGTGCGGGTTCGCCTGCGATCACCTGTACCCGGTCGGGCGAAACGCGCGCGATGATGCGCGCCCGAAGCGCACCCGGGTCGCGCGGGTCCCCCAGGCGCAACACGTCGCTCAAGCGCGCAACGCGTCGCCCCTGGTGTTCCTTCGGTAGCCACAGGACGCGAAGCGGTGCAAGGATCGGATCATCCGACGTGGCGAGCGCGGGTTCGAGGGGCCCCATCCGCCCACGGCGCACACGACGTGAAGAGGGAATGGTGATCGCCTCGACATCGGCCGGCGCAACACCTTCGGGCCGGGCCTGCTCGATCCACTTGCGCAAGATCGATTCTTCCAGCGACGTCGCCGCGTCGAGCAGGAAGACGACCGGGCGGGTGCCGTGGTCGGGCCAGGCGGGGCTCGCTGGCTGTGCCGCGGGACTGACAAGGTCCTGCGTCGACAAAGGGGCGGACTCGTTCAAGGCGCGACTCCAGCGAAGAGATGGACCCCCCGTTGATAAGTCGTCGGGTACCCGGTGTGCAATGGGTTGTCGGACCCGATTGGACGCAAAGACTGGCGTTTTCGGGGCGTTTCTACGTCAACCCGGTCGGATCGACGCCCGGGCGCAGGCGTCGTGTGATAGAGGTCGCCAAAGTGCAGGGTGATGTCACCGGGTTCGGTCTCTCGCGATGAAACACTTCGAAGTCGTACTCGCGTGCGGACTTCGGCATGCGTACAACCTCGCTTTCGTCAGGCACCGAGCAACGCACCGCCTTCGACCGGAACGACGTGACCCGTAATGAGGTCGGTGCCGGTGATGAGCGACAGGATCGCAGTGGCGATGTCCTCGGGCGTCGTCACCCGGCCGAGCGGTGACTTGGCTTCCATTCCGGCCTTTACGGCCTCATAGGCTTCACCAAGCCCCTGCTGCAGCCATTCGCCGTCGATGAAGCCCGGCGCCACTGCGTTGACGCGGATCTGCGGGCCGAGCACGCGCGCGAGGGTCACGGTCAGGTTGTTGAGACCGGCTTTCGAAGCGCAATACGCGATCGAGCTTCCGATGCCTGCGAGCCCCGCGATGCTCGACGTCATCACGATCTCGCCACCATCGTCACCGGCGCGAAGCAGGCCCTCCGCCGCACGCGCACACTGAAAGGGGCCAACGAGGTTCACGTTCAGGATGCGATTCCAGTCGTCCGCGTCGAGATCCTCGAGCTGCGCGTGGGGGACGAACTTGGTGGTCCCGGCGTTGTTCACGAGCACATCGAGTTGCCCGAATGCGCGCTCCGCTTCGCGCACCATGGCGCGGCACTGCTCGTCTTCGGCGACGTCCGCTTTGTATGCGAGTGCCTTCACACCGCGGCGCTCGACTTCAGCGGCCACGGCTTCGGCGGATTCTTGCGAGCGGCTGTAGTTGACCAACACGGAGCAACCGCGATCGGCGAGCTGATACGCAGTCGCCCGCCCAACTCCGGTGCCCGCCCCGGTTACGATCGCCGCCTTGCCTTCGATGTCCATCGTTGTCTCCTCTAGAGCGCGAAGCCCAGAGAGTACAACGACTTCTAGTCTTCTTCCGCCCAGCGATCGAGGCGCGCCATGGTGTCCGCGTATTCCATCGCGAATTCCTCCATCACGTTGCGCACGCTCTTCACGTGGTTCATCGAGCCCACGACCTGCCCGACGAAGTAGTTCGAAAGCTCGCGAGCGCCCTCGTTCTTGTGGGAGGTGCGACTGATGCGCGCCTGGGCTTCGCGCACGAGCTGCGGCTGCAGGGGCATGGGGAGCGGGTCGGGGTTCGACGGGTCTTCCCAGGCATCGGTCCACGCGCTGCGCAGCTGACGAGCGGGCTTGCCGGTGAGCGACCGGCTGCGCACGGTGTCGCGTGAAGTCGCCTGCAGGAACTTTTCCTTCACGACGGGGTGGGTTTCGGCTTCTTCGGTGGTGAGCCAGACCGAACCCGCCCAAACCCCCTGGGCGCCCAGCGCGAGACCGGCGGTCAGCTGGCGACCGCCACCGATGCCACCAGCGGCGAGCACCGGAACCGGATCGACGGCGTCCACGACTTCGGGCACGAGCACCATCGTCGAGATCGTCCCCGTGTGTCCCCCGGCTTCGGAGCCCTGGGCGACGATGATGTCGACCCCCGCTTCCACATGAGCGCGCGCGTGATCGACCGTGCCGGCCAGCGCCGCCACCTTTACGCCCTTTTCGCGCCCCTTCTCGATCATCCAGGCCGGCGGTGGCCCCAGCGCGCTCGCGATCAGCGAGATGTCGTGTTCGAATACGAGTTCGATGATGTCGCGCTGCTGTTCGTAGCCGACCGCGAACGCCGCCGGCACCTTCGCGTCGTCGGGCAGATCGGGAACACCGTGGTCGTCGAGCAGCTTGTCGAGGAACTGCCGGTGTTCGTCGGGGATGCGCTTTTCGAGCTTGTCACCGCCTTCGCCGCCCGAGTCACTGCCGACGAACCTGGTGGGCAACAGCAGGTCGACACCGTAGGGCTTGTCGCCGACTTCCTTTTCGATCCATTCGAGCTCGCTGCGCAGGGCCTTCGACGAGTGCCCCGCGACGCCGAGCACCCCCATGCCACCGGCCTTCGAAACGGCGGCCGCGACATCGCGACAGTGGGTGAAGGCAAAGATCGGGAACTCGAGCCCTAGATCCTTGGCGAGCTTGGTATGCATGATCTGACCTCGTATGAGCAGGGTCGTGGGGCTACTTCGCGGTGCGCGTACCCGGCGCCGGGGGATCGACGGCGCCACCGGCGAAACACTGGGCGATCGACATCCACTGGGTCGCGACCTCACCCTTCACGTCGAGGTCGGTGTCGGCGATGTTGCGGCCCTGCGTCACAACGTGTGCGAAGTCCGAGGCGAGCCCGGTGATGACTTCGTCTTCGTTCTCTTCGCCCCATTCCCACGTCTCACCCGACGGCGAGGTGAGCTTCACGTAGGGGGGCGGACCGGGAACTTCCAGCTTGCGGTTCACGAAGGTCCAACCGAAGGTGCGGTTGCCGATCGCGCAGATGTGCTTGATGCGGTCGTTGTACTCCCTCGTAACGCCCAGCAGGTCGTAGACCTCCTGGCCGTGCGCCCAGGTTTCCATGAAACGCGCGGTGGTGAACATCCGCACGCCCATGTCAGGCCCAAACCAGGGAAGCCTGCGCTTGGGATCGGACTCGCCGAGCTGCTTCGCCATCTCTTCGCAGCTCTCGAGCCAGCGCCGCCGCAGTTCGCCCGGTGACAGATCACCGAAGCGTTCACGGGCGATCTGCTTGTTGGTCGCGCCGCTCATGACGCCCTTGATCACCGCGTCGCGTTCTTCCTTGAAAGTCTCTTCGCCCTGAAGCGCGGCGAGGGAGACCAGGTCGAAGTAGTGGAGGTGCGCGACGACGTCCCAGGGCGTCCATTCCATGAAGGCCGTGGGCGTTTCCCATTGTTCGTCCGTCAAACGGTCGAGGAGCGCGTCGAGTTCGCGCGCTTCGAGGAGGAGGTCTTCGCTTTCCTGGAGCATGGGCGGGTCCTTTTTCAAACGTCGAGGTGGATGATCGGTGTGTGGCCCTAGAACGAAGCCTTCACACGATTGCCGAGGCGGCTGGCGAAGATCTCGGCGGCATCGCTGACCATTTCGTCGAGGATGTCCTTCGCGGCGCGCTTTGCCTCGAGCATGCCGCTCGTCTGTCCCGCGGCGTTCATCAAGAGATCTTCTCGCCCGGCCTGGCGAATCGAATACGTGATGTCGCGGATCAAGATCGCCTGCGCGCCCATCGGCATGGCGTGCATGCCCGAGCGCTCCCAGGCTTCGATCAGCGGGTTCGAGATGTTGCGCATCGTCTTGCCGCTGTAGAGGCGCGTCACGATCGTGTCTTCGGCGGCCGCCGCGAGGATGCGGTCCTTCTGCAGGTCGGGCTGGTTGGCTTCTTCGCTGACCAGGAACGCCGTGCCGCACCACGCGGCTTCGGCACCGGCAGCGAGCACGCCCGCGAGTGCGCGACCACTCGCGATGCCACCGGCCGCGATCACCGGCGTAGGCGCCACCGCGTCCATCACCTGCGGCAGCAGTGCGAGCGTTCCGATCTTGCCCGTGTGTCCACCGGCTTCGGTTCCCTGGGCGACCACATAGTCGGCGCCGTCGTTGGCGACCTGCGCCGCCGCGCGCACCGCGCCGACCAGCGAGAGAACCGTGACGTTCTGCGCCTTCAAGGCGTCGATGAACGGGCCGGGGGTCCCGAGACCCGAAGCGAAGACCGGCACTTCCTCTTCGAGGAGCACCTCGATCTGCGAACCCGCCCAGCTCTTTCCTTCGGGCACCCAGCTACCCATCATTTCTTCTTCGCCGGGCGCTTCGACGTAGTCGATGCCGAGTTCGTCGGCGAGGCGCTTCATCCCCTCGATGCTCTCTTCGGGAAGGACTTCGCGGCCAGGCATCTTCTGCATGGGACCCGAACCGCGCGGCTGCAGGAAGTTCGACGAAAGCAGCAGGTCGACACCGAAGGGTTTGTCGGTCAGCGACTTGATCTTGCGGATCTCTTCGCGAAGCACGTCGGGCGAGTAGGCAACACCACCGAGCACTCCGAGTCCGCCGGCGTTCGACACCGCGGCGACGAGGTCGGCCGTGGCGACCGGTTCGCCGGTCCCGGCGACGGGGCCCATGCCGGCCAGGATCACCGGGTATTCGATCCCGACGCGATCACAGAATTCGGTGCGAAGTGTGGGCTTGGCCATGAGGGGGTCCTTTGCTCGAAGAGGGGGATGGAGCGTAGGCGCAGCGCCGCGAGCGCGTCAGTCCTCGTCGGGGATCCAGGCCGCTTTGCGCTTCTGGATGAAGGCCTTCATACCCTCCGCCGCCTCTTCGCCCTTGAACAGCTCACCGGAAAGCCGTGACGCCCATTCGAAAGCTTCCTTCTGCTCCATGGCCGGGACCTCGTAGACCAGGCGCTTGCAGAAGCCGAGCGCATTGGGGCCACCCTTGCTGAGGTCGGCGATCACTTCGTCGACCTCGGTGTCGATCTGGTCGGCCGGGACGGCGCGGTTGATCAAGCCGAGTTCGGCTGCGCGCGTCGAGGTGATCCGGTTGCCGCGCAAGAAGAGCTCCATCGCGTCGCCTGGGCGAAGCTTCGGCAGGCAGACCACGGAGATGATTGCGGGCGCAACCCCGAGGCGAACTTCGGTGAAGCCGAACTTCGCCTCTTCGACCGCGATCGAAATGTCGAGGGACGCTGCCAGCCCGTTACCGCCGCCGACCACGTGCCCCTTGATCTTGCCGATGACGGGCGTGGGGGATGCCTGGATTTCGGCGAGCAGGGTGTCGAAGCGGCCCATCGCCTTGCCGCCGCCCTTCCCTTCCTTGTTCGCCTTGTTTGCGGCGGACTGCTCTTTCAGGTTCGCGCCCGCGCAGAAGGTGTTGCCCTCGTTGGTGAGCACGACGACGCGCACATCCGGGTCCGCGTTGGCCGAAGCCAGGGCCTCCTGGATGCCACCGACCAGCCGCCCGCCCAATGCGTTGCGGTTTTCGGTGTCGCACAGGGTGACGGTCATGACGCCCCCCTTGCTGGTTTCGACCTTCACGACCTCGGCGGCGTCGCTCATCGGGGGGCCCTCCATTCGACCGGCGATTCGGCCAGCAATCCCTCGGGACGCGACCGGTAATTTCGATTGCATTCTGTTACCCCAAATGTTACCTAGCTGTCAACTTGCCTCGTGCATCCATGGGCATCCATGGATGGGCATCCATAGTGGGCATTTATAGAAGGAAGGAACAAGCCGCATGCTCCCGACCCTCCTCTCTCCCCCGCTGCGATCGCATCTCGATCCGCGCACCGCCGAGTTCACAGAGAACCGGACGGCCATGCTCGAGAAGCTCGCGACGATCGACGAACTGCTCGACGAAGCCGAAGCCGGTGGCGGCGAGTATCACCACGAGCGCCTCGCCAAGCGCGGCAAGCTGCCGGTGCGAGAGCGCATCCACCTGGCCCTCGATCCCGACAGCCCGTTTCTCGAGATCTCGCCGACCGCGGCCTACAACTCGCCGTATGCGGTGGGTGGCGGGGCCGTCATGGGCATCGGCGTCATCGCCGGCGTCGAATGCGTGATCTTCGCCAACGACCCCACCGTGCTCGGCGGCGCGCTCACGCCCTACGTCGGCAAGAAGTGGATGCGCGCCCTCGAAATCGCCCGCGACAACGGCATCCCCTACGTGAGCTTCGTCGAATCTGCGGGCGCCGACCTGCGACGCGGTGGAGGCGGCGGCAAGAAGAAGAAAGACGGCGACGACAAGACCGCCGGTGGCGCGCGCATCGACCACTTCGCCGAAACCGGTCGCTTCTTCTACGAGATGATCGAACTCTCGAAGCTCGAGATCCCGACCCTCTGCGTGGTGTTCGGTTCTTCGACGGCGGGCGGCGCGTACCAGCCCGGCATGTCGGACTACAACATCGTGATCAAGAAGCAGTCGAAGATCTTTCTCGCGGGTCCTCCGCTGGTGAAGATGGCGACCGGCGAAGAGTCCGACGACGAAACCCTCGGTGGCGCCCAGATGCACGCCGAGATCTCGGGCCTCGGTGAGTACCTCGCCGAAGACGAACCCGACGCGCTGCGCCTGTGCCGCGAGGTAATGAGTCACCTCAACTGGAAGAAGAAGGGCGGCATGGCTCCCATGCGGGCCGACCCACCGGTCTACGACCCCGAAGAACTGCTCGGCATCATGAGCCCCGACCTGCGTCGCCCGGTCGACGTACGCGACGTGATCGCGCGCGTGGCCGACGGCTCGCGCTTCGAAGAGTTCAAGCCGCGCTACGGCACGACGCTCATCTGCGGGTGGGCCACGGTCGAGGGCAACCCGGTCGGCATCCTGGGCAACAACGGCGTGCTCAACCCCGAAAGCGCCGAGAAGGCCGCCCACTTCGTTCAGCTGAACAACCAGATCGACGTGCCGCTGATCTTCCTGCAGAACCTCACGGGCTTCGTGGTGGGTCGCGACTTCGAACACGCGGGCATCATCAAGAAGGGCTCGCAGATGATCAACGCGGTGACCAATTCGGAGGTCCCGCACATCACGATCATCCTCGGCAACTCCTACGGCGCGGGCACCTACGCGATGAGTGGGCGGGCGTACAACAACCGCTTCACCTTCATCTGGCCAAGCGCCAAGATCGCCGTCATGGGCGGCAAGCAGATCGCGGGCGTGATGTCGATCGTTCGCCGCGGTCAGGCCGCGCGCAAGGGCGAGCCCTTCGACGAAAAGGCCGACGAGATGATCCGCGCAATGGTCGAAGAAGCACAAGAACGCGGATCGGTCGCCCTCGAAGCCAGTGGGGCGATCAGCGACGACGGCATCATCGACCCGCGCGACACGCGCACGGTTCTCGGCATTTGTCTTTCGGTGGTTCGCACCAAGCCCATCGAAGGCACCGACGGTTATGGAGTGTTCCGACTGTGAGTTTCGACACGCTGCTGATTGCAAACCGGGGAGAGATCGCGCGCCGCAT
Source organism: Myxococcota bacterium (assembly GCA_030748735.1). Taxonomy (GTDB): domain Bacteria; phylum Myxococcota_A; class UBA9160; order UBA9160; family UBA4427; genus DUBZ01. Next base: position 23,496 of record JASMLK010000072.1, on the reverse strand, counting down.
CATTCGTGGCGCGCACGAAATGGGAATCCGCTGCGTCGCGGTCTATGTCGACGCCGATGCGGATTCGCCCTTCGTACGCGATGCGGACGAAGCGGTTCGCCTGCCCAACGGCTACCTGGATGGAAAGTCGATCCTCGACGCGGCGCGCGCCACGGGCGCCGGCGCCATTCATCCCGGCTACGGCTTCCTTTCCGAAAACGCGGGCTTTGCGACCGATGTCGCGGCGGCCGGCATCGCGTGGGTCGGCCCCGAGCCGGGCTGCATCGAACAGATGGGCGACAAGATCGCCGCGAAGGCGCTCGCGATCAAAGCCGAAGTCCCCACCCTGCCCGGCTCCGACGATCCGCTCGACGACGCCAAGGTCGGCTACCCGCTGCTCGTAAAGGCGGCGGCCGGCGGTGGCGGCAAGGGCATGCGCGTCGTCGAGAGTGCGGACGACCTGAAGGAATCGGTCGCCGCCGCGAAGCGCGAAGCCCTTTCCGGCTTCGGCGACGATCGCGTCTTCCTCGAACGCTACATCTCGCGCGCACGCCACATCGAGATCCAGATCCTCGGCGACAGCTTCGGCAACGTCGTCCATCTCGGTGAGCGCGAATGCTCGGTCCAGCGACGTCACCAGAAGATCCTCGAAGAATCCCCCTCGCCGCGCGTCGACGACGCCCTGCGCCAGAAGATGGGCGACGCCGCAGTGCGCCTCGCGAGTGAGATGAACTACCGCTCGGCCGGCACGGTCGAGTTCCTGGTCGACGACGACACGGGCGAGTTCTTCTTCCTCGAAGTGAACACTCGCCTGCAGGTGGAGCACCCGGTCACCGAAGCCGTGACGGGGATCGATCTGGTTCGCGAGCAACTGCGCATCGCCCAGGGCGAAGCACTCGGCTACGGACAGGATGCGATTCGCACGGAAGGCTGGGCGATCGAAGCGCGGCTCTACGCCGAAAACCCCGCCAACGGCTTCTTGCCCGAAATCGGAACCCTGGTCGCATACGACGAAGCCCAGGAACCCGCCGTGCGCTGGGATTCTGGTGTCGCGCAAGGCACCGTCGTGGGTACGGACTTCGATCCGATGCTCGCCAAGGTGATCGCAACGGCGCCAACGAGAAGTGAAGCAGCCGGGCGCCTCGCGCTCGCCCTCGAGCGCACACACATCGGTGGCGTCATCACGAACCGCGACTTCCTCGCAGCAACGCTTCGCACCGAAGCCTTCCTGGCCGGCGACACGACGACCGACTTCATCGATCGCATCGATCCGCCACGCAGCCTGGAACTATCGAGCGAAGAACTCGAGCGCCACGCGCGCATCGGCGCGCTGTGGGTGCAGGGTTTCAATCACGCGAATGCAGCGGTACTCGGTGGCACGCCCTCCGGTTGGCGCAACGCGCGAATGCCCTCGCAGCGGCTCACCCTTCGCGCCGGCGAAGACGACGTCGAAGTCGCGTACCGCAGCCAACGCGACGGCTCGTTCCGCTTCGACGACGGCAGCGAAGCGCGCATCCACGACTGGAGCGAAAACGAGATCGACGTCGAAGTCGCGGGCCTGCGCAGTCGTTCACGGGTCACGCGTGCTGGGTCGTTGATCGTCGTACAGGGCCCGCGCGGCGACGTGAGTTTCGAAGAGCGCCCGCGCTTCATTCCGCCCGACAGCGAAGACAATGCGGGCGGCTTCGTGGCCCGCATGCCGGGCAAGGTGCTCGAACTGCGCGTCGCCGCCGGCGACGAGGTGACGGCCGGACAGACCCTGCTGGTCCTCGAAGCCATGAAGATGGAGCACCCGATGAACGCCACCGAAGACGGCGTCGTGGCCGAGGTGCGCGTGGCCGAGGGCGACCAGGTCGAAAGTGGCGCCGTGCTGCTCGTCGTCGAACCGCGCGAAGGCGCCGGCGAATAACCCCCCCCCCCCCCCAGAAAAAACAAAAGACGATCCCCATCCAACCCCGGAGAACATCCATGGCCGATCCCATCCGCATTGCCAACTGCTCGGGCTTCTTTGGCGACCGCATCTCGGCGGCGCGCGAAATGGTCGAGGGCGGCCCCATCGACGTGCTCACTGGCGATTGGCTCGCCGAACTCACCATGCTCATCCTGGCGAAGACCCGGGTCAAGCGACCGAACGGCGGCTACGCGCGCACCTTCGTAACGCAGATGGAAGAGGTGATGGGCACGTGCCTCGACAAGGGCATTCGCGTGGTGACCAACGCAGGCGGACTGGACCCCGACGGTTGTGCGGACGCCGTTGCCGAAGTCGCGAACAAGCTCGGCCTGAACCCAAAGGTCGCCTACGTGAAGGGCGACGACCTCATGCCGAACATGTCGGACCTGCTCGCCGCCGATCAGCTTCGACACTTCGAAACCGGTGAACCCATCAAGGAAGCCGACTTCCTCACAGCGAACGCCTACTTCGGGTGTTGGGGCATCGTCGATGCGCTGAATCAGGGCGCCGACATCGTGATCACCGGGCGCACCACCGACGCCGCGGTGGTGTGCGGACCGGCCGCGTGGCATCACGGCTGGACGCGCGACGACTGGGACGAACTCGCGGGCGCCGTCGCCGCGGGCCACGTGATCGAATGCGGAACACAGGCGACCGGCGGCAACTATTCGTTCTTCAACGAAGTCCCCGGAATGGAGCGCATCGGTTTCCCCTGGGCGGAAATCGCCGAAGACGGCTCGACCGTGATCGGGATGCACGATGACGTCGGCGGTGAGGTTTCGATCGGCACCGTGACGTCGCAGCTGCTCTACGAAATCAGCGGCCCCGAATACTACGGCCCCGACGTCACGACCCGCTTCGACACGATCCAACTCGAGCAGGTCGAGAAGAACCGCGTGCGCATGTACGACATCAAGGGCGAGCCGCCGCCCGAAACGCTGAAGGTCTGCATCAACAAGGCCGGCGGCTTCCGCAACGACATGAACATCTGCCTCGCCGGCCTCGATATCGAAGAGAAGGCCGACCTGATCGAGCGCGCCTTCTGGGCTGCATGCCCTTACGGCCCCGAGGACTTCGAAAGCGTGAAGTTCCGCCTGATGCGAACAGAAAAACCCGACCCGGCGAGCAACGAAGAAGCGGTTGCGATCCTGAAGATCAGCTTGAAGGACCCCGACCCCGAAAAGGTCGGCCGCAAGACGACCAACGCCTTCGGCGACATGGCCCTCGCAACGATCCCCGGCTTCTTCGGTGTCGGCGGTGGCCCTTCGAACGGCCGACCCTACGGCGTCTACGTCCCGGCCTGCATTCCGTCGAAGACCGTGCCGCAGGAAGTCGTGATCCTTGGCGGCGAGTCTCACAAGGTGAGCAGCGTGATCCCCCAGGAAGAAGTCAAGGTCACGCCCGCAGCGGGCCCGACCGCCACGGCACCGAGCGGGGCCACCCGACGCGAAGCGCTCGGGCGAGTATTCGGTTCACGCTCGGGCGACAAGGGGGGCAACGCGAACCTCGGTGTCTTCGCGCGCAGCGACGAAGCCTATGCGTGGCTCGAAGGCTTCCTGACGGAAGAAAAGCTGCGCGAGCTGCTCCCCGAAGTCGCGGGCATGCCGATCGATCGCTATCCGCTGCCCAACATCCGCTCGATCAACTTCTTGATCCACGGCCTGCTCGAAGAAGGCGTCGCAGCGTCGACGCGACAGGATGGCCAGGCCAAGAGCCTCGGTGAATGGCTGCGCGCCCGGGTAGTCGACATGCCGGAGGCGCTGCTGTCTTGAGTCCTTCGGGCAAAGCGGCTTCGCGGGAGGAGCCCGCGCGCAGACGCGTTCGCTTCGCGAATGCGCGCCCACCCAAGCCCCTGCTCACACCCGAAACCGAAGCAAAGCTGACACCTCGTCAGCAGGAGGTGCTCGACCAGCTCGAGGATCTCGTCGAGGAGGACGGCCTCTCCCAGCTCACCATGGGCAAGATCGCGGCGCTCATGGGTTGTTCGTTGCGAACGCTCTACGGCATTTCGCCCAGCAAGGACGAACTCGTGCTCGCGGCGGTCGACCGCAACCTGCGGCGCATTGGTCGCGAGGCGATCGAGTCCCTCGATCCCGACATGCCACCACTCGACATGCTGCGTGCCTATCTCAGCGCGGCGAACCTCGCCGTCGAGCCCAAGCGCATGATGTTCGCTCGCGAGCTCGGCTCCATTCCCGCCTTTCAGCGCCTTGGTGACGCGCACGAGTACTATCTCACGGCGGTGACGAAGAGCCTGCTCGACCGCGCGGTGGACGAAGGCGACATCGCCAAGATCGACACCGCAGCCCTCGCACACGTGCTTGCCGGCCTCGGGCGCGACCTCGCACAGGCCGACGTGCGCGAAGTGCTCGAAGACACGCCGCGCAAGACGGCAGCGCAGATCGTCGACACCATCATCAAGGGCCTGACGCGGGACTGACCGTCCGGGCGCACTCGCGTTTTCACCGATCGCGAACGAATTCGTCGGGCGAGACGGGGCTACACGAGTACGAGGTGGCTTGAGCCCCGCTCGTCGCCCTACGACGCGGCGGGCCCGGGGAACTGCTCGCGCAGCACGCGCTTGAGTACCTTGCCGGTGGGGTTGCGCGGAATCTCGTCGATGAACTCGCAGGCCTTCGGCAGCTTGAAGGGTGCGAGCTTACCTTTGCAGTGCTCGAGGACCGCTTCTGCCGTAAGCGACTCGTCGGCCTTCACCACCACCGCAAGCGGCGACTCTCCCCACTTCTCCGACGGCTGACCGATGACGGCGACTTCGCGCACACCGTCGAGGCCCGTGATCACGTTTTCGATTTCGGCGGGGTATACGTTTTCGCCGCCGCTAATGATCATGTCCTTGATGCGGTCCTGGATGTAGACGTAGCCGTCGGCGTCCACCATGGCGACGTCACCCGTATGAAACCAACCATCGACGATCGATTCGGCCGTCGCTTCCGGACGATTCCAATAGCCGAGCATGACGTTCGGGCCGCGCACCAGGACTTCACCGGTTTCGCCCGCTGCAATCTCGCTGCCGTCTTCGTGGACGACCTTCACGTCGGTATGGAAAAACGCCTTGCCGGTCGAACCCGCGCGCGCGACCGCGTCGTCGGGCGAAATCAAGCAAGCGGGGCCACCGGTTTCGGTGAGTCCATAGACCTGCACCACGTCGATCTCCATGCCGGCGTACTTCTCGATCAAGGTCGCGGGGACCGGGGCTGCGCCACTCATGATCCAGCGCAGATACGAAGTGTCATGCTGGCTCGCGTCGAAGGTGGCGAGCATGAAGTTCAACATCGCCGGCACCGCGAGGGTCACGGAGATCTTTTCTTCGGCGTAGACCTCCCAGATCTTCGTGGGATCGAAGACGGGCATGATCGCCACCGTGCCGCCGCGGTGAATCGTCGAGAGCAACGGGTGGAGCGCGCCGACATGGAAGAGGGGAAGCGCGATCAGGTAGCGGTCGTTGTACTGGATGTCGGCCGTGATCAACCCCGTGAGCGAGCCCCAGATCGTCGTGTTGTGCGAATGCATCACGCCCTTGGGGAGGCCCGTCGTACCGGACGTGTACATGATGAAGAGCAGGTCGTCGTCGCAGGCCGTGACTTCGGGCTCGCTTTCGTTCGCCGCAGCGAGCAGGTCCTCGTAGCCCTCCGCGAAGTCCGGGCGATCTGCGCCGTCGCCGACGTGGACCCAGCGCTTGACCTTCGTCCCCTCGGCACCGCGCGAGTGCAGTTCCTTCACCGTGTCGGCGAACTCGGTTCCGAAGAGCAAGGTCTCGGCACCCGAGTCGGTCAAGATGAACGAAAGTTCGTCCGCCACCAGGCGCCAGTTGAGCGGCACGAGCACACCGCCGACCTTGGCCGCGCCGTAGAAGGCCTCGACGAAGGGACTCCCGTTCATCAGAAGCGTCGCGACGCGATCGCCGGTCGCGATCCCCGCGCCCACCAGCGCGTGGGCGAAGCGATTCGAACGTGCATTGAACTCGCGATAGTTGTACCGCTGCCCGGTACCGAGATCGATCAGGGCTTCCTGCTCGGGCTGCATGAGTGCGCGCTTCGCTGCGAAGAGGCCGACGTTGTTCTTCATGGCTTGGGTCTCCGGGAGGTTCGTGGGGAATGGTCGTTCCAGGTTGTAGACGAAATCGACCCACGTTTCGAGCCGCTCGTGACACCGTATCTCCGCGCTACTGCACCAGAACCGGCAGACTTCGACACACGACGCTGTGATAGACTGGCCGCTTGCCGACCCCGCGCGCCGCGCATCCCCATGACCCGGCACCTGCCGCGCCAACCAGGCAAGGCCAGGAGACTTCCCATGCAACAACTCAGTGGAATGGACGCTGCCTTCCTCTACTTCGAAGCCAAGAATGCCCCGACCCACATCGCGTCGTTGGGGATCTACGATCAGACGACCGCCCACGGCGGCAAGGTCACGTTCAAAGGTATCCTGAAGAACGTCGAAAAGCGCCTGCACCTCGCGCGCTGCTTCCGCCAGAAGGTCGTCCGCCTGCCCTTCGACCTCGACCATCCCTATTGGATCGAGGACCCCGAGTTCGATCTCGAATTTCACGTGCGCCACATCGCACTGCCCCACCCCGGTGACTGGCGACAGCTGTGCATCCAGGCCGCGCGCATCCACGCGCGACCGCTCGATCTCTCGAAGCCGCTGTGGGAGATGTACGTCATCGAAGGCCTCGACAACGTCGAAGGGGTTCCGAAGGGATCCTTCGCAGTCATGACGAAGATTCACCACGCTGCGATCGACGGCGTGTCCGGTGCCGAGATGATGGCGGCGATCCACGACATCGAACCCGACGCCGAGCCCGAACCACCGACGGAGAAGTGGGTTCCCGAACGCGACCCGAGTGTGCTCGAACTCGGCATGCGCAGCGTCGCCCAGAACGTTCGCGACCCCTTCCGCTTCGCGAAGGTGATGGGCCGCACGATCCCGCCGATTGCGAAGCGGATGATGGCCGACCCCGCGGAAGAGGTCGAAGGTTCGGGTGATGTGCCGCGCACGCGCTTCAACGGCACGGTGACACCCCATCGCGTCATCGAAGGCCGCGTCTTCTCGCTGCAGGACGTGCGCGACATTCGCAAGCGCGTGCCGGGAGCGACGGTGAACGACGTCATCCTCACCGTCTGTTCGGGTGCCATGCGTCGCTATCTCGAAGACAAGAACGAACTCCCGCGCGAGTCCCTGGTCGCGATGGCCCCGATCTCGGTGCGCCGAGACGACGAGAAGGGCACTGCGGGCAATCGTATTTCGTCGATGAGCGTCACCCTCTACAGCCACATCGAAGACCCCGTCGAACGCCTGAAGCGGGTGCACGAGGGCACGCGCAATTCGAAGGCCGTCGCGGAAGCGATGGGGGCCGACACCATGACGGACATCTCGCAGGTGTTGCCCGGCACGTTCTCTGGCCTTGCTGCGCGAGCGTACTCACGCCTCGGCCTCGCGAACCGCGTGTCACCCTTCCTCAACACGGTGATCACCAACGTGCCCGGCCCGCAGGTCCCCCTCTACTTCACGGGTGGACGCATCGTCGGGCTCTTCGGTCTGGGCCCGGTGATGGACGGCATGGGGATCATCCACCCGGTCTTCAGCTTCTCGGGTCGCATTTCGGTGTCGGTCACCGCTTGTCGCGACATGCTCCCGGACCCGGGCTTCTATGCCCAGTGCCTCCAGGACAGCTTCGACGAACTGCTCGAAGCCGCCACGAAGACCGAAACGAACGCGGACGAATAGACCGCATGAGCGAAGCCACGCGCACCGCCTATCGAACCTGTCCGCTGTGCGAAGCCACCTGCGGGCTCGAAATCACCCTCGAAGGCGATCGCGTGACGCGCATCCGCGGTGACGCCGATGACGTGTTCAGTGGCGGCTTCATCTGCCCCAAGGGCACGACCCTGGGTGAACTCCACGACGACCCCGACCGCCTGCACAAACCGCTCGTGAAGCGAGACGGCAAGCACGTCGAAGTCGAATGGGACGAAGCCTATGCCGCGGTCGAAGCCGGGGTCGAACGCGTCCGCGAAGCGTCCGGCAACGAATCGATCGGTGCCTACCTCGGCAACCCGAACGTGCACAACCTCGGTGGCACGTTCTTCGTCCGCCCCCTGCTCCAGTCGCTCAAGACGCGCAATCTCTTTTCGGCGTCGACCGTCGACCAGATGCCGCGACACGTCTCCTGCGGCTTGATGTACGGCAACCCGGACACGATCCCCGTGCCGGACCTCGACCGCACCGACTACCTCTTGATGCTGGGCGCGAACCCACTCGAATCGAACGGCAGCCTGTGCACCGCACCCGACTTCCCCGGGCGCCTGAAGCGGCTGCGCGAACGCGGCGGGCAACTCGTGGTCGTCGATCCGCGCACCACGCGCACGGCCAGGCTCGCCGATCGCCACCTTGCGATTCGCCCGGGCACCGACGGGCACTTCCTGCTCGCCATCGCGAACGTGCTCTTCGAAGAAGGGCTCGTCGACTACGGCGCACTTTCGGAGCACCTCGAAGACCGTGAGGGTACCGAAGCCGCCGTTGCGCCCTTCGGCCCCGCGCGCGTTGCAGAAGTCAGCGGCATTCCGGAAGCGGAGATCCGCAAGATCGCACGCGAGATCGCCGGCGCGAACAGCGCCGCCGTCTATGGTCGCATCGGCGTTCATACCGCCGAATTCGGCACCCTGACGTCGTGGGCGAGTGATCTGCTGACGATCCTCACGGGCAACTTCGATCGCGTGGGCGGCATGCTCTTCCCCTACCCCGCCCACGCACGGCCCCGTCGCAAAGGACAGGAGGGCAAGGGGCGCGGCTTCACGACCGGCCGCTGGCAGTCGCGCGTGCGCGGCGTACCCGAAGTGCGCAGCGAGTTGCCGATCGCCACGTTGGCAGACGAAATCGAAACCGAAGGGGCCGGACAGATTCGCGCGCTCTTCACCGTTGGGGGCAACCCGATCCTTTCCGCGCCGAACGGCGAGCGACTCGACACCGCCTTCGCGGGCCTCTCCTTCATGGTGAGCGTCGATCCCTACCTGAACGAAACGACGCGCCATGCCGACGTCATCCTGCCGCCGACTTCGGCCCTCGAGCGCAGTCACTACGACGCGTCCTTCTACAACATCGCGGTGCGCTCGGTGGCGAATTATTCGCCGCCGGTCCTCGAAACCGATGCACCGGGTGAAGAGGAAATCCTCTCGCGCCTGGCACTGGTCGTGGGAGGGCATGGCACCGAAGCCGACCCGGCGCTGCTACAGCGCATGTTGGTGCGCGGTCTGATCGAACGCGAAGTCGGCAGCGAGCATTCGTTGATCCACGGCCGCGACGCCGATGAAATCGAAACCGCCGTGGCGGGGCGACCCGCGGCCGTGGCCATGCTCGACGTGCTGTTGCGGACGGGGCCCTGGGGCGACGCCTTTGGCGGGAACCCCGACGGGCTTTCCATCGAACGCCTCGAAGCCCATCCCCACGGCATCGACCTCGGCGCCCTCGAACCCGCGGTTCCCGCCGCGTTGTCGACGCCGTCGGGCAAGATCGACGTCTTTCCCGAAGCCCTCCGCCAGGACGTCACCCGACTCACTGCGGATCTCGGTTCGCGCTGCGAGGCCGCTTCGAAGGACGACACCCAGCTCGTGCTCGTCGGCCGGCGCACCGTGCGATCCAACAACTCGTGGATGCACAACGTCGACACGCTGATGCGCGGTCGCGATCGCTGCACGCTGCAGATCCACCCCGAGGACGCTTCGCGCGTCGGCCTGGCGACTGATGGGCGCGCACGCGTGACCAGCCGCGTTGGCAGCGTAGAGGCGCCGATCGAGATCACGGACGAGATCCGCCCGGGGGTCGTGTGCCTGCCGCACGGCTACGGCCACGACCTTCACGGCACCGGGCTCTCGGTCGCGGCGAAGACACCCGGCGTCAATTCGAACCGCTTGACCGATGACCAGCCCCTCGACGTCCTTTCGGGCAACGCGGTGCTGAACGGCATTCCGGTCGAAGTGGAAGCCGCGGGTTCCTGATCGCGCTGCGCGCGTCTACTTCAGCGCGCCTTCTTCAGCGGACCTACTCGAGCGCAGCTTCCACCGCAGCGACGAGTTCGTCGGGTTCGAAGGGCTTCTGCACGTAGCCTTCGAGGCCGCGACGCATCAAGTCCTGCGCTGCGTCGGGGGGCGCGTAGCCCGAGACCATGATCGCACGGACCTCGGAGCGGAGTTTGCGCATGGCATCGAAGAGTTCGGCGCCTGTGACCAGCGGCATGGCGTAGTCGAGCACGACAGCGTCGATCGTCACGTCGGCGCGCTCGAAGGCCCGCAGCGCAACCGGGCCGGTCGCGGCTTCGCGCACCGCAAAGCCGGCGTTGCCCAACACCTCGGCCATCAGGCCGCGCGCATTCGCGTCGTCGTCGACGACGAGGACGGTCCCACGCGTCGCCCGTGGCCCCAACGCAGCCGAGAGCGATCCACTTTCGCTCGCAACCTGGCCTGCGCGACCCATCGGCGCTTCTGGAGATGTGGTGGGAAAGAGCACGCGCACCCGTGTACCGTCGCCGGGCTCACTCGACAGTTCGAGCGCGCCGTCGTAGCCACGTACGATTTCCGCCACCGCAGTGAGGCCCAACCCGCGGCCGGCGGCGCGCGTCGAGAACAGGGGGTCGAAGATGCGATCTCGGTCGATTTCGGGAATGCCCGAGCCCGCGTCGGCGACCTCGATGTATGCAAACCGGCCCGGCTGTGCGTCGGAACCGATCACGCACCGATCGAGGTCCTCGGCGTCGAGTTCGACGAAGCCGGTACGCAGTTCGATGGTGCCACCCTGCGGTTGCAGCGCCTCGGACGCGTTCACGACGAGGTTCATGACCAGCTGGCCGACGTGACTCGCATCGACCTCGATCCAGGGCACATCGCTCGCGAGTGCGGACGCGAGCTTCGTATTCGACTGCGCGAAAGCCTCGAGCAGAAGCCGCATCTCTTCGACAGCCTGCGAGAGATTCACCGCATCGGCGCTGGGAAGATCCTGCCCCGCGTAGTTGAGCAATTGGCGGGTCAGCGCAGTCGCGCGATTCGCCGCGTCCTTGATCGCCATCGCGCGTTTGCGAAGAGGTGATTCGGCGGGAAGATCGAGCAGAGCGAGCCCGACGTTACCCACGATCGGAGTGAGGAGGTTGTTGAAGTCGTGCGCGACCCGACCCGCCAGCACACCGAGGCTCTCGAGCTTCTGGCTACCGAGGACCCGTTCCTCGAGGCGTCGACGCACGTGCTCGCCGCTGGCCAACTCGGAAAGCCCGGTCCACGCCCGCGTGACATCGGAAACCAGGAACGCGGTCCCGGGCTCGTCGCCAATCGGCCCGAGCACGGTCCATTCGAACCACTCGGGACCCGGTTCGGTTTCGCTCGCACCGCCAACGCGAAGAACGGAACGGGGGGCAGCGGCCAGAAGCGAGAGCACCGCGTCCACGTACTTCGCGGCGTGAACATCGACGAGTTCGACCGAAGCCGACGACGACCACGCGTCGAACGCGACGCCGACGGGTGGCACGCCTTCCGCGTCGGCGAGAGCGTCTCCAACGAACAAGACCATGCCATCGCGTGCGACGAAGACGAGGCGGTCGCGGACGACCACCAGGCGCGCGACTCCGCGCTCGACGCCTTCCCTTCGTTCATCGATCGACTGCGGCGGGGGCTCACCCATCGGTTGTCTCCGCGGGGCAAGTCTAGCCCGGATGATTCATGAAGCCCTACTGCGAAGCCCTGAAGCACCCCCGCGCCGGCGTCGAAGATCGAGCCGACGACGAGTTCGGGCCGCAGGTCGCCGTCGAGATGGTGGGTGGTTGCGAGCGCGCTGCCGAAGCGGTCGCCGTTCGCGAGTGGGCCCCGAAGCCGCCCATGAGTTCGCTGATCTTCTGGTGCGCCTTCACGCTGCCGTTCGAATCGAGGAAGAGCATCCAAACGGCGCCGCGCTCGCTGCCCCCGTCGTCGTCGAGATCGCCGACGCTCGCCACCGCCGTGCCGAAGAAGTCGGCACTGCCGATCGGCCCCGTGAAGCCACCCGCACCAGCGAGGATTTCGACCGAGCCCGTGACCTCGCCCGGAGCGGCACCGGCAAGAGAACTCCACGCACAGGCAGCCGCCATCGCAAGTGCGCGAACAGCGATCCAACGGGCCTGAATCAAAACGATTTCTGAGCGCAATGTGACCGTTTCGCCGTCACCTTTGATCGGCTTGGGCGCACTCAGAATGGAGCCATAATCCCACATTTTTTGCCTCAAACATGCACAACTACTTGTTTCCTCAATTGATTTCTCCCTCCTCGTCATGTAGGCTGTTCACACCACTCGAAGAGAGCCACAGGAGTTCTGCGATGTTGAAGCACTTTCCCCGCGCGGCCGCGGCCACGCTTTTCGCGCTGATCGTCTCAGTCGCCCCCCAGGCGATCGCGGCACCGATCGGCGCCGAAGCCCCGATGCCCGGCTACCACACGAACAGCGGCGTCGAGCGCTTCGAATCCACAGGCTGGGTCTTCGCGATCGAGCTGAAGGACTCGCCCGGCGGCGAATTCGGCGAGTTCGGCATCTACTACGACACGGACACCCGGATCACGCTCTTCGGCGCCGACGACATGGGCTCCGGCCAGGCGGCGAAGGTCGACCTCGTCGGCGGCTCGGTGATGGACGTCGACTCGGCGACCGACGACTTCTTCGACGCCCGCAACGGCGACTTCGGCTTCTACTTCGCGAAGAACGACGAGTTCGTCTACACGGAAACCCACCTCAACGCCCATCTCAAGATTCCGCTTGCGCTCGGCACCTACGAGTCGATGCGGTCGCCCGACCAATTCTTGATCACCCTCGAATGGTGGGACACACAGACCAAGCACACGTGGGCGATCGAAGCCGTTGGCGGCATCCGCCCGTCGACCGGTGGTGGCCCCACGAACGCAGTGCCCGAACCGAGCGCCGCGATGCTCTTTGGCTTCGGTGCCCTGGTCATGCGAAGCGCGATCCGGCGCCGCTAGCCCGGATTCGAAACCGAATCTGCTCCTGGTACGAAAGAACGGACCCGGTGATTCCCTCGTGGGATCGCCGGGTTCTTTCGTTCTGCGCGGGCCTTCATCGAAGACGGTCACCGAGCGCTGCCTCCGCTGGACGCGTCAGGCCGAGGTTGACGAAGCTTCGAGGCGTTCCTTCGCTTCGAGGTCCTCTCGCAGGGTGCGCGCGGCGAGGAAGTAGTGGGTGAGGGACCAGGCGGCGAAGACCGTCACGGTCGCGAGCAGGGCGTAGCGCATCGAGTGCACGTCCAGCGATGGCGCGAGCAGATCACTCAAGATGCCGACCCCTTGCGGTCCGAGTCCCAGACCGATCATGTTGATGATGAACAAGAGCACCGCTGACGCGGTCGCGCGCATCATTGGCGTCACGAGCGATTGCGTCATCGCAAAGGTCGGCCCGAGGTACATGCCTCCGAGCACTGAAGCCGGAAAAGCAAAGACCAGGGCGATATGGGGGTCTGGCCAGAGATAGACCCCAAACGCAAAGGGGATGTAGATCAGCGTCGCGTACGCGGGAATCCACATATACCAGCGATAGTCGCGCGAGCCGAGACGATCGCTCAAGTAGCCGCCGAGGAACGTACCCGTCACACCCGCGGTAAACGATATCAACGCGAGCCAGGAACCCACCTCGCCGGAACCCATCTCGTGACTTCGTCGAAAGAAGACCGCATTGAACGCAAGGGCGCCGTAGCCGTAGAAGGCATGCAGGGCCGCGGCCACCGCCATGTGACGAAACGACGGCAACCCCGCCATGAACCGCATCACGTCGCCGGCGGGCGGTTGCTCGCGCGTCACGCTCGGCGGGTCCCAGCGACCGCGCACGGGTTCTTTGAGGGTGAGCTTCACGAGCAGGGCGAGCGCGATCCCCGGCGCCCCCACCACGATGAACGCCGTACGCCAGTCGAACCACTCGTCGAGCCAACCACCCAACAGGAAACCGAGTCCGCTACCGATCGGAATGCCCATCGAATAGATGGCGAGCGCGGTCGCGCGCCTTTCCGGCGGGAAGTAGTCCGAAATCAACGAGTGCGCGGGCGGACTGCATCCCGCTTCGCCGATCCCGACGCCGATTCGCGCGAGCACCAGGTGGACGAAGCTCTGAGCGAAGCCGGTGATCGCCGTCATCCCGCTCCACACGAAGACCGCGAGCGAAATGATCGACGTGCGCGAACCGCGATCGGACCAGCGGGCGATCGGAATGCCCACCGTGGTGTAGAGGGCCGCGAACGCGATCCCGTGCAGGAAGCCCAGCCAGGTGTCGGAGACCTGGAATTCCTGCTTGATCGACTCGAGCAAGATCGAAAGGATCGAGCGGTCGATGAAGTTGAAGACGTACACCACCACGAGCAGAGCGAGCGCGTAGCGGGTGTACCCGGTCGAAAGCGAGGCGTCGGTTGCTGCGTCGGCGTCGGCGCTGCGACTCGGAGTGGGGGGGGCGGTCACTCGGCGAGTGTACAGACTTCGCGCGGCGTGGCGCCCCGATACGAGTGCGAGATCGAATCGAACGGGCGCGGGCTTCGTCGGGTTATACTGCCGCGCCCCGCCATGGCCGCGCCCTCGCGCAGGGAGCGAAGCCCACGATGGAGAAGAATTTTGATGCGCCTAGCAGGATCGATTTCGAAGTGGCTGTTGCTGGCGTTCACGCTTGCAGCGGGCTCACTCGCGCACGCAGCCGAAGCCGGTGCCGAGCAGCCGGCGTTTCCGATACGGGTGAGCGACGCGCGCTCCCACCCGAACCTCGGTGTTCCAGTCGGCGTCGCGTACTTTTCGCTGCACAACACGAGCGGCCGAGACGACCGGTTGCTCCGCGTGGAATCGTCCGTCGCCAAGATGGTGGAACTCCACGAATCGCTCGAGCAGGACGGCATGATGCGGATGAAGCATCACCCCAAGGGCTTTCCGATCGCGGCCGGCGAAGTCGTCAACCTCGAGCCGGGCGGCAAGCACGTGATGCTCATGCAACTCACGGGCTCGCTCGCGGAAGGCGACAAGGTGCCGCTGGTCCTCGTGTTCGAGCACGCAGGACGTCTCGAGATCGACATCCCCGTGGTGCCGCGATCGAAGTGAGGCGCAGCGGCGTGTGCAGGGGCCGCCGATGACCCGCGCGGTTGCGCTCATCCTGACGACGCTTGGTTTCCGGGCGAGTGCAACCCAGGATTGCGATAGGCTCGCGGAGATGAGGCCTTCTGGAACCGCACTGCTGCACCTGCTGCTCGTCGTGTGGGTTGCCGGTGCTGCCGCTGGGAGCGATCTGGCCGCGGCGAGCGAGACGGATGTCGCCAAAGCCACCTACATCGGCGCCCGGGCTTGCGGGGCTTGCCACCCCGACGCGCTCAGGGCGTGGGGCGGCTCGCATCACGACCTCGCCATGCAGGAAGCGACACCGAAGACGGTGCTCGGCAACTTCGAGGGCGCCACCCATACCCAATACGGTGTCACCACCCGCTTCACGCGAGACGAGGGGCGGTACTGGATCGAAAGCGAAGACGACCGCGGCGAACGCAAGCGCTTCGAGGCCGTGTACGCGTTCGGCGTCGACCCGCTGCAGCAATACCTGGTGGCCTTCCCAGACGGACGCCTGCAGGCCTTCGTCCTCGCGTGGGACACGCGCCCGAGTGCAGAGGGGGGACAACGCTGGTTTTCGGTCTACGGCGACGAGCGCATTCCACCGGGCGACGTCCTGCACTGGACCGGGCTGGCGCAGAACTGGAACCATCAATGCGCGGAATGTCATTCCACGAATCTGCGCAAGGGCTACGACGCAGGGCGCGACCAGTTCGAAACCACCTGGTCGGAAATCGACGTCGCGTGCGAGGCCTGCCACGGCCCGGGCTCCGTGCATCGCACCCGCATGCAAAACGGTGAAGGAAAGTGGCGCAAACCGAACGCGCGTGGCCTCTCGATCGAATTCGAGCCCGTCGCGAGAGCGCGCTATCGCGAAAGCGAGGAAACCGGCCTTCCGGTGCGAGAGCCCGTGCGAACCGCGCACACCGAAGTCGAGCTCTGCGCACGCTGCCACGCGCGGCGTTCGACGCTCGCTGAAGGCACGCCGGCCGGCACACCGATCCACGACACCCACCGCATCGCCACCCTCGACCCACCGCTCTACTTCGGCGACGGACAAATACGCGAAGAGGTCTACGTCTACGGCTCGTTCGTCCAGAGCGCCATGCACGCGGCCGGTGTGAGTTGCAGCGATTGCCACGAACCCCACAGCGCAAGACTTCGCGTCGAAGGCAACGCGCTGTGCGCACGCTGTCACACGCCGACACGCTACGACACGAAGGAGCACCACCATCACGCCCAGGGCTCACGCGGGAGTCAGTGCGTCGAATGCCACATGCCGACCCGCACCTACATGCAGATCGATCCGCGCCGCGATCACAGCCTGCGGGTACCCGACCCCGAACTGGCAGCCAGGGTTGGCGCACCGAACGCATGCAACGGTTGCCATACGAGCACGACCAGCAGTTGGTCGGCCAGGCAGATCGCAGGGTGGCGCAACGCTGGAAGCAAGGCGCGAACCCATTTTGGCGACGCGCTCGAAGCGGGACGTACCGGAAGTCCCGAAGCGGAACGAAAGCTGGCCGGCTTGATCGACGACCGCAACGCACCCGACATCGCACGCGCAACGGCGGTTTCGATGCTCCCACTCGTCGCAACACCCAACAGCCTTCCCACGTTCGAGCGGGCGCTCTCCGATGGAGATCCGATGTTGCGTGCCGCGGGGGCTCGTGCCCTGGCAAGCGCCCCGGCAGAGCTTCGCACCGCGCACGTCCCTCCCCTGCTGGACGACGCGACGCGCCTGGTCCGCTGGGAAGCAGCGCTCGCGCTGCAGGACATCGACCCGGCCTCGCTCGGGGCAGCGGCCGCGAAGAAGCGCCAGGCCATCCTCGAGGAGTATGAAAGAGCCCTGCAGCGCGATGCCGATCGCCCCGAATCCCACATGGGCCTTTCATCGCTTGCACTCGCACGCGGCGACCAGGGTGAAGCGGAAGAGGCGCTACACGAAGCGCGCAAGCGCAACCCGAGCTTCGTGCCCGCGTATGTCAACCTTTCCGATCTCTATCGCGCAGAGGGCAAGCACGAGCAAAGCGAAGCGGTGCTCCGCGAAGGGCTCACGAAGGTTCCAGAGCACCCCGATCTTTCCCACGCACTCGGTCTCGCGCTGGTTCGACTCGGCCGCGCCGAGGAAGCGCTCGGCCATATCGCATCGGCCGCGCAATCGATGCCAGACAACCCACGCTACGCGTATGTCCACGCCGTCGCCCTGTACGACGCGGGTCGCGTGCAGGATGCGCTCACCGTCCTTCGCGAGGCCGCCGCGCGACATCCGGGCGACCGCAACATCGCCGCCTTCCTGGCGAGTCTCGAAGGCCGGGGGCGCCAACCCTGACGGTGGCGTTTCAGTCGGCCGGGTCGAAGGGCTCGATCACTTCGACGATGCGGCCGGTCGTGATCCAGTCGTGAAGCTGGTCGGCCAGCGCGCCACAGGCCCGCACGATTTCCCACCACTGCGCTTGTCGTTCTTCGGTCGACATCCGCTCGAAGTCCGAACGGTCCGGCACGCGGCCGCCCGGCAGCCCCTTCACGAATTCGTCCGACGGCGAGATCATCAACACGCGATCGAGGGCTTCACCGCGCACGCGGCGCCACTGCAGGTTCTTGTCGAGCCATCCCGGCGTGATGTGTTCGAAGAAATGGGGAAACAGCACGAGCCCCGCTGGACCGCGAAACTCGAAGTCGAAGTGATAGTCGAGTAGCCCGCCATCGAGGTAGAGCCCGGGCGAAGCACCTTCGATGTCTCGGATGCCATCCATCACGAATGGGATCGTGCCGCTCGCGAGAACTGCGCGGTCGAGGTTCCGCTCACTGAGTTCGATGCGCGCGGTTGAAAAGCGGGCAAATTCGAGTGGAGCGCCGGCGCGCGGCGTCGAGAACAGGGCGCGTTCGAAGAACCAGCCGAGGGTGCCGCGAGAGACCAGGTTGCCAGCGGCCGCCAGACCGAGCGGAAGGTGCAGCCCCAACGGGCCCCGCACGCGTGCGGCGATCACGTGATTGCGAAGTCGCGGGTTGGCAACGACCTCCGAACGCCCCTTGTCGCCCATCAAGATGTCGAGAATGCGAACGCTCTCGGCGCTGACTTGCGCACCGGTCGGCCGCGCGTCATACGCCTGCGCGATGTAACTCGCTTCGAAGCGCTCGATGGCGGCCCGCGGGTCGGACTGCGCGAGGCAAGCGTGACGGAACGATCCGATCGACGAGCCCACGAAGTCGAGCGGCGTGCGACCGGGCTCGATCAAATCCTCGACCAGCACGCGATCGAGCTGGCTCAACACCAACCACTTCGGTCCGCCCGATGCCCCGACCACGGTCGAAAACAACTCGGGGGAAAAGCCTTCTGCGCGTAGCGACGCAAGCGCCGTCTTACCGGCACGAAGTCGCAGAAGTTTCGTATGGGAACCGGACATGGTGCGTCACGTTGCCGCAACCATCGGCTGCGCGTCCACCGCAATGTGCATTCGTAGTCTCTTGCGTACCAAAAGAACCTCGCCGCCCCGGAGCACGAGCATGACCGAACTGGTTGCCAGCGCCTCCCTGCTCCAGCTCATCACGATTTCCACCCTGGCCTTCGGCATCCTCACCCTGGGCTCGGCTGCGGTCGGGTTCGCACTCGAAGCGATGCTGGGCGAATCGCGGCGGGTCTTCGCGCTTCCACGCGCAGAGGGACAGTTGCGCTGGGAACTCTCTGCCACCCTGCGCTTCATCCCGATGGCGGGCGTGTCGTTCGCGCTGCTGCTGTGGTTCGTCCCCCTTGCAGACGAAAGCCTGATCGACGCCGTGATCACCTTCCTCGTGTGTTGGGCGGGCTTCGAGGTCTACTACTGGGGCCTGCATCGCTTGATGCACGAGAAGCGGTTCTTCCGGTTCCACAAGTTGCATCACGACTCGAGAGTCACATCGCCGCTCACCGGATATTCGATGAGCACGGCCGAAGGCGTCGGCTGGTTGGTCGGCCTGGTCGGCGTACCGCTGGTGCTTTCGTTCTTCACACCGATCAGCGCCCCCGGCTTCTTCGCCTATCACGCGCTCTATCAGATCGCGGGCAATGTAATCGGTCACGCGAACGTCGACTTCTTTCCCCGCGCCGCATCCCGACGCACGGGTTCCTGGATCTCCCATCCGATCACCTATCACTCCCTGCATCACGCTCGCTTCAACAATCATTACGGCTTCGGGAGCACCGTCATGGATCGGCTGCTTGGCACCGAGTGGGCGGACTGGCCCGAGCTGCACGAACGCGTCGTGAGCGGCCGACCGATGCAGAAGTTGTCGGAACGCGGTGCTGCCGAGGCGCGTAGCTGATCGAGGATCGCGCAGGTTGCCGAGCGAGCGACCGCGGAGCTACAACCCACGATGCGCCCGGGCGACGGGCGATCGAGGCAGGCGATGACCGACGACCCGACTTCACCCGAAACCGCGATCGCTGAACAGACGAACCCGTGGCCGCGCACGGCACCGGGTTGGTATTAGTGCGCCCATTGCTTCGCGCGATCGGCGGTGTGCTCGCACTGACCCTGTGCGTCGCGTGCGCGGAGCCGGAACCGCGGGAGCCGCTGCGCCTCGGCCCACCGCTGTTCGGTGACGCCGTCGCGAGCGGCGGGGCTGTGGAAGACACGATCGACCTCGGGCCCGAGATGCGCGTCGCCCTCATGCCGCTCACGCCGGAGCAGACATCGTGGCGCATCGAGAGTGCTCCGGTCGCAGGCACCGACGCAATCGCAATCGAAGGCGCCATCGGGGTCGCGCGCCCGCGAACGGGGATCGTCTCGAATGACCGACCCGTGTTTCGCATCTCGGCGGTCAGCGAAAAAGCTGAGCGCGAACTCCTGCGTCAGGTCGCTGTCGAAGACTTCGAACCCGGTCGCTGGATCGATTACCGCGTCGAGCTGCCGAAGGAACTCGGCTCGGAACTCCGACTGCGGATCGAAATCGAGCGGCAGGCGCTCGCCGAACCCTCCGCCCAACGGGCACCGGTCTACGTCACCCAGCCGCGCGTGGTGCGACGCGCAATAGCCCCGGCACCCAACGTACTGCTCGTCGTCTTCGACACGCTGCGCGCCGACCACACCCAGGCCTACGGATACGAACGCGACACGACGCCCTTTCTCATGACCCTGGCCCGGCGGGGTGCCATGGTGCGAGACTTCATCGCCAGCTATCCCACGACGCTCAGTTCCCATTGGTCGATGTTCACGGGGCGCTTTCCCAATCGACACGGCGTCTATCCCGGCGGCGGCGTGACGCCGCCGAAGGGGGACGTACTCGCCGAGCAGATTCGCGAAGCTGGATACGCGACCGCCGCCTTTACCGAAGGGGGCTACGTCCATTCGCTCTTCGGTTTCCATCGGGGCTTCGATCGCTATCACAACGGCGCGGCGACGCGCCTCGAAGACCATTCCGGTCGGGCGCCGGAGACGTTCGCATTGGCGAGGGACTGGATCACGAACCGAAGCGGTGAGCCGTGGTTCGTCTTCCTTCATACCTATCAGGTTCACGGCCCGTATGCGCCGCCCGAGCGGTATCGCAGGATGTACGGCGCAGCCTATCAGGGTCGCTGGCGCGAGGAATATCCCGTACTCACCACGTTCGGCATCAACAACGGCACGTTGAAGGTGAGCGACAGCGAAGTCGCACAAATTCGCGACCTCTACGACGCCGAGATTCGACATCTCGACGCACTCTTCAGAGCGCTGTGGCGCGACCTCGAAGCAGCGGGAAGCCTCGACGATACGATCGTCGTCATCACGTCCGACCACGGCGAAGACCTGATGGAACACGGCTGGCTGCAACACGGCACGACACTGTACGACCCTGCTCTACGCGTACCCTTCATCGCTGTCGCCCCCGGTCGCGTCGCGGCCGGAGCGCGACTCGAATGCCAGCGCGCCCAACCGGACCTGATGCCCACGCTGCTCGAGCTCGCGGGGATTCCGATTCCGAAAGAACTCGACGGCCAGAGCCTGGCCGGCGCGCTGCGCGAGGGGCGATGCGACGAAGATCGCCCCGCTTTTTCGGAACTCCTTTCGCCGACGTACGAGCGCCACGCCGACCTGCCGCTCGTGAGCCTTCGACATCGGGGATGGAAGCTGATCCATCACCGCAACAGCGGTGACCTCGAGCGTTATCGCCTCGAAGAAGATCGCGGCGAACAACAGCCGCGCGAGGGCGACGCCGAGACCCGAGACCTCGAAGCGCAACTCGAAGCCTACCTCGATTCGCGACCGGCAGGCATCGACGACGGCGTCGAAGAAATCACCCCCGAGGTTCGCGCACAGCTCGAAGCGCTCGGCTATCTGCCCTGATTCGCGGTGGGCACGCGTTCGAGTCTTGCAACCGCGAAGCCGACGGTCTTCGTGAGACGATCGGTCGACTTCGCGCGATCGATCGCGCGCAACGCGGGCAGCGATTCGCTGCAGCCGATGTCCGCGAGCGCCCGCGCCGATGCAACGGCCAACGCGGTGTCGCTCTTGCCGAGCGTTCGTTCGAGCAGCGCGCACGCGCGACGGTCTCCGCGCAAGCCCAGCGCCAGGGCCGCGCCCGCGTTGGCGGGGGCATTGCCATGCGAGAGCGCATGAACGAGCTGATCGAAGCTGCCCTGGCTGCTGTAGCGAGAGAGCACGCGCGCTGCGCGCACCCGAAGGCGCGGATCCTCGCCTGCCAACCCCTTCACGAGCGCCACCTCGGCTTCGTCGCGCTCGGCCTGCCAACGTGCGAGCCCATCCTCGAGGCGCTGCCTGCGTCGGGTGAGCACTTCCTCCGAATAGGCTTCGCTACCGCCGACGTCGGCCGTTGCGAGAGCGTCTTCGATCTTTCGCACGACGACGTCACTGCGCATGAGCGATGCCTCTGCTTCGTCGCGAACCTCTACAGCGGGGTCCACGAAGGCATCGATCAATGCAAGGGATGCACCGAACGAACCCGCGAGCGCCTTTGCGGCTTCGCGACGGTCGAGTCGCGAACCGCCGCGCAAGACATCGACCAGCTTCGCGTCCGCCGCGGGATGCTTCGAATCGCCCAGCCCCTCGATGGCCGCGAGGCGTTCGCCGAACAGCGGGCTGTCGAGGGCTTCGACGACGCGACCAAAGGCGGCATCGTCGGCGAAGCGCGCGAGCCCGTAGATCGCCGTGGCGCGTAGTTCGGGGTCACTCGAAACCACCGCCCGCTCGAGGGCGGGGCGCGCCTGGGCGTCGCCGATCGTTGCGAGCCAGCGCATCGCCGCTTCGTTGACGTCGAGGCAATCGCTTTCCCGCTCGGCTTCGGGCGCCACCTTCGAATAGTGGCGTGACGCATGCCACGCACGGGCCAACACACCCAGGGGCTCTTCGGCTGCCCCCGGGTCGAGGCTCTTGCGCAGGAGGGTCCGCACATGCGCCCGGCTGATCGACGTCGGCTGCTTCGCGGCCAGGAAGGCCGGGGAAGAAGCCAGCAGGCCGCAGCGAACGAGCGGATGGGGATCGGCCACACCGATTTCGAATGCGTCGCGGCGAGCCGTGTCGCTGCCGATCGAAACCAGTCCGCGAAGCGCCGCAACACGCAACGCCGGACTCGGCGCGGTTCGAAGCAACTCGCCGAGGACGAGGCGCGCGCGTTCGACTGCGGCTTCGTCAGCCAGTTCGCTCGCGACCACGCCGAGTGCGCGAGCGGCCATGCGCGCCAGTTTCTCGTCCGCATCGTTCGACAAGTCGGCCAGCGCTTCGACGGCACGCGGATGTGGCACTTTGACGAGCGCTACGCCCGCTTCGAAGCGATAGGGAAAGGTGGGGGCGCCGAGCGCGTCGATCAGCGCGGGCGCGACATCGGGATTGCGACTTCGCGCCAGCACACCGATCGCGTACAGATGAGGCTCGACGTCGTCGTCCACCCAGCGAGCGAAGGTACGGACCAGGAGCGATCGCTCGGACCATCGAAGCGGGGACGCGAGCACAGCGATCGCCTCTTCGACCGAAGCGACGGAGGCGGCCGGGGCGGGGGACGGCGGCTGGTTCGAAGCCGCGTGCGTTGGGGCCGCAGCGAACAGAACCAGGGCGAGCAACCCCACTCGACGCCTCGAACGGGCGCGCGTCGCACGGCACGCTTCGCGAATCGTCCTACGCATTCGCTCTCGCTCTCTCTACCTCGGGTTCCCCAACCATGACGCTGCTCTATCATACGCGAGTGCGCGCCCATTCCCGCATCGCGCTGCTCTTATTCGCCGCGAGCCTCGCTTTTCAAGCCAGCTTCATCCTGCTGGATGCCTTCGTCAGCGACGAAGGCATCGTGCTGGTCGCCTCGCACGATGTCGCAAGCGGGCGACTTCTCTATCGCGACATCAACGTCCCGCTGACACCCGCGGTCTATTGGCTGCAAGGCGCCGTGTTCGCGCTCTTCGGTTCGGATTTCGCGGTTTCACGCGCGCTCGTCGCGCTGATGAACGCCCTCGGTGTCGTAGCCGTCTTTCAGCTTGCGCGCCTCTTCCTGCC
>JASMLK010000071.1 GCA_030748735.1 Myxococcota bacterium | reverse complement strand
GCTGTCCTCGATGCTGCGCGTCGATGAACCGGGTGAGCATCCCGAAGTCATCAAGGGCAATGATGCCCTCGTGCTACTCGAGCGCGGAATGCTCCACCAGGCGCGCGGCGACTACGAAAGTGCGCGCAGCGATCTCGGGCTCGCGGACAAAGAACTCGAGTTGCTCGACTTCACCAACAGCACGGCGGGTGACGTCGCCAGCTACTTCTACAGCGACGACGCCGGCTCGTACAAGATCTCGCCCGTCGAGCGGCTTTCGCTCAATGCGCTGAACATCCTCAACTACCTGGCCCTCGGCGATCTGAAAGGCGCCCGGGTCGAAGCCAAGCGTTTTCAGGTGATGCAGAAGTACCTGAAGGACACCGCCCCCGACCACGCCCACGGCGCCATCGGGTCGTACCTCGCGGGGTTCGTTTTCGAACGCCTCGGCGAGTACAACACCGCGCTGCGCTACTACGACGAAGCCCTCGAAGAGGGGCGCTTCGACACCTTGCGGGGCCCGGTGCGACGACTCGCAAGCAAGGGTTCGTATCGCGGCAAGAACGTGAAGAAGCTCCTCGCCAGCGACAACGCGGCGGCGGGGAACCAGGTGGAGGGTGGTGGAGAGATCCTCGTCATCACCGGTGTCGGTCGGGTTCCCTACAAGATCCCCGAGCGGATGCCGATCGGCGCCGCGGTCGGCATCGTGGCGGCCGACGTGACGGGCGACCTCGGCGTCCTCGAACGCAGCGCCTTCAAGGTGTTGGTCTTCCCCGACCTGGTTCCCGCGGTGGGCGTTCATCGTCAAGCACGTGCGAGTATCGACGGTCGGGCCGTCGGGGTCGAGCAGGTGACGAACTTTGGGGCCGAGCTGGTTCGCGAGTACGAAGACATCAAGCCCAAGATCCTCGCGGCGGCGGTCACCCGCATGATCACCCGCGCGGTCGTCGCCGAGGGGGCGCGCCTGGCGGGGCAGGAAGCCAAGGGACAGGCGGGGAGCATCCTCGGGGTGCTCGCGGGGCTCGCGGCCGAAAGCCTGCTCGTCGCCGCTGACAAGCCCGACACTCGCTCCTGGACGCTACTGCCCGACCGCGTGCTCGTTTCGCGCGAGCGCCTGCCTGCCGGCAGCCACGAAGTCGTGGTCGAACTGGGACTGCCGCCCGGCGAACAGCACATTGCGCACGTCGAGGTACCCGAGGGCGGTTACGCCCTGGTCGTCGTCATGCCGCTGCACTGAGGGCGGCGATCACGCTCTGCGCGAGCGCCGCTTCCGACGCGATCAGAAGAGCCCGCCGATTGCCGCGAAGGGCAGGAAGACGATGTCGAGCGGGATCGTGACCAGGAAGAACAACGGCTTCACCGCGGGGATCATCGTCGAGTCTGCGACCCCGCGCGTCATGCCGAAGATGTAGTCGCTGTTGTACTCGTCGTCGCGCATGTCGAGGGGCGAACCGACCTCGACGGCCGGTGCTTCGATCGTGGTCTCGTAGGTGGCGCTCATGCGCGTTTCGGCGCTGGCCTCGAGTGGCGCGGCGAAGGCGAGCGCAGAGACGAGCGCAGAGACGAGCGCAAGGACGAGCAGCGCTGTGGCGAAGTGGTCGAGCGTGAAGTGGCGAAGCATCCTGGCGTTCCTCCGGTCGCGTTGAGTCCGTAGTATGACGCAGCTCGGCCCGGGCATCTTCAATCGATCGCGTCGAAAAGCTCGTTTCGACGACTCGCGTCACGCCATGAGCCCCATCGTCCCCGTTCTACTCGCGCCGCCACGAAACTCTCGGTCGCGGGTCATCCCCTTCACACCCGCTCGCTCACGATCTCGCTGCTCGGTGTCACCGGGCGTCCGGATTCCTGCTGGATGTGGCGAAACGACGGTCCGGTGATGCGGGCGGCCGACGACAAAGGCTGACGGTCCCCACGCGGCTACTTCGATGCGTCGCGCTCGTACTCGTCGATCAGCCCATCGACGATCCCATCCATGAAGCGCTGCGCGCCCGGGCTCGTGACCGCGGCCACGTAAGCCGGCCAGGTGGCATCGGCGAGTGCGTCGATCGGGGGGCGGGGGCTCGTGTCGTTCCATTGCAGGGCTTCGCCGAGATTCTTGTCGCTGCAGTGCTCCATGAGTCGATCGACCGAGCGGTGAATGGCGTCTCGTGTTTCGGGGGCCTCCGCGAGGTGCTGGGCCGTGAGCTCGATGACGGCACCCATGTCGTCGAGCAGTTCGTCATCCGAGTTCATCAAGAGGAACGCCGGAGACTTCGAGAGCACGAAGTCGATGAAGCTGGATCGAAATTCGATCTGCGCCGGGTTGTCGATGTTCGCGATGGTGAACTCGGCTGCACTCTCGAGGACGCGCCCGGTGCTGTCGGCCAGGAAGGCTCGAATCTCCGGCTCGATCAACTTCTGGACCTCTCCGATCATCCGCTCCGCGAACATCCCGGCACTACCGAGGACGCTGAATCGGCGGGTCGACGAAACCTTCACGAGGATGCGCGGCAAGAGCGTCGAGAAGTCCAGCAGCGCCCGATAGAGGATGTCGTTGAGCACCTCTTCGACGGCCTCGCCGCGCAGCATCGCGTGCACCCAGTCGGGATGAACCAGGCCGGGGCGGGAAAGGACTTCGTGGAGCTTCGCCTTCGCTTCCTCGGGGACGAACCTCCCGACGGGCTCAGCGTCCTCTCGCATCTCTTCGATCAGCGCACCCATGACGTTGGCCATGACCGGCCGTGTGAGTTCGCTGACGAACTCCGGGGCCGCGAGGCGGTCGGCGAGCGCCTTCGCGGTGTTCGCGTCCACGAGGTCATGCACCGGGGTCAGCAGGAGGTGATCCCAGACCGCCTCCGCGAGTTGGCGCCATTCTTCTCGCCCGCGCTCGTCACGCGTCAATCGTTCCTGAAGCCAGCGTTTCAGGGCGTCGCGCTTGTCGGAGGTCTGCCCCACGAAATGGACGTTAGCTTGGATCGCGATCGAACGCGCTCGACGCGTCCGCGAGCGTAGCGGGGTCAGTCGTCTAGCAGCTTGTTCTCGACCTCGCCCGTCAGCACGTTCTTCAGCACCTTGCCGGAAGCGTTGCGCGGGAGGGGCTCACTTCGCACCTCCCACAGACTCGGCACCTTGAAGGCCGCGAGTGTCTCGCCGACGAACCGGCCGAGCGCTTCGGTGTCGAGGTGGTCGACGCCTTCGCGCGGCACCACGATCGCCTTGACTTCCTGCCCCAGCGCGTCGTGGTCGACGCCGACGATCGCCGCTTCGGCGACGTCGGGATGGGCGTCGAGCCGGTGCTCGATTTCTACCGGGTACACGTTTTCGGCTGCGCGGAGAATCATGTCGCGCGCGCGCGAGTTGATGTAGAGGTAGCCGTCCTCGAGACAGCCGATGTCACCCGTGGCGAGCCAACGTCCGGGTTTGATGGCTTCTTGCGTGGCTTCGGGGTTGCCGTAGTAGCCGAGCATCAAGAAGGGACTGCGGATGTGGATTTCACCGTAGACGCCTTCGGCCACCGCCTTGTCGTCTTCATCCCGAATCTCGATCTCGTTGCAAAGGCACGCCTGCCCACTGGATGTCGGCCGGTCGATCAACTCCTGGCCGCCGATGGTGGTGCCCATGCCGCCCGATTCGCTGAGACCGAAGCCGAGCCCGAGGGTCTTCGACGAGTTGGGGAAGGCCTGCCGCATCTTGTCCTG
>JASMLK010000070.1 GCA_030748735.1 Myxococcota bacterium | reverse complement strand
CTCGCCGTGCTTTCGACCCTGCTCTTCGCCTTCGGCAAGCTCCCGGTGGTCCCGGGCCCGATGCGCGAAGCCCGAGCACGTGCGCGGCGGGGCGACGGCCTCGACGGCCCCGACGCGTCACCCATGGTCATCGACGACAGCCTGGCCGAACGGGTCGAAGAACAAGAAGCGCCCGACTACGACCCATCGCTACTCGACTTCTTGATCCCCCTCGGTCTCTTGCTCGGCATCAACGTCATTCCCGTCATGCTCGGGCTCGGGAGTTACGTGAACGAAGCCTTCATGGCGTCGGTGCTCTCGGCGATGGTCATTGCGCGGCTGCGCGGTCTTTCCCTTTCACGCGTGCTCGGTGGCTTCATCGCGGGCTGCGGCAAGATGACGATCGGCGCGATCATCCTCGGGCTCGCGGTCACGATCGCCGAAGTGTCGGGGAGCCTCGGCACGGCGAACTACCTCGTTTCGATCGGCGGCGACGCGATCCCGGCGTACGTACTGCCTGCATTGCTCACCGTGCTGTGCATGATCATCGCCTTCGCGACCGGCACTTCCTGGGGTACCTACGCGGTCGTCTTTCCACTGGCGATCCCTCTTGCCTGGTCGGTGTTGCCCGACCCGCTCTACATCCAGATCTGTTTCGGAGCGGTGCTGGGCGGGGCCGTCTTCGGCGACCAGTGCTCGCCGATTTCCGACACCACGATCCTCTCGAGCATGTTCACCGGCTGCGACCTGATGGACCACGTGCGGACACAGCTCCCCATGGCGAGCATGGCCGCTGGCCTCGGGGTGGTGTTCTCGACGTTGGCAGTGGCGTTCGTCTAGCGTGCCACGGTCACTTCAATCGTCGCGCGTCGAGAAGTAGGCGAGCAGGTCGTCGATGTCGTCGCCGTCGAGGCTGTCGATGGCAACCTGCATCCGATCGTCCTCGAAGTAGCGTTCGCCCTTGCGGTACAGGTCGATCTGTCGCTCCAGATAGTCGCTGTACTGTCCGGCGAGCATCGGTGCGTTTCCACGCCCCTTGCCTTCGCGGCCATGACACGAGCGGCACTTCTCTTCGTAGAGTTCCGCGCCACGCTCGACGTCCCCGTACGCCCGGGGAATGTTGAACACCTTCCGCGCCAGGCTGAGCTTCTGGAATGCGCTCATCGAGTCGTCGAACTCGGGCATTTCGGTGAGCAGTTTCATCTTCGAGAGCAGCCGGGAAACGTCGAGCACGTCGGTCTCGGGCAGATCTCGCTCGATCGCGTACGGGTACATGGGGATGTTGATCCGCTCTCGCTTCTTGAACGCGCGCAACTGCCGGGCGATGTACTTCGCCTTCATCCCGGCGAGACGCGGGTAGGTGCCGTCACCCCCCCCTTCGCCGTCCTTCCCGTGACAACCCGCGCAGGTGTCGAGGATGTCCTGGGCGTTCTCCGGGTCGTAGACCCACTCGGGTTCGCTCGGGACCTCGCTGCGAACCTTCGCCTCGATCGGAGCTTCCTCTTCGGGCAGGTCGGGCGGTTCGAGCGGGGTCTGGCAGGCCAATACGGCGGTCAACAACACGACCCCCATCATGCGTATGCGCATCAGCCTCTTCCTCCGCCCCGTCAGCATCGGCCTCGAGTGGTTCCGGGCGCGTTTGGATTAGCAGCTGCCCCCGGTCACTGACAAGTGCCGAACTCGCAGACAAGAAGAAGCCCCTGGCCACTCGCTGAAGCAAGTCCCGGCAGCATTCGCCACTTCCGGGGGCACCGTACCACTTGCACTCCGTGGACCGACGGCGCTTCGACTACTTCTATATAGAGCTCTGCTGCGCGGTGGAGCAGCGCCTTCCCCGCTACGCCCTCTGGCTCGAAGTCGCCGAGCCCCCCGCTCCCACGCGGGAAGATCGGGCGGACCTGCTCCACTTCATCGACTCGCAACTCGCTGCCTTTCTGGCCGATCGGGGCACCGCGATCACGCCCCGGGCGCACCGGCAACTGCGCCGCAGGATCGCGCGCCATCGCCCCGAATTTTCGACACCCTACGAGGTCATGGCGCGGATCTGCGCGCCGCATCCCGGTTGAAGACCGGACCAGGCTCCTCAAGAGCCTTTCGCTTTTCACCGATTGCATGGGCGGGAGAACCGTCCATGCCGGAAGACGCGGTCGACAAGATTCAGCGACACACCCTCGTTCTCGAGAGTCCTCGCGGACTCGAAACCATGGATCTTGCGCGGCGCCTTCGCGAATTGGGCGCTCCGATGACGGTCCTCCCCGACTTCGAAGCCGCGGAAGAGGTCCTGCGTGAAGAAGACCTCGACGTTGGCGCGATCCTGGTCCCCACCCCCTACGAACCCGACGTCGTGGGTCGCCACCTCGATCTGCTCTGCGGGCTCGCGCCCAAAGACGGCCTGCGTTTCATCTCGGTTGGTGAATCCCCGGACAAGGGGCATCGCAAACGGCTCCGCAAGGTCGGGGTGAAGCTCGCGATGTGGAACCCGCTGCAGGAAGCCCATCTGCGCTTTCAGCTGAACCGTGCACACAGCCCGGCGCCCGATGGCTTTGGCAATCGTGAGTCGCCGCGCGTCCCCACCGACTGGGGTTGCGCGGTGAGCGTCGGCGGCCGCACGAAGGACGCCGCGATCTTCAGCCTCGCCGAAACCGGTGCCTTTCTCGCGACGAAGCGCGCTGTGATGAACGGCGCCAGGGTTTCGCTCCAGATGTTTCTACCCGATGGTGTGATGGATGCCGAAGCCGACGTCGTGTACGCGAACGTCCCCGGCAATCTCCAGAAGCCGGGCCTCCCACTCGGGATGGGCGTGCAGTTCGACGGGGTCGACAAGAGGGACCGCAAGAGGCTGCGCAACCTGATCAAGGAAAGCGTCGCCCTGCTCGAGGTCTGATCTTCCGGCGGCCTTTGTGCCGCCTATACCGCCGCGCCCAACTCGGCACGAACGCGCGCTTCGAGGTCGCGAAATGCGCGACCGCGGTGGGAGATCTGGTGCTTGGTCGCCGTGTCGACTTCGGCCATCGATCGGTCGAAGCCTTCGGGTTGGAAGACGGGGTCGTAGCCGAAGCCGCCGCGACCGCGGGGGGCCGCGAGGATCACGCCGCGGCATTCGCCGTAGGCGACGACGGTCTCGCCTTCCGGGGTGACCAATGCGGCGTGACAGACGAACTTCGCACCGCGTGCGTCGCCCTCGGTTCCCGCCAGCGCAGCGAGCAGCTTGTCGACACGACCTCGATCGTCGAGCCCCTCGCCGCCGTAGCGCGCCGAGAGCGGCCCCGGTGCGCCGTCGAGGGCGTCGACTTCGATACCCGAATCGTCGGCCACACCGATCACGCCGAGTTGCGCCGCGACGGCGCGCGCCTTCTCGATCGCGTTCTCGCGGTAGTCGGTGCCTTCGTCGGGAAACGCGACGGACTCATCGGGCGAAAGACCGCGCACGGAAACGTCGCAGTGCGAGAGAATCGCCTCGATCTCGCAACGCTTGCCGGGGTTGCCGGTGGCGATCACCCAGACGCGTTCGTCAGCCACCCGACGTACCCGCGCTGAGGTCGATGCCGAGCGCGCGCAGCCCTTCGGCCACAGCCTCTTCCTGGCGAAGTCCGAGTTCGGAAATCCCACGCAGGGCCAATGCGGTGAGGTCGTGCAGCTGCTTTTCGCTGAAGGTCGCGCCCTCCCCCGTGCCCTGCACTTCGATCAGGTCGCCGCTCGCGGTGCCGACGACGTTCATGTCGACGTCCGCGCGCACGTCCTCTTCGTAAGGCAGGTCGAGCAGGACTTCGCCTCCCACCAGGCCGACCGATATCGCCGACACGCGATCGCGCAGGGGGTTCTGGGTAATGCGCCCTTCGGCCTGGAGCCGGCCACAGGCGATGGCCAATGCGACGTACGCACCGGTGATCGATGCCGTTCGCGTCCCACCGTCGGCCTGCAACACATCGCAGTCGACCCAGAGGGTGCGTTCACCGAGCGCACGCAAGTCGACGACGGCGCGCAGGCTTCGACCGATCAAGCGCTGGATTTCCATCGTGCGGCCGCCCACCTTGCCGCGGCTGCTTTCGCGATCGCTGCGGCGGTCGGTGGAACCGGGAAGCATCGAATACTCCGCGGTCACCCAGCCGTCGCCGCTGCCCTTGAGCCAGCGGGGGACACCCGTCTCTTCGCAGACGGTGCACAGCACGCGGGTATTCCCGAAGCCGCAGAGCACCGAGCCGAGCGGGTTGTGGGTGAAGTTGGTCTGCAGTTCGATCGGGCGCAGGTCGTCCTGCGCGCGTCCGTCTTTGCGCATCGAGGCTCCGGGTTGTGAAAAGGAAAGAGCGGAAGGGGCCGCGGTCGGGCAGCGTCAGCGAGACACGGCCGCGATGCCGCGGCGCGCATCGTACCGCTTTCCGAACGCCACGACCGCCCGCTCGAGCGCTTCGGCGATGCGCTGACGGTGTTCGCGGCGCGCCAGCGACTGCGCGTCGTCCCGGTTGCTGAGGAAGCCGATCTCGATCAACGCAGCCGGCATCTGCACGCCCATCAAGACGACGAACGGTGCCTGCTTGACACCGCGCGACGACGCGGCGTCGAGGTCCGCGAGTTCGGCCTGGGCCAGCTTCGCGAAGGTGTTCGAGTCGACCATATGATCGGTACTGATCATGTCGCCGAGTAGCGCGAGGAAGGGGTCGACCGCGGGCGAAGCCGCCGCGCTGCGGCCGAGGGCTTCGTTCTCGCGGTCGGCCACGCGGCGCGAAGCCGCATCGCTCGCTTCGAGCGAAACGAAGTAGGTTTCGATCCCGCGCGCCCGACGACTGGTCGCCGCATTGGCGTGGATCGAAATGAACAGATCGCCACGCGCGTCGTTCGCGCGGCTGGTGCGAACTTCGAGGGGAACGAATTCGTCGCTCTCGCGGGTCAGGACGACCTGGAGCTTCTGCTTCTTCAGGAGCCCGGCGAGGCGCTTCGACACGTCGAGCACCAGCTCCTTTTCGAGCAGGCCACTCGCTGCGGTCGCCCCCTCGTCCTTGCCACCGTGCCCGGCGTCGATGACGACACGACGAAACGGCGCCTGCTTGCCCGGCTCGGGCGCGGCGGGAGCGATGCTCGCAGCAGCAGCCGCCACGGCGACGGCCATGGCCGCGGCCACCCCCCACCTGCGCTGCGATCTGCGTGCGAACGAACCCATCGATGCCACCCCCCGGCCCGCGTAATTTGCCAGAGGCATCGTGAACAAGCCAGTGCGCGCCCGTTTCCAGTGTGATGGAAACGGGCGCGCCAGGGCCTGGACGAGCTTGCGAACCGAACGAACCGACTATGCGCCGAGTCCGACGAGGTTGCCCATCAGTTCATTCGCGACGGAAACCGTCCGCGTGTTCGCCTGGAAGGCGCGCTGGTGGACGATCATCTTCACGAACTGGGCGGCGAGGTCGACGTTCGACTGCTCGATCGTGTTCGAGCGCACCGACCCCATCACGCCGCTCTGGGCACCGCCAACGAGCGGCTGCCCCGAAACGTTGGATTCGACCAGGCGATTGTTCCCGACGCTCACCAACCCCTCGGTGTTGGGGAAGATCGCGAGTGCGATCTGCGCAATGTCGAGGTTGTTGCCGTTCGAATACTGGCCGGTGATCACCCCGTCGGGCCCGATCTGGATCGACTGCAGGTTACCGGGCCCGAAGCCGTCCTGGGTGAACGAGTTTACCGCGCTCGTCGAACCACCGAACTGGGTGGTCGAGTCGCCTGTGCCGGCTCCACCAAAGGGACCAAAGTTGAGGTCCATCGTCTGCGTCGCGTCGGCACCACCGTTGAACGGGAGCGTCATCGTGTACGCATCCGCGCCGTCGGCCAGCGCACTTCCGCCGCCGTCGACCGCGGTGAGCAGACCATCACTGTCGAAGGTCAAGTCGCCGGTGCCGACCTGCACGAAGAGATCGCCGGCACTCGCCACCGCCGTGTCCGTGTCCGCTGGATCGATGCCGACGTTGTAGTCCCACGTATTCGCACCCGTGTTCGTGAAGAACGTCGTCACGGTGTGGGGATTGCCGAGCGAGTCGTAGACGGTGGCCGCGGTGCGGAAGTGCGAGGTCCCATCGGGATTTGCCCAGTCGAAGCCGGTCGTGGTCGGGGTCTCGTTCGCATCGAGGTTGACCGAAAGCTGATAGTCCGTCGTCTGCTGGGGCGGCGACACCGTGATGTTGATAGCGATGTCACCCAGGGTTCCCGACACCGCTCCGGTCGCGGCGTTGACCCCGTAGCCCTGCACCCGAGCCCCGTCGGGTGTCGACAGGAAGCCGTTGTTGTCGAAGCCGAAGATGCCCGCGCGCGTGTAGCCACGCCCACCGGCCTGATCGTCGACGACGAAGAAGCCGCGGCCCTCGATCGCGAGATCGGTGGGCCGCCCGGTGCTTTCGAACGTGCCCTGCGAGTAGATCGTCGACACCCGCGACGTCATCACGCCCGCACCCGTCTGTGAGAAACCGCCACCCGCCGAAATCGACTGCCCGAGGACATCACCGAATTCGGCGCGTCGTTCCTTGAAGCCGGGCGTATTCACGTTGGCGATGTTGTCGCCGACGACGGAGATCGCCCGCGACGTGGCGTCCAACCCCGTCACACTGCTGTTCAACGCATTTCCAAGACTCATCTCAGTTCCTTCTTTTGACCGTTCCGGGCGTTCCAAGAACGTTCGAGCGCCCCGGCTCGAAGGAAGGTCCAATTGCCTTCCTGAAGGACCTGGTCGAATACGTCCTTGAATTCGACCAAGCCGGGTTCCGAAGCGCGATCCTTGCGCCCGTCTCCGGAAACGAGAGGTGCCATCACCGCTGTGATGAGAGCACGCAACCGATCCAGCATCAGATTCCACCTTCGGTGGTGGGACGGACCTCGAAGATGTTCTCGAGACCCACCCGGCGACCGTCGGCGAGTTCGAGGAGCGTCTGGTCGAAGCCCATCGAAGTCGACGTTACGCGGCCGAGCGACACACCCTCGGCTCGCACCTCATCCTGACCGCGGCTCGCAACGACACTGAAGGTCGGGTTCCGCGTTCCCCAGACATAGTCCTCGGCGCCCACGGGCCGAGTCCAATCGTAGGTATTGAGCCCCTCGCCCCAGCTTCCATCCTCGTTCTCGGCCTCGAACGAGTAGAGCTGGTTGCCGGTTTCGTCATGGACCCTGATCTCGACCGTGCTCGCGACACCGTCGAGGTAGAAGCTGACTTGCGATGTCTCACCCTGCTCCGGTACCTGGAGGCGGTTGTCGAAGACGGCGACCTCCTTGTCGATGAGTGACGTGGCCATCATGTCCTCGCCGAGGGCGTCGCGCTTCTCGTTCTGCTCGGTCTGGGTTTCGACGAGCTTGTCGAGGCTCGCCTTCATGTCGATCAACTGCTCGAGACTCGAGAACTGGGCGAGCTGCGCCGAGAATTCGGACGCGTCCTGCGGGTTCAACGGGTCCTGGTTTTCGAGCTGGGCGACCAACATGGTGAGAAAGTCGGTGCGGCCGACCTCGTCGTCCTTCTTGGCCCGTTGCTCTTCGGCACTGAGCGCTGATTCGATTCCAAAGTCGGAGCTGACGTCGAAACCCATGTCCTGCCCTCCTTCTGTCTATTTGCTGTCCGGGTCGCGGGGACCCTGGGTACGTCCGAGGATCAGACGCGTAGGTTTACGTTCTGGGCCTGATCCCGGTCGAAGTTCGCACTTGCGTGGAGCGGAGCCGAAAGCGCACCCGCAATACCACCCGCCGGGGCTGCATCGCGGTCTCGGCCATCGCGGTCGCGCTGTGCGTCGTCGGCGTGTTGTCGCTGCTCTTGGTTTCCCGGCGCATCGTTGCGCTCGCGCCAGTCGCGCACTTCGAACTGATCGAGTTTCAGTTCCTTGGACGCCAGTGCGTTTTCGAGACTGTCCTTGTATTCCGCGACCACGGTCTGAGCGGCGGCTTCGCGTACGTTCATCACGACCTTCACGTCATCACCGCGCACCGTGACCTGAATCGCGAGCTTTCCGAGCTCGGGTGGGTAGAGCTGGATCTGCGCCGACCCACCGCCACGCGCCGCGAGCCATTCGATGTGCTGGGGAATCGCTTCCGCGGGAAGCGATCGCGGCGTACTCCCCGGTGCAACCGGTTCCTCGGGTGCGACCACGGCTTCGACCGGCGGCTGCGGGGCTACGGCTTGCACGGGTGGAGTCGGCGCGTCACCCGTGGCGGCCACGGCGGCCGCGGCAGCCTGCGCGGTCCCCGGGGCCGGAGTCGTTTCCGCTCCCGAAGCCATCTGGAAGGCGTCGGGACGCGTAGAGGCCGATCGCGCGGAATCCTCGGTCGCAACGGAACGCGCGCGCGCTTCGTCGCGCGGTCGATCATCGCCGGTCTGCGTGTCACCACGTCGCTCTTCCGCGGCTTCGCGCAGGGTCTCGGCGCCGGGAGTCTCTGCGAGCTGGGTACGTTCTGCGTTCGCGCGCGGTTCAGCTTGCGGTCGCTCGACGCCCGTTCGAGCCATCGGGCGATCGGACGCAGCCTCGTTCGCCTGTTGCGCTGCGGCCGGCCTGGGTTCGGCGGCGCGCGGTTCGGCTTCGGCTTCCGTGCGCTGTGACTCGTTGCTGGGTCTCGCTGAATCGGCAGGTGCGTCGACGCGGGGCGTCGCGGCGGCGGCGTTTGCCGGTGCGGCGTCGCCGGTGCGCGACGGGGCGGGGGTGTCGAGCCGCGGCGCGGCGGTGTCGGACGGCGGCGCGGTTGCGCGCGGTGCCGAGTGGGTTGCTGCTGCTTCGACCTCGTCGAGTGCGCGCGACCCCGTTTCGGGAGCACTCTCGCCACGCGCCTGTTCACCCTGTGGCGCCACGACTTCGCGGCCGGTCGCGTCCTGGGACTGCGCGACCTCACCGCTGCTTGCGACCTCCGCTTCACCCGGTTCCGGATTCGAGTCGACCTGGGGGTCGCGAGGGGTGTCGTCGTTCGTTGCGTCGAGCATCTCGACCAGCGACGCCTCGAAGCCGTCTTCCATCGAACCAGCTGGTCGAGCGTCTGCGCCGCGCGCCCCCGCTCCGCCAGCGTTCGACAATCGATCGAGGTCGCTTCCTGTCACCTTCATTGCTTCGTCTCCTGGCGCGCCGCGATGACCCGCCCGTATTTCCTTCTTTCCGTCTTTCAGTCGGTCGCAAGGGGCCGTGCGAGTCTCCGGCTCAATACGAGCGCCCGCTTGGGATCGATCACCGCGAGGACCTTGGCCGATTCCTTCTGCTTCATGCCGCCGAGCACCGAAACCGCCAGATCGAGTTCGAGATCCGAAAGCAGTCGGGCCGCCCGGGCCGGAGGCATGGCGGAATAGACCCTCGAGAGCTTCTTGATGCGATCGCCGTCCTGTACTTCCCACGCCGTGATGCGTTCTTCGATGGCTGCACGATCCGCTTCCAGCGCGGCGATGCGTTCTTCGATCATCACCTCGAGTTCGAGGACAGCGGCTTCGCGTCGCACAACTTCGCGTTCGGCCTCGGTGAGTTCCTTCTGACGCTTGTGGACTTCGATCAGCAGACGGTCGACGCCCTGGCTGAGGCCCATGCGCGACCCCGCCATCGAGGCCCTTCCCGACGCTTCCCGACCGTCGGGCTCGGCCGCGGCTTCCGCATCCTTGTTCGAAGTCGAATCCTGGGCGGACACCGGCGCCACGCTGATCGCTGCGGCGACCGCGAAGGCCAACGCCGCGAGGCCGGGTCTCGAAACGTCGCGGTGCATCATCGGTTCGCCCCCGTTCGTGCAAGGGCCGTGTTGCGTCCGGCGATCTCGTCGAGCTGACGGATCTCCTCACGCAGAGCGTCGGTGCGGTAGCGTTCGAGGGCGCGTTCTCGCAGGGTTTCGAGTGCGCGCACCCGGGTTGCGGCATGGGTCAACTCGGTGTTCGCCTGCTGGGCCACGGCCCGCGCTTCTTCCAGCCGTTCGCCAGCGTCGCGCCAACCCACGAAGGCGCGCTCGATTCCGAATTGTTCGAGTCCAACGCGCTCGGAGACCACACCCTCTCGTGCCCGCGTGATCCACGCCGCTGCGCGTTCGGCCGCGTCTGTCTCCGCCGCTTCGTGTTCTCGCACGATGCCGTCGACGCGCGAGCGAGCGGCCAGGTAGGCGCGCTGCTTGCGTTCGAATTCGTGACGACGAAGCTTCAAGACCGACTCGAGGCGAAAGGCAAACTTCTTCACGATGCATCTCCACCGGCCGGTTCCCCGGCGCCGCCACCCACGATCTGCTGCAGGGCGTCGAGCCCTTCGGCGAGACGCGTGCAGTTGGCAGGTTCTTGCTGGAGGAAATGCCGCAGGGGTTCGTGAAGCATGCGCGCCGCATCGATGCGGGCATCGCTGCCCGACTGGTAGGCGCCGACCGAGATCAGATCTTCGGCTTCGGCATAGGTCGCCAGGGCCTCTCTAGCGGTGCGGGCGAGTTTGATGTGTCCCTCGCTCGCGACGTCGTTCATCACGCGCGACACGCTTGCGAGAACATCGATCGACGGGAAGTGACCGCGCTCGGCGAGCCGTCTCGAGAGCGCCACGTGTCCGTCGAGCAGGGACCGACTCGCGTCGGCCACCGGCTCGTTGAGGTCGTCGCCTTCGACGAGGACGGTATAGATGCCGGTGATGCTGCCCCCAGACGCCGAGGTTCCCGCGCGTTCGAAAAGCCGTGGCAGCTGACTGAAGACCGAAGGCGTATAGCCACGCGTGGTCGGCGGCTCTCCGCTCGCGAG
The DNA here is from genome assembly GCA_030748735.1 of Myxococcota bacterium. Taxonomy (GTDB): domain Bacteria; phylum Myxococcota_A; class UBA9160; order UBA9160; family UBA4427; genus DUBZ01. The sequence continues at coordinate 14,607 of JASMLK010000070.1, read as the reverse complement.
GCCGATCTCTCGCAACGCGGTACAGAAGCGCGTCACCGAGTCCATCATCAACAGCACCGAGCGGCCCTCGTCGCGGAACGACTCGGCGATGGCCGTCGCCGCGTGGGCGGCGCGCACCCGGAGTAGCGGTGCTTCGTCGCTCGTCGACACGATCACGACCGAGCGCGAAAGGGCGTCACCGAGATCGCGCTCGATGAAGTCGCGCACTTCGCGACGACGCTCACCAATCAACGCGATCACGTTCACGTCGGCCTGGGTATGACGCGCGATCTGCCCCAACAGAGTCGACTTGCCGACCCCCGAGCCGGCGAAGATGCCGAGTCGCATGCCACGCCCGACCGTGCAGAACGAATTGATGGCGCGAACGCCGAGATCCAGCGGTTGGGAAACGCGTTCGCGCGTGACCGCCGATTCGGGGGCGCGGTACAGGGAGATCGTCGGCGCATTGTCGAGCGGAAGACCGTCGTCGATCGGACGTCCAAGTCCGTCGAGGATGCGCCCGAGGCAGGCGTCGCCGCGCGGCACGCGTGAACGTCGCCCCGCAACGCGCAGGCGTGCGCCGGGCGCGACGCCCTGGTGGTCGCCCAGCGGCATCAGCAGGAAACGAGAATCGCGAAAGCCCACGACTTCTGCCTCGAAGCTCGCGGCACCGTCGTCCGGTTCGACGCGGCACACCGAACCGATGTGCGCGGGAATCCCCTCCCCTTCGATCATCGTTCCCACGACCGAACACACGCGCCCGTCGGCTTCGATCGGCTCGAGCCCCGCGATGCGCGAGAGGCAGGCGCGCTTGAACGTCATGTCCACTGCGGCACTCACGAAGCGTCCTCCGCATCTTCAGAGGTGTCGCCTTGCAGCGTGTCGAGTGACTCGGGTTCTGCCGATGCGTCGGCTTCCGGCATGTCGCGAAGACCGTCTAGCCCGTCGCGCATGCGCGAAAGCACGGTGGTGAGTCGGGCGTCGACACCGCCACGCTCCCCTTCGACCCGCACGTCTCCGCTCGCGAGGTCCGCGCTCGCTTCGAGGGCCACTGCACCCGAAGCACCAAAGCTCGCAAGCTCTTCCGCGAGCCCGAGCTGCAGGCATTCGAAGTCCTCGCTCGCCAGGGCCACGCGCAACTTGGGTTCGTCGGGCAGGGTTTCCAGCGCGCGCTTCACGATGTCGACGAGCGGCGCAGGGTCGAGCGCGATCTGCCGCCGCACCAGGCACTCGGCCATGGCCAGCGCGAGTTCGACCGAAGTCTCGCGGCTCTCTTCCAGCAGGCCCCTGCGCAGGCGAGACACGCCTTCGAGTGCTTTCTCGAGGGTCTCGATAAGTCCCTGTAGTGTCTCGGCTTCCTGCCACGGGAGTTCGGCTCGGCCCGCGGCGAAACCCTCCTTCCATGCGGCGGCCTTGATCTCTTCTTCGCTCGCCGCTGCGGGTGCTTCGTCGGCCGGACGTTCCTCGCCGACGCGCAGCGGCACGAAGCCTGCCGGGTTGGCGACATCGCGCTTCGATTCGAATTCGGCGGCGGCGGCGAGGAAGGGCTGCGGTTCAAACGAGGACATCGTCGCCTCCGCCGCCCGCGCCGATCGTGAGCGCTCCCTCTTCTTCGAGATTCCGCGCGATGTCGACGATGCTCTGCTGGATTTTCTCGATCTCGGAAAGCTTCATCGGGGGAAGCAGTTCCGATTCTTCGCGAATCTGATCCGCTGCACGCGACGAGACGTTCGAGAAGACCTGCTCCTTCATGTCGTCCGAAGCCGTCTTGAGTGCGACCACCAGATCTTCGGTCGGAATCTCGCGCAGCAGTGCCTGGAAACCCCGCTTGTCGATGCTCGAAAGGTCGTTGAAGGTGAGCATCCGCTTGCGAATCTCGCCCGCAGTGTCGGGGTCCTTGGTGTCGACCCCTTCGAGGATCGTCTGGCCGTCGGACTTGGGCACACCGTTCAGGATCTTCGCCGCACTGTCGGTTCCGCCCAGTGGCGTCGGTGCCCCGAGGCTGCGGTGGAACATGTGCGACACCTCTTCTTCGAGGTCGTAGATGACGTCGCTCGTCACGCTGTCGAGTCCGGCGATCCGCAGCAACACGTCGGCCTGCACGGTGTCGGGAAGCTCGCGAATGATCTTCGCACCGCGGTCACTCGGGAGCTGAGCGAGAATCACCGCGATGGTCTGCGGGTGTTCGTCCTTGAGGGCTTCGGCGATGAACTCCGCCGTGTAGCCGCGCAAGGTCCAGTCGATGCGCTTTTCGTCGCGACCGAGCTTCTCCTTCAGCTTGGTTGCGCGGTCGCCTTCGAGGGTCTGGGAGATCAGGTTCAACGCTCGCTCGCGCCCGCCATGGATGTTGAGTTCGTGATGACCGATGGCGTCGATGAATTCTTCGAGCACGCGGTCGAGGATCGAGGCCGAGATCTCGTCGAAGCGCGAAACCGACGCGAGGATGCGCTCGACTTCGTGGTCTTCCATCTTGGAAAGGAGTTCGCGCACGCGCTCGGCTCCCATGGTGAGCATGAGGATGGCGGCCTTCTCGGCCCCCGTCAGCATTTCGAACTGCAGCGCCGGCATGGATCAGCCCGCCAACCAGCTGCGGATGGTCTTGACCGAGTCTTCCGATCGCTTCGCGGCGAGCGAGTCGACGCGCTCCTGCAGGGTGAGTTCGCGTTGCGGCAGCTCTTCTTCCTGCTCAAGTTCGGCGTCGAGTTCGAGCTGCGAAGCGAGGTCTCCTGCGGTCGTCACGCCCACCATCTGTGGGGATGCCTCGCCTTCGAGGGCTTCGGCAATGGGCTTCACCATGAAGCGACCGAACATCACGAGCGCGAGCAGCAGCCCGACGATGTTGAGGACGTTCGAGATCAAGACCGTCACCTGCGGATCGAACCAACCGGGTGTCGATTCCACGGCGATCGTGCGGAACGGCGCGTTGATCAGGCTGAACTCGTCACCGCGCTCCTCGGAGAAACCGACCGCGGCCTTGGCGAGCTGCTCGAACTGGCCCATCGCCTTCTCGTCCCAGGGACGGAAGCCCGACGCTCCCTCACCTCCGCCTTCGCCTGGTTTGCCGCCCGGAGCGACCGGCATGCCGTCGATCAACACGGCCACCGAAAGACGCTTGATCGTGCCCATCGGAAGTTCGGTGTGGCTCACGACCTTGTTGATCTCGTAGTTGATCGTCGAGGTCGTTCGATTCGAGGCGCTCTGGCGGCCTCCGCCTCCGCCACCGCCTGCGACTGCCGTATCCGGGGCATTGGCCACCACGCCGGCCGGTCCACCGGCCTCACCAGCGCCGCCGAGTGCGTCGCTGGAACTGTCTTCGCTGATCCTCTCGCTGCGCGCGACCTGGGAATCCGGATCGAAGCGCTCTTCGGTCTGTTCGACCTTCGTCCAGTCGAGCTCGGCGGTGACCTGCGCGGACACGTTGCCGATCCCGATCGTGCGTTCGAGCAGCGACACGACCTGCCCTTCGAGGCTCGCTTCGAGTCGCGACTGCTGCGCGAGAGCACCATCCGGCGCGTTGGGGCCCGGGGGTCCCGAGCCGATCGGTGCGAGCAGTCGTCCGTGATTGTCGACCACGGTGACGTTCTTTGATTGCAGGCCTTCGACACTCGACGCCACGAGATGCACGATGCCCTCCACCTGGTCTTCGGACAGATCGCGCCCCGGAGAAAGACGCGCCACCACCGACGCCGTCACGTGCGCCTGGTTCTTGCGCAGGAAGACCGTCTTCTCGGGCAACGCAATCTGCACACGAGCCGCTTCGACCGACTCGACCTGTTCGATGCTGCGCGCCAGTTCGCCCTGCATCGCACGCTTGTAGTTCACCTTCTGCACGAAGTCGGTGACGCCGAAGTTCCCCTTGTCGAAGATCTCGAAACCGACGCCCCGCCCGGCCGGGAGCCCCTTCGCAGCAACGCGAATCCGCGCTTCGTGCACCAGCGCGGCTGGGACGTGAATCGCCGTGCCGGCTTCTTCGAGGCGGTGGGCGATGTTCTCGGCCGCAAGCGCATCGACGACGGCGGCCACTTCGCCCTCGTCCAGCCCGCGAAAGAGCAACCGGTACTGGGAATTCGCGGCCCCGTTGCTCATCCAGAAGAAAAAAGCGAGCGACCCCAGCGCTGTCGCCACCAGGGTGGCCTGCCGCGCAGGGGTGAGCTGCTTGAATTGTTCGGCAATTCCGTTCAACCAGTCGGGCACAGGATCTTCCTCTTGCTACATGAGTGCTACGAGAGCAGCGTGAATTCAGCGAAGCGATTCGGCTCGGGGGCTAGACCGCGCGGGTGAGTTCGCGATAGGCCTCGAGCGCGCGGTTGCGGACTTCCATCAACATGCGAAGCGAGAGGTCGGCCTTGTTCACCGCGAGCACGGTCTCGGTGAGACCGACTTCCTTGCGCGCAAACCCTTCCGCCTTGGCGTTCGCATCGAGCTGGGCCTCGTTCGTCTGGTCGATCATGGCCTTCACCATGGTCGAAAAGGCTTCGCTCGCGGTGTTCGGTGCCTGCGTCGCACCCCCCACATCCGAGAACTCAGGACTCGACAACAACGAGGCTTTGATTTCCATCGATTCCAAGATCAGCCTCCAATCTTCAGCACGGCCTGACTCATTTGTCGGACCTTGCCCATCATCATGAGGTTCGCGTCGAAGGAGCGACTCGCACTCATCAGGTTGGTCATCTCCTCGACGGTGTTGATGCGCGGATAACGAACGACGCCGTTCTCATCCGCGTCGGGATGCCCGGGTTCGATGCGCTCGATGAAGTCACGCGAGTCTGCGGCCACGCTCGCGACGCGCACTGCGCGAAGTTCGCGTTCGAGATGTTCGGCGAAGGGGCCTTCTGGCGACTCGGCGACGAAGACCGGATCGCGTCGGCGATACGCCCCCCCCTCGGCCGTTCGCGTGGTTTCCGCATTGGCGAGGTTCGAGGCGGTGATCGCGATGCGCGTGCGCTGCGCCATCATGCCCGAAACGGCGATGTCAGTGATGTTGTTGAACGACATGACTCAAACTCCCGTTTATCAACCGGCCTACCGACCCGAGATCGCGGCTTTCGTCAAGGCTTCGATGCGCGCTAGAATCCGCGCCTGGTTCGTGAACGCACCGGCGTTGCGATGGAATGCGATGGCTTCTTCGTCGAGGTTCACGCCATTGCCGTCGACACGCTGACCAGGTGGGCCCACTTCGAGCTTGTGGCGCTGGACCGGGTTCTCGTCTGCAGCGGTCCCGAGATGCGACGGGTTGGAACCCGCGAGTTCGGTCGCTGCAGCTTCCAAAGCGTCGACGAAGGTCAGGTCACGCCGGCGATAGCCGGGCGTGTCGGCGTTGGCGAGGTTGCCTGCGAGAACGGCGCCGCGTGCCTCACGAAAGCGCATGGCATCCGCCAGCACCGAAGAGCTCGACGGAGACAGACCGTCCATTCGTTCCTACCTCCCCTTTCGAATCGAATCGCAGGCGCCACGTGTGCCCGCTCGAACATCCGATTCACCATTCGTGCAACGACAAAGCAAGGGGCGTGCCAGGGAAGTCGGTCGCTCAGCGCCTTCCTACGCGCTCTCGCGCGGACCGCACGCGTACGCCGTGCGAATCGAACGATTCAGACATTGCAACCGGTCTTCAGACTGCAATGCCGGTAGGAAAATCGTTCCCGGTCAGCGAAGACCGTAGAGGCGGATCTTGTTTCGCAGGGTGCGCACATTGATGCCGAGAAGCTGCGAGGCATGGGTGCGATTGCCGTTCGCCTCACGAAGCGAACGTTCGACGGCCTGACGTTCGAGTTCCCGTAGGTTCAGCGACGACGCCGGTGTTGGCTGCGGTGGCGCAGCGAGGTTGCCCGGCCCCTGCATCAGACGTTCGACTTCGACCGCGCTCCCGGGGAAGAGCACGGCGGCGCGCTGCATGAGGTTGTCGAGTTCGCGCAGGTTCCCGGGAAACGGGTGATTCGAAAGCGCATCGAAGTCGTCGTCTGCAAATACCGGCGCTTCACTGCCCAAAGCACGAACGTGCTTGCGCAGCATCGCTTCGGCCAGCATGCGCAGGTCACGCGTCCGTTCGCGCAGCGGCGGGACCTCGAGAGACACGACATCGAGCCGGTAGTAGAGGTCTTCGCGGAATTCACCCTGTTCGACGAACTCGCGAAGATCGCGAGAAGTCGTGGCCATGATCCGCACGTCGACGGGCTGGGCGAAGCTTGCACCCACGGGTTTCACACCGCGCTCCTCGAGCAGGCGCACGAAGATGGCCTGCGCGGCCGGCGAAGCTTCGTCGATGTCTTCGAGCAGGAGCGTCCCCTGGTTCGCACGCTCGACGAAGCCCGAACTCGCCTGGGGCGCTTCGAGCCATGCGCCCGCTTCGCGACCGAAGACTTCGGCGTCGAGGGTCGCGTCACGAAGCGAACCACAATCGACACGGACCAACGGCCCGGTGCCTCGCGCACTCGCGGCGTGAATCCATTCTGCGATCGCCTTCTTGCCGCTGCCGCGTTCGCCGCGGATGACCACGGTCGTGTCGCCACCGGCCGCGGCGCGGGCTTCGCGCAGCATCGCCGTCATCCGCTCGTCCTCGGCTGCGAGAACCGGATGGTTCACGAGCGGCACCTGGTGTAATTCGCGGCTCAGGCGGCGTTCGAGCTGCTCGACCCGAAACGGTTTGCGGAAGTAGTCGCGCACACCGAGCTTCATGCTCGTCACCGCGAGTTCGACCGACCCGGAAGCCCCCATGGCAAAGACGATGGGTGCGGGCGCGCTGCGCAACAACCGATCGAGCCATACGACGTCGGTTTCGCCACGAACGTCTACCAATGCTGCGCGACAACCGTGGTCGTCGAGGCATTGCTCGAGTGCGTCGGTCGAGTCGACCGCCAACGTCGAATAGCCGGCACGTTCGAGCACCTGCACGAGGTCATGAAGCAGGCCGGGGGAGCGTTCGAAGACTAGGACCCGGGACATGCGTCCTCCTGATCGGTGGTGAGATGTTCGTCGGTCGGTTCATGCGGCATCACGAGTTCGACGTGTGAAGTGTGCATACCCAGTTCGCCTGCCAGCTCGACACCCGACTCGAGCATTCGCGCACGCAGGGCTTCGAGTTCTCGCCGCGCGCCCGCGAAGACTTCGGCCTCGAGGGGTTCGTCCAGTGCGATCGTCAGGCGCAAGACCACACCGGATTGGAGCGCCACCTCCATCCGCCCACCGCGCTCGCAGGCCACGAGCACGAAGCGAAGTAGGGAACAGACGTGTGCGCGAAAGGCATCCGGGTCTCCCCGGACCTCGTCGGCGGCACCGCCATCCGACACCCACTGCACACCGCAAGCGGCGAGTGCCGGCTCGAAACGCGCGCGAAGCTCGCCAAGCACGGGTGTGAGGGCGCAAGTCCGCCCGGCACGCGGTGCCTGGGGAAGCAACAGCCGAAGACTGCGATCGACCAACTCATCGATCTGCGCCACCGCGTCGAAGATCTGATCGGCGTGAGCGCGCGCGATGGGTGTGAGCGCTTCGCGTGCGAGTTGACTCGCGGCCAGCTCGATCTGGGCCAGCGGACTTCGCATTTCGACACCGAGTGCGGCTGCGTGGGTGCGAGCGCGAAGTTCGTCCGCGGCTGCAGCACGGGGCCTGGCGTCGTGATGCGTGTGACTGTGAGTGGACATCGCCTTAGCGGCCTCCCGGGAGGGCGTGCTTTGCGGACATGCCGCGCGTGGTTTCGTCGTAGACGGCGAGGCGTGTCCATGCGCTCCTGGAGCGGCCATCCGCGGGATCACCCGCCTTCCCCGTTCCATCAGAAACTTCTCCGGCCGAAGCGGGGCTCTGGCCCGTCCAGTAGAGCGCTTCGCGCTTTCTCGAACCCTCCGTCAGGTGCGCCGCTGCGATGCGGTAGTAGCGGCGTGCGTCGTCGAGTCGACCCTGGCGCCGCAGGATCTGTGCAGCTCGCATGTTGGCTTCGCTGAACGCCGCGACGTGTTGTCGTTGTCGCGCCTCGGGGATCGCATCGAGGGCTCGCATCAGGAGCCGTGTGTCGTCTCCGTGGGGACGACCATCGATCAGTTGTGCGAACAGCAGCGCGAGTTCGACACGCTCCTCGGGGACCGCGTCTTTCGAAAGCAATCCCCGCAGCAGCGTGCGTGCCTTGTCGGCATGCCCCAAAGCCGCCTCGGCGCGGGCCAGCAGCGCCCGCCATGCGGCCGCATCGATGTCGTCGTGGCGCAGGTTCACCTGGGCGGCTGCGCGAGCCATCGCGGGCTCACCCGCTGCGAGTGAGGTGCGCGCCAGGGGAAGCGCCACCTGCCTCGCAGCAGAGAGGCCGAAGACGCGCGGGAGCGTTCGATAGAGCGCCACCGCGAGGTCGTTGAAGTTCAGTCGCTCGAAGCAACGCCCCAGAGCGAGGAAGGGAGCCGCGTCGGAGGCGTGATTCATCAGGATGCCGTAGCGCCCACCGAGACGGCGGATCATGCGACGACAACCCGGACCGTCTCGAGCGTCGAGGCGCGTGCGTTCGAGCAGGGCCGCGACATCCGCTTCGAAGTAACGCGCAAGGACCGGATTGGCGCCCTCGTACGCGAGACGCGTCACGGCTGCGACGCCCTCGTCGAGACGACCGAGTAGCAGGAGTTCGTGGACGAGCACCGACAGTGCGTAGACACGCACCCGACGGTTCGGTGTCGCGGTGGCGTTGTGGAGTTCTGCGATCCGCCGGTCGGGCGATGCCGACGAAACGCCGAGGTCGACGCTGCGCACCTTGGCCAGCGCTTCGACGTCCGGTCGCCCCTTGCGACCGAACAGGCCGCGCAAGCGCTTGAATGCTTCGTCGGGTCGGCCTTCGAGGGCGTCGAGGTCTGCGCGCCGAATCTCCGCGACGTCGCGGGCGTCGCGATCTTCGATTTCGTCGGCGTGACGGTCGAACCAGGCTCGCACTGCGCTGAAGTCGCCGGCATCGAGAGCGGCTTCCGAAGCGCGCAACGCCCAGTCGGTCATGCGCGCACCGAACGCGGCGCCGTGGGGAAGCAGCGTTTCGTATTCGAGTTGGACTGGACGGGACTTCCCGGCGTCGAAAGAAAGATCGGTGAGCCGAAGTCGCGCCGCAGCCGCGATTCGCGGATTCTTCGACCCTGCGATCTCGCGGTACGCGAGATGCGCGTTGAAGTCCTCGCCGCGGCGGTAGAGGATTTCGGCGTCGAAGAAGCGCGCGGCCGTCATGAGGGGATGTGCGTCGCCCTGCCAGGCGTATTGCTTCGAGATACGGCGCGTCGCCGCATAGGCTTCTGGCAGGCGATCGAGGGCGACCAGAATTCGCGCCGACTCGATGAGGGCGCATCCCAGTCGCTCGCTGTCCCGTTCGTGCTTCGTGATGTCTTCGAGCTGGAGCTGTGCCGCAACCCGCTGCTCGCGATCAGCGGCCCGACGTGCAGCCAGTGCCGCGCGAATGAGTGTCAGGTCCTTCTCGCGTTCGGCGGGATCCTGGATCGCGATGGTTGCTTCGAAAGCACTCAGGGACTCGTCCGCCGCTTCGAAGTCCTGTTCACCGATCGCCTTCTCGAAGTCGCCGAGCCCCACCGACAAGCGGGCGGGGATGCAAACGGGGATCGCTTCGAGACGGGGCGGGTCGAGCAGATCCGAACCGAGAATCGCATAGGGACTCGGTGGAAGTGCGATGTCCGACGGGCGGGCGAACGCCGCGCCGGCCGCAACCATGGTCACAAAGACCGCGAACAAAGACATCGCACAGCGCGGCTTCACCGAAGCGACTCCCGCCCCGAGACCTTGCCCAGGTCGAGCCTCTGCACTTCGTAGGCGTGGCGGACGATCGCTTCGCGATCGCGGTGGCGTATCGAGCGGAAGCACACGGCCACACCGGTGCGGGTGTCCATCTCGCGACCGTCGTTACCCGACACGACGTCGGCGAGAATGACGATCGCCCTGCCCCGCTCCTCGGGAAGTTCGACTTCGACGCGCACCACGTCGCCACGCCTAAGGAAACCCGGCACCTCGGCGCGCAACCCGGAGCCCGAGAGCTCGACCGCCCGCTTTGGCGACTTCGAAACGGGTTCGTCGATCTCGTGTCCGGTGCTCCGCAAGAGTAGATCGAGCTTCGCCTCCAGCGCACAAAGGCGCTTTTCGAGAACGGGATCCGAAACGGTGCCGTTTTCTTCGGCCGGCGTATCCAATTCGTGTTCGAGTTCGTTCGCGGCCGCGGACGTCAAGCGACGAATGCGAATGGGAAGCCAGGTCGAAACCCGAAAGAAGTCCCGACGGCATGCGCCGCGATAGTCGGGAGATTCGACCTGGACGAGCGATGCATCTTCCATCAGGCCAACTCCCCCAATACCTGGGTCATCGCACGCCCCCAGTCTTCGAGGCGCGGATCGATCTCGTACTCGAGCAGGTCGGCCACGTACACCCAGTCGCCATTGCCCTGGCCATTGATCACGGCGTCCAGCCACTCGACCAGTTCCTGGATCGGAGTCAGCAGGCGTTCAGCGGTTTCGGGTATGACGTTCGCCGTGCCGGTCACCGCCGCGACGAGAATGCCCAGGGAATCGGAAAGGTCGGCGAGCAGGTCGTTTGCTTCGTCGCTACGCCCCCGGCGAAACAGACCGACCACGCGATCCACGGCGCGTCGCACCGGCACGATGTACTCGGCGCTGTGGCGCAGGCTCGAGATCGCGATCTCGATACTCGGTCGCGACTCCACTTCGATCCGCTCGACGCCCGCAATGGAAATTTCGTCGAGCCGTGAGAAGGAGTCCTCGGGAAGATCCAGTCCATCGATCCGGATATGGGTGTACAGATGTGCTTCAGCTTCGCCACTACGATCGCTGCGCTGCAATACCTCTGCCAGATTCTCACAGTCTCTACAGTCGAACACTTCGTCTACTGCGTTGTGCACAACACGAATCATCACACCCCTCCAGCTTGCTGCGATCCCTTCCGCAGCCGGACCCCTTCCCGAGGACTCGGGCCCGATTGAGCAAGCGACGTGCCAATTGCCGCCCGGGCACGCTGCGCGCGCGGTGAAGGGGCACGTGGACAGCAGTCGAGAACGCGCAAAGCGCAAAAACACCAGCAGAACCACATGCATGCGTCGCGTGCCGGCGATCACCCACGCTGCGGATGTCGCCGACCTTCGCCTGACCAACCGGGCGAGATCTTCCGGGCAGCTTTCACCGTGAAGCGTTCGTTTTGCAGCGGGAAATCGCGATCGGAATGAAAAGCCGCAATCCCGCGCGCTTCGGCCTCGTGATCGCGTGCAAGATGCCGATGGATCGAACTGTAACGAGCGCCACGCCACCTCCCGCCAACGCAACCGTTCCATCGCTGAGGTGAAGCCATGAATCAGACAGGGAATCCGGGGGAACATCGCACGCAAACGCGCCGTACTCGTGCGGAGGCGAAAGCCCCGACTCATGCATGCCTGCCTGGCCCTGCGCTTCGATTCGGTGCGCACGCACTCTGTGCACTGCGAGAACAGGACATCGAGGCGATCCGTGTCTGGCGCAACGCACAGATCGATGTGCTTCGGCAGTCGGTGCCGATCACACCAGCTGAACAGCAGCGCTACTTCGACGAAGTCATTCGGCCCACGTTCAAGGACCGCCGTCCCAGGCTCATATTACTGAGTCTGCTGCGAGAAGAACTCTGCGTCGGCTACTGCGGACTCACGAATGTCGACTGGCCTGCGGGCCGCGCGGAGATCTCGTTCCTGCTCGATCCGATGCGTGCACGCGATCCCCGCATCTATCGCGAGGACATGAGTGCTTGCCTCGAACTCCTTTCACGAACGGCCTTCGAAAGACTCGGGCTGAATCGCCTGTTCGCAGAGACCTTCGATATACGCCCCGATCACATCGCGATTCTCGAAGCGCATGGCTACGCGTGCGAGGGACGCATGCGTGAACACGTCACCGTTCGCGGGGTCAGGGTCGATTCCCTGATCCATGGCCTGCTGGCAACCGACTGGCGCGGCGCGCCGTAGCGCGCCAGGCCCCCCTCTCGTTCCGGCCGGACCGCTAGCTTTCGCTCTGCTGCCGTTGGGCAAGCAGCGGGTTCAGCCGTCCGTCGAGTTCCACGGTCTCGAACGGTTTCGCGATGAAGCTGTCGGCCCCGCTTCGAATGGCGGTGCGCACCTTCGCCTCGGTCGGGTCGGTGGACATCATCACGATCGCGGCCCCTCGTGTGATCTCATCACCACGAAGACATTCGAGAAAGTCGAGCCCGGTTCGCGTGTCCAGGTCCCACTCGATGAAGAACGCACCGACATCGGCAAACTCGGTCAGTTCGTCCGGATCGAATTCGTCGGGGTCGATCGTCCAGATCGAGTGCACGAAATCGTCTTCGAGGTCTTCGATGTCGTTGCGGGTTTCTTCGTCCGGCTCGATGAAGACGACCGAGGTGGGCTCGATCTCCCCCGACGCCACCGAAGCGGCCTTGCTCGCTCGCCCATAGGGACCGATCGCGTAGCCAAACCAGTGATGCGCCGCACTCGGCGGGAACGCGACGGTCAGCGTCGAGTCTTCGAAGCCCTCCAACTCGAACTCGAAGCGCGCGACCGCGAACGCCTCGCCTTCCAGCCAGGCCACGTCGGCCTTCGGCTTCTCGATCTGGCTGGTCTCGACGACACCCACCGGCGGCAGGTTGTAGTCGTCGGTAAACAGACGACTCATCACCGCGGTTCCGAGGTTCATCACCTCCCCGAAAGCATCGAGGAGTTCCTCGTCCATGGGCTGGGCGCGAGACTCCTTCATGCTCTCTTCGGGATAGCCCATCAGCATCCCGCCGAGCGTCACCGCCAGCGCCCGCGACACGACCCAGAAGTAGGTCTGCTCGTCGTCGTTCTTGTTACGACAACGGGTCAGCGCGATGGGATCGGAGTCGAGTGCGATCCCACCGGGCGCTGCGGTCGCAACCTCGGGGCGGCCCAGCTTGACCTTGACGCCAACGAGCGCCTCGAGGTCGCCCGCGAACGCTTTCGCGTACACAGTGCAAACCTCTTCGAGGTTCTGGGGTCTGGTGGAATCAGCCATGCCGCGTCCGCCGGGGTCGCGACGCCAGAGGGTGCCACGATCGGATCACGGACGGCTAACCCAGGACGTCTTGGAGGACGTCCCGCAGCTTGTCCGCGGTGAAGGGCTTCACGACGTAGCCACTCGCGCCGAGGCTCTTGGCTTCGTCCATCGCCCCCGCGCCACTTTCGGTCGTCACCATCACCACCGGCGTGGCCGCACTGCCGTCACGGCCGCGCAACGCCTCTACGAACTCGAGACCGTTCATGTTCGGCATGTTGACGTCGCTGAAGATGAGGTCGACTTCACATTCGTCGAGGGCTGCGAGCCCTTCGACACCATCGGCGGCTTCAGAAATTTCCGCACCGTCATAGCCCGCCTGCCGCAACGTTCGCATCACGATCTTCCGCATGGTCGAAGAGTCGTCGACGATCAAGATCTTCATTCTCACTTCTCCATTCCGGGCCACTCCGCGTGTCCGCTGACGACCCTGTCGGACAAGCAATCCAGACGCTTTAGCAGCGATCCCGGTACGCACTCGCAAAGGTTCCCGCCCAGGAAAACCCCTGAAAAACGCGTCGGGCTTCCCATTCACGGGCTATGGGTTCAGCGGCTGATCCTTTGCGACCCGACGCCACTGTGCGGCGGGCGGTCTCGCCGGCTCGTTCACCGCGGCACTTGCTCCGGGCGGCTTGGAACCATCCGGCGCGAGTTCTTCGACACGTGCGCGAAGATCGTCGACATCGAGCCACTCGCGATTCGTGTCACTCGCATAGACGAAGCGGTCGGCCAGTGGCTTGCCCCCCTTCCCACGCCAGTTGCGCTTGATCACGTAGTGATCGTCGAACTCACGGGTGTCCGCTGCCTCTTCGCTGGTCAGCAGAAGCTCGTGCAGCTTCTCACCAGGCCGGATGCCCATCTCGCTCACCTCGGCCTCGGGTGCGATGGCACGAGCGAGGTCGATCACGCGCATGCTCGGGATCTTGGGGACGAAGATCTCGCCCCCCCTCATCTCGCGCAGGGCCAGCTCGACGAAGTCGACAGCCTGCTCGAGGGAAAGCCAGAAGCGTGTCATGCGCCGGTCGGTCACGGTGACGACCCCGGATTCGGCCTGCTTGCGGAACAGCGGGATCACGCTGCCGCGACTTCCCATCACGTTCCCATAACGGACGCAGGCGAAGCGCGACCGCCGCGGTCCCGCGTACACGTTGCCATGCACGAAGAGCTTCTCTGCGCAGAGCTTCGTCGCCCCGTAGAGGTTGACCGGGTTGGCCGCCTTGTCGGTCGACAGCGCGATGGAGCGCGAGACACCCGCATCGATCGCGCAGTCCACGACGTTCTGCGCCCCGTCGATATTCGTCTTCACCGCCTCGGCGGGATTGAATTCGCAAATCGGGACATGCTTCAGCGCCGCAGCATGGATGACGAGATCGACCCCGTGCATTGCACGCTGCAATCTTTGTGCGTCGCGCACGTCACCGATGAAGAACCGAAGCCGCGGGTCATTTTTGAAGGTGCGCGCCATTTCGTACTGCTTGAGTTCGTCGCGGCTGAAAACCCTGATCGTACAACGGGAATCTCGCGCCAGGCGTTGGGCAACGAAGGCCTGTCCAAAGGACCCGGTGCCACCAGTCAGCAGGATCTGGGT
>JASMLK010000069.1 GCA_030748735.1 Myxococcota bacterium | reverse complement strand
TCTGTTTCGACGGCGCCGATGAAGTCGACCCGAACCTCGACGTGATCAAGGGCTATGGCGGTGCGCATGTTCGCGAGAAGATCGTCGCGGCGAGTTCGGACCGCCTGGTCATCCTCGTTGGCAGCGAGAAGATCGTGCCCGTCCTCGGCAGCCGCGGAAAGCTGCCGGTGGAAGTCCTGCCCTTCGGCGAAGCGCTCTGCCGCGAGTCCCTGCGAGCGCTGGGCTGTGAACCCGAGGTTCGCCTCGCGTCCGACGGGAAGCCACTCGTCAGCGACAACGGCAACACGATCCTCGACTGCAAGATCGCGCCGATCGAAAACGCCGCCGAACTCGAACGGGCGATCCTCGCGATCCCCGGCGTGCTGGGCACGGGTCTCTTCATCGGCATGGCGGACGCGGTGATCATCCAGGACGGAAGCGAAGTCGAAGTAAAGGAACGCGCCTGACGCATTCACCGCACCCGCAGTAACGCGCGCAAGAACGCGCTCGACGCGTGATGCGCGCAGGCCACCACTGCGTGGTCTACGACCAGTCGCCCGAAAACGCAGAACGGTTCGAAAACGAAGGAGCATGAGGAACAGGTCGCCGACGAGTTCGGGATCGACGTCGGCTCGGCGCCACCCCCCTTCGACCTGATTCCGCTCGGGATCGGGGCGGACGTTCACGTTCCCACTCATCAACACCGCACACCACATGGTGTTCACGCTGACGGGGGCGGCAAGGTCGAAGCGCTGTGCGACGTCCTCGACCACTCCCGCCATGTCGCGAAGCGGCCGGCGGCGGCCTCGGTTGCAGCGACCCACGGACGCGTCCTGTTCCTGGTCGACGCCGACGCGGCGGCCGATCTACCGCCCGAACTCACCGGGGCGTAACTGCTCGACTTCGTTGGCGGCAAGACGACAGCGCATCGCATGACAAGCTGACGCGCAACGCCTTCGCGGCCTCTGCAGCAACGGAAAAATGAACCGCGCACGATCGCCCGCGCGCGAGTTCCGTTCGGGATCTCGACCACCTGCCCGCTCGGCCGTCTTCGGCTGTGCTGCGCGTTCACTGGGGCACTGGCGTTGCACGACGTGATGTACGTCGAATGCAAACCCGTTGTTCCAGCAGCTTGCGCATCGGGTTCGTTCGACGCCAATTCACCCCCCAGCACCCACGGAGATCCACCATGCAACCCATCCTCTCGATTCTATGGATCGGTCCGGAGGCCGGACTCGGTCGCGCCGGGCTCAGCGAAGCCGAAGCCTTCGACGTCACCTGGCTCGCCACGGCCGATTCGATCTCGGAGATTCCATGCGCGGGTTTCGACGCCTGCGTCATCGGTTTCGACGACTTCGAACGCTCGAGCCGCACCATCGCGGCACTCGCGCGAAGGCGCGGCATGCCGCCCTTCATGGTCGTGTGTCGCGGCGTCGACGCCGATGCGATGCGGGCGCGCCTTCCCCTCGACAGTGGCGATGTCTTCGTTCGTGATTCGCCGCGCATCGTGGCCAACTTCGCCGCGCATCTCTACGAGCAACTCGATCGCCTCGTCGACGCACGACGCCGCGCCGCGCGCCGCTCGAGCAGCGGCTCGGACTCGACCTCCCTGCGGCACGGGATCATCGGTTCGAGCGAAGCGCTTCGCGCAGCATTCGACCTGGCCGAATGCGCGGCGAGTGGAATGGCGACCGTCCTGCTCCACGGCGAAACCGGCACCGGCAAGGAGGTCTTTGCGCGCGCCATTCATCAGCTGTCGGATCGAAGCAGCGATCGCTTCGTCGCCGTCAACTGCGCGGCCATCCCAGACACCCTGCTCGAAAGCGAACTCTTCGGTCACGTGCGGGGCGCCTTCACGGGTGCCAATACGAGCAAGGCGGGGCTGTTCGAAGTGGCGCGGGGCGGGACGCTCTTCCTCGACGAGGTTGGCGAAACCTCCCCATCGCTCCAGGCGAAACTCTTGCGCGCGATCCAGGAACGCGAGATCCGCCCGGTGGGAGGCAGTCAGGACCGCAAGGTCGACGTGCGGATCGTCGCCGCGAGTAACCGCGATCTGCGCGTCGAAGCGGCGAGAGGAAACTTCCGCGAAGACCTCTTCTATCGACTCGCGGTCTTTCCGATCACGATCCCGGCGTTGCGCAAGCGCGGCGGGGACGTCGTCCCGCTCGCGCGACACTTCTTGCGCAAGTTCGGCAGCGCCGACCCGACGCGCCCGCCCAGCGAGCTTTCGATGGCCGCCGCGGAGCTACTCACGACCTATCCGTGGCCGGGGAACGTGCGCGAGTTGGAAAACGAGATGCAGCGCGCGCTCACCCTTGCGGGAGACGAGGGCTTGATCACGCCCGCCTTCCTGTCGGAGGCGGTGCGCAGCGTCGCGGCGCCGATCGACGGTGACGAACAAGTCGGCAAGAGCCTTCGCGAGATCGTCGAGCAGGTCGAAGCGCAGGTGATCCGGCGCACGATCGCGAACAACGGAGGGCGCAAAGCGCGCTCGGCCCGCGAACTCGGCATCACGCGCGAAGGGCTCTACAAGAAGATGAAACGACTGGGCATCGGGTGAGGCGGGTTGTGGGCGCGGGCAAGGTTCGGCACCTTGTACACATGAAACGTACGAATCTTGTGCTTGACGAAGATACCCTCGAGGAGGCGGTCCGGCTCTCGGGTGAGAAGACCTACTCCGCGACCGTAATGCGGGCGCTCGACGAGTTCATCCGCCGGGCGAAGGCCCGCCAGATCCTCGAGCTTCGCGGCTCGGGGCTGTGGGACGGAGATCTCTCGTCGATGCGTCGAGATCGCAGGGGAGGGAAGCGCGCCTCGTGATCCTGCTCGATACGTCGATCTGGATCGATGTATTCCGCGCGCGCCGTCCGCTCGACCTGGAGGCGGTGGTCGACTTCGACGAAGTCGTCACCTGCCTCCCGGTCGTGCAGGAGGTCTGCCAGGGGTTCCGAGACGAATCCGCCTATCGCCGATCCCGCGACGCAATGCTGTCTCTTCCCATCGTTGAGTCACCAATGGACGCCTCCGTGTTTCTGCAGGCCGCCGAGCTCTACCGCGGCGCCCGGCGCGGCGGCTTCACGGTTCGCTCCTCGGTCGACTGCGTCATCGCCGCCTGCGCAATTCGTCACGACCTCGAAGTCCTGCATCGGGACCGCGACTTCACGGCGCTGGCAAAGGTGTCCTCCCTTCGCCAGCGCACACCGTGATCGTACGGGGCCCGCTGTACGCGAAGACATCAAGGCATCAACTCGATATGTTCTCGGCATCACTCGGGAGCAAAGCATGGGGCGACACACGCTGACGCTGGATGAGGATGTCGAGGCGTTCCTCGCCGAGGAACAGGAACGCACGGGACAGCCCTTCAAGGGCGTGGTCAACGAGCTGCTGCGCGAAGTGCGGCAGCGTCGTCTCGCTGAGGCAAAGACGAGCCGCAAGAAGGCCTGTGCGGTCAAAGCCCTTTCGGTCGGGCGCATCCGGCACGCAGTCGTGAGCGTGAGCGAGGCCCTCGAGTACGCCGAAGGAAGCGGCTTCCGTTGATCCTGGTCGACGCCAACCTCCTTCTCTACGCCGCCACCCACGACCGAGGCTTCGCGCGTTTCGAGGGCCTGCGCTGGGAACGGTCGCTCGCCGGCTGAGCCCCCTCGTGCATTTCCCAGGCGCCCCCTGCTTTCGGGGATACCGCGTCAGTCCGCCAGCTGCTGCGCGACCTCGACGAGTCTTTCGATCAGTAGTCGCGTCGCGGGGGAGCGCGATCGATTTCGTACGAGGTGGATGCCGTCGTTGGTGCACAGGGGCGGCGGTGCCGGCATCGACACGAGCCCTCCCGAGCGACAAGCCTCCAGCGCAAGGGATCGCGGCACCATGGTGAGCGTGTGTCCGGCCCGCGCGAGATCGAGACACGCCGAGGTGGTTTCGAGCCGGTAGAAGGGAAAACGCCCAGCCGCGAATTCCACGTCGAAGGGTTTCGGCATGTCGCGCGTGCTGACCGGGGCCGGGGTCGGCATTGCCCAGGGGTGGCGCGCGAACGCTTCGATCTCGGCTTCGGCTTCGAGCAGGGGATGGGCGTCGTTCATCACGATCACGAGCGGCTCGGAGGGCAGCTCGATCACGTCGAGATCTTCGGCCACAGGCTCGTCTTCGTACTTGCTGACGTCACAGACCACGCACTCGAGTTCGCGGCGCAGGAGCGATGCCAACAAGTCCCTCGCACTTCCCGTGACCACGCTGACCTGGATGCCCTCGTGCTTCTCGGACAGCGCCGCGATCGCCGTCGTCAGCAGCGGCTGCGCGGGATAGGGCCCGACGCCAATACGCACATGCCCCGTCGCTCCCCCTTCGAGTCGAGCCGCTTCTTCCTCGAAGACCAGCACGGCTTCCACCACGTTGCGCGCGTGTCGGATCAGTCCTTCGCCGATTTCGGTCGGCTCGACGGCGTGGGTGGTGCGGTCGAAGAGTCGCCCCCCCAGTTCGGCTTCGAGCTTCTGGATGCTGCGACTCAGGGCGGATTGCGTGACCTCGTGCTCCTGCGCGGCCGCTGCAAAGCTGCGCAATCGGTAGAGCGCTTCGAAGTGCTGCAACTGGCGAATTTGCATTTCCTACCGCGAAGTCGGTGAGCGAGCAGCGACTGCCGTTCGATCATGGACTCATGAGCCAGTCTCATGACCGACTTGGCTGCAATGAGTGTAGGGTATGGAGATGACGAGCCCCATTCTCCGATCTCATCCCGGCGACCTCGATTTTCGCGATCGCGCACAGGCGTTTCGAGCGGCCGAGGAGGCCCCTTTCGACCTGATCGTCGTGGGGGCCGGGATCACCGGCGCCGGCGTCGCGCGGGCGGCGGCGGCACGCGGTCTGCGCGTCGCGCTGGTCGAAGCCAACGATCTGGCTGCCGGCACCAGCAGCCGAAGTTCCAAGATGATCCACGGTGGCGTCCGCTACCTGGCGCAGGGCGACCTCTCCCTGGTCCGCGAAGCCGCCAACGAACGGCAGGTGTTGCGCCGCATCGCGCCGCACCTCGCGCGCATCACGCGCTTCGTCCTGCCGACCAGGTCCAACCGGGGGATGGCCAAGTTCCGCGCGGCGATGTGGACCTTCGAAAAGATCGGACACGTCCCCCGCGAAGAGCGGCACGAAGTGTGGGACGCCGCCGAACTCGCGCGCCACGAACCACTCGCGGCAACCGAAGGCACCAACGGCGGCGTGGTGTACTTCGAGTTCCTGACCGACGACGCACGGCTCACCCTCGCCAACGCCCGAAGCGCGGCAGCCGACGGCGCCCTGGTGCTGACCCACGCCCCCGTGAAGGAGGTCGTGCTCGAAGGCGGGCGCGCGGTTGGCGTTCGCTGTGAAGGTGCACTCGAGGGCGAAACGCTCGGCGCCGTGATCCGCGGCAAGGCGATCGTGAACGCCGCCGGCCCCTGGGTCGACGCGCTGCGGGCACTCGAACAGGGCGACCAGGGCCCGCGACTGTCGCTCACCAAGGGGATCCATCTCGTCGTCCCCCACTCGCGACTCCCGCTCTCCCACACGGTGCTGATGAGCGCTGCGGACAAGCGTCCGGTCTTCGCAGTCCCACGTGGCGACGTCAGCTACCTGGGCACGACCGACACGTTCTATCCCAAGACCGACTACTGGCCCGACATCGAAAGCGAAGACGTCGACTACCTGTTGGATGCCGCGGCCGCCTCCTTCACCTCGCCTCGTCTCAGCGCGAGCGACGTCGTTTCTTCCTGGACGGGGATTCGTCCCCTGGTTTCCCAGGCCGGCAAGAAGCCGTCGGAAATTTCGCGACGCGACGAACTGTGGACCGGGCCCGCCGGTGTGATGTCGATCGCTGGCGGCAAGCTCACCGCCTATCGCGCGATGGCGGAACGCGTGGTCGACCGGATCTTCGAACAGCTGGGCCAGCGTGGGGCCCCCGCCCCCGCCGAACCGGAGCCACTCGTGGGCGGCGACTTCGAACCTGCCAGCATTGCCGGCCAGGTGCCTCGTGATCGCCTGGTCGATCTATACGGCGCCGAGGCCCCCGACGTCGCCAGGGATGGCGGTGACCTCGCAGCCGAGGTGCGACAGGCGGTTGTGCGCGAAGGCGCGCTGCGGCTCGAAGACTACTGGGTTCGCCGCAGCGCTCGGGCCTTCTTCGACCCGGATGCCGGGCTCTCGACCCTCACCCCCGCTTCTCATGAAATGGCGCGGCTATTGGGCTGGAGTGAAGCGGCGCGTCTTGCTGAAGTTTCGGCCTGCCAGGACCGGCACATCCGGAGTAATTCTCTCTTCATGAGGGCTCGCGGCGAGCGCCTCGCCCGGGAGGCATCGTGATCGACGCAAGCCTGATCGAAAAGCTGAAGAACGAACTCGGCGACAAGCGCGTGCAACTGGACGACGTTGCGCGCGACGACCGCCGACACGATTACTGGGTCTTGAACCATCTTCGCTCGTGGCGGGGCGAAGCGCTCGATCGCCCGGGCGTCGTCGTGCGGCCCGAGTCGACAGCTGAAGTGCAAGCGATCGTCCGCGTTGCCGCGCAGACGGGAACCCCACTCGTGCCTTTCGGCCTGGGCAGTGGCGTCTGCGGCGGGATCCAACCGGACCAGAGCGCGATCGTGGTCGACCTCGGCTCGATGAATCGCGTACGCGAGATCGACGAGACGAACCTGATCGCCAGCTTCGACGCCGGGTGCAATGGCCTCGAAGCCGAGGAAGCCGTCGCTGCACGCGGGCTCACCATCGGGCACTGGCCTCAGTCGATCGCGATGAGTTCGGTCGGTGGCTGGGTTTCGACGCGGGCGGCGGGTCAGTTCTCGACGGCGTACGGCAACATCGAAGACATCGTCTATTCGATCGAGGCGGTCCTGCCGGACGGTGACCTCGTCGAATTGGGAAAGGCGCCGCGCGCAGCCGCTGGCCCCGACCTGCGACACCTGCTGCTCGGGGCCGAAGGAACCATGGGCATCGTGACCGGAGTGAGCCTCGCACTGCGGCGCCAGGCCGAGTCGCGCGTCTACAGCGCGTACCACACGCCGTCGATGGCCGCGGGTTTCGAGGCACAACGCGAGATCATCCAGACGGGCTGGGTTCCGCCGGTGATGCGTCAGTACGACGCCATGGAAGCACGCCGAAACTTCAAGGACTTCGCGGCCGAAGACCAGGGCCTTCTGTTGATGGTTCACGAAGGACCCGCCGCTCGGGTCGACGTCGAAATCGAAGCGACCGACGCGATCGCGCGAAAGGCGGGGCTCGTCGAAGCGCCGCCGGGCGCTGGTCAGCACTGGATGAAAGAGCGCAACCACGTCCCGTCCTGGGTGGAGCTCTTCGAGGCCAGGCTGGTGGTCGACACGATCGAAGTCTCGGCGCCGTGGACGCGAATCGAGGACGTCTACCGCGACGCGACCGAGAGCCTGCGGGAACTCGACGCCGTGCGAATGGCATCCGCACACAGCTCTCATGTCTATCGAACCGGGCTGAACCTCTACTTCACCTTCGCGGCTCTCCACGAAGACTCGGCCGACATGGAGGCCAGCTATCTCGACTGCTGGCGCTGCGTGATGGAGGCGACCGCGCGCCACGGCGGCGGCATCGCCCACCACCACGGCGTCGGTCGGCTCCGCAAGCCCTACCTGGCCCACGACCTGGGCGAGAACGGTGTGGCGTTGCTGCGCAAGATCAAAGGAGCGATCGATCCCCAGGGCCTGATGAACCCGGGTAACCTCCTGCCCGATGCCTGAACTCATCCTCGGACTGGACGTCGGCACGTCGAGTGCGCGCGCGATGGTCGTCGACCTTTCCGGCCGCGTGCACGGACGGTCACAAACGAAGATCGCGTCGACCCACGCCGCACCGGGTCGCGCGGAACAGGACCCCCACGCAGTGTGGCGCTGCGTCGAACAGACGATTGCCGCAACGCTCGAAGCAGCGGGATGCAAGGCGTCCGACCTCGCAACCCTCGGCCTCACGACCCAGCGTTCGAGTGTCGTGGTGTGGGACAAGAAGACGGGGGAGCCCGTCTCGCCGATCATCCTCTGGACCGACCTGCGTGGTATCGACCGCGCCGCGGAACTCGCGGCGGCCGGCCACCTCGCCCTGCCGCTGGCGGCGGTATCCAAGCTCGAAGCCGCGATCGACGGCGCCGAGCGTGGACGGGCGCGCTGCGCAGCGGGCGAACTCGCCTGGGGCACACTCGACAGCTACCTGGTTCATTGCTTGTCGGGTGGCGAGATCCATGCCACCGACTATTCGAACGCGTGGTCGACCTGTTACCTCGACATCGCGGGCCTGCGCAGCTGGAACACGGCGGTCATCGAATACCAGGGACTCGCGCCCGAACTCTTCCCGATGCTCTGCGACACCTACGGAGATCTGGGGGTGACCGCCGCGGACCGCATCGGAGCGAAGGTTCCACTCGGCGCCATCGTGGCCGACCAGCAGAGCGGCATGTTCGCCCACGACGCCTGGGAACGCGGTGACTGGAAGGCCACCTATGGCACGTCCGCGACGCTCATGGTGTCGACCGGCGATGCCATGGCGTTCGAAGGCGGCCTGACACCGATGCTCCAGTGTGCGAAGGGCGACCAGACGTTGTTCGCCAGCGAGGGCATGGTGGTGTCGGCGGGGGGATTGCTCGACTGGCTCGTCGGGGAGCTGCGGCTCTTCGATTCGGTCGCAGAACTGGTGCTCGAAGCCGCTGCGGTTTCGAGCGCCGATGGCGTCGCGATCTGTCCGGCGCTTCAGGGACTCGGCGCGCCGCACAACGATTCGACCAGGCGCGCGTCGATCGTCGGTCTCAGCGGCGCTTCGAGCCGCGGTCAGATCGCCCGCGCAGCCCTCGAGAGCATTGCCTTTCGCATTCGCGAGATCGCGAACGGCGCCGCGACGATCCAGGATCTATCGGTTCCCGAGGCCCTGCCCGTCGATGGTGGGCTCGCGGTCAGCGACTTCTTCCTTCAGATCCAGGCCGATCTTCTCGGGCGCCCCGTCGACCGACACCACGAGATCGAAGCGACCGTGCTGGGAGCGTGCGTCGCCGCCGCGCTCGGCAGCGGGCTCGCCACACGCGACGACCTCGCCGAACTCACCCGCATGCAGACCCGCTTCGAGCCCGCGATCGGCAGCGACGAAGCCGACGAACGCTATGCGCAGTGGCGCGAAGCCACTGGGTTGTCGAACGGCGGATAGGCAAGGCAATCGCCGATGCTTCGTGCGAGCGATCCGCGGTCGATCGGACGACGCGCGACGACGTGTCTTCAGTCGGCGCTGTGCGAAAAGAGCGTCTCGACGCGCTCTCTCAATTCGCCCTTCGCAATCTTCCCCCCCGACGAAGTCGGCAAATCGTCGAGCACCGCAATGTGCTGAGGCCACCACTCCCGACTCACACCCCGCGAAGCCAGGTGCTCGCACAGCCCCTCGAGCGTCAGCTCGCTCCCCGGTCGCAGCTGCACGCACACGCCCACCGTTTCGCCGAGTCGTCGGTCTGGGACGGGGAGCGCCGCGGCCTGCACGACGCAGGGATGCGTGCAGACCTCTTCCTCGACAGCCGGCGCGCTGATGTTCTTGCCACCGCGCACGATGAAGTCGGCCGAGCGGCCGATCACGCGAAGCCAACCCTCGTCGTCGATCTCGACGAAGTCACCCATCAGCATCCAGCCGTCTTCGGTGAAGAGTTCGCGATTGGCGTCCTGGTCGTTGAAGTAGCCCGGGCTGGTTGCGGGGCCTCGGCAGGCGGGGATGCCCACCCCCACGTCACCGGAGATGCGCTTCAGCTTTTCGTCGTAGAGACGCACCTGCATCTCGTCGATGCAGCGCCCCCCCGTGGAGATGCGCTTCTCCAGTGGGTCACCGACCCGCGTGCCCGACAGCGTCCCCGTTTCGTTCGAACCGTAGAAGTTCAACACCGTGCAACCGGTGCGGGCTTCGAACTCGCGGGAGCGCTCGAGAGGCAGTCTTTCTCCACCCGTGAAGAGCACGCGCAGGCTCGTGAGGTCGAGACCTTCGGCCGCGTCGAGGATCATCACGAACTGCGAACTCACGGCGCAGAGCACGCTGATGCGCTCTTCCCCGATGCGCACTGCAGCCTCGCGCGCGTCGAAGCGCTGCTGCACGGTGCACGGAGCGCCGAGCAGGGTCGGCGTGAAGTGCGCAGTCCATAGGCCGAAGCCGAAGGGCGCGGGGACCACGCTCATGAAGCGCTCCGCGTCTCGCCCCAGTTCACCGAAGTCGACGGCGAGCTGGTGGAAGAACCGCCAGCGGTTCTGGGTCTGCATCACGCACTTGGGAAGCCCCGTCGTTCCGCTCGTCGAATTGATCAGCCACAACGAACTGGGATCGCCTACGCCAGCAGGTTCAGCGACGGGGCCGCTTCGTGGCCGGGGCGCGTCGTCGAGCTGCTCGAGGAACAGGACTCGGTCGATCTCGAGTTCGTGACACAAGGCCGCAGCCGGACCGAGCGGCGTTTCGACCGGGAGGATCGCTGCACGAGGCCGCGTCTTCTCCACCAATGCACGCAGTTCACGCACACCCGCACGCCAACCCACGCCCACCGCAACGGCCCCCGCTCGTTCGCACCCGAGATAGGCCCCGTGCACGCCGCCGCCGTCGGGCGCGAAGACCAGCACGCGATCCTCGCAACGCACCCCTTCTCCAGCGAGCCTCGCAGCAATCGTGTCGCCCAGAGCGTGGTAACCCTTCCAGTCGAGCACGGCCCTGCCCCAACGATAGGCGGGCGCGTCTGGACGCTCGGTCGCGTGTCGCGCGACGACGTCGCTGAGCGCCTCGGTCCCCCACCACCCCTGCTCGATGTAGTGGTCGCGCTCTTCGGCGTCCTGGATCGTTGGCCCCAAGTTCCCTCTCCTCGTCAGGTCCTTTCCCGCCGTTCGCGCAAAGTTAGTGCATGGATCCTCTGCTGCGCGGTGACCGCGAAGCCATCGCAACGGGGGCCACCGGGCGAAGCCTGGCCGTCGAAATCGATGGTGGCGGCACCCCGCAGCCCCTTGGGCTGGTGTGCCTGCGCTGCGACCGCTTCGATCCGCGGAGCCTCGTGCCTCGTGCCTCGTGCCTCGAGCGAATTCCTCGAAAGAAGCACTCCGCACCATGGCGAACGGCTTCCGAAAGCAGGGCATCAGCATCCTCGCCGACCTGACTGCAAAGTCGAACGACGCACGCCCCGTCTTCGACTCGATCGACGCCTATCACGACAAGGTGTTGCGACCGGTGGCAAGCGATTACGCCCGACCAACCAAGCGCTACCGTTCGACGCCTTGCCCCCCCGTTGCACGCGGCACCAGCGGCCCTCAATCGAAGGGCGTGCGGATGCCGGAATGAAGGTGATTGAATGAAGGTCCTCGTCACGGGAGCCGCCGGGTTCATCGGCTCGAACCTGTGCGACACGTTGCTCGCGCGGGGCGATGAAGTCGTCGCCGTCGACAACTTCAACGATTTCTACGATCCGGCACGCAAGCGGGCCAACATCACGGGGCTTGCCGGCCATGCGGGATGCACCCTCGTCGAAGCCGACATCACCGATGCAGCAGGGATGGAAGAGCTCGTTGCGAACCACCGACCCGAAGCCATCGCCCACCTCGCGGCGTACGGCAACGTCCGTTACTCGATCGGGCGCGCGCCGCTCTATACCGACGTCAACATCACGGGCTCGATCAACCTGCTCGAAGCGGCGCGCAAGCACGATTGCGACCGCTTCGTCTTCGCCTCGACCTCCTCGGCCTACGGCAAGACCGAGCAGCTCCCCTTCGAAGAGAACGACCCCTGCAATCACCCGCTTGCGCCCTACCCAGCCTCGAAGAAGGCCGTCGAAGTCCTCGGACACACCTACACGAATCTTCACGACACGAACTTCACCGCCGTGCGCTTCTTCAGCGTGTACGGGCCCCGTGGCCGTCCGGACATGATGCCCTTCATGGTCACCGACCGGATCTACCGGGGCGAAGAGATCACGCTCTTCGACGGCGGCAGCATGAAGCGCGACTGGACGTACATCGACGACATCGTGGCCGGAGTGATCGCGGCACTCGAGACCCCGCTCGGCTACGAGATCATCAACCTCGGCCGCGGCGAGCCCGTCTTGATGAGTGACTTCGTGACGACCGTCGAAGAACTCGTCGGCAAGAAGGCGATCCTCGACACCCCCGAGGCTCCGGCAAGCGAGCCGAAGATCACCTTCGCGAACGTCGACAAGGCGCGCCGGCTGCTCGGCTACGACCCCCAGACACGCGTCGCCGACGGGCTGGCCCGGTTGTGGGCGTGGTACCGAGACGAAGTCGCCAGCTGAACCGCGGGCCGCCTCACCTTCTACGTGACAGCCGCCGCGCACGTGATCGAGTGCGCCATCTTCTTCCCCACGCTGCGGCAAGAGACGATCCGGACCCCACGGATACTCAGGGAGCGAACTGGGCGCGCAGTCGACCGAACCAGTTCTGCAGGCGCCGCCGGCGTACGGTTCGTGCGCTGTCCGCCATGCGAATGAGCGCCGCTTCGTAGGGCCGGCCGTCGAAGCGAGACACCAGCGTCATCGCTTCGCTGCAGTGGGGACAACTGTCGAGGTGTTGCATCAGGGCGACGTACTGCGTATACGCCAACCCCTCGCCTTCTCGATGCAGCGCAATCAGGTCTCGCTCGGTCGGGTGTGCGTCCGACCCGCCACATGCCCGTCGGACGAGCATCTCCACCTGGCTCCAATTCGACACCACGGCCGAACAGTCTTCGCAAACGGGATAGTGAGCGCGAAAGTCACGCCACGCCTCGAGCTGCGGTTCGACGAGAAACGCCGGCAGGTCGAGTTCCAGGCTTTTGAGGCAGCTCTTCACCCGGTCGTCCTTGCAGGCTTCACGGCGCTCGCGTGCGAGGCCCCGTTCGCGCAGGTCCCAGATGCTCTCCCGCAGGAAGCGCTTCACCATACGCAGCGGGATCTTCCGGTGCGCCGCGACCTGATCGAAGTTGCGTCCCTCACCGAACACGTCGCGCAAGACGAGTGAACGCTGCTCTGGGAGCTTTGCAATCTCGCGTTGGAAGTATTCGACCTGTTCGCAGAGGCCGCCGCTGGCACGCTCCCGAACACGTCGTTGCTCACACCAGGGGAGCTCGCCGTCGCGCTTCCAACCCGCTGCATCTGCCAGGCTGCCGCGCAGACGCTGCCGGGCAATGCGCTGTAGCTCGGCGTCGTCGTGGCCGCGCGCTCTGCGCGCGTCGCGCAACAACTGCCCGATCGCGCTCTGGACGAAGACGTCCCAGCGGTCTTCGAAGTCGTAGGAGCGGTACTCGACGAGCACGCCCGTGACCACGCGCGCCGCGCGCACCAGTGCTTCCGGCGACCCGGCCCGCAGCTGGGCAAGCCAGGGAACCGTGTCGCTCGCTACAGGGGCAGGCGGAGCGCTATCACGCCCCGGACCCTGCGCGCGCGAGGCCGGGCGCGCAGGGTGGGCGCTGTCGGAGGTCGATACCACGGCCCGAGGTTATCACGCGCGCGCCGCAGGCGGTGTCCCGTCGCCAGACATCCGCGTCGGCGCGAGACTGGCAACTCAGCGGCAGGCATACGCAATCGCCGAGCAGCGGACTCTGCGCCCCAGCCGCTCGCCCGTGACGCCAGACTTCTTCATTCGGCTTTCCAACCGACGCGGATGTCCCTTGGCCGGGCGGCTATCCTCGCCGGGCCCAAACAGCGGGAGCCTCCGCGAGACGCTGGCTACAGGCCCGAAAGAACCGAACGAACCAGGATGGACGCCGCAGCAGCGACGACGATCGCGGTGATGACGCAGCGCGCAACAGCGGTGCGCGCCCGGTCTTCGAGTTGCTCGTGTTCAGCGGAGCCGATGCCGGCCAGCGCTTCACGCTTCCGGGCGAGGAGACCATCCTCGGGCGCCGCCTCGAGTCGTCCGAGACGCGTGGTGGCATCCTGCTCCGGGACGCCAGGGTTTCGGCTCGGCAAGCCGTAATCCGCAATGGCGCAGACGGCCCGACCCTCGAGCATCATCGCAACGCAACGAACCCGACGCTGGTGAACGGCACTGCCGTGCGGGCGGCGTGCCTGAAGGAAGGGGATCGCATCGAATTCGGCCGCGTCGCTAGCCCGCATTATTCATGAACATCCGGGCTAGTCGTCCACACGCTCGATCGCCGCGCCCAAGGCCGTGAGCTTGCCCACGATGTCTTCGTAGCCGCGGTCCACGATTTCGGCGTTCTGCACGATGCTCGGACGCCGCGTCGCGCAAAGCGCCGCAATGATGAGCGCCATCCCCGCGCGAATGTCGGGGCTACGCACCGTTTGCCCGACCAGGGGGGTCTTGCCCGAGATCACCACACGATGCGGATCGCAGACGACGATGTTCGCGCCCATCTGGATCAGCGGGTCGACGAAGTACATGCGGCTTTCGAAGAGCTTTTCGAAGAACAACACCGAACCGTGGCTCTGGGTCGCCAACACCAACATGCTGCTCATCAGATCCGAAGGAAACTGCGGCCACGGACCGTCGTCGACGCAGGGAGTCTTGCCGCCGACGTCCGGTCGAATGCGCGGGACCTGATCGCCCGCCAGGTAAATCGAATCGGGCCCGATTTCGAGGTCGAGCCCGAAGCGTTCGAACACGCGGTGGATCATCCAGTAGTGACTGCCGCGAATCCCCTCGACCACCATTTCGCCGCCCAGCGCCGCACCGAGTGCCAGGTAGCTACCCGCTTCGATGTGATCGCCTTCGATGCGATGACGTGTGCCGTGGAGTTGCGGGACGCCGGTCACGACGAGCGCGTTGGTGCCGATCCCCGAGATTTGCGCGCCCATCTTGACCAGCATGGCTGCGAGGTCCTGCACATGCGGTTCGCTCGCGGCGTTGCGGATTTCCGTGACACCCTCGGCCAGTACGGCGGCCATCATGATGTGCTCGGTCGCGGTCACACTGGCTTCGTCGAAGAAGAGCACGGTGCCCCGCATCCCATCTTCGACCGAAAGCCGATAGTCGTCGGGGTCGACGCGGCAACCGAGTTTTTCGAAGCCGTAGAAGTGCGCGTCGAGGCGGCGGCGCCCGATCAGGTCACCACCGGGTGGATGCACGTCGGCTTCGGCAACGCGGTGAAGCAGCGGCGCGACGAAGAGAAAGCTCGTTCGGTTCTTCTCGCAGAGTTCCCAGGGAATCTCGTGGGTCGTGATCTCGCGGGCACGGATGCGCACCGTCGCACCCTCGCGCTCGACGCTGCATCCGAGGTACTCGGCGATCTCGAGCATGCTGGCGACGTCGCGGATGACCGGGACGTTCTCGAGCACGACCTCTTCGTCCGTGAGCAGCGCCGCGGCGATCATCGGCAGCGAGGCATTCTTGTTGCCGCTGACCCGAACGTGTCCCTTGATCGGGCGTCCGCCCTCGATCACGAAATGACTCACTTGCGTCTCCCCCCCCAACGTTCGCCACCCCGACCGGAAACGGTCGGTGGCCGCGCGACGCATTCGACACCGTCCGACACCGCCTGGGCGGGTGCCGTTGCGGCACCGATGATGCGCGTGCCCCTCCGCGAGAGCAAGCGCCGCGCTATCCTGCGCCGGCGCCCCCCCAGCGCGGTCCCCCCAGAACCCTTTCCTTCGAACCCACATGGCCAACCGCACCGGGCCGAACGCGTGCTCCCCTTTTCGGGGCCGCCGGACCGGGATCGGGGGTCAGGATTCAGGACCGCTGCCCAAATTGCCCAGGTCGAGCGCCCAAACCGCCCACCACCCGACGGTCGTCGTCGCCGAAAAGCCTTCGGTCGCGCGCGAGATCGCCGGCGTCCTCGGTGCCACGACCCGTCGAGGCGGCCTGCTCGAAGGCGCTGGCTATCGCGTGACCTGGGCGATCGGGCATCTCGCCACCCTCGCCGAGCCTCACGAGATCGACCCGCAGTGGAAGCGCTGGCGCGACCAGGCCCTGCCGATGCTTCCGCGGACCTGGCCTCTCCGGGTGGTCGACCGCACGAAAGACCAGTTCGAGATCGTGAAGCGCGCGCTCTGCGACCCGACCACCGAACGCATCGTGTGCGCGACGGACGCCGGACGCGAGGGCGAATTGATCTTTCGCTTCATCTACGAAGCGGCGGGCGCGGCCGCCCCCGTCGATCGCCTGTGGATCTCGTCGCTCACGCCGAGCGCGATTCGCTCCGGGTTCGAGTCACTGCGCTCCAGCAAAGAATTCGACGGGCTGGCCGACGCCGCCCGCGCGCGCAGCCGTGCCGATTGGTTGGTCGGGATGAATCTCACCAGGGCCTACACCCTGCGCCACGGGGGTCGCGGCGAGGTCTTGAGTGTGGGGCGGGTGCAGACGCCGACCCTTGCCATGGTGGTGGCGCGTGAAATCGAGATCCGCGACTTCGTCCCCGAGCCGTACCGCGAGGTGCTCGCGACCTTCTCGGTCGAGGGTGCGAGCACGGACGACCCGGCCAACGCAACCCCAGCGCGAGAAAGCTACGAGGGGGTCTGGTTCGACCCGAGCGCCCGGAACCAGGCGAGGGACTCGGCATCGCGGCTCCCAGCAGACGACGACATCGCCGAGAGGATCGCCGAGCGCGTGGCCAACGGTCGCGCGCGGGTAGCGTCACGCACGGCCAGACAACGCAAGTTGCCACCCCCTCGGCTCTACGACCTCACCGAACTCCAGCGTCACGCGAACCGGCTGTACGGATACTCGGCACAAAAGACCCTGGACATCGCACAGGCGCTCTACGAGAAGAAGCTGCTGAGCTATCCGCGCACCGACAGTCGCGCGCTCTCGAACGACGTGGCCTCGACCCTGCCGAAGGTCGTCGACGCCATTCGGGCGCCCTACGAAGGCAAGCTCGCGCCGGACACGGGAACCCGTCCCCTGGGCACGCGCTTCGTGAACGACAAGGAAGTCGGCGACCACCACGCGCTGATCCCCACCGATCGCCGGGTCGATCCATCGAACCTCGGCCGCGACGCCGCGCGCATCTACGACCTGGTGTGCCGGCGGTTACTGGCCGCGTGGCATGCGGACCATCTCTATTCGACGACCACGGTCGTGACGGCCGTGGCCTCGCCTGGCGCGGAACCGGACGCGGACGAAGTGCTCGATCACTTTCGCAGTACGGGGACCCAGGTCGACCAACCGGGATGGCGCGTCCTCGACCCGAGCCCGCCGTCGCGCGCTCGCAGCGCGACGACCAGGGGTGCGGCCGGGTCGGATGCGGCCGGCGCTGCGGCCGGCAAGTCGACCGCGCGCACGCGCCCAGCGACCGGCGAAGCCGACCTCCCCGCCGCACTTCGCGAAGGCCTCGAAGTCGCGGTCGAAGACGTGCAGATCGCCGACAAGAAGACCCGTCCCCCACAGCGCTTCACCGAAGCGGCGCTGCTCACCGCGATGGAAACGGCGGGCAAGACCCTGGACGATCGCGGCCTTTCCGAAGCCATGCGCGAAACCGGTCTCGGCACGCCCGCCACCCGAGCCGGCATCATCGAAACCCTGCTCCAACGCACGCTCCTCGAGCGCGAAAAGAAGTCGCTCCGCGCAACCGATCGCGGGATTCGCCTGATCGGCCTCGTCCATCCCGCGGCACGCAGCCCCGCGATGACGGGCCAGTGGGAAGCCCGTCTTCGAAAGATCCAGCAAGGCGACGACAACCTCGCGGACTTCATGCGCGAGATCGAAGGCTTCGTGGCGACCGTGGTGAAGGAAAGCCTCGCGACGACGCGCACGCGGAGCCAACGGCCCAGGGCGGCGACGAAGCCCCCGCCGGCTCCATCGCCCAGAGGTGTGCCCACGAGATCGCCCACGCCAGGCGGTCGCGCGCCCGCGCCGTCGACTTCGCGGCCGGCCCCAACCATTGCGCCCCGCGCCAGGGCGAAGCGATCGCCAACCCCGCCCGAAGACCTCGCAAGAGTGCTGCGCGAGCGCTTCGACCTGAAGACGTTCCGCCCTCATCAGGAAAGCGTCTGCCGCGCAATCACCCGGGGCGAAGACACCCTGCTCGTCATGCCCACGGGAGCCGGAAAGTCGCTCTGTTACCAGCTGCCGGGGATCGCACGCGCGGGCACGACCCTGGTGATCAGTCCCCTCATCGCCTTGATGGAAGACCAGGTCGCCGATCTCGTGTCGCGTGGTTTCGCGGCCGAACGCATCCACTCGGGACGCAGCCGCGAGGAATCCCGCGCGGTCTGCAACGCCTATCGCGACGGGGCGCTCGACTTCCTGTTCATCGCCCCCGAACGGCTGCGCGTGCCGGGCTTCGTGGACTTCCTCGCGCGCACGAAGCCCACGCTGGTCGCGATCGACGAAGCCCACTGCATTTCGCAGTGGGGCCACGACTTCCGTCCCGACTATCGGATGCTGCAGCAGCATCTGCCAAAGCTGCGTCCCGCTCCGATCGTGGCCCTCACGGCGACCGCCACCGAACGCGTGCAGGAAGACATCATCGAGCAACTCGCGATGAAGTCGGCGCGGCGCGAGATCCACGGCTTTCGCCGCGACAACATCGCGATCGAAATCATCAAGCTCGCCGCTTCGATGCGCAACGAAGTCGCCGCACGGCTGCTCGCCCCGCGCGAACGGCGGCCGGCCATCGTCTACGCGCCCACGCGAAAGCGCGCCGAGGCCTTCGCGGACGAAATCGGCGAGGCATACCCCGCCGCGGCCTACCACGCAGGCATGGAACCCGCGCGACGGGACGCCGTGCAGGCCGCCTTCCTACGTGGCGATCTCGATGTCGTCGTCGCAACCGTGGCCTTCGGCATGGGGATCGACAAAGCGGATGTGCGAAGCGTGATCCACCTCGCGCTTCCCGCGAGCGTCGAAGGCTATTACCAGGAGATCGGTCGTGCAGGCCGCGACGGCGCGCCTTCGCGCGCGTACCTGCTGCAGGGCCCCGGTGACCGCCGAACCCTCGAGTGGTTCCTCGAGCGCGACTATCCCGCAGCCGAAAAACTGGAACGACTCTACGAGGCGCTCGCAGACGACCCGAAGTCGTACGACGCCCTGCGGCGCAAGGCGAAACTCAAAGGCGACGACTTCGAGCGTGCGTTCGAAAAGCTCTGGATCCACGGCGGGGTCGTACGTCATGCGGGCGAATTCGCGAGCCGCGGTTCGGACGACTGGCGCGCCCCCTACCAGAGCCAGCTTCGGCAACGACGCGAACAGCTGCGCGACATGGTGCGCTTCGCCGAAAGCAACGAATGCCGCATGCGAAGACTGGTGTCCCACTTCGGGGACCACACGGACGACGACCGGCCCTGCGAGCGCTGCGACGCATGCGATCCCGAGGGCGCTCACTGCAGTGCCCTCGACGCCCCCACCGAGGGGCAGCGCGGCGCGATGGAGCGAATCTTGAAGTCACTCGCCCACGAGCGAGCCGCCAGCAACGGTCGTTTGCACGAGTCGCTCTTCGGCTCGGGCTACCCCCGCAACGAATTCGAACGCCTGCTCGCCGGCCTGCATCGCGCGGGCTTGATCCACATCGAGGAAGATCACTTCGAAAGCGACGGTGAACGCATCGACTATCGCCGCCCGGTGATCACCGCGGCGGGCAGACGCGCCGACGAGGCCGGCATCGCGAAAGTCCGCCTCCCCCTTTCGGACGACGAAGGAAGCTCACCGCGCGGCAGTCGCAAGCGGCGCGGCAGTCGTCGCCGAAACTCCTCTGGCAAGAAGTCGAGTCGCAAGCGAAAGTCGAGTCGTCGACGACGTTGAGCTCCACTCGGCGCGACGTCTCGTCCCGCACCGCACCCACGCACGAACAAGAGAATCCATGGCGAACACGGGCTCCGACCCCATCGAGATCGAACGTAAATTCCTGGTCACCGGTGACGGCTGGCGGGCCGGGGCCGAGGGCGAAGCCATCGCCCAGGGCTATCTCACGGCCTCGCCGGCCCCAACGGTCCGCGTGCGCGTGGGCGATCGCGGGTCGTTTCTCACCATCAAGGGGAAGGCGAAGGGCATCACGACGCCCGAGTTCGAGTACGAGATCCCACGCGATCACGCGCTGGCCATCCTCGCGCTCTGCACCGAAGGCCGCATCGAGAAGACCCGCTATCGCGTCGACGTCGAGAGCCACGTCTTCGAGGTCGATGTCTTCGAGGGAGACAACGAGGGCCTCGTCATGGCGGAGGTCGAACTCGAGCGCGAGGACGAGCCGTATCCGCGGCCTCCGTGGCTCGGTCGCGAGGTGAGTCACGACCCGCGCTTCAAGAACGCTCGCCTGGCACGCGACCCCTTCCGCCCGGACTGGAAGGTCGAAGACTGACCCGGGGTACAGCGGCGAATCCAACGCCGCTTCTCGTTGGCATCCGGCCGACACGGTTGCGACTCAGCGTCAGCTCAACTCCCTTGCGTGGCCTTCCGATCGGATTTCGCAAACCCTGCACAAATGCAGCGCCGCACGGCCGGGCGTTCCGGGTAAGGTTTGCCGCGTCCACGCAAGGAGCTTCGCAATGCCCTCTTATCTCCACGACGGAATCACCCTCTATCTCGACCGCCTCGCGGATTGGGAGCAGTACTACAACCTCGCCAAGGGGGAGGACTGCGACGTCGACAGCGAGCGCGAGGCGCTGCGCGGCGTTCTCGAAACCGCCGCGTCGATCTGTGAAGAGAACGAAGCGGACTGTCGCGAAACCTGGGATCAACCCGCCGAACTCGTCGACGGCGAGGTCGTCGTTCCCGAAGCCACGCGCAAGACCTATGACATGCTGAAAGAAGCTGGCCTGGTCGCCTTGAGCGTGCGCGAGGAGTACGGGGGCTTCGAGCTACCGGGCTTCGCGAGCAACATCGTGCTGCAGATGATCTCGCGTGCGAACGCGGGCCTCATGACGATCGTCGGTCTCGCGGCCGGCGCGGCCGAAGACATCCAGCGCTACGCCTCGGAGGACTTGCGACGCGAATTCCTGCCGCGGTTCGCAAGCGGCGAGATCCAGGGTTCGATGGACCTCACCGAACCACAGGCGGGCTCCGACCTCGGCGCCATCCAGACGCGTGCAGTCGACGACGGTGACGTTTCGAAGATCACAGGAGAGAAGATCTTCATCACCAACGGCGGCGCGGAAGTCCATCTCGTGCTGGCGCGCGACGACGACACCTTCGAAGACTCGAAGGGAACGACGAACGGGCTTTCCCTCTTCATCTGCCCACGCACCCGGCGCGACGGTTCGCCCAACGGTGTCAGCGTCGAACGCCTCGAGCACAAGATGGGCATCCACTGCTCACCGACTGCGGCCATTCGCTTCGACAATGCCGTGGGTTACCGCATTGGAAAGAAGGGCGAAGGCTTCAAGGCCATGCTCGACCTGATGAACAATGCCCGGGTCGGTGTCGCGGCCCAGGGGATCGGGATCGCCGAAGCGGCTCTGAACGAAGCCATCCAGTACGCCAAGCAGCGCAAGCAATTCGGCTTGCCGATCGCACAACAGCCGCTGATGAAGAACCTGCTCTCACGCATGGTTCGCGAACTCGAAGGCAGCCGTGCCCTGCTCTATCGCTGCGTACTGCTGCTCGACCGCAACCACGCAATCGAACAGCACCTGAAACGAAACCCCGACCTTTCCGAAGCCGAGAAGACCGAACTCGAACGCATCCGCGAACGCAATGCGGTCCGCACGCGGCTCCTCACCCCGCTCGCGAAGTACATGGCGACCGAGGCAGCGGACTGGATCACGCGCTCCGCGATCCAGGTGCACGGCGGGATCGGCTTCATGGCCGAGTCGGCCGTCGGCAAGCTCCACAACGACGCCATCATCACGACGATCTACGAGGGCACGTCCGAGATCCAGGTGAGCTTCGCGCTCAAGGAAATCGGCAAGGGGGCGCTCACGATCGTCTTCGACGAACTCCACAAGGAACTCGACTCGCTCCAGCGCGCCGAACTGCACCCCTACGCGGACAAGGTGCGCAAGGGCATTGCCCGTATCGAGGAAGCTTCGGTCGCGCTGCTCTCCGACTTTTCGTACGCGCTGCTCTGTTCGAAGCCGGTCGCCGACATGGTGATCTCGGTGATCGTCGGCTCCGAACTGCTGCTGCAGGCGGACGTCGACCCCGAGCGCGAAGACCTCGCGGCAAGCTGGGTCAACCGACGCATGCTCGACCTCGAAGCCGAGGCAAAGCGCATCGAAGAAAGTGGCGTCGAGCGACTCGAACGCTGCGAGCGGATCGTTCAGCTGTTCGAATAGCGCGGTGCTCGAGCGCTAGCCCGGATGTTCATGAATAATGCGGGCTAGAGGCCCGGCCGGAAAGTCTAGGCGTCGATCTCGCGGCACTCGCGATAGAAGTCGAAGCAGTTGTCGCAGCGATTTTTGTCGCCGCGCATCGCCATCGCCCCACGCGGGTGCTGGTTGAGCGCGCCGCTGATGCCGTAGATGTCGTTGAAGCCCCACTCGATCTCTTCGCGCAGCGGAACGTAGAAGTCCTGGATGACTTCGTAGACCGGCTCCACGTTGAACTTCGGGTTCTTCAGGAAATTCAGCAGCAACTCGAGATTGCAGTTACCCGCACCGCGGCCGATGCCGTTGACCGTGGCGTCGAGCAGGTTCACACCGCGAATGATCGCTTCCTGGGTGTTCGAGAACGCGAGCTGCTGGTTGTTGTGGGCGTGGAAGCCGAGCTCCTTGCTCGGCGCGTGCTTGCGGTACAGGTCGATGTAGTGGGCGACCTGCTCCGAGTAGAACGCGCCGAAGCTGTCCACGAGGTAGAGGTAGTCGGTCTCTTCGGACTGCTCGACCGCCTGCAACCCCTCGACGAGTTCCGTTTCGATCGCAGTCGACGGCGCCATGATGTTGAGCGTCGTCTCGTAGCCGAGATCCTTCGTGCGCTTCACGAGGTCGAGGCCCTTGTCGACGTCGTGGGCGTAACACGCGGTGCGCACCATGTCGATGTCGCTCTGGTCGGCGGCCTGGAGATTCGAAACGTCGACGCGACCGACGTCGAACATCACCGCGAGCTTCGGGCGCGTTTCGGATTCGTACGAATTGACCACGCGCTTGATGTCGTCGTCGTCGCAGAAGTTCCAGGCGCCGTACTCGTCACGCGGGTAGTCCTCGCTCTCACAGAGGCGCTTGCCGATCTCGAAGTAGTCCACCGCCGCGTCACAGGCCGCGCGGTAGGTTGCCTTCACGAGGTCGTCCTTGAACTGGTAGTTGTTGATCAGGCCTCCGTCGCGAATCGTGCAGTCCAGAACCTTGATCTCTTCTCGAAACATCTCGCTCTCCTGTGCGCTCGGCTGCTCGCGCACTGATTCAAGCCTTGCCGTTTGGGTGAGTGATGGGGTGGGTGTCGGGCACATCGGACTGTCTTCCAGAAGCCCGCGCGCCGAGACGACGCGTGAGAATGGCTGTCCGGTGCCGATCGGGAACGCAGGGGGCGCAAGAATCGGAGCCGGACAAAACGCTGGTTGTCCCGGCCCCTCGCGCGGGAACTCCCTGATTTCGCAGGCACCTTAGCGAAGTTCCCCAGGGTTTGAACGCGCAGAGGCACGGACCGGGCGCCGGAGGCTGGCAGTCCCGCGGGGAGCCCCGCTACGGTGGCGGCCGCTCGAGGGGGGGGCGCCGGACTCCCCGGCAACTCTCGCGCGTCCGACCGAAGTGGATTCCCGGGGATCGAGCGCCCCGGTTTTCGCACGCCACCCCAACTCCAGCCTGAAGGAACCGCTGAAACCATGGAAATCGAGATCCGCTACTGCGCACGGTGAAACTTCCTGCCTCGGGCCTCCAGTCTGGCGGCCGCAATCCAGGACGCACACGCGACCGAACCCACCCTGACGCCCGGCGATGGCGGCATCTTCGAGGTTCTCGTCGACGGCGACTGCGTGTTTTCGAAGCAACGAGAGGGGCGCTTTCCCAGCGAAGACGAGATCGTCGCCCGGCTCGCCCGCGACGCGTGAGCGTCGCGATCGCCCTGCACCCGATCTACCCGTCGAATTTCGAGTCCAGAACTGAACAGAAGGCGCGGAGCTGCCGATAGAAAAAGTGTCGGCCTCACCGTTGGCGACCAGCGCCACGGCACTCGTCCGAGAATGGTTTAAGATCCCCGCCCACTCGAGAGGACCCGTTGGAATCGATGCCCGAAACTCCGATCGCACGAGTGCGCAACCGCATGCTTCGCTCGTTCGGCACACTCGTCTCGCTCGCCTTCGCCGCGACCCTCGCGAGCGCGTGCGCGATGGTCGATGCCACGATTCCCGTCGACGAAGACCAGGCCGCCGCTCGTGATCTCGCCGCATTGGCTGACGACGGCCTGGGCGATCAATCCGTTGCAGACTTGCAGCGCTGGAGCCGGCTGACCAAGGAAGGCCGCGAACACATCATAATTGGCCGCTACAGCGATGCCGAGGAAGCGCTCGTCGAAGCCTTCGCGGTGTCGCAGCAGTTTCGCAAGAGCGACGTCCGGCGGCGTGTGAGTTTCGGAAACCTCGAACGCCTCGCGGCCAGGTACAGGTCGGACGGTGCCGACGCCGCGGCCCGGCGGCTACTCACGATCATCGCGATCGAGAGCGAGGGGTTGACCGAGTTCGACTATCCGAAGCTGAGCCAGTTGCTGGTCGATCTCGGCACACTCGAAGAACGCCGGGGCAACCTCGAAGCGGCCGGCCGCAGCTACCGACGCGCCCTCGATCTGCGCACCGAAAAGAACGGAGCCAACACCTCGAGCCTGATCGAGGTGTACCTGAAGCTCGCCGCCGTCGAGCTGCAGAGCGACGCAGCGACGCGCACCCTCGAGCACGCAACGCGCGCGCTCAGCCTTGCCGAAACCCACGTCGGTGAGAGATCACCCGAAGTCGTCGAAGCACTGCTCTACACCGCGAGCGCGAATCGGGCGCTCGGCAACCACGCGACCGCCGAAGGCGAATTTCATCGCGCACTCGACCTGCAGCGCGCGATCGAGGGTTCGACGTACACCGAAGCCGCCCTCTTGAACGGACTCGCGACGACGCAACTCGAAACGGAACGACTCAACGAGGCGCTCGCCAGCGTGGACAACGCGCTCGCGATTCTCGACCTGCTGAAGATCGAAGGCATCGAGCACGCGATGATCCTGGACAGCAAGGCGCAGATCTACGCTGCCCAGGGACGCAGTGCTTCTGCGGGCGCATTGTTCGACGAAGTCATGCTTCACGTCGATGCTGCTTCGCCGGCCATCCAGCGCGAGCTGTTCCAGTCGTACGAAGCCTTCCTCGTCGACGAGAATCGGCTGGGCGAAGCCAAGCGGGTTCGCGAACAGATCGAAGCGCTGAACCAGACCACGGGCGCAGCACCGGCGGTATCGGAGAGCGTCGACGTCGTCGACCCCACCGCCGAAACCGCTGAGGAACACGACGTTCCCACGGTTTCGTCAGCCGCGGACGCGGCACCGGGTTGGAGCGAATAAGCGGGCTAGATTGCGCGTGCGATGATCGTCTCGTAGCAGGCGGGCGACAGCGCGCCGTTTCCCCAGAGCCCGACCGCTCGCCGCTCCACGACTTCGAACGAGGCCGTCTCGAACCACGTGGCGTAATCGTAGATGGGATGAATCGCGCACAGCCCGAGCAACCAAGCGCCTAGATTCAACGGGGCGTAGTAGAGGTTGTAGCCGAGACGTCGCCAGAGCCCCGGCCCCGGCGGACGAAAATCGCCGATCAGTAGCCGCCCCCCGTCGGCGAGATGTTGCCGACAACGCGCGAGCATGGCTTCGACGGTCGCGGGTTCGAAGACGTTGAGGAAGAAGTTCGCGACCACCACGTCATACGAACCTTTGGGCGGGAAGACGAGTAGGTCGTCTTCGACCAAACGCGCCCGAAGCTCCGCCCTTTCGAGCCGAGCGCCGAGTCGTCGCAACATGCGCGGCGAGCGGTCGAGGGCGGTGACGTCCAGGCCACGTGCAGCGGCCCTGACGACGTCTTCTCCAGAGCCGGCTCCGACGTAGAGCACCCGTGCGTCGGCAGAGATCCACTCGAGTTGCACCGCTTTGAGGCGCGGAATGGCTCCGAACGAACCGAGGCGCGCGATCGTCTCGTAGCACCACGCGACGTGATCGTACTGGTACGCACGACCGTGCCGATGTGCGACCTCGGAAGAAGCGATCAGCAACGAGCCGCGATCACGGGGGGCCGCCCGGCACCGGGCCGGGAACCGGGATGAACGGCAGGTTCTCCTG
The DNA here is from genome assembly GCA_030748735.1 of Myxococcota bacterium. Taxonomy (GTDB): domain Bacteria; phylum Myxococcota_A; class UBA9160; order UBA9160; family UBA4427; genus DUBZ01. The sequence continues at coordinate 11,537 of JASMLK010000069.1, read as the reverse complement.
GCAGCTTCCGCCGACCGTACAACCCGGAAGCGTCGGCGCCATCGCGGGCGCAACCGGCGGCGGCATCGGGGGCGGACCCGCTGCGACCGGCGGGAGCAAGCTCGCGACGTCACCCGGCGCAAAGCGATCGGCCACACCGAGTTGGATTTCGAGGGGGCCACACTCCGCGCGCGCGAGGAGCCCCAGCGTGTCGTGGCTCGCGGCCGCGAGGAAGAGCGGCTCCTTCGGCTTGCTCACCGTGCACTGGCCGGGCGCGGACGTCATCTGCTCGACGGGGTTGTTGCGCCGTTCGACCGCGAGGTTCTCGTCGGCGCTGCAGACCATCGACACCGCCCAGATCTTCTCGGCGAAGACGATCGCTTCGCTGTTCGACCGCGCGTCCGCGAGCACGAGACCCGGAGTGGAGATGCGGCTGGTGCGCGAACCATCGCCCATGTCGATCACGCGGACGTGACCGGTTTCGAGATCGAGGTCCGGCGGGCCGGCGTTCAGGGTGCGGAAGTGCATCTTCGACTTTCCGGCGAGGCGCACGTAGGCATCATCGGACATGATCGCGAGGCCATCGTGATCGAGGGTCGTGATCGCGTCGTGGCGATAGATCGGCGAATCGCATTCGAGACGCCGGGCTTCTTCACCGGGCAACTGCGCGTAGGACTCGCCTTCGACACTGACGACGTAGCCCACGGTCGTCTGCGCGAACGCCATCGGCGCGATGGCCAGCGAAACCATTACGGCTGCCAGCGCGAACGAGCGAAGGGCCCGTCGATCGCGGTGGCTTTGGGTTGAGACTTGGGGGGTCATGGTTCGCCTCCTGCTTGGCGATCGCTGAACGGCTTGTTCAGCGGAATTCGAGCTCCAGATAAACGCCCGCGATGTGACGCTTGTAGTCGATCTGTTCCACGTTCGAACCGTTGTCGAGGTACTCGTAACGCACCTCGAGTTCGAGGAAGTCCGTGAGGTCTTTCGCGAGCGACACGTTCGCCTGGAGCGCGTCGTCTTCGCGGTCGCTCCCAGTCACCGCCGGTTCGGCGAAATAGGAAGCGTCCCGGTAGTCGCGGCGCGTATAGGTCCCGCGCGCATCGAAAGCGATCTCGAGCGGTAGTTCGAGACGCAGGCCGAGATGGATCTCGTTGGCGAGGTGATCCCATTCCTCGCCCTTCGAGAAGTAGTTCGAGAGACGATAGCCGCCGTAGACATCGGGTTCGAAACTGCGAAGGATCGTCAGCGGCAACTCGTGGCTGCAACCCGCATTCAGTTCGACGCCGTCGTGGTCGAGGCGGTCTTCGTACTCGTCTTCGAGGATGTCGATGTCGTAGCGGTAGTCGATGAGCCTCGTGCCCGCTTCGCAGCGCGTGGTCCCCCAGCGCCCCCAGCGTTCTTCGACGAGGCCTCCGAAGTCGAGGTGGTAGAGGTAGGGGTCGTCGTCGATCCAACCCGCACCGCCGGTCACCAGCAGACGTGCGAAGGTCGTCGCACGGATCTCGCGATCGGCCCAGACCATGCCGGCGACGTAGTGCTGGTCGAAGGTGTCGAGATCATCGTGGGCATTGCCCGCGTAACTCGCCTGGGCACCGAACGTCCACTTGTCTACTTCGAACAACTCGGCGCCGAATGCGGCGCTCCAAACGGTTCGCCAATCGGCCTTTCGCGGTACCCGCTCCGGGTCGTCGAAGGTGCTCAACAATTCGTCCGAACTCCCCCGCAAGTTCACGTTGTCGTCGTATTCCTGACCGACACGCAAACTCAACCAACGCTGCAAGCCCGTCTGTCCACCGCGATGACGTTCGGCCTGCAGTTCGACCAGCTTGTCGGCCTCGTCCGCCCAAGGGCCTTCGGGGTCTTCGCTGCGAACACGATCGATCGCGCCTTCCAGCGGTTCATTTTCGTTCAGGCTCTGCCAGGCGAGCGCGGCGTAGTAGGAGGCTGCCGGTTCGACGAGTTCGGGCCCGCGTGCTGCCGCGCGCTCGAATGCCAGCGCCGACTCACGTGGTTGATCCGCTCGCAGGTACGAGAGCCCCTGATAGAACTCGAGCAACGCGGCTTCGTCGCCCACCACCCGCGCGTCGTCCAGCGCTGCACGCGACGCGTCGTAGTCTTCGAGGTGATAGAGCGAAATGCCGCGATACAACTCGATGCCCGCGAGGTTCGCATCGAGGCTGCGCGCCCGGTCGAGGGCTTCGAGTGCCCGCCCGTACTGCTGCGCCTGCACACCGCACTTGCCGATCATCAGTTCGGTCTGTGCATCACGCGACGCAAGTTCGCTCGCAACGGCGATCGCTTCTTCACAGCGACCGGTCGCGGCCAGATGCGAAGCGCGTACGCGCTGTAGCGATTCGCGTTCGTTCGCATGCGAATCCGCGAACGCTTCGTAACCAAAGCTCAAAAAGAGAGCGAGGAGCCCCCACGCCATCGTGAGCCCCTCGCGACGATGTGACATTCCCAGTAGTTCCCCTGTGGCCTCGGAATCTAGCTCGCTTCGCCGCAACGACTAGCGGTTGCGACGCCCTCGTTTTGCGAGCGCAACGAGTCCGAAACCCAACAGCATCCCGGTACCCGGCTCGGGCACGGGAACGAATGCGGCGGGAAGAATCGTGGGGGAAAGGAAACCCACGTCCCCGCCACCGGCGAGGGGAAGTTCCCCTTCGACCTTGTAACTGAACGCCAGGCGCTTGGTGTCCCCATCCATCATTTCACCGAGCGCAGCAGCGAGAAAGTAGTAATCGCCGTTTCGATACGAAGCGGTCTGGAACGAAAGCGAACTCCCGTCGAGTGCTGCGACCTGGTCGTAGTCGACTTCGACGTCGAGGTTCTGGAAGACCTGATCGGGGTCGGAGTCGACCAGGATCAGGTCCACGAGTTGGCCTCCGTCGGAACCGCCGAGTGCGTCGGCATTGAAGGTCACGTCCCACACGACATCGAAGATGTGGAACTGGCTGTCACAGCCGTCGCTCGACCGGGGGCAACGTGCGAAGCTCACAGGGTCCACGTGCAGCAGGGCCGACGGCGCGTTGGTCGCGTCGTCCGAGCGGGCCGCCGTGTAGTAGCGATCCATTTCCCTGAACTGCGTGATCCCGTGGCTGCCCGGATTCACGAACCCGTAGCTGAAACCATCCGCTGCGACCGGCGCGTCGAACGGAATGAAGTTCACCGCGTGTGCCGCACTGGCTGCGAAGAACATCGCCACGGCCGCCCACGCGCTCAGAATGGATCGGCCCCACAGCCACCCGGTTGCACGCTTGTTTCCATTCCACTTTTCCAACGTGCTCAACGCACCCATCGAACCGAACCTCCGTTCGCGTACCCGGCTCGACCCCACGACACTTCGTCATGGATTCGTCACGGCGCGGATCGCGATCTAGCTATGGAGTTCAGTGGGGCGAGGCCCGCAATTGTGGCGAGCCTGTTGGTTTTTTTTCACTGACGTGCACGCATGGGCAGGAAGGCAACAGGCAAGCGCAGGCAAAGCTGCGCGACTTCAGGGGATATGGGCGTGTGGGCAGAATCGCCCGCAAGACCCCCGAGAATCCGCCTTCAGCGGACGACGAGTTCGACCGGGCGCAGGAAACGGCGGTGGATCTCGCCGCTCTGCAGTTCGTGCGCACCCGCGAGGGCGTCGCGCTCGTCGAGCCAGGCCACGATCCGCAACAGGTCCGCGTCGGTCGCACGCACGCAGCCGGCCGAAATCGGCTTGCCGAGCGCCTTGCGGTCGCCGCCCCCGTGCAGGGCGATCACGCCGTTCGAGGCGAAGGGGATCTTGACCGCCCCCATGGGTGTCTCGAGGGACGCGGGCTCCGGCGTCGCGCCGGTTTCCTTCGCCACCACCCCGGGGCGCCACGACGGGCTCAGGATGATGCGCTCGAGCGGAAAGCGCCCCGTCGGAGTCGACTGGCCCGGAGAACCGAGGGCCACCCGAATCGTCGGCCCCTTCCCACCGTCGCGTCCGTCACGAACACGCAATTCGAACGTGGTCGATTCGATCTCCATCACCAGGGGCGCGATCGACGCCGCCGTCTGGGTAGATGAAACAAGCGCGGCCGGCTCGGCGTGGGCGGACGACAGGGCAAAGCCCGAACCGAGGCAAGCCACGATCAAGCTCTGACGGACACAGCAACGCAACGTCCGAAGCACGCGGTGCACAGGTCGTTCACACGCACGCGCTTCGACAGCGTCCCCATGCCCGAACTTCTGAGGGGTCGTTCCAGGCACACGCGCATCTTATCAGAGCGCGCGCGCAATCCGATGTAGAAAATGGGGGTCGTGCACCGATCGCGAGTGCAAGTCATTCACCCCGCTGCAACGCCAACGCACGCGGCACGCAGCGCCATCACGCAGGCGAACTTTCGCCGCAACTCGGGCGACACGCTCAAGCGTAGGTGTCGACCTTCCTGCCAGCCGCCGTGTCCGAGGTCGACGCGGCGTCGGAAGCAAACTGCGCTTGGCTCGAACCGCTGGCCGCAGACGACGAAGACGAACTGGCTGACGACCCTTCCGACCGGGTGTATGTCGCGGCAGCCCGCTTCTTCTCGCCCTCCACCTCGTCTACGGCTTGCTTGCGCCGTTCGCTGTCGACCGCGCTGCGGTGGTCGATGGATTCGAGGGTCTCGCTCTGCATGGTTCTCACCTCCCGCCCCTCCATCTTTCCCCCCTACATCGGCACTGACGCGCGAAATCGAGGGGAAAATTCCAGGGCCATGGCACGAAATGCACACGAACCCTTACTCTTGCGCGCATTCAAGCATCATCCCAGCGCAACACGCCGCCTCGATTCGCACAAGTCCGTCCTTCGTTACGACTTGCCTGCCCATCACGCACCCCGATTCGACGCGCCGCACTCCGAGCAGGCTCCACCACGCAATGACGACCCCGGCGCGCGCCATCACCCCACCCCTCCCGGGGCCTCCAGAGCCGATCGTGTCGGCCCTCGACTCGCTGCAGGCGATCGCCGCAGAGAGCGAAGCGCTCCACCTGGTGGGACGTTGTGTGGTCGAACTCACGCTGGGCATTCGCCCCCAGAGTTACCGGGCCGTCGTTCAACTCGCGCCGGACCAGATTCTCGAAGCAACACCGAACGCAGTGCCGACAGGCCACCGCGGTCGCACCCTGACCCTGCCCACCGCGGCCGGGCCCCTCGATCTCGAAACCGGGTCGGCCGATGGATCGAGCCCCACGCCATGTCGCTTCCGAATCGAGTCCCTCGCATGGGACTCGCAACGCGAGTGCGCGGTTGGACCGGCCGAAGCGTTCGAAGACCTCGAAGCCCAACGCCTCGTCCCGGCTGCAGCAGCTCCCCTCGAAGCCCTCGCTCCGCTCGAAGCCGCGCGCTGGATCGCCGACTACGGCTTTCGTGCGGCCCCCGAAACCGTCGCGCTCATGCAAAGCGCCCCGGGAGCGATTCCGGCCAGCCGCCGAGCGCGGGCGCGCCATCTTCTCCGCGCCGCCCTGCTCGGGCCCCACTGCGAGCCCGCCCTCGCCTTCCTGCTGGACAGTCGCTTTCGCGTGTTCGAGCACAGCCAGATCGAGGCGGAAGCCCCGGCGCGCGTAACCCGGGTTGCCCCGCGGCTCCGCCCACGCCTCACCGCCCTGCTCGTTGGAGCGAATGCGCGCGTTCTCTTGCGAGAGCTGCATTTCGGGGGCCAACTGTCCGATGAGGTCTTTCGCGTGTTGGCCTGGCATCCGATCGAACAGTACATCGCAGCACCGGAAGCCCAGCACAGCGCCCTGCGGCGCTGGCTCAAGAAGGCACCTCCTGACCTCGTCGACGACGCAATCGCCATCCGTCGTGCCCAGGCGCAAGCACGGCTCGCCACGAAAGAACCGGCCGGCAACGCCACCCGGACCACAACCACTGACGATGGAAACGAGATCTTGAAATCGCTCGATCTTCTCGAACGCGCGATCGCGGACACCCGCGAGGCCCTCGTTCGAACCTCGACGGCCCCGGCGCTCGCGCTCAGTGGTCGCGACATCATGCAGCACCTCGACATCGCACCCGGTCGCGTGATCGGCAAGGCGATCCGCTACCTCGAAGGCGTGATCGAGAGCGACCCTGAACGCAATGCGCCCGACGCGCTGCGCCAGGCCCTCGATGCGTGGCCCGAGCGGCCGTCTGCTTCGCGCGAACTGGAGCCCGAAGCGTGAGGGAGTTCCTGGACGAAGTGCGAGAGACGGCGTCGAAGTCGGTGTGGTCGCGTGGGGTCGAGTTGGCCCGCGGTGAGGCCGTGCGCGGGCTGCGCGAAGAAGACGACGGCAGCGTGGTGCTCCAGGTGTCGGAGCGAAAGGGCATGATCTCCCACACCGCGACGCTGCATCTCGAAGACGAAGAGTGGCAGTGCAGCTGCCCCGGTCCCGACGACCCGTGTCTGCACGTGGCCGCCGCGACCATCGCCCTCCACCAGGCGCGCAAGCAGGGGCAGTCCCTCCCGGCGCCGAAGCGCGGTGACGGCTCCATCCACTACCGATTGACCCGCGCACGCCCGAGCCTCGCGATCGAGCGAGACATCGTGCACGACGGTGGCGTCTTCCGACTCGAAAGCACCCTCGCCGCGCTCGCGAGCGGGCGCATCAAGGGGCCTCCCTTCACGGCCACCCAGGCCGACCTCGCTGCAGAGCGCGCGCTCGGAACCCGCCGGCGGGGTCTCCTACCCCAGGGCCTGCTGGAACCGATCTTCAAGGCTTTGGCCGACTGCCCAGACGTCACGCTGGAGGGAGAGCCGATCCAGGTGTCGACCGAGCCGGTGCTGCCCTATTGCCGCGTCGTCGATGCTCCCGGCGGCTTTCGCCTGGTGCTCGACCGCGACCCGAGTGTCGACGAAGTGCTTGGCGACGGGGTGACACGCTGCGGAAGCACCCTGCGACTCGCGGGCGAAGGCCGACTCAGCGGTCGCGAACTTCAGGACCTGGTCCGGGGCCGCTTCTATTCCCACACCGAAGTCGCCGAATTGGTGACGGACATCATCCCCGGGTTGCGCGAACGCATCCAGGTCGGGATCGAAACCGACAAGCTCCCCGAAACGAGCCAGGCCGAGCGGCCCTGGATCTCGCTGCGCGTCGAACGTCGCGACAATGCTCTGAGCGTTCTCCCCCTGCTCGTCTACGGCGAACCCGGCTCCCCGCCGGTTGCGCGCGTGGATGGCGGTGAACTCGTACATCTTCGCGGTTCGATCCCCGTGCGCGACAAGCACGCCGAAAGCCTGCGCACCAATCACCTGCGCGAGACCCTCGGCCTGCGCCCCGGCTACCGCGTGGACTTGTGGCAACGTCAGGCGATCGAGTTCGCAGCGCGCCTGCGCGAATGGACCGGGCCCATCGAGGGCGACGCGCACCTCGCGTTCACCGAACGCGGTGCGCTGGCCCCCGATCTCGAAATCGCCGGCGATCGCATCGCGATGACCTTTCGCACCCGCGCCGAAGAACAAGCCGGTTCGGGTGCAGCCACCGCTTCCGACGACGGGACCGGCACGGGGGGGCCCGCGCCCCGTGCCGCCACGGCGAAGACCAATGAAGTGCTGCGCGCCTGGCAGGCGGGCGATTCCCTGGTGCCCCTCGAAGGCGGCGGCATGGCGACATTGCCGGCCGACTGGCTCGATCGCTTCGGCGACCAGGTGGCCGACTTGCTCGCCGCCCAGCCGGACTCCGGCCCGCTTCCGACTTCGGTCCTGCCCGACCTCGCCCGCCTGTGCGGCGACCTCGACCATCCGCCGCCCCCCGCCCTCGAACGTTTGCGGCCGCTGATCGAGGACTTCGACGGCATTGCCGATGCACCACTTCCTGCGGACTTCCGCGGCGCGTTGCGGCGCTATCAGAAGCACGGGGTCGACTGGCTGTGGCTGCTGCGCGATCTCGAACTCGGCGCGCTGCTCGCCGACGACATGGGACTCGGCAAGACCGTGCAGGCACTTTGCGCGGTGCGGACGCCGGCGCTGGTGGTCTGCCCGACCAGCGTGCTGTTCAACTGGAAAGAAGAGCTCGCGCGCTTCCGCCCCGGCTTGTCGGTGCACGTGTATCACGGTCCCGGCCGCACGTTCGACCCCGACGCGGACGTCACGCTCACGAGCTACGCGATCTTGCGCCTCGACATCGACGAGCTGGCGGCCCGGCGCTTCGAAACCGTCGTGCTCGACGAAGCGCAGAACATCAAGAACCCCGAGAGCCAGGTCGCACAGGCCGCCTATCGACTCGACGCTTCGTTCCGCATCGCGTTGACGGGGACCCCGGTCGAAAACCGCCTCGAAGAATTGTGGAGCCAGCTCCACTTCCTGAACCGCGGCTTGCTCGGAGGGCGCGCGCAGTTTCGCGAGCGCTATGCGCGGCCGATCGCCGACGGCGACGCCCACTGCGCCGACCGTTTGCGTGAACGCATCCGTCCGTTCTTGCTGCGCCGGCGCAAGCAGGACGTGGCGCCCGAACTACCGCCGCGCACCGAGATCGTGCTGCACTGCGAACTCAGCAATGCCGAACGCGCGGTCTACGACGCGGTGCGTGCGGCGACGGTCGAAAAGATCGTCGCCCAGCTCAGCGAAGGCGGTAGCGTCCTCGCCGCACTCGAAGCGCTACTGCGCCTGCGTCAGGCCGCCTGCCATTCGGCGCTCGTGCCCGGCCAGCTGGCCGATGGCTCGACCAAGCTCGAGCTGCTCGCCTCGAGACTCGAAGAGGCAGCCGCCGACGGACACAAGGCGCTGGTGTTTTCCCAGTGGACTTCGCTGCTCGACCTCGTCGAGCCGGTGCTCGAGCGCGAGGGACTCGGCTTCACGCGCCTCGACGGTTCGACCCGCGATCGCGAAGCCGTGGTGAACGAGTTCCAGAGCGATAGCGGTCCGCCCGTCATGCTGGTTTCCCTCAAAGCCGGCGGCACGGGGCTCAACCTCACGGCAGCCGACCATGTCTTCCTGCTCGACCCCTGGTGGAATCCCGCGGTCGAGGACCAGGCCACCGGACGCGCGCACCGCATCGGGCAGACCCGCCCCGTGGTGGTTCACCGGCTGGTGGCCCAGAACACCGTCGAGGAGGGCATCCTCGAGCTGCACGCCCGCAAGCGCGCGCTATCGGAGGTTGCGATCGAAGCCGGCGGCGGCGAAGCCCAGGGCCTCACACGCGACGACCTCCTGGCCCTGCTTTCCTGACTTTCCTGCGCAAATCACGTGCAGGGCGAGCCCAGCAGCGCGCCGGCAAGGGGAACGAAGCTTCTCACACCTAAAGGCGAAGGCAAAACCACCCGAATGACAAATTGAAAGTGGGGAACTCGCTACAGCGAGAATCCCCATTCGCGTCTGGCCCCGGCGACCCGGGACCCGCGAGGCGCGCAAGGAGTCATTCATGCCCCCCCGCTCCCCCGCAGATCGCTCGCGGCGCATTCGTGCGCGTCTGACCGCCCTGCTCGTCGCCAGCGCACTACTCCCGCTGGCGAGCCCCAGCTTCGCGGATTCGCGCGGTGTCGACGGTGATGCGAGCGCGCTGTTCGAGCGCGCCCGCACGGCCAAGCGCACCGCCCGCGCGCCGCTGCTCCCCCAGACGCGCTATACGGTGCGCAAGCAAATCGAGAGCATCGAACCCGTGAGCTGGCTCGAGCGCTTCGGCAAGGTGCAGGTCCGCGAACTCAAGCGCTGAACCGGTCGCGCGGGCACCGGCCACCGCCCCATTCGGCGTCTTTCCGGAAGCAAGCAGCCCAAGCGATGCCCGCCCAGTCCCTCGACCCCTACGCCGCCCTCGGCGTATCACGCGACGCCGATGAGCGCGCGATCAAACGCGCCTATCGAGAGCTCGCGCAGCGACATCATCCGGATCGCAATCCCGATGATCCCGTCGCGGAAGAGCGCTTCAAGGAAGTCTCTGCCGCGTACGCGGTGTTGTCCGATCCGGAGCGCCGCAAGAACTACGACGAATTCGGTGCGATCGCGCTCGACCCCAACTTCGACGCCGCGCGCGCACGCGCCGCCGGCAGCAACCCTTTCGGGGGCGGCCATGGCTTCGCTGGACGCGGCTTCGCCGGTGGCGGAGCCAGTGGCGGTTTCAGCAGTTTGTTCGACGAGTTCTTTCGCGACTCGGGCGGCGGCTTTTCGCGCCGCGACGCACCGCGCCCTGCCAAGGGCCGTGATCGCGAGATCACCCTCGAACTCGAGCTCGAAGAAGCGTCCGAGGGCTGTGAACGCCGTGTTTCGACGGCGGGCAACAGCGCGGTGTCGAGTTCGACCCTTCGCGTGCGCATCCCCCCCGGCACGGCCGACAAGGCGCGTATCCGCCTGGCGGGCAAAGGGGGGCCCGGCCAACACGGGGGGCCGCCCGGCGACCTCTACTGCCGGGTGCGGCAGCGCAAGCACCGGATCTTCGAGGTCGACGGCCACGACCTGCTGTTGAGCGTCCCGATTCGGGTCGGCGAGGCAATGCTCGGGGCCCAGATCGAGGTCCCCACCCTCGACAGCCGCGTCACGCTCACGATCCCGCCCGGGACCAACGGCGGTTCGAAACTCCGCGTGCGCGGCAAGGGGATGGCGCGACCCGGCGGCAAGCCCCCAGGCGACCTGTACGTGACGCTGACGATTCAGGTTCCCAAGACGGACAGCGAGGAGACGCGCGCTCTGGCCGAAGCCCTCGACGCACTCGACCCCGACGATCTGCGGAGCCATCTCTTCCGGTAATCTCTGGGCCGAACCGCGAACGACCCCGACGCCTTTTCGAACCGAACGGAGCCAGCCCCATGAACAGCGCCCTGCTCACCATCGTCCGCCACGGAGAAACCGCGGCGAATACAGGCGGCATCTGGCATGGATCGACGGACACCCCGCTGTCCGAGCGAGGTCGCGCTCAGGCGCGTGCGGTCGGCGCGCACCTGGTGAACGTCGAAGACCGGTTCCACCACGTCTACTCGAGCCCGCTCCAGCGAGCTCGCCATACAGCAGAAGCCATCGCGAGCGGCCTGGAACTCGAGGTGAACCTCCACGAAGGCCTCACCGAATTCGACCTCGGCGAATGGGAAGGCAAGACGTACCGAGAGCTCTACACCGACTACAAGCTGTGGCACCACATGAAGACCGATCCACACTTCGCACCACACGGCGGCGAGAGCCCCCTGCAGGTCGTGACCCGATACGTCGGCGCGCTGCGCGCGATCGCTTCACGCCATGCGGGCGAGCGGGTGATCGTCGTCGGTCACGGCGGAGCGCTCAGCATGGCTTTCGCAGAGCTCACCGAGGGTGCCTACACGTCCTGGGGCAAGGTGATGGAGAACTGCGCCCTCAGCGACCTACGCCTCGAACCCACCCCAACCCTCGATCGCTTCGACTTCACCGACCACCTCGACGGCATCTAACCAGACGTGGACCGAAGAATGCACCTAGACGCCCCAACGCTGTCCACATCCAAGTAGTACAGCCCCGTCGGACGGCCCTCTTGGGCCCTACACCGCATACCTCGCCGTATGCGCGCAGCAGTTGCTGATCGCCCGCGTCCGGATCCGCCCGAAGTAACAACGCCGCAACCAACCCGAGACTCCCTCCCGCTCCGGAAACAGCCGACGCGCCAGGATCTCCTTGAGCCGCAGCGGC
>JASMLK010000068.1 GCA_030748735.1 Myxococcota bacterium | reverse complement strand
TCCGGGTTGTCGGGCCCGTTGATCCTCACCAGCGTATGGCGCCGGCGGAACACACCGGACCGGAAGAGCCGGGCGATCCGGCTACGCTGGCGCTCCTTTTGCTCGGCGGCGACACTGTCCTCGAGGTCGAGGACCAGGGTGGCCCCCCGGGGCATTCTCCGGATTCTCTCGATCTCGGTGTCCACACGCAGGAAGAAGAGGCACTTCAACAAGCAGACTTCTTCGACCCCAAGGTCGGGGGTATTGCGAAGCATGGGGTTGATCTCCTCTATGGGTGTCTGGTCAGATCCCAATCGACGGGCGGCCCGCGATATCAGGAGCCCAATCAGTATAGTGGACAAGGGCCGCGGCTTAAATTACCTACGCGCCGTCGATTTCTCTTGCCAGAGTGCGGAGATGTGCCGTCGCAGTCGGATGTTCATGAATAATGCGGGCTAGTATTCGAGCGATCAGAAACGTGGCGTCGGCCAGGGCGTCGTGGAGCGGTTGGCTGGACCCATGGGCACCCCCAACGAAGTCGAAGACCAGATCGTTGCGTCGATCCGTAGGGTCATCCGCGCGATCGATCTGCAGTCGCGGCGACTGCAGGATCGTCACAATCTGACGGGCCCCCAGCTCGCGACCCTTCGCGAGGCAGAGCGGGTCGGCCAGCCGTCGATCAGCGCGCTGGCACGCGCTGTCCATCTCAGCCAGCCCACGGTGTCGGGGATCGTCACGCGCCTGGAACGTCGCGGACTGATCGCGCGAAAGCGGTCGGAGGGCGATCGGCGCAGCGTGGGCATCGAGGTCACGAAGGAGGGGCTCGACGTCCTGGACGAGGCGCCGTCGCTCTTGCAGGAAGACTTCCGGGCCGAGCTGGCGCGGCTCGAAGACTGGGAACGCCACTGGATGCTGTCCGCGCTCGAACGAATCGCGTCGATGATGGATGCCGAACACCTCGACGCCGCCCCGATCCTCGAGACGGGGCCGGTCGCGCGGCCGGCCGAGGAGTCCCCGACCCCCGGCGGCCCCGGCCCCCGAGGGAACTGACTGCGGCGGACGCGATCGACCCAATCCATTGTGTTCTCACCGAATTCTTGATCGATAACGCTTCATTTGGCCACTTCTGGCGCCATTTCGACCTTCCATTTCATTGTGGTCACTCGGCTAATGCATTGCATTGAATGGATTTGAAGATTACCGTGCTCGCCCGCAGTGGGCCGGTGCTCGGCCCCGCAGTCTTCGCCAGATAAAGGACCCCATGTCGTCGAATCCAACCGAGATCCTCCGCGAGCAGGCCGAACGATCACTGCGCGCGGTCAGCCAAGACTTCGGAGACGCGCCGACCGCCATTCGCGAGACCGATCACTACCAGGCCGAGTACATCCAGACCTTCGTCGAGAAGTGGGACGAGCTGATCGACTGGGCATATCGCGCGGAGAGCGAGGGCCGCTTCTTCATCGAGCAGCTCAAGGCGCGCGGCAATAATGAAGGTCCTCGATGTCGCGACCGGCACTGGCTTCCACTCGATCCAGCTCGCCGACGCCGGCTTCGAGGTCACCAGCGTCGACGGCAACGCCGTCATGCTCGCGAAGGCCTTCCAGAACGCGACCGACCGGCACCTGATCCTCAAGACGATCCACGCCGACTGGCGGTGGCTGAACCGCGAGGTGCACGGAAAGTTCGATGCGATCATCTGCCTCGGCAACTCGTTCACCCATCTATTCGACGAGCAGGACCGCCGGCGCGCCCTCGCCGAGTTCTATGCCGCATTGAAGCACGACGGCATCCTCATCCTCGACCAGCGCAATTACGACTCGATCCTGGATCACGGCTTCTCGTCGAAGCACAAGTACTACTACTGCGGAGACGACGTCAGCGCAGAACCTGAGCACGTCGACGAGGGCCTCGCCCGCTTCCTGTACTCGTTCCCTGACGGCTCCGAGTTCCGACTCAACATGTTCCCGCTTCGCAAGAACTACGCGCGGAAGCTGATCGGCGAGGCCGGCTTCGCATCCGTCAAGACGTACGGCGACTTCCAGGAGACCTACCAGGAAGCCGATCCGGACTTCTTCGTCCACGTCGCCGAGAAGCACATGGGACCACCCCGATGCCTGAAGAAGCCGGCGCTGCGTCGGTTACGGCCACGACCGAGGCCTACTACGACAGCGCCGAGGCCGACTCGTTCTACGCCGAGATCTGGGGCGGCGAAGACATCCACATCGGCGTCTACCAGCTGCCCGACGAGGACGTCGCAACGGCGAGTGCGCGCACAGTCGAGACCGTGGCGGGCCACGTCGACTTCTTGAAGCCAGAGCATCGCGTGCTCGACCTCGGCGCGGGCTACGGCGGCGCCGGACGGTACCTGGCGACGAAGTTCGGCTGCCAGGTCGACTGCCTGAACCTGAGCGACGTCCAGAACGAACGCAACCGCATCCTCACGGCAAACGCCGCCCTGTCCGATCTCGTTCACGTGGTGCACGCGAACTTCGAGTCGATCCCGGGGCCCGATGCCCGGTACGACGTCGTGTGGTCCCAGGACGCGATCCTCCACAGCGGAGCGCGGGAGCGGGTGCTCGCCGAGGTCGCGCGCGTCCTCAAACCGGGCGGTCACCTCGTCTTCACGGACCCGATGCAGACGGACGACTGTCCGCCGGACGTGCTCCAACCCGTCCTCGACCGCATCCATCTCGACTCACTCGCCTCGCCCGGCTTCTACCGCAAGAACCTTGCCGGACTCGGCTTCGAAGAGCTCTCGTTCGCCGAGATGACGAACCAGCTTCGCAACCACTACGACCGGGTACGACAGGTACTCGGAGCGCGACGTGCCGAGATGATGGAACGTTGCGGTGCCGACTACGTGACGCGGATGCTCGAGGGGTTGGGGAACTGGGTGAACGGGGCCGACCGAGGGCACCTCACCTGGGGGATCTTCCACTTCCGGAAGAACGGCTGAGCCCCGACGTGAAGGCGGACTGGTCGCGGATCGAGCCGGCGGTCTTCCTCTCGTCAGCTGCGGTCGTGCTGGCCGTGCTCGCGTTCGGCGTCGCCGATCCGGAGCGGGCGAAGGAACTCTTCGTCGGACTCCAGGACTGGATCGTCGAAACCTGGGGATGGCTCTTCGTCGGCTCGACCGCGCTCTTCTTGCTCTTCTCGGTCTGGTGCGCGCTCGGGAAGCGGGGCGCGATCCGACTCGGACCAGAAGACGAGCCCCCGGCTTTCGGCCTTCCCTCCTGGTTCGCCATGCTTTTCAGCGCCGGGATGGGCATCGGGATCATGTTCTTCGGCGTCGCTGAGCCGGTGACGCACTTCGCGAACCCGCCGGTCGCGACCGCCGGCACGCCCGAAGCCGCGCGACAGGCGATGACGATCACGTTCTTCCACTGGGGACTGCACGCCTGGGGCGTGTACGCCGTCATGGGTCTGGCGATCGCCTACTTCGGCCATCGCCAGGGCCTTCCACTCGCGATCCGCTCGACCCTGCACCCGCTGCTCGGCGACCGGATCCATGGCTGGATCGGTCACGGCGTGGACGTATTCGCCGTCTTCGGCACTCTCTTCGGTCTCGCGACCTCGCTCGGGCTCGGCGCCATGCAGATCAACGCCGGCCTGGCCCGCCTCTTCGACGCCCCGGTATCGTCGAACGTGCAGGTGATGGTGATCGCAGCGATCACAGCCGCTGCCACGATTTCCGTGGTCCTCGGCCTCGACCGCGGAATCCGGCGGCTGTCCGAGCTCAACGTCGCGCTTGCGACACTGCTCCTGCTCTTCGTCGCGTTCGCCGGACCGACGTGGGCGTTGGTCGAGGCTCTTCCCGCACGCCTCTTCGACTACGTCGCAGCGCTCGTCCCGCTGGGCAGCGGCTATCAGACGATCGGCTCGGTCGATTGGCAGAAGGGATGGACGCTCTTCTACTGGGCCTGGTGGATCGCCTGGTCACCCTTCGTCGGGATGTTCATCGCGCGCATCTCGCGCGGCCGGACGATCCGCGAGTTCGTCCTCGGCGTCTTGATCATACCGACGCTGATCAGCTGCCTTTGGTTCACCGTCTTCGGCTGGTCCGCGCTCACCCTCGACGCCCAGAGCCCAGGACTCGTTGCGGCCGTCGAGGGCAACAACGCGATCGGGATCTACGCGTTGCTCGAGCGGCTTCCGGCCGCCGAGTGGACTTCGCTGCTCGCCGCCCTCGTCGTGGCGATCTTCTTCGTCACGTCCTCGGACTCGGGCTCGTTCGTGATCGACATGCTGACCTCCGGCGGCCACCCGGACCCTGCCGTCTGGCAGCGCGTCTTCTGGGCGGTGAGCGAAGGTTTCGTGGCGGCCGCCCTGCTCCTGGCCGGCGGGTTGGCGGCGCTTCAATCGGCCGCAATCAATACGGGGCTTCCGTTCTGCCTGATCCTGCTGGCGGTCTGTTTCGGACTCGGGCGAGCGCTCTGGCGCGAGGGCGCGCCAACTCGATAGGCCCCCTGGCCCGTCGAATCCTTCGCCGCATCTCGCCGTCTCGCCGCGCCCCCACCGCGCCATGCGTCCGAGACCGAAGGGATGCCGCGTGGCGACCTGGGCCGCCTGTTCGAGGCACTGCGTGTCCGGAATCTGCTGACGGGATACAGGTTCTGGCCCGCGGCTCCCTCGGACCTTCTTTGCCATCCACTGATGCGAACGCCCGGACTCGCTCTGACCCGCGGGCGGGGGCCCTGTAGGGTTCCCGGGCTCACGAAACGGGCATTCGGGGGAGCGGTTGTTCCGGGGCCGACTCTCGGGCCGTCGGCACCATTTTCGTGGACACGTCGGAAGCACAACGAAAACGGCCGGATCGCTCTTCCGCTGCCGACGACCTGCCGGACCCCGGAAGCGGAACTGTCACCCAGACGGCTCCCGGAGTGGGAGTGTCCTGTTAGTGTGTAGATGAGTTCACGTGCTTCGACGGTGGGTGCGTAGCGGTTCGACCGGTGCTCGGCCGCTTCGTCGATGACACGTCCCGTGATGTCCATGCGCACTTGTCAGCCTGCTGGAGGATCGCTTCTCGTGTTGATCATCGTCGTTGTTGCGGTCGTCGTCGTCCTGCTGGGTCCGGCCGCTCATGCTCAGGCCCCCTGGCCCGCCGAGCCCCTGGGCTCCGCCACGAACCTCACGCCCATCGAGGGGCCGGGAGACAACGACTTCCACGACGACCTGAGCGGCGCGTTCTGGAATCCGCAGACCCGGACCCTGTGGCTCGTGCGCAATGGCCCAGGGGGAAACTCGAAGCTCTGGGCGGCCGTCGAGGATGGAATGGGCAGCTTCGAGATAGATCAGCGTGCCGGCGCCCGCGGCGAGTGGACGAGCTTCGGCGATCTCGAGGGCGTCACCCAGGCCGATCTCGGGGAGGACACGGTCTACCTGATGATCGAAGGCGAGGAGCGGATCAAGGAGTACGACGTGTCGAGCTATGGAGTGGCGACGCTCGTCAACGACTGGGATACGTCCGTTCACCTGCCTCGCAGTGGTGGCAAGGGTGCCGAGGGGATCACGTTCGTCCCGGATGCCCATCTGAGCGCGGCGGGCTTCGTCGACTCGACGGGAGCCCTATACACCAGCACCCAGGGTATGGGCGGGCTGATGTTCGTGGGGCATCAGAATGGTGGATCGATCTTCGTCTTCGACCTCGATCGCAACACCGGCGGATTCGTCTTCGTGGGCGAGTACGGCACGGGGCACGCCGACACATCGGGGCTCGAGTTCGATCGATCCACCGGCCTCCTCTATGCCTATCATGATGCGGGCATCGACCGACTTTCGGTGATCGACCTGACTTCTTCGCCGATCGCCGGGCAGAGCCGGCGCCTCTTCACCACCGTGGCGCTGTTCGACGGGCCGGCCGATGAGAACAACGAGGGCATCGCCGTCATGGCGGCGGCAGACTGCCAGAACGAGCAGCGCGGCTTCTTCATCACGACTGACGACGGCGGGCCGAATTCACTCCGCTGGTACCAGGCCTTTTCTCATGGCTGCGAGGGCACCGGCCTGCCGGTTCCTTCGGTCGGTTCTCGAGGGCTCTTCCTGCTCTTCGTGACGGTCCTGTTCTTCGGGTCGCGGCTGGCGAGCCCCGGGCCTGTCTCGAGCGGTAAGACGTAAGACGTAGATGATGCACCTCGCTGCGATCTCGGCGGCGCTCTTCGTTTCGGCGCTGGTCTCCGTGCCGGCGTACGCGACGCCCGGCAGCTGCATCAAGAGCCTGGGGTCCCCGTACTCGCAGCATGGCAGCTACAGCGAGCTCTATTGGACGGACTGGTCGGTTCTGGGCAACGGCCGGGACTGCGCACCGACGTTCGCGGATCCCGGTGATCCCGACCATCTCCCGTATCAGTCCATGAGCCCGAGCGACGACTACGAACTCGACCTCGCCCCCTACACCGATGGCGACGGAAACGTGAGGGTTCTCGGGGGCGTCGAGAACCATCGTTACGAGATCGATTGGCAGGAGGCGGCAGCGGGCGATCCGAACTACGAGCGGACGTTGATCTACTTCGACGGAAACGGCACCAGCGATATCTCCATCGACAGCGTCGCCATGCGGATCACCGGAAGCCGCTACGGCAAGCACAGCATCTTCGTAGAGAACTGCAACAAGGTCACCTTGACCAATCTCTACCTGGAAGGCCCGGTCGACCAGATCCACGTCCGGATCCGGAACTGCAAGGAGATCTACATCGATCGCGTCGAAATAGCCGGCCGGGAGGATCCCGCGAGTCCCGGGAGCTACCGCCTCGGCGGGGGCATCGCGGTCGACAACGGCTCCAAGGGAGACGCCCCCGCCTGGGTGGACTCCTGGGTGACGATCCAGAACGTCTATGTCCATGATTTCAACACGAGCGACGGCGGCTCGTATCTGGCATACAACGCCAACCCCAATTTCGACGCCATCTCCATTCGCTCGCCGGGCGATGGCATCCTGTTCAACGTATTCGTGGAGAATTGGAAGGGGCTGATCGAAGCGGGCGGC
>JASMLK010000067.1 GCA_030748735.1 Myxococcota bacterium | reverse complement strand
AACCCCCCCCCCCCCCCGTTTATACCTCCCCGGCCCCTTGTTGTTGGGGTGGGGTTGTCACTGTTGTGCGGTCTATTAACGGCCCCCCGCCGCTCACATGCGCGTGTTTCGCCACCCCCCCCCCGACGCGCCTAGCGCCTCCGAACCACCTCACCGCCGCGGAAGGTATAGATCCGTAATCGTCCCTTGGGCCATCTCCGCCGCCATCGCAATCGTCTCCGAAAGCGTCGGGTGAGCATGCACACTCAGCGCAATGTCCTCGGCGTCCGCCCCCATCTCGAGCGCCAACACCAATTCCCCGATCAGATCCCCGGCATTCGGCCCCACGATCCCCGCACCCAGCAAGCGCCCGCTCTCTGGATCGAGCAAGAGCTTCGTCACGCCTTCGCTCCTACCGATCCCGAGCGCCCGTCCACTCGCCGCCCAGGGGAAGTTCGCTTTGCGGACTTCGACGCCTTGCTTCCTGGCATCGGTTTCGGTGAGCCCCATCCACGCGACCTCGGGGTCCGTGTAGGCCACCGAGGGAATGGTGAGCGGTTCGAAGGCGACCTTGTGGCCCGCGATCACTTCGCCCGCGGTCTTGCCTTCGTGGGTCGCTTTGTGGGCGAGCATTGGCTGCCCCACGATGTCGCCGATCGCGAAGATGTGGGGGACGTTGGTGCGTTGTTGGTTGTCGACGGCGATGAAGCCACGTTCGTCGACGTTGACCCCGGCCGCGCCGGCTGCGATCTCGCCGCCATTGGGCTGGCGACCGACCGCAATGAGGACGCGGTCGAAAACATCTTCGGCGGGTGCGTCCTTGCCATCGAAGCGCACGCGGAGGCCATCGCTCGTCGCTTCGATGGCTTCCACCTTCGTGCTCGTGAAGATGTTCTCGTAGCGTTTGGCGACGATCTTCTGGAAGGGCTTCACGAGATCGGGGTCGGCGCCGGTCATGATCTGGTCGAGCAGCTCGACCACCGTGATCTTGCTGCCGAGGGCGTGGTAGACGCTCGCGAGTTCGAGGCCGATGATGCCGCCACCCACGACGAGCATGCGCTCCGGCACTTCGGCGAGTGCGAGGGCGTCCGTCGAATTCATCAGGCGCGGGTCGTCATTGGGAAAGCCCGGGATCTCGACCGCGCGCGAGCCGGCGGCGATGATCGCGTTTTCGAAGGCGACGGTGGTCTTGCCTTCCGTACCCGTTACCTCGAGCAGGTTGGGTCCCGCAAACTTCCCGAGCCCCTCGACGACCGTCACCTTGCGCCGCTTGGCGAGCCCCGTGAGTCCCGTCGTGAGCTTGCCCACGACCGAATCCTTGAATGCGCGGATCTTTTCGAGGTCGAGCTTTGGTTCGCCGAAGTCGACTCCGTGCGCTGCGAGCGAGCGTACTTCCGTGAGGACTTCCGAAAGATGAAGCAGCGCCTTCGAAGGGATGCAGCCGACGTTCAGGCAGACGCCACCGAGCGACGAGTACCGTTCGACGAGGACGACTCGCTTGCCGAGGTCGGCTGCGCGGAAGGCCGCGGTATAGCCGCCCGGACCGGCGCCGAGCACGACGACTTCGGTGGTGAGGTCTGCGTCGGGTAGCGGAGCGGCGGGCGTCGAGGGCGAAGCGGGTGGCGGTGTGGATTCGCTCGCTGCGCGCGTGGGCGCTTCCGGCGTGGCCTCGTCGCTCGTCTCGCTCGCGTTCGGCGTCGGTGCGTCCGTGGCTTCGGCGTCACGGGCCTCGGCGATGTCGAGGTAGAGGATCAGATCGCCCTGGGAAACTTCGTTCCCGAGTTCCACCGCGAGTTCCGCGACCGTGCCCGTTTGTGGCGCGGGGATCTCCATCGTGGCCTTGTCGCTTTCGAGGGTGATCAGCGACTGCTCGACTTCGACTGCGTCACCCGGTGCCACGAGGATTTCGATGACTTCGACGCCTTCGAATTCGCCGATGTCGGGGATGCGAACCTCGATGCGACTCATAGGATCAGGTTCCGGATGTCGTTCAGCACCGTCTTGAGTTGCGTGGTAAACCGCACGGCGTCGGCGCCGTCGATCACCCGGTGGTCGTACGAGAGGCTGAGCGGAACGACGAGACGAGGCTGGAAACTCTCGCTCGCCTCATTCCACACGGGCTTCTGGCTCGCGCGCGAAATGCCGAGGATCGCGACTTCGGGTGCGTTCACGATCGGCGTAAAGGCAGTTCCCCCGATCCCACCGAGGCTCGAAATCGAGAACGTCCCACCTTGCAGGTCGTCGGGGCGAAGCTTGCGGTCGCGCGCCTTCTGGCTCACGACCGCCAACTCGCCTGCGAGTTCGAACAGGCCCTTCTTGTCGACGTCGCGAATCACCGGGACGACGAGCCCGCGTTCGGTGTCGACCGCGACGCCGATGTGGGTGTACTTCTTCAGTACGAGCGACTCGCCGTCGCGTGCGAGCGACGAGTTGAAGTTCGGAAAATCCTGCAGCGTGACCGCGCAGGCTTTCAGGAAGAACGCGAGCGGGGTCAGCGACACGCCGCGTTCCTTGGCTTCGGCCTTCTTCGATTGCCGGAACTCTTCGAGCTCGGTGATGTCCGATTCGTCGAACTGCGTGACGTGGGGAATGGTGAGCCAGGCGCGATGGAGGTTGCGGGCCGAAACGCGTCGCAGCTTGTTGAGCGGTTCGTGTTCGACTTCTCCCCATTTCGAGAAGTCGATCTCGGGCATTTCGGGGACCGCGAAGCCCGACGCCTCGGCGGGCTTGGGGCCTTCCGCCAATGCGCCCTTCACGAAGAGCTGAACGTCTTCCTTCTTGATGCGCCCCTTGCTGCCGGTGCCGGTGACGCGCGAAAGATCGACCCCGAGTTCTCGCGCAAAGCGGCGAACACTCGGTGTGGCGTGCACCCGCGATGCGCTCGGCGCGGGCTTGGTTTCGAGAGGCGGTGCCTTCGCGAGCATCTGCGCGGGGCCCGCTTCGGCGGTCGCCGGCGTGGGGGCGACCGTGGGCTGCGGCTCTTCTTCTGCCGCCGCGCCGTCGAAGTCCGAATCGTCGGGCAGTTCCATCGAACAGATCGGCGTCCCTTCGGAAACCTGATCGCCGAGTGAAACGAGCAGCTCCTTGATGACGCCGGCTGCTGGGGCCGGGATCTCCATGGTGGCTTTGTCGCTCTCGAGGGTGATGAGCGACTGCTCGACCGCGACTTCTTCGCCGGCTGCAACGAGGATCTCGATCACTTCGACCTGATCGAATTCCCCGATATCCGGAACCTTGACCGAGATTTCCTTCGCCAAGCGTCAGACCTTCATGGGGTTCGGCTTCGCGGGGTCGATGCCGTACTTGTCGATCGCCTTGCTCACCTGGTCGCTTCCCACCTTGCCCTCTTCGGCCAGCGACTTCAGGGCCGCGACTGCGATGTAGTGGCGGTTCACTTCGAAAAAATCGCGAAGGGCGGCGCGAGTGTCGCTTCGCCCGTAGCCGTCGGTGCCGAGCACGCGATAGGAATGCGGAACGAAGGCGCGCACCTGGTCCGCGTAGGCCCGGATGTAGTCACTCGCTGCGACGACCGGGCACGACTGCTTCGAAAGATGTTGGGTAATGATCGGAACCCGTGCTTCGTCGTCGGGGTGAAGCAGGTTCCAGCGCTCGACGTCCGCCCCGTCGCGGGCGAGTTCGTTGAAACTCGTCACGCTGTAGACGTCGGATTCGACGTTCCAGTCTTCCTTCAACAAGTCGGCGGCCGCGATGACTTCACGCAAGATCGCACCACTGCCGAGGAGTTGTACCCGGGTGTCTCCGTCTCCACCCTCGCGGAAGAGATACATCCCCTGCACGATGCCTTCGCGCACGCCGTCGGGCATGGCGGGGTGTTCGTAGTTCTCGTTCATCACGGTGACGTAGTAGAAGACGTTTTCCTGGTCGCGATACATGCGTTCGAGACCGTCGTGGATGATCACCGCGAGTTCGTAGTTGAAGGTGGGGTCGTAGGCGCGGCAGTTGGGGATCGTCGACGCGAGGACGTGGCTATGGCCGTCTTGATGTTGCAGCCCCTCACCGGCGAGCGTGGTGCGCCCCGCAGTCCCGCCGAGCAGGAAGCCACGTGCCTGGCTATCTCCAGCCGCCCAGGCGAGGTCGCCAATGCGCTGGAACCCGAACATCGAGTAGTAGATGTAGAAGGGGATCATCGCGGTGCCGTGATTCGCGTAGGCGGTCGCAGCGGCGATCCACGAAGACATCGCACCAGCTTCGGTGATGCCTTCTTGCAAGATCTGACCTGCAGAATCTTCCTTGTACCACATGACCTGATCGGCATCGACAGGATCGTAGAGCTGGCCCTTCGCAGCATAGATACCGAGGGTGCGGAACAACCCCTCCATGCCGAAGGTGCGGGCTTCGTCGGGCACGATGGGAACGATGCGTTCCTTCAGGCCCTTGTCGCGCGTCAGTGCGGTCAACATGCGAACGAACGACATCGTGGTCGAGATCTGCCGCTCTCCCGTGCCTTCGGTCTGGTTCTCGAAGATCTCGAAGTCGGGGATCGGCAGCGGTTCGGTCGACGGGACACGGGTCGGGAAGTAGCCGCCGAGCGCTTCGCGGCGCTCGTGCAGGTACTGCATCTCGGCCGAGTTGGGTTCGGGCTTGTAGAAAGGCGGGTTGTCGAGGTCTTCGTCTGCGATCGGGATGCGGTAGCGGTCACGGAAGGCCATCAATGCATCGCGCCCCGGCTTCTTCATGGAATGAGCGATGTTGATGCTCTCGCCCGCCGCACCCAGGCCATAACCCTTTACCGTCTTGGCGAGAATCACCGTGGGTTGTCCGGTGGTCTGCATCGCCTTCGCGTAGGCGGCGTACATCTTGTGGGGACAGTGGCCACCTCGGTTCAGCGCCCAGATCTCGTCGTCCGTCATGTCTTCGACCATGGCGACGGTCTCGGGGTACTTGCCAAAGAAGTGTTCGCGCACGTAGGCGCCACCCTTGGCCTTGTAGTTCTGGTAGTCGCCGTCGACCGCCTCTTCCATGCGGCGCAGCAACATGCCCTTCTTGTCCTTCGCGAGCAGCGGATCCCAGGCTTCGCCCCAGATCACCTTGATGACGTTCCAACCCGCGCCACGGAACACGCCTTCGAGTTCCTGGATGATCTTGCCGTTGCCGCGCACCGGGCCATCGAGGCGCTGCAGGTTGCAGTTGATGACGAAGACGAGGTTGTCGAGTTCCTCACGGGCCGCGAGCGAAATGGCGCCGAGGGATTCGGGCTCGTCCATCTCGCCGTCGCCCAGGAAGGCCCAGACCTTGCGCTCGCTCGCGTCGATCACGCCGCGCTGATGCAGGTGCTTCATGAAGCGCGCTTGATAGATCGCCATCAGCGAAGCGAGCCCCATCGACACCGTGGGGAAGCTCCAGAAGTCGCGCATCAACCATGGGTGGGGATAGGACGAAAGCCCGTCGTCGAAGGCTTCCTGCCGGAAGGCCATCAGCTGCTCTTCGCTGATCCGCCCTTCGAGAAACGCGCGCGCGTAGATGCCGGGCGCGCAATGACCCTGGAAGAAGACGAGGTCGCCGCCGTGGTCTTCGGTCCTGGAGTGGAAGAAGTGGTTGAACGCGACTTCATACAAGGTGGCCGAAGAGGCATAGCTCGAGATGTGTCCGCCGAGTTCGCTGCTCTTCACATTGGCGCGATACACCATCGCGAGTGCGTTCCAGCGATTGATGGATCGAATGCGGTGCTCGAGCCCCTGTTCGCCGGGCGACCGCTCTTCATCACTCTTGCGGATGGTGTTGAGGTACGCGGTGGTGGCCGTGTAGGGAAGGTGCGCACCAGAGCGACGCATTTCTGCGACGAGTCGCTCGATCAGATAATGCGCGCGCTCGAGGCCTTCCTTTTCGAGAACGGAATGAAGGGAATCGAGCCAGTCGCGAGTCTCTTCCGGGTCGACGTCGTGTTCTTGCGTCATGCCATGACCTCGGGGGGGAGCTGGGGCGGATGATGCCACAATTCGAACTCAGTTGATGAGTTCGCCGCCTTCGGTCGGTGGAGAAACGGGAAGGATGTCGACGGGATCACAGCCTAGACCATCAGCAATCAAGCACAGCGTTCCATAGGGAATCGACTCGCCCTGTTCTTCGATGGCTTTGAGAAGGTTCGGCGTGATCGTTTTGCGGTTACCGGTCGCTCGTTCGCACGCAGATGCGATCGCCTCGACGAGGTCGCGCGACGACCAGCCGTGTTCGTGCCGACGTCGGCGCACGGCAAGCCCGTCAGGGTGGATGGGTTGGTCGTCGTCGTAGATCATCTCTGCCTTTTCGACACTCGAAGGATCGTTCAACGGGCGGCCAGCGCTCGATCATAGTCGTCGGGTGTGTCGAGATCGAAGGCGCCCTCCGGAAAGTCGACCAGGCCGCAGTCGCGGCCCGCGTCGAGGAGTAGTGACTTGGCTCCGCGATCGCCCGCGCTCCGCGCCAGCGCGGGAAAGTGGCTGCGGTCGAACAGGGCGGGTGGACCCACCGTTGCGTCGTAGGTGCAAGCGGCGAGGTTTCTTCCTTCTATAAACATGTCGATCAGCGAATCGAGGAGCGGGGGCGAGACGAAGGGTTGATCGCAGAGCATGAGCAGCGCGGCGTCGATCTCGTCGGGAAGCGCCGCGATTCCAGCGCGCAGAGACGTCCCCACGCCCTCGCGCCACGACGGGTTCGCCACGAGCTCGTGGTCGAGCCCGCCGAGGGCCAGCTCGGTGGCTTCGCCCTGATCGCCGACCACCACCCAGACCCCCGCGCAGCGGGAAGCCGCGGCGACCGAGACGAGGTGGCGCACGAGTGGAGCGTCGCCCCAGGGCAGCAGCGCCTTTGGTCGTCCCATGCGTGTCGATCCGCCGGCAGCCAGTAGCACGGCTGCCACCTGTCGCGGGCATTCGGTTACGCTGTGCGCGTCTTCGTTGGAATCGTCGTTCGCCATGGTCGGACGACAAGGTCGCACAACCAGGGAGAGGGTGATGGAACGACTGAACCGCGTCGTCGAAGCGGGGGGACGGCTGCTCAAGGCCGAGCGCGTTGGGGGTGCCGGGCCGGGGATCGCTCCGGCGTTTCTCTTGACCTTCGACGTGGGCCGTCTGCTCATCGAGGTCGATTCTGTGGCGGGCCGGGTTCACAGCGTCCATATCGAGAGCGCGGAGGAGATCCCGAAGGACCTGGAGCTCGCCTCCGAAGACGAACCCTGGTGGCGCATCATGGGTTGTCCACTGGCCCGTGTTTCAGCGGGTGACGTGGGCGCGCAGGGGCTGCGGCTTCAGTTCCGCGAGGATCACGACAACCCTCGAATCGTCGCCCTCATTCCGTCGGGTGCGGACGTACAGGTGAGACTCGAACCGCTAGCGGAGCTGCACTGATGTCCCTCGCAAACGAATTGGCTCGCCTCGACGCGACCGCCCAGGCGGCGCTGGTCGAAAGCGGCGAAGCGACTCCTCTCGAACTCGTCGAAGCCGCATGCGCGCGCGTCGAAGCACTGAATCCGCAGCTGAACGCGTTGATCCACCCCGCGCTCGAGCGCGCCGTCGACACCGCGAAGCGTTCCGATCTGCCGGCGGGCCCCTTCCGCGGGGTTCCCTTCGTAATGAAGGACATCGGGGGCGACGAAGCGGGTGCGCCCTATCACGCCGGCATGCGAATGCTGAAGAACGCCGACTACGTGGCGCCGACCGACAGCTATTTCACCGAGCGCCTGGACGCAGCCGGCCTCGTGAGCCTCGGGCGGGCGGCGACTTCCGAACTCGCGATCCTGCCCGCCGGTTCGACCCTCGCTCACGGCAACGTCCACAACCCCTGGAAGCTCGGTTACGAAACCGGGGGGTCGAGTGGCGGTGCGGGCGCGGTGGTTGCTGCGGGCATCGTCCCGATGGCGCACGGGAGTGACGGTGGCGGGTCGATCCGTATTCCCGCCGCGCATTGTGGTGTGGTGGGTCTCAAGCCGTCGCGCGGTCGTTGCTCGTTTGGTCCCGCTCTCGGTGAACGCTGGAGTGGGTTGTCGTGCGAGTTTGCCCTGACGCGAACGGTGCGCGACAGCGCAGCCCTACTCGACTGTGTGTCGGGCCGTGTGCCGGGCGACCCCTATAGTGCGCCGCCGCCTTCCGGGCCCTTTGCCGACGCGGTAACGCGCCCGCCCGGGCGCCTGCGCATCGGCTTCATGAACGACACCCCGCGCGAGATCGAGATCCACCCCGAGTGTGTTCGCGCGGTGGAGCAGACCGCGAAGCTCCTCGAAGACCTGGGTCACGACGTCGAACTCGCGCACCCGCCGGCGTTGGAAGAGCAGGAGATCGTGGCCCACTACGTCACTGTCGTGGCGGCCAACGTTGGGCGCGCGCTTGCTTCGTGGGGAGAGAAGCTCGGTCGCGACGCCGTACCGGAAGACGTCGAACCGCTCACCTGGAACCTCGCACAGCAGGCGCAGGGCATCACCGCGCCGCAGTTCCTCGCCACCCTCGAGTACGTGCACGGCTTCGGTCGGCGCGTGTCACAGTGGTGGGAAGGGGGCTTCGACCTTCTCCTCACACCCACCACCGCGCAGCCACCGCCACCCCATGGTGTCTTGATGTCGAGCGAGAAAGAGCCCCTCAAGGCCTACTTCCTCGCCGCGCCGTACGGTGTCTTCACGCTGCCGCACAACATCTCGGGACAGCCGGGGATCTCGCTTCCCCTGCATGTGAGTGAGGATGGTCTTCCGATCGGGTCACAGCTCGTCGGGCAGATCGGCGACGAAGAGAAGCTCCTCGCCGTCGCGGCCCAGATCGAAGCGGCTGCGCCCTGGTCGCAGCGCATTCCGCCGGTGTTTGCCGGCTGAACGACGGAACACCGCCCCGCTCTACGTAGCGTCAGGGTGTCTCGGCGTCCCACTTCGGGTCTGCGAAGCGCACCGCGATCGCCTGCTCGCCGGCGGCTTCGTAGTCGGGGCTCTTTACCAGGCGAAAGTCCATTTGCTCTTCCCCGAGTTTCGGCTTGGGGAGTTGCTTGCGGTTCTGCGAACCGGTGCGCAGATGCGAAAGATTCCAATCGACCCGGTTCAGCGCGATGGTGAGAAGATCGTCCTTCACGTACGCGACGAAGCTCGTGAGTCTGCGTTCGCTGAACAGACCCAGGTGACGCGACTTGTATACGGCGAGCAGTGCGACTTCTTCACTCGAGTCGGCTTGCTCGAGTGACTCGCTCAATGCTCGGGCCACCCTGGGCACGAGGTCGGCCGCGATCGCGGGCTTTTCGACGGGATCCCGAAAGCGTGCATCGACGCGTACGCGCACGGTCGCGAGGATGCGACGCAAGCGCTCTTCGCTGATCGAGATCGGGTGCTGAAAGCCGCGGTCGATCGGTTTTCCGTCTTCGAGGTGGCTTCGCAGAAGCGTCGTCGTTTCTTTGTGATCGTAGAAGTCGCGTTCCGCGACGTTGCTCGCACAACCCGGATTCGAAAGTGCGACCCACGCCAATCCGAGCATCGCGACGACTTTGCGGTAGCAGAGCCCCGGGTTTTCGCGCCGAAGGGTTTTCATCTGGTGAATTCTGCCTTGAGTTGTCGCGACATCAAGAGCGCCCCGGCTTCAGCGGGTGTGCGAACACCATCGAGCACTTCGGCAACGCCGCGGGCGATCGGCATGTCGATGTTCAAGCGATCGGCGAGGCGGCAGGCTGCACGCGTCGTCCGCACCCCTTCGGCGACTTCATCCATTTCGCCGAGAATTTCGTCGAGTGAACGCCCGCGACCCAGCTCGAACCCGACGTGACGATTGCGGGAAAGGTCACCGGTGCAGGTCAGG
Organism: Myxococcota bacterium; assembly: GCA_030748735.1. Classification (GTDB taxonomy): domain Bacteria; phylum Myxococcota_A; class UBA9160; order UBA9160; family UBA4427; genus DUBZ01. Next base: position 63,357 of record JASMLK010000067.1, on the reverse strand, counting down.
ATCAAGTCGCCCATCCCCGAAAGACCGAGGAAGGTCGTCGGGTCTGCGCCCATGCGGATGCCCAGGCGCGTAATCTCCGTGAGCCCGCGGGTCATGATCGCTGCTCGGGTGTTGTGGCCGGCTTCCTGTCCGTCACACATCCCGACCGCGATGGCGATCACGTTCTTGAGCGCTCCGCCCAGTTCGACTCCCATCACGTCGGTGCTCGTGTAACAACGAAACCAGGGGCACGACAGCGTCGCCTGCACCGAGATCGCGTAGGTTTCTTCTTCGCAGGCGATGGTGACGACGGTGGGCTTGCGTTGCGCGATCTCGCTGGCGAACGAAGGCCCCGAAAGGACGGCGATGCGTGCGTGGTGGGTGCGCGGGAGCACGTCCTCGAGCACCTGGTGCATCGTCATGCCGGTTTCGCATTCGATTCCCTTGACCGCCGAAAGGACGATCGCTCCCTCGGCGAGGTGGGGGACAGCCCTGGCCATGACGTCGCGCAGCGCGTGGCTCGGCACGGCGCAGACGAGCAGCTCCTTGTCCTTCACCGCGGCGGCGAGATCGGTGGTCGCCCGAACGTTTTCGGGGATCTCGGCTTCGCGTAGATGGCGAGGGTTGCGGTGATGCGTGTGGATCGACTCGACGACGTCTTCGTGGCGAGTCCAGAGCGTGACATCGCCGTGCTGGGCGCAGAGGAGCGCGAGACAGGTCCCGAAACTCCCCCCTCCCAACACACCGACCGGAATCCCCATCGCGGCAATTTAGCGGACCGCGCCCAGCAACCCGAAGCGAAGATGGGTTGGAGGTACAGTCAGCATGCAACAGTCTGTTGCGCCGACGTCACCACCCTTCTACTTTGACCACAACGGGTTCGCTGTTCTACGAGCGAATCGACCCCCCAGCCGAAACGCGCGATTTGCCAGTTTGCGAACTTGCGAACTTGCGCAGTGGAATGCTGCCCCGGATCCGGGGACCGAGGCAGGGAGGGAAGCGATGCTCGAGCCAGTTGCTACGGCCTTTGGTCTGCTCGCCATCGCGCTCGTGTTCGCGCTCGGCTTACGCGGCTTTGCGGGTCTTCTTCACCGACGCTTCGTGGGCGAAGCGGAAGCTGGCGAAGGCGCACCCGCGACGGCGGCGGACCCCTCGCGAAGCACCACGGGGCGTCACTTCGTGGTGGCGATCGTGGGTTTCGTCCTCCATGTGGGCTCCTTCTATTTCTACCTGTGGGGCGCGTCGGCCGGTGAGACGGGGCTCACGGGGACGATGGTGATGCTGGGCGTGGGGTTCTGCCTGATGGTCGCGATCTTCTATTCATGGGCTCGCGGGACTTCTTTCGCCGATGGCTCTTCACTGGCCGATGGCTCTTCACTGGCTGAAGGCTCTTCACTGGCTGAAGGCTCCACGACTTCGTCCAAAGCTGACGCCGCGGTGGATTGATCGGCGGTTGCCGCGATCGCGGTGCCGGTGAACGCGCGCTGCATCGATACACGAGAGGGAAACGCATGCTGCTCGGAGGCGCAGTCGAAGCAGTCGCCCTCGTCTCGCTTCTCGTGCCGTTGCGTCGTCGCTTGTTGGGGCACAGCGCGCCACGCGTCGAGGGGCCGTTCGCTCGACATCCCGTGGTCGGCTTGATCGAACCTCTCGCGACTTCACTCGACCGATTGATCGTGGTCGGCGAAGGGACGCGTCTGCAACGTGCGGGCCGCTTTGCTGCTGCGTTCGCCGTCTTCGTTGCACCACTGCTCGCGCTTTCGCTCGTCCCACTCGGTGTTCACTACCAGTTCCCGCAGAGCGAATTCGCGTTGGTGGCAGTTCGGCTCGACGGTGGGCTCGCGTGGCTCGTGGTTTCCATGCTCGTCGGCCTCTACGGCGCGACCACCCTGCTCCCCGACCCCGCCCTTCGCGTTCGCTTTGGCGTGATGACGGCGTCGTTCTCCGCCGCCGCCGGTTTCTCGGTGGCCGCGCTCGCGATCGTGTTCGGTGACATCGACCCCCTCGCGATCGCGCTCGCGCAGGACAGCTCTCTTCACATCGGACACTTCTTCGGCCCTGCACTTCCCGCGCTGCAACGGCTCGAGTTGCCGGCATGGGGTGTCTTCTTGCAACCGGTCTCGTTCGTGGTGTTCGTCATCTGTGCCCTTGCGATACCGCGGCCCGGCAACGAACTCGTGCCCGACAATTCCGACGAAGCGTCATCGCCGCCTCGCGACGGTGTCGAAGCCTTCCTCGTCGATTGCGGGCGAGACGCGACCGCGCTCGTGGTGGCCGCATGGTTCGTGGCGCTCTTCCTCGGTGGTGGCGCAATTCCCTTCGCTCCCGCTGACACGATCATCGGCTTCATCTCGCCGTACTTCGGCGTGGGCCTCGCGACGATCCTCTGCATGGGCATCCACATCGCGGTGTTCGTCACCAAGTTGATGCTGGTGACGCTCGCCCTCGACCCGCTTCAGCGAAGGCTCGATGCACTCACGTTCGAACGCGCACTCGGGCTCTGCTGGCGCTACGCGATCCCCCTCGCGCTGTTGAACGTCTTCGTGACCGCGCAGTGGTTCGGCGGCGCTCTGGTGCTGCGATGATCTTCGAATCCATCGTCCTGGTCGTACTCGCTCTCCTCGTTCTCGTGTCTGGGGCACTCGCGGTGGCAACCAGCTGGGGCGAGCGGATGCGCACGGCGCTGCTTCTGATCTCGTCTGGACTGCTCGCCACGTTGTTCGCGGTGCTCGGAGCGACGAGCATCGCCCTCGCGCAACTGCTGGTGACTGCGGGGCAGGGGCTCGTCTTGTTTTATTTCGTTGGGGCGCTGGATCCGGGCTCTGAGGTCTCAACCCCGGAGGCGAGTGCGGACAAGAGCGCGCCATCCCACTGGTTGTTGATCGTGCTCGGCATCGGCGGCGGAGCGTTCATGGCTTCGGCGGTCTGGTTTACCGAAGCTGCACTTCTGCCTGAATTCGACAAGGGTGAACGGATCGCATCTCACACGGCGGGCTTTGCCGAGGTGGGGCGGGTCGTCGTTGCAGATCATGGGGTGACGACGCTCCTTGCGGGGCTGATTCTGCTCTCCGTGACGGTGACAGCGGGCTTTCTCGTCAAAGGGAGGCTCGAAGAATGATCGATCCGGGCTTCGCACTCGGAGTGATTTCGTGGCTCTCGCCCCTGCTCTTCGGAGTCGGGGTCGCGGGCGTCTTCGCCCGTCGCAGTTCGCTCGCCATGATGACGAGTTTGCAGTTGATGGTTTCTGCGGGCGTGCTCGCCCTCGTGGGTTTCGATCTGCGGCACGCACTCGCGGCAGCGGGAGCGGGAGCGACGGGCCAGGGCTTCGGCGTGTCGGCGGTGATCCTTCTCGCTGCACAGACGGTGGTGACCGCATCGCTCTTGATCGCAAGGGCACGAACGGCGGCCCGCAAGGGGGGGCCGGTCCCGTGGTAGTTCGCGGTCGCGCCCTCATGGGTGTTTCGTGATCGAAGACGCTGCAGCCGCTCCCGTCGTGAGGTGGATCGTGGGTCTGCCGCTGGCCGCCGTCATCGTGCAGGCCGTGGCTTTGTTCTTTGCTCGCAAGCCGGTGCGGCGCGTGTGGGTCGTAGGTCTGACCCTCGTTCCGCTCGTCCTGGCGTTCGTGTTCGTCGTTTCGGCCTTCGTCGAGCTCATCGAACTCGACCGCGATGCGCGGGTCATACGTGACGCAGTCTGGAGCTGGATCGGTGTTGGCGTGGGGGACGCGGTCTTCGACGCAGAGTTGATCTTTCGTTTCGACTCGCTTTCGGCCGTGTTCGGCATTCTGTTCATCGCCGTTGCGCTGGCGGTCTTCGCCTCTGGGCTCGCCATCATGGAGCTCGATGCACGAGCTGATGCCGGCTATCAGCGCTTCTTCGTCTTTCTCGGCCTCGCCTTCTCTTCGTCTCTCGTCTTCATCTTCGCCGACAACCTGCTGCTCCTGTTGGCGGGCTGGATCGGTGGCGGTGTGGGGACGGCGTGGCTCGTCGGGTTCTGGTACTCGGAAGAAGGGAGCCGCCGCGCCGCAACCCGAAGCATCGTGACAAGCCTGGTGATCGACGCAGCCCTGGTGCTCGCAGTCGTGGTGCTCTTCTGGTCGCTCGCAAGCACGGGTCCCCACGCCCTCGACTTCGGTGCGATTCGAGAGAGCCTTCCCAGCCTCGGCCGTGCGCAGATCACGCTGCCATTTGGGGCGGAAGTTCAAACCATGGCGCTGGTTGCCGCAGCGGTGGCACTCGCGGCCATCGGCCGCGCGGCACAGTTTCCTTTCACGATCGCAGCGGCGGGTATCGCGCGTGCCCCCGCGCCCGCGGCCGCGATGGGGTTGATCAATGCCTCGATGGGCGTCGTTCTCTGCTGCCGGCTGTCTTTCTTGATCGACGCCAGCCCCATGACGGGGACCGTACTGGCATGGGTGGGCGGTGTGTCGGCGATTGCGGGGGCGGCGATCGCGCTTGCACAGCGGGACTTGATCGCGATCCTGGTGGCTGCTGCGATCAGCCAGTTCGCGATCGCCTTCATCGCAGTGGGAAGCGGCGCGTATAGCGCTGCGGTCTTCCAGATCGGCATGACGTTGATCGTCTTCACCCTCCTCGTGCTCTGTGCCGGGTCGGTGATCCACACCCTCGACGGTGAACGGGACATCCGCCGGATGGGCGGTCTCAACGTGCGCTTGATTCTCACGCACCTGATGGCCTTGATCGGCGTGTTCTCTCCCGGCTTCTTCTTGTCGCGCGAACAGGCGCTCGCCGCACCGTTCGAAAGCGGTGGGATGCCCGGTGCGGGGCTCCTCTACGCGATGGGTCTCATCGGAACGGGCCTCGTGAGCTGGGCGATCTCGCGCTTCTTGATCGACGTCTTCTGGGGATCGATTCGCACGCCCCTCGGTTTTCGCGGTGAATTCAACGACCCACCGCTGTCCTTCATGCTTCCTCTATATGGGCTGGCCTTCGTGTCGATTCTGGGGGCCGCGATGAACCCTGCGCAGATCTGGGGAGACCTGCTCCAGGGTGGCGTCGAAGGGTCGGACAGCCTGACTCAATTTCTCGCGCTGGAATTCACTGAGGTCGCGGGCGCCGGCATCGAAGCCTCGGTGCGCTGGCAGCTCGTCTTCGCTTCTCTACTCGTCACCCTCGTGGGCTTTTCGACGACCTATCTCTTCTTCGTACGGTTTCCGCGGGCTCGCACCCGATTGAATCGTCGTCTGGCCCCGGTCCAGAACGTGTTGGCAGGGCGGCGGGCCGCGGAGCGCGTCGACCGCGCCGTGGGGCGGCCGCTCGGCGCACTTTCCCGCTTCTGGCTCGACCTCAGTGTGGGCGCGATTCTCGAGAAGGTGCGGCGGCGGATCGGCGTGCAGGGGGCAAATCTGGGACGCACGTTCCTGACGGGGCTGCGCCGCGCCGAGCGCGGGCTTCCGGACGTATCGCTGCTCTTCGCCTTGTTGGGGGCAATGGCGCTACTCGCGGCGGTGCTGCCGTGACGTCGCTACTCGAAACGCATCTGCTCAGCGCGATCATCTTCTTGCCGCTCTTCACGGCACTCGGCTTGCTGGCGTTTCGCATCGTTGCGACGTCGGTCTTTCGTTCGGCCGGTGTTCCTGGGTGGGTCTGGCGCGCGATCGCGCTCACGAGTGGCGCGGCGAACTTCGTACTCGCTGCGGTGGTTCTCTGGCGTGGCTTTGATCCGATGGAGATCGGGTATCAGTGGGTCGAGCGCGCGAGTTGGATCCCCGAGTTCGGCATCCACTACTTCGTCGGAGTCGATGGCATCAGTCTCGTACTCGTGCTGCTGACGACCTTCATCGCGCCGATTGCGCTTCTCGCGTCGTGGAAGGAAGTCGAGCATCCCCTGCGCAGTTACTCGGTGCTTCTCTTGTTCCTCGAAACCGGCGTGATCGGCGCACTGTTGTCGCTCAACTGGATCCAGCTCTACTTCTTCTGGGAACTCACGCTGATCTCGAGCTTCTTCTTGATGGGTCGCTTCGGGGGGTCGACCGGGCTGCAGACGGCGACCCGCTACCTGCTCTTCGGCCTGGCGAGTTCGATGTTGCTCCTGGTCGCATCGCTGGTCGTCTTCCAGCTGAACTTCGATCAGTCGGGCCTGGCGAACTTCGACCTCGTCACCCTCGGCGACTTGCCGGGGTTGGCGCTACTCGAAACCGAGATTCCCCTCCATGGCACCGATGTCTGGTGGAAGACACAGCAAGTGCTCTTCGCCGCGTTCGTCTTCGCTTTCGCGATCAAGATCCCCCTGCTTCCCTTCCACAGCTGGTACAACGCCGCGCAGAAGGACGCCTCCACAGCAGGAAGCGTGATCGTCGCTGCGTCGGTACTGAAGCTCGGCATCTATGTGTTTCTTCGCGTGGCGTTGCCGCTGTTTCCAACGGCCGCGAGTGAAGCCGTGGAATGGCTCAGCGGATTGGCGGTCTTCGGCTTGATCGCGGCCGGACTCCTGTGTGTGGCACAGACCGACGTGAAGCGCTTTCTCGGGTGTCTGTCGCTTGCCCACATGGGTTTCATCGTGCTGGGCATCTTCACCCTGCAGCATCACGCCGTGGTGGGCGCAGTGATCCACATGTTGAGTCATGGGCTCACGATTGCGGCTCTCTTCATCATGTTCGGCTTCTTGATCGAGCGTCGCGAAACCCATGTCCTCGACGAGTACGGCGGTCTCGCGAAACCCATGCCGATCGCCGCAGGTCTGTTCGCAGTCGTGTTGCTCGCCCAGGCGAGCGTGCCCGGCACGAGTGGCTTCGTGGGCAGCTTCCTCGTCATGCTGGGGACTCTGCCGATGGGTCTGGGGTGGTTCGCGCTTGCTCTCGTGGGCCTCGTCCTGGTCGCGGGCACACTCTGGTTCGTCGTGGGGCGCGTGCTGCTCGGCCCCCTCGAAAAACCCGAAAACCGCGGTCTGATCGACTTCGGGTGGCGTGAACGCATCGTCGTCCTGCTCCTGATCGTTCCGATGTTGTGGATCGGCGTGTATCCGAACCCGATCCTTCGCCGAGTCGAACCGCCGGTGAGCCTCCTGCTGTTCGAGGTCGAGCAGGCGCGGCAGGGTGATACGTCGGCGCTCGCAGAAGCGAACCTCGCTCGGGCAGATCGTTGGCCATGACGAATACGATGGCCGCTTTCGAAGCGTTGGGGCCTCCCGGGCTGCTTGCCGCGGGGAGCATCGTGACGGTGCTCGTCGACGCGGCGATGCACGGCCCGGCCTCACGCGAGGCCAGCAGTCGCATGGCGTGGGTTCACCGCTCCCTTCTCGCCGTCGTGGCGGGCGCGTTCGTCTCCTTTGCTCTGGTGATTGCCGGCTTCAACCTCTTCTTCGGCGACCGTGTGGTGAAGGCGTGGGGGGCGATGCTGGTCGTCGATCCGGTTTCGAACTTCGCGATGATGCTGCTCTGTAGTGCGGCGCTGATCGTGCTCTTGTTTGCGATCTCTGCGCCAAAGGAAAGCGGTGTCCAGCGAGGCGAGTTCTATCCGCTTCTTCTGTTGTCGCTCACGGGATGCGTGACGACCGTGTGTGCGGGCAACTTCGTGAGCCTGTTCTTTGCGATCGAGCTTGCGACCTTGCCCGCGATCGCGCTGGTGTCCCTCGAACGCGATCGCGAGCGAAGCCTCGAAGCGGGGACGCGGCTCTTGCTCGTCCTGGGCTTCGCGAGTGCGATCACGCTCTACGGCATCGCGCTCCTCTACGGCGCACGTGGAGATCTCGCGGTCGTCGACTTCGCGACGATCGGGGGTGCCGGGGAAGCGGGAGCGAAGCTCGTAGCTGCCGGGACCGCGCTCGTCTGGGTCGGCATGTTGACGCGACTCGGTGCGGCGCCGTTTCATCACTGGTTGCCGAACGTGTGTGATGGCGCATCGCCGTTGGCGGCTTCATGGGCGAGCACGGGCCTCGTTGGAGTCGTCGCGTTTGCGTTGCTGCGTCTGGGGCCAGGTCTCGACTCGTCGGTGCTTCCCGGGATCGACAAGGTGCTCGTCGCCTTCGCAATGTTGAGCATGGCGATCGGAAGTGTGTCTGCGCTCTTCCAGTCGAGCGTGAAGCGGGTACTCGCCCATGGCGCGGTGGTTCATGCGGGTCTGATTCTCGGCGTGTTGTCCGTGGAAGCGCAGGCGAGTTCGTCGGCTGCGGCCCTCGAGATCGCGACATTCGTCGTGATGCAGCTCGGCGCCTTCGGCGTGCTCAGCGTACTCACCCGGGAGCGCAGCGGTGGGGTGCAGCTGGGCGAATTCGCGGGCCTCGCGGAACGGGCACCGATTCTCGCCGCATCATTCGCGCTCTTCCTGCTGGGCCTGGCCGCGCTTCCCGGAACGGCGGGCTTCATCAGTCGCCTCTATGCCATGCAGGTGATGATCGCGAGTGAGAACGTGGTCCTGGCGCTCGTCACCGGCGCAGCGACCGTCGTGCTCTTCGCAGCGTATCTGCGCGTGGCGATTGCGATGTACATGCTTCGCAGTCACGGCGGGCTCACGCCCGGCACTCCCCTGCCGGCCACCATCGCACTTCTCGTTTGTGCGGTGGCCACCGTGGCGTTCGGCGTCCAGCCCGCTGGCGGCTTGCTTCCGATCGACCTGCTCGAAATCGTTCGCCGCGTCGCCTTGCCCTGACGGAATTCGTTCAGCAGGGCATGTGAATTGCACTACCCGCTACACCCCTCCGTTTTGCAGCGAATACGTTTCGATTCGAAACAGAGCATTTCGGATCGAAACGCAGGTGGGAAGCGATTCCCGCCTCCACGGGGGGGAACCATGCGACGCTTTCCGAAGTTCATCGCCGAGGTGTCGAGCAATCACAGCGCCGATCTATCGCGGGCGCTCGAGTTCATCGATCGCGCGGCGGACATCGGCTGCGATGGCGTGAAGTTCCAGCTCTTCAAGATCGACGAGCTGTTCGCACCGGAGATTCTCGCCACCAGTGCCGCGCACCGGAAACGGCGTGCATGGGAACTGCCCGTTTCGTTCCTTCCCGACCTCGCGCAGCGGGCGCAGGAACGCGCGATCGAGTTCAGCTGCACCCCCTTCTACCTCGAGGCGGTCGACATTCTCGAGCCCTATGTCGACTTCTTGAAGATCGCCTCTTACGAACTTTCGTGGCCCGACCTTCTGCGTCGCTGTGCCGCGACCCGCAAGCCCATCGTGCTCTCGACCGGCATGGCGGATCTGCAAGAGGTGCGCGATGCCGTCCGCATCTTGTACGACGCCGACTGTCGCAACCTCACCTTGCTTCACTGCGTGTCGGGCTATCCCACCACGCCTGGCGATGCGAACCTCGCCGCATTGACGCCGCTGCGTTCGCTCGCCAACGAGTTCGAAGACATGGCACTGCGTGTCGGCTGGTCGGATCACACCGTCGAACCCGGCGTGATCCATCGCGCAGTTCACCGCCATGGTGCCGAGATGATCGAGTTCCACATCGATCTCGATGGCACGGGGGACGAGTACGCGGTCGGGCACTGCTGGACCCCCGAACCGATGGCCAACGTCATCCACGACACGCGCATTGCGCTGCGGGCCGACGGTGAGGGGCTCAAGGCACCGACGTTGTATGAACGCGAGGAGCGACAGTGGCGAGCCGATCCAATCGATGGCTTGCGGCCCCTTTCGCAGTACCGCGGAACCCTCGCCCAATGAGTGCATTCGCGGGAAAGCGCGTCTTCATCAGCGGGGGTGCGGGCGTCATCGGGCGCGAACTCGTTTCGCTTCTCCACCAGCAAGGTGCGCGGATCTGGGTTGGGGATCTCGAACCCCGCCCCGAGAGCTTCCCGGCCGCGGTGGCGTACCGACGCGGCGACCTCAACCACATCACTGCGAAGGAACTCCAGGCCTTCGCCCCCGAGATCTACTTCCACCTCGCGGCGAGTTTCGAACGTTCGGTGGAAACGCCGGCGTTCTGGGATGAAGGCCACCACAACAACATCGCCTTGAGCCATCACCTGATCGACTGCATGCGTGAGGTGGAGGGGCTCGAACGGGTCGTCTTTGCTTCGAGCTATCTGGTCTACGACAGTGGGCTCTACACCCGTGATGTGCCCGGTGCCGAACCCGTCTGCCTGTGTGAAGACGATCCGATCCGGCCGCGCAACCTCTGTGGTTCCGCGAAGCATCACCACGAACTCGAGCTGGCGTTCCTCGAGGAAGACCCGTCGACCGCGTTCCGCTCGGTATCGGCTCGCATCTATCGTAGCTACGGACTCGGTTCGAGGGACGTCATCTCTCGCTGGGTGCGCAGCGCGCTCGAAGGTGAGGCGATCGACGTGTTCCGCGAAGAAGGTTGCTTCGACTACGTGTTCGCCCGAGACGTGGCGAAGGGACTGATCGAACTCGCGGTGAGTGACGCGCGGGGGGTGGTGAACCTCGCCACGGGATCACCGCGAACCGTGGCCGACGTCGTGGCGATCCTCGAGCGTTACTTCCCCGAACTCGTTGCGCGACGAGTCGACAGCGACATCGCCTACGAGGCTGCGGCCGCCGACACGAGCAGGTTGCGCGCGCAAACAGGCTTCGTTCCCGGCACCACCCTCGAGACGGGGATTGGCGAGATCATCGCCTACGAAAAGGCGCAACGGAAAACCCGTCGCGCCAATGCCCACGGGCCCGCGGGCTGCGCACGGGATGTGATGATCACGAGCGTCTCCCGCAAGGTACCGCTGGTCGAATGCGCAAAGCGTGCACTGGCGAAGTTCGATCCCGGAGCGCGGATCCACGGAGCCGACAGCAATGCCGAAGCTCTCGGCCGGCACTTCGTCGACACCTTCTGGGTGTCACCGCCCTTCGAGCAGGCGGGAGTGTCCAGCCTGATCGATCACTGCCATCGCAACGGCATCGGCTACGTGATTCCCACGCGCGACGGCGAACTCGCGTGGTTTGCGTCCGCGCGGGACGAACTCGCTGCCGCGGGGATCGAAGTGATGGTCAGCAGTGCGGACTGCGTCGGGCGCTGTCTCGACAAGCTCGAGTTCGCGCGGCATCTCGAACGGAGCGGGCTTCCGGCGATCCCCACCGCCGAACGAATCGAAGATCTCGCCGATTCGACCACCTGGGTCGTAAAGGATCGCTTCGGAAGTGGTTCGCGCGGTGTCCACTGCGACATCCCCACCTTGCGGACGGATGACCTCGCCGTAGAGCTCGACACGCCGATCTTTCAACCCTTCGTTCGCGGATGCGAGTACAGCGTCGATCTGTATCGCGACCGTTCGGGCCAGGTCCACGGCACCGTGTGCCGAACGCGGGACACGGTCGTGGCCGGCGAGTCGCAGGTGACGACCGTGGTCGACGCCCCTTCGCTCGCGAAGATCTGCGAGGAAGTCGCACACTGCGTCGACCTGTTCGGACACGGCACCTTGCAGGCGATCGAAACGCCGGACGGTCGGGTGCGCATGGTGGAATGCAACGCGCGGTTCGGAGGTGCGTCGACCCTGAGCGAGCACGCGGGCCTCGAGAGCTTCTACTGGTTCCTGCTCGAAGCAAGTGGACGGGGTCTCGAGCGCGCGCCGTTCCGTCCGAGACGAGACGCCCTGCGTCTGGTGCGTCACGCAGCCGATCGCTTCGTTTCCAGCTCCGGGCTAGCAGCCCGTTGAGGTCGCCGCGGCACAAGTCGACTTCGGGACGTAGCCCCTGCCCGCCGTAGAGCAGCGCGTCGAGTACCCGCACCCGATGGCTCGCACGAGCGACCTGGAAAGGCGGGTGCCGATTTAGCCGGCGCCTCCGGTCACCAGGATTCGCATTCGTTCCCCCCTGCGCACGCGTTCCCGCGTGGATGTCCTGCCGGGGGGCACTCCCATGTCATCGGAAGTGTTCGAACGTGCTTGAGACGTGGGCGGTGAGGTCGGGTGTGAGTAGTCGCGTGGGTCGCTCTGGATGGATCCGCCCGACACGCCCTTCGTTTCTTTCTCGCTGTCGAACGGGCGTTCGCCTGCCCCTGCGACGTTGCGCTCAAGTTGCACTCGAGTTGCGTCGAACTGAGAGCCCGGGGGCCTGCGGCGTTCGTGCGCCGCTCCCCGCTTCGAGGTCTTCGGACATGCAGCAACGCAAGCGCCGAACCCAGCATCCCCCCGCCGCCCGCCCGGCGGACCGCGCCGATGGCTGATTCACCTCTTCGCCATCGCAACTATCGCGTGATGCGGGTGTCGTCCTGTGGTGTCGAGGATGCCGGCTCGCTTCTCTACCGCGACGACGAAGGGCTTCGCTGCGCGTCCTACAGCGAACAACAGCGCAGTTGGCTCGAGCGGAAGGTTGGCTGCGGTGAGGCATTCCTGCGTGCGATGAAGTCGCGCGGGCACGACGTACGCCAGGTGCTCTGCGACCTCGAACCCCTGCAGCGTACCTGGGCCTGGGAACGCGGTATCGAGGTCGACGAGCAGAACTGGAAGAGCCAGATCCTGCTGCAGCAGATCCTCGACTACAAACCCGAAGTCCTCTTCCTGCAGGGCTTCGAGAGCCTGCCTGCGCCGCTTCGATTGACGATCAAGAAGCAGGTGCCGAGCATCGACCTGCTGGTCATCCAGCAGGGGTCCTGCAATCCCACGCCCACGGTGCTTCGCGAACTCGCGCGTGCAGACTTGCTCTTCGTTTCTTCTCCCGCCCTCGCGAACGCGTGTCGCAAGGCTGGACTGACGCCGAATCTCGTGTACGACGCATTCGATCCGTCGGTGTTGTGCGAACTGCCGGCGCCGTCGAAACTCGACCCCGCTTCGCTCTGCGGCGCCACTTTTCTCGGCACGACGGGAAAGCGCGCCGACCATGCACGGCGCGAGCGGTATCTCGCCCGGTTGCTCGAAGATGGTCTGCTCGATGTCTATGCGCGGCAGCTGAACGCCAACGGTCGAATCCGGCGGGGAGGGCCGCGACTCGGTGGAAGCGCAAACACGCGCGTTCACGATCCGCAGTTCGGCATCGACTACTTCGAGTTGCTGCAACGCTCTCGCGTGACCCTCGACGTGCACTGCGACAGCGCCGGAGGCTATGTGGGCAATCGGCGAATGTTCGAGGCGACAGGGGTGGGGACCTGCCTACTCACGGACCGCGGCGCCAATCTGCCCGATCTGTTCGAAGACGGCCGGGAAGTCGTCACCTTCAGTGGCCTCGCCGACGCGTGTGACAAGCTTCGCTACCTGCTCGAGCACGAAGACGAACGCGCGGAGATCGCCGCAGCGGGTCAGGCACGCACCCTCAAGGAACACACCGTGCACAAGCGCGTGGCGGAGATCGACAGCTGGATCCAGCAGGGGCTCGCGGTGCAACGCAAGGCAACGCGCACGCGCTGGCGCGGCCTACCCGGGAGCCTGCCCACCTGAGAGCTGCATGGCGGCGTCGCGCTCGGCCTGGACCTCGGGTTCGTGATCCTGCGAAAAGTCGCGCTTTCCCGCGACGGATTCGGCGCAGAAGGTCAGCAATCGTGTGGCGCGATCGACGCCCTTCTGGGTCGCTTCGAAGAGAAAGCGTGCTTCTTTTATCGCCTGTTCAGGGGTGGCTTCGAGGCTGCCATCGCGCCGGATCTCGGCCGACGATGCGTTGACCTCGGGTTGAACGACGGCGTCGATCCACGGCATCTCGAGCAGTAGCGTCTGAACGTCTTTCTCGGTCCGCCCCAGTCGTTTCAAGAGATCGATCTTTCTCTGGGGAGCGTGCGCGCGCGGAAGTTCGCGTAGCGTCTCGCGACAGCGCTTGATGCCCTTGCTCGCTGTCGCATCGAGTTTGTTCAGGATGCGACGAGAGCGAGAAATGCTGCTCGAAAACGCCCTGGCGTCCGGTGCTTCGTACGCGTCGTATGCTTCGGTGATGAGCGAGCCGGCGTCGATCGAATCGACCGCACAGCGTTCGAGCGCTTCTTCGAAGGCGAGATGCCCCAGGCCTTCGATGCGAGCACCGCCCTCCGTGCAGTTCACGACTTCACTTCCATGCAACGCACAACCGACCCCGAGCGCGCGGTAACCGTCGATGAAGCCCGCGTATGCGGGTGAGGTGGGGACCTGTTCTCCATGCCAACCGTCGACCCATACGACACGGTTGCGTCGGGGCACATAGGTTTCGAGGCCGCCGAGTCGTTCGGCGCGCCCGCGCGAGTCGATTTCGGTATAGCCGTCTTCGCTGAACTCGATCTCGACGTCGTCATAGGCGGACCCCTTGGCATAGTGGCGTCCATCCGTGTAGGCGAGGTCTTGACCGATCAACATGATCGGGTTCGCTCCGAGCGCGCAGGCGAGCGAGACCGCTCCGTGTGCAACGGTGCTCCCGCCGAACACCCAACCCTCGCGGTCGAGCGAGCTGGCGATCCATCGCCCGACCTTGTCGCCCCCAGGCGTCGCGACGAAACGACTGCGCACCGGCACTTCGAACAGGCTCGGTGCGACGTCGTTGGTGACCACCAGGTTGACATTGTCGCTCGTCCCGACGCGTGAAAGCTGATGAGCGACGTCCTGGCTCTCGAGGACGTGCACGAGATCGGGTTCGATGCCCGCCGTGCGCAAAGCCCCCAACGCCTGCCCGATGCAGATCACCAGCACCCGATCCCGGTAGCGGGCGAGCGTGTCGAGTTGTTTGTCGAGAGAGGGTCCTGCGGAAACCACGACGGCGGGAACGCCCTGGAACTTGCCGAAGAGTTCCTTCACGCTCGGGTTCTGCATGATGAGTCCGGCGTTCTGCATCGTGACGCCGCTCCAGACCTTCAGGTCACGCACGCGCGTACCCACGGAGATGTCGACGTAGTCCTTGGCGCGAGAGATCTGCGAGACTGCCTCGCGCACCGTGTCGGGTGCGAGCTCCAACAACGGCGGGTGGATGTAGACCTGGACCCGAAGCCCCGGCAGATAGCGGGCTTCCAGGCGGTGAAAGAGCCAGTCGGGCGTCGAGGCCACGTCGATCTGGCGGTCACCGAAGAGCGTGAGCGCACTGCGCGCACACAGCGCGCCCCGCATTCTCGCTTCGCAGGGTTCGTAGATGATCACCGGTGCAGCGCTTCGCTCGCGGATGGCCTCGATGTGATGGCCGAGTCCGAAGCCGATCGACACGATCAGGTCGGGCTTCTCTTCCAGCACCTCGTCGACCACGCGAGCGGCTTCGCGCCTCGGATCGTAGGCGGACGCGAGCTGAATCCCCTTGACCGCGACGGTCGTCGTGCCATTGCGGCTGGTGATCAGTTCGAACCCGTCGTCTCCCGCTTCTTCCACACGCCGTGCGAGGTCCGCGTCCTTGCGCCGCAGGCGGGGCAGGTTCTTGCCGAGATTCGAACGCGGATTGAAGGCCAAGGAATTCCCCAGGTTGGTGAGTGAGGTTGCGCGTGAACGAAAGCCCAATCGGTCGATCGCATACGCAACTTGTTGAAGAGAAGGCGGCGTTTTCCGCTCGGGCTGAATTTCCGTGGTCATTCACCCCCCTTTCGGATGTGAAAGCGTTCTGATTCCAGCGCTGTCGCGCGTTTCCTGCTCAAGCGTGATGCGATCGGAGGCGAATCGGTGAGGGTGCGCACGACGAACAGGACGCTGCGTGGAGGGCCGATGGAATCGCCTACGAGAAGACTCCTGCTATTGGGATCGACGGGGAAACTCGGGACCGCGGTCGAGCGGGCGTTCTCGCATTCTTACGAAGTCGTCGGGATGAGCCGTCGCGACTTCGATGCCGAGAACCCGGTCGAACTGCAGCACTGGGTGGACCACGTGGCTCCCGATGTCGTGGTGAACGCGGTGGCCTTCTCGGGCATCGATGCCTGCGCGCGCGAGCCCGAACGCGCGCGAGCGATCAACGCCCTGCTTCCCTGGCGACTCGCTGAACTGTCGCGCGAGCGCGGTTTCGTTCTCGCGCACGCGAGCAGCGACGCGGTCTTCGGTACGGTGCGCGGGCGCAGCTGCGTAGAGTCGGAGCCGCTCCGCCCGATCAACATGTACGGCTACACGAAAGCGCTGGGCGATGCGTTCGTGCAGGCCGGCACGCCCCACGGCTATGTCTTTCGCTTCTCGGTCCTGTTCGGTGAGTCGACTCGTGAAAACCAGTTCGTCGAGCGGATGCTCGAGCGCATTCGAAACGGCGAACGACGCCTCGAAATCTCACACGACGTCATCACCACGCCTTCGTACAGCCGCGACGTGGCTGCCGAAATGCGTTGGATCATCGATGCCGGGCTCTCGCCCGGTGTGTATCACGTCGCCAACGATGGGTGGGCCTCGCTCTACGAATTGATGTGCGAGGTGGTGTCTCGCCTCGAGCTCGACGTCGACCTGGTGCCGGTGAGTCACGAGCGCTTCCCCGCGGTTGCGCGCAAGAACGTCGAGACCGTTCTTTCTTCGGAGCGCATTGCACCGCTGCGTCCGTGGCGCGAGGCGGTGGGTGCATACTGCGATCGGTTGCAGCCCAGGTTCGAAAAGCTGTCGGCTCGCAAGCAGAGCGAGCACCCACGTCCAGTCCTCGGGATCGACCTCGACAACACCCTCGTCTGCTACGACGAGCTCTTTCACACCCTCGCGAGTGAGCGCGGCTACATCGACTCGCGGACACCGCGCGCGAAGCGAGCCGTTCGTGACGCCATGTTCGAAGCGGGGCTCGACGACGCATGGACCGAGCTTCAGGCGGTCGCGTACGGCACGCGGCTCGCTGAAGCACGCCCATTCCCCGGCGCCCTCGAAACCCTTCGCACTCTCCACGCGCGTGGCGTCGAGCTGCGCATCGTGAGTCACAAGACGCGCTTTCCTGCGCGTGGCGAAGCGGTCGACCTGCGCGCCAGGGCAATGCAGTGGTTGATCGAGCAGAAGGTCGTCGACCCGTCTCGCACGGGCATCCACGAAGGGCGCGTCTACTTCGAAGACGATCGCGCGGCGAAGGCGGCGCGCGTTCGGGCGCTCGGCTGCACGCACTTCGTCGATGATCTTCGCGAGTTTCTTCTCGGCCCGGACTTCCCCGCCGAGGTCGAGCGCTACCTGTTCGATCCGACGGGAGGTGCGTCGGGCGATGCGTCGGTCGAAACCGTTCGCCACTGGGATCAACTGCGAGAACGCGTTGCGGGCCCGATTGCCAAGCCTGCTTCGGCCAAAAGCGAAGTCACGACCTACAGGTCGCCCTAGGCCCTGCCGATCGCCTGCGTGTGTCTGTGCGCACTGATGCGCGTCCGACCAGGCAGGAGAAGCGCGATGTCGATGAGTGACGCACCCGGATCCGCGTCGGTGAACGCCCGCGAGGCCTACGAAGCCGCGATGGGTTCGCGGATCGAAAGCGATGGCATCACGCTCGGCCCCTGGGCGTCTGATGATCTGCGCAACGACCCCAGGCATCTGGCCTTCGTGCTCGGCCGCTACAAGTTCTGCGCGAAGATGCTCGCCGGGAAACAACGCGTGCTCGAAGTGGGCTGTGGCGACGCCCTCGGGCTTCCGCTCGTGGCCCAGTCGGTCGGTCACGTTCACGCGGTCGACTGGGACCAACGTCAGCTCGACGGAAACGCCGAACGGCTTTCGCATCTCACGAACGTCACCTACGGCCTGCACGATTTCAACGAAGCGCCGACCGCCCAGACCTTCGACGCCATCTACTGGGTCGACGTGATCGAACACATCGAACCCGAACGCGAAGAGTGCTTTCTCGACAACCTGATGGCTTGCCTCGAACCGGGTGGAGTGATGGTGACGGGCACACCGAACATCACCGCCGCCGACTACGCCTCAGCGCAGAGCAAGATTCACCATATCAATCTCAAGAGCTTCGATGAGCTACGAGAAACCATGCAGGCGCGGTTCGAAAACGTCTTCATGTTCGGGATGAACGACGAAGTGCTCCACACGGGCTTCGGGCCGATGTCGCACTACGTATGGTCGGTCGCCGCAGGTCCTCGCACCCGATAGGTCGATTCTCTTCAGCAACCGCCGACCGCTCCCGCCGGCACGAGATGCGTACGCAGGAGGTCGCATTCGCGACTTCTATCCCAGCGGAATCATTCCGATCCCACTCAAGTTGCGCATTGCTGTGGTCGTTACGAATCCCCGCAGAGCCGGCTCATTCATCGCCGGCGTGTGCGGAGGAAAACCGTGACTCCCAATGGGGCCCGAGAAATCGTCGAGCGTTACGTCGCTGATCTGACCCGCGCCCTCGAAGCGATCGACCCGCTCGCGATCGAGCGCGTGATCGCGACCCTCGATCGCGCGCGCAAGCGACGCGCTCGGATCTTCGTGATCGGCAACGGGGGAAGTGCCGCGACGGCCGCTCATCTGTGCACCGACATGGGCGTGGGGCTGCGCAGGCGCGGGCATCCGGGTTTCGACGTTCAGTGTCTTTCCGACAATGCTGCGATCACGACGGCCGTGGCCAACGACATTTCGTACGAGGAGGTCTTTTCGGCCCAGCTCGAAGGCGTGATCACACGCGACGACGTCTTGATGGCGTTTTCGGCCAGCGGCGATTCGCCGAACATCGTGCGCGCGGTGGCGTGCGCGAAGCGTGCGCGAGCAGAGGTGATCGGAATCTCGGGTTTCGATGGGGGCGCACTGCGACGCGCGGCCGACGTGTCCATTCACGTGGCCTCGCCACCGGGCGCCTACGGCCTCGTCGAAGACATGCACCTGATCTTCAACCACATCTTGACGACCTGTTGCATGGCCGAGATCGCCCGGAGCGACGCTCAGTCTGCAAACACGTCCCGCCCGGACAGCGAGCGGCGCGTCCAGGCGGAACCGGGTGGCTGGGTGCGTCTCGGCAATCGTAAGCGAGACGAAGACCCCGAGCCGCCTCCCGTTTCCTGGGACGCGCCGAACACATGACGCAAGCAACCACGCCGCCTCCGGGTCGCTTCGATCCGTCGCGACCTGCTCGGAGCATCTTTCGCTGGCGCGATCTGCGACGCAACCGAAAGCGCGCGTCGAAGATCAAGAGCCTTCACGAATTCGCCCACGAACTCGCGTGTCGCGAGGTGCGAACCCGGCGCCTGGTGCACTGCCATGGTGTCTTCGACCTGCTGCACATCGGGCACATTCGACACCTCGCAGAGGCGCGACGACTCGGTGATCACCTCGTCGTGACCCTCACGCCGGATCACTTCGTCAACAAGGGCCCCCACCGCCCTGCCTTCGACGCGCAGACCCGCGCTGAAGCGCTGGCCGCGCTCGAGTGCGTCGACACGGTGTGCGTCAACGAATGGCCCACGGCGGTCGAGACCATCAAGCTCTTGCGTCCCGCCGTGTTCATGAAGGGCATGGTGGCGGGAAGCGGCCCGAGAGATCGAAACGGAGCGATCGACAGCGAGCAGGAAGCGGTAGCGGCCGTGGGTGGGCGGATGGTCCTGAGTGACACCGAACTCCACAGTGCATCGGCGTTGATCAACCGCCATACCGACACATTCGACGAGCGGACGCGTGACTTCCTTGCGACGGTGCGCGCCGAAACGGGCGGAGACGCACTCGTTTCTGCATTGAGGCGGCTTCGCGAACTTCGCGTCTGCATCGTCGGTGCGGATGGTGTCGCGCGCGTGCTCGAAGGCCTGTGCGACCAGCTCACGGTTGCGTCTTCGGCCGACATCGAGGAATGCGACCTCGCAATCGTGGCCAGCCGCGAAGCGCGTTTGCTCGCGCCGGCCGATCGTCGCCGCATTCGCGCTTGCGCACGTGTCCTCGCCGTCGACCTCGTGGGCAACGACGCGGTCGCCGCCGATGGCTGGCACGACGTTGGCCCCGATCTGATGATCTGCGACGAATCTCTGGGTTCTGCTGTCGCTTCCGTATTCGACGAAACGATTGCGCTGCGAACCAGCGGTGCAGCCGCGGTGCGCGATCGCACCCGTGGCGTTCGGGTCGAAATCCCGGCCTTTCCCGTGAACCCGGTGAACCAGGTCGACGCGAGCGGTGGACGCGAGGCGTTCGTCGCTTACGCGAGTGCTGCATTGGCCCTGGGCCTCGGACCCAGAGCGATGGGGTTTCTCGGCAACGTCGCACGCAGTGCAGCGATGACCGTGCCCGCAGATGAAGCGCCCGAAACGACATCGGTCTTTCGCCAGATCGATTCGCTCTTGAAGTAGCGCGAGGAGACCTGCACATGGAAACGCAGACCAAACTTCGCGAGCCGGGTGTTGCGCCCTTCGATCGTTCGCGCTTGCGCGTTCTTCCCCTCGCGGCACGCGAACACAAGCTCGGCCTGGACGGGAGGCGCAAGCTCGACGCCGTCGAGATGCGCACGCCAGCGCTTCGCGACGTTGCCGCTGCAATGCTCGATGCTCGCGCTCGCGAGGCGTCGGTGATCCTGATGCTCGGCGGGCATGTGATTCGCGCTGGTGTTCAGGCCTACCTGATCGACTTGATGGAGCGGGGGTTCGTCTCCTGCATTGCGCTCAACGGCGCGGGGCTGATCCACGACTACGAATTCGCACTCGCCGGCGCATCCACCGAAGACGTTCAAACCTATCTGCGAAGTGGTCAATTCGGACTCTGGCGTGAGACGGGTGAGATCAACGAGATCGCCAAGCTTGCCGCGAGCCGTAACGCGGGGCTCGGCGAAACGGCGGGGCAGCTGATCGCCGAAGGGGATTTTCCGAGGAGGGAAGCGAGCTTGCTCGCGGCTGCGTACCGCCTCGGCATTCCGGTCACCGTCCACGTGGGCATCGGCTACGACATCGTCTACGAGCACCCGAATTGCGACGGGGCCGCGTGGGGAGCCGCGAGCTACCACGACTTCCTTCGTTTCGCCTCGGTGGTCGAGAACCTCGAAGGTGGCGTCGTCGGGACGTTCGGTTGTGCCGTCATGGCCCCGGAAGTCTTTCTGAAGGCGCTCGCGATGGCGCGTAACGTCGCCCACCAGGCGGGTGGACGCATCGCCGACTTCGACTCACTGGTCTGCGACTTGATGCCGGTTCCACAGCCGCACTCCGTCGAACCTTCGCCCGACGAGCCGGCGTACTACTTCCGCCCGTTGAAGACCTTGTTGATCCGCTCGGTCGCCGACGGCGGGCGCGGACACTACGTGCGCGGCAGTCACGCGAACACCATTCCCGAACTCTGGACGCAGCTGCAGTACGCCGAAGAAGCGCGTGCGCGAGCCACCGACCCGGAGTTCGCTGCCCAGGAGACCTCTACGCAATGAGCGACACCAGCTGTTCGAATCCCAATGGCCTCGAGCGTGTCCTGATCACCGGTGGTGGCGGCTACGTGGGCAGCGCCCTCGTGCCGCGCCTCTTGCAGGAGGGCTACCGGGTCAAGGTGGTGGATCTCTTCTGGTACGGACGTGAAGTGCTCGAGAGCGTCAGAAGTCATCCGAACCTCTCGCTCGTGGAACTCGACATCCGCAACGCCGAAGGGCTCGGCAAGGAACTCGAGGGCCAGGATGCGGTGCTCCACCTCGCCTGTATTTCGAACGATCCGAGTTTCGACCTCGCCCCGCAGCTCGGTACGTCTATCAACCGGGACGCCTTCACGCCGCTACTCGATGCAGCGGTCGCGGCGGACGTGCGCCGCTTCGTATACGCGAGTTCGTCGAGCATCTACGGTGTTCAAGAACGACCGGATGTTCGCGAAGACGCCAACCCGCTGCCGCTGACCGACTATTCGCGTTTCAAGCTCGACTGCGAGCACATGCTTCTCGACCACGCAGGTGCGCGCGCAATGGAGCGCGTCATTCTGCGGCCCGCCACGGTGTGTGGCTACGCACCGCGTCTGCGCCTCGATGTGGTGGTCAACATCCTCACCGCCCATGCGATCGCGAATCGTCGCATCAAGATCTTCGGTGGCGGGCAGCTGCGGCCCAACATCCACATCGACGACATGGTAGACACCTACCTGGCGCTCCTCGAAGCCCCCGGCGACAAGATCGACGGCGAAGCCTTCAACGCCGGCTACCAGAACCTGCCGGTCGACGAGATTGCGGAGCTCGTGCGCCGGGTCGTAGACGATCCGGCAATCGAGATCGAACGCGTCCCGAGCGACGACGATCGTTCGTACCACATCAACTCGCAGAAGATCCGCGACGTACTCGGCTTCGAGGCGAAGCGAACCGTCGAAGATGCGGTGAAGAGCCTCGTCGACGCCTTCGAGGCCGGCCAGGTCCCCGACCCCATGGACGCGACGCGCTACTACAACATCCGTCGAATGCAGGAGCTCGCAGTGACATGAGTTCCGCGGCGCCTTCGACGATCGAGTACGACTACGCGCTTCTCTCACCGGGGCTTTCGCGCATTGGCGACGGTGGGGTGGTGTCTCTCGAGCCGCTTCGCGGCGGTCGCAACGCGCGTGTCTATCGCCTGGAGTGTGCGGGTGGTGGGAGCTACGTCGCAAAGATCTATCCCGAAGGGGCCGACGACTCACGCGATGAACGTCGGGGTCGCGAGTTCGCCGCACTTCGCTTCATGTGGCGGCATGGGATCCGCGCGATTCCCGAGCCGGTTCTTACCGATCCGGGTGGGGGCTACTCGGTGCTCCGCTACGTCGAGGGCTTTCCGCTCTCGCGTGACGGCATCGTCGAGGCCGACATCGATGTGGCGGTGGACTTCCTGGTCGAGCTCGATCGCTGCAAGCACGAGCCCGCGAGCAGGGCGCTCGGACACGCTTCCGAGGCGTGCCTCTCGGTAGAAGCGGCCTTCGAACACCTGCGCCGCCGGCTCGGCGGCCTTCGTCTCGCCGCAGACCCCGTGATCTCGCCCGTACACGCGCGCCTTCGCGAGTTTCTCGAAGCGGAGCTGGAGCCGGGCGTCGATTCGATGATCGAACGGGCACAGGACCTGATGGCCCTACGCGGTGAGACGTGCGGGGCAACGCTCGGCGAGCGAACTGCCACGCTGAGTCCATCGGACTTCGGCTTTCACAACGCGCGCCGAAGCCTCGACGGCTCGATCGCCTTTCTCGATTTCGAGCACTTCGGCTGGGACGATCCCGCAAAGCTGGTGAGCGACTTCCTGCTGCATCCGGGCTTCGATCTCGATGACGCGTTTCGAGCCCGCTTCTTCGGCGAGATGTGCAGTCGACATTCGTGTGGTGACGACATCGCATGGCGCGTCCCGATCGTATTTCCCCTTCACGCGCTCAAGTGGTCGACGATTCTGCTGAACGAGTTCGTCGCGGAACATCGCGCAAGGCGCGACCACGCACGTTGTCTCCTTGGCCCCGACGAGAGCCTCCTCGAGGACCAGCTCGATCAGGCCAGGCAGATGCTCGAAACGGGCATCGCATCCGTCCAACGCTTTCCCCATGCCGCCGAATCCCGGAGTTGAATCAACGATGGATCTACAGCGCCGACCCAACGCCGTCGACTGGCGCGGACTCGCCACGCCACTCGACACGCGAAGCAAAGCACTGCGCGAGGACGTGCTCGAGATCTTCGAAAGCAGTCGCCGGGGACATCTCGGCTCGACGTTTTCGCTGATCGAGATCATCCGCGTTCTCTATGACGACATCCTCCGCTACGACGCGGCACGTCCGGACTGGAGCGGCCGCGATCGCTTCATCTTGAGCAAGGGCCATGGCTGCCTGGCCCTCTACGTCGTGCTGGCCGACAAGGGCTTCTTTCCGCGCGACGAACTCGCGAAGTTTTGTGCGCCGGACGGCATCCTGGGCGGGCATCCCGACCACAAGAAGGTGCCCGGTGTCGAAGCCTCGACGGGAAGCCTCGGCCATGGTGCATCGATTGGCGCCGGAATGGCGCTCCACGGCATGAGGACGAACTCGAAGCATCGTGTCGTCGTGGTCCTCGGCGACGGTGAATGCAACGAGGGTTCGGTGTGGGAAGCTGCGATGAGCGCCGGCAAGCACGGCCTTTCGAACCTCACCTTCGTGGTCGACTACAACAAGTGCCAGTCCTACGGGACCACGCGCGAAGTCCAGGACCTCGAACCGTTTGCGGACAAGTGGCGAAGCTTCGGCTGTGCGGTCCAGGAAGTCGACGGGCACGACGTGCGCGGCTTGCGCGCCACCTTCAACGCGCTGCCTTTCGATGGCCGACGTCCGAACGTCGTGATCGCGCATACGGTCAAGGGCAAGGGGATCCCCGAAGCCGAGTTCAACACCGCCTACCACCACAAGAGCGGCATGAACGACGACGAAATCGCGGGCTACCGCGCTGCATTGGGCTCCTATCGATGAGAAAGATGTGTCTTCAGATGGTTCACGAGCTCGCGCGTCACGACGAGCGCGTGGTCTTCATGGGCTCGGACCTCGGGCATGGAACCCTTGCAGAAATGCAGAGCGAACTGCCGGACCGCTTCTACATGGAAGGCATCAGCGAGATGAACCTCGTGGGGATGGCGGCCGGGCTCGCGATGGAAGGTGCTGTGGTCTACGCGAACACGATCGCGACCTTCCTGACCCGGCGCTCGTTCGAACAGGTCGCAATGGACGTGTGCCACGCGAATCTGCCGGTTCGCTTGATCGGCAACGGTGGTGGGCTCGTCTATGCGCCGCTGGGTCCCACCCATGAAGCCACCGAAGACCTCGCCATCATGCGCGCCCTTCCCAACATGACGATCGTGGCCCCCGCGGACGCCGAAGAGATGCGGCAGTTCATGCGCGTGAGTGTCGACCACGACGGGCCGATCTACATCCGCCTCGCCAAGGGATACGACCCGGTGGTGACCGACCCGGAAGCCCCCTTCGAGATCGGTCGGGCGGTGTCGCTGCGCGAAGGTGCGGACGCCGTGATCGTGACGACGGGGATCGGTCCGCGCATTGCGCTCGAAGCCGCGAAGCGTCTTGCCCAGCGAGGCATCGACGCCGGGGTACTCCACCTGCCAACCGTCAAACCCCTCGATCTCGACGCGCTCGAAGCACGAATCGCAGCGGTTCCCGTTGTCGTGAGCGTGGAAGAACACTCGCTCATCGGCGGGCTCGGAAGTGCGGTCGCGGAGTTCATCGCCGAAGCGGGCTTCACGACCCCGAAGCATTTTCGTCGTATCGGCCTGCCCGACGCCTATCCCACGCGATACGGCTCGCAGGCTTCGCAACTCGAAGACTTCGGGGTTACCGCGGAACGCGTCGAAGCAACAGTCGCCGAGTTGTGTGGCAGCGCTCGCACGGTGGCGGGTCTCGGCACGATGCAACGCAAGGGAGATGGCAAATGGCAGAGCCGAATGATCTCATCACACCCCTCCACACAGGGACAAAGAGGGACTGCCTTGCCCGGATGAACGACGACAAGGTTGCGTGCATGAAGGTCGCGCGCGAATACGGCTTCGACTATTGGGATGGCGACCGTCGCTTCGGCTATGGGGGCTATCGCTACGACGGACGCTGGAAGCCCGTCGCCGAACGGATCATCGAGGAATACGCCTTGCCGCAACGCGGCGCGCGCATTCTCGACATGGGATGTGGCAAGGCGCACCTGCTGTACGAACTCGACAAGTTGCTCGAAGACGCGGAGGTCGTGGGATGCGACGTCTCCGAGCACGCGCTCGAAGAGGTGCCCGTCGAAATCCGCTCGAAGTGCTTCCTGCAACGCGCCCAGGACCCCTACCCCTTCGTAGACGACGCCTTCGATCTGGTGATCAGCGTCGGCACGCTGCACAACCTCACCCTTCCCGAACTTTCGTCCGCGCTCGGCGAAATCGAACGCGTAGGCAAGCAGAAGTTCGTCCTGGTCGAGAGTTATCGCGATGAGGCCGAGCTCTTCAACCTGCAGTGTTGGGCGCTCACCTGCGAATCGTTCCTGCGGCCCGAAGAGTGGCGGTTCGCCTTTGACACCTTCGGCTACACGGGCGACTACGAGTTCATCTACTTCGAGGACTGACGTTCGAAGCCTGCTTTTCGATCGCCAGCCTGACCACACGTTCGAGCACGAGGAAACCATCATGGGTCTCAAGTACACGAAGCTGAAAGCGTTCCACTACAAGGAGAAGATCGACTCGCTGCCGCGCGAGAACTCCGAAATTCTCCCGCCCGTCCACGTGCGCATCAAGCCCACGAACGTGTGCGCGCATTCGTGCTGGTACTGCGCCTACAAGGCCGACGATCTGCAGCTCGGCCAGGACATGGTGACCCGCGACTCGATTCCCCTCGAAAAGATGCTCGAGATCATCGACGACCTCGACGAGATGGGCGTGCGTGCAGTGACGTTCAGTGGAGGCGGCGATCCCTTCCACTACAAGCACCTCCTTCAGGCCGCAAAGGCTCTGGCGGCGAGCCGCATGTCCTTTGCGTCTCTCACGAACGGCGCGCGCCTCACGGGGGAAGTCGCCGAAGTGTTCTCCGAGTATGCCACCTGGCTACGCGTTTCGATCGATGGGTGGGACGCTCAGAGCTACGCCCGGTATCGCGGCGTGAAGCAGACGGAATTCGCCCGGGTGATCGGCAACATGGAGACGTTCCAGAAGCTCGGCGGTCGCTGCGTGTTGGGTGTCAGCTACATCATCGACAAGAACAACGCCCCGCACATCTACGACTTCACGAAGCGGATGCGAGACATCGGTGTGGCGAGCGTCAAGATGTCGCCCTGTATCACGAGCAACGACGGTGCTGAGTCGAACCGCTATCACGAGGAGTTCTACTCCGCCGCGAAGGCCGAGATCCAGAAGGCGAAGGAAGACTTCGAAGACGAGAACTTCGAAGTGAACGACGCGTACCACTATCTCGAGAACAAATTCGAGAAGGACTACAGCTGGTGCCCTTATCTCCAGATGCTGATGGTGATCGGGGCCGACCTGAACGTGTACGCCTGCCAGGACAAGGCCTACAACCTCGACAATGGCTGCCTCGGCTCGATCAAGCAGCAGCGCTTCAAGGATTTCTGGTACGAGAACAAGGAGCGCTTCTTCGCGATCAACCCCTCCGTCGACTGCAACAATCATTGTGTCGCGAACCCCAAGAACCGGCTCCTGCTCGACTATCTCGAGGCTGACCGTGACAACCTCGGGTTCGTGTAGCGGCGAATGATGAACCGAGCGGGTGTGCCGATGGATGGCGTCGTGGACGCGGGGCGAGCGGGAACGAGCGGAACGCCGGGGCGGCGAACCGAGGCTCGGCCTGCGCGCGATACACGCGCACGACCAGCAGCCGAAACGACCGTCTATGTGATCGGCGTCTTCGACCTCTTTCACCGCGGTCACCTCGCCTTCCTCGAGCGTGCACGCGCATGTGGCGATCGGCTCGTGGTGGCGATCAACGGCGACGACATGGTGTCGTCCTACAAGCGCCGGCCGATTCACAACGAGGACGACCGCCTCGCGATCGTGAGCGCGCTTCGCTGCGTCGACCACGCCTTCGTGATCGGTGACTACGACAACCGTCGCGCCATGCTGGAGCACGATGTCGACATCGTGGTTCACGGCGACGACTGGGCCGCGGATTCCTACATGGAACAGATCCGCGTGACGCCCCGCTTCCTCGAACGCCACGAGATCGAGCTGCGCTTCCTTCCCTATACCGAGGGGGTCAGCACGAGCGCGATCCTCGACCGCATCCGTTCCGAGGTCCCTTGATGCGAGCGACGAGCTTCCCGTTTGCCCTCGAAACCGTCTGCATCGATACGCTCGACTTCGACGCGGTGTGCGTGCGTTTGGGGCTCGAGGTTTCTCGGGTGCGGGTCATCACGGGGCAGACGTGGTCGAAAGAAGTGGCGCTGGTGCTGGCCAGCCGTGTGCGGGGGCGTCGTGTCGAGGTGTTGGACGACATCGACAACACACTCGCCCAGCATCGCAGCCTGGCCGAAAGCAACGAAGGTGATGCCAGTGACGTACTTGTGGTCGGTGTCGGGGGCGGGTGCGTTCTCGATCTCGCGAAGTACCACGCCTGCAGACTCGGTGCGCCCTATCTCGCTGTGCCGACGATCATTTCGAACGACGGGATCGCTTCGCCGATCGCCATCTTGCGTGGCGACGACGACCAGATGGCGAGCCACTCCACGACTCCCCCGCTCGCAACGCTGATCGATCGAGGTGTGCTCGAACGCGCACCCCACGCCGCCCTGGTGAGTGGGATCGGAGACGTGCTCTCGAACCGAGCAGCAGTGCTGGACTGGGATCTCGCGATCGAGCGCGGGCGCGCAACGCCAAACGCGCTTGCGAGGATCATGTCTCGCAGTGCCGTGCAGAACGTTCTGGGTGCACCCCCGAACCTGCGAGACGACATCTTCTTCGAGCGCTACATCGACGCGATCGTGCTTTCGGGCCTCGCGATGTACATCAGCGGTGACAGTCGACCCTGTAGTGGAGCGGAGCACTTGATCGCCCACGCGATCAACCGCGCACGCCCCGGGCGCTTCGCGCACGGGCTGCTGGTCGGTTCGATCGCTCCGTTCGTGGTCTGGCTCCACGACCGAGGCGATCGCTCGTTGTGGTCGCTGGTCCGCACCCTGGGCTTGCAGGTGGACTTCATGCGCCTCGTCGGGGCGACCCACGACTTCGCGTCGTTGATGAACGCAGCACGCCGCATCCGGGGCGACCGCTTCACCGTGCTCGACATCTCGAGCAACGAAGAACTCGAGCGCGAATACCACCGCTTCGTTTCCGCGTTCTCGGCGAGGCAGAAGCGTGTTGGCGACGCATCCCCCCACGCTGCCATCTCTTGACTCTGGCTGTGAGCCCGACCGACGGCGCTTTCAGTAGAGCGAAGTGATGTGCTCGTCGGGAATGCCGTAGCCGACGAGCTGCGAGCGGATCTCGCCCGCCCATTCGGATGCGATGAACACCGTCACCCCGCCAGCGTCACGTGCGATCGTGCTCGGGTCTTCGATCGGGACTCCGAAGAAGCGGTCGCCCCAACGTGCGCTGTTGTTATCACACACGCAGGCGAGTTGGATTCCCCGGTTCTGGAAACTGGTCATGAACTGCGCCGCCCCCTTACCGGCACCGAAGAGCACCGCGCTGTGCCCCGCCTGCTCGACCTGTGCGAGGCCCCGCAAGAGTTCGTCTTGGCGAACCGTGCTCTGGCAGACGAGATAGACGGTCGCTGCGAGAGCGAGCACCAGAAGCGCCACCAGGAACGCCGTTGGTGCGCCGGCCACGAAGCACAGGAAGTTCAAGCAGTAGAAGTTGCCCACGTTCAAGAAGCCAAGGCGGAACTTTCGTCGCCGCGCTTCGAAGCGCGCCAGTGGCTCACGCAGAGCGGACTGCGGCGAGTGGCCCGTGGCGTCGAAGTCTTCGGGCACACGCGCGTTGAACGACGCGGCATTCATCAACTCGTGAATGCGCGCGTACTGGAGCAATGTCGTGGCCCCGAGCGTCGCGAAGCCCAGCCCCCAGAGCGCCGCGTTCTCTCGCGCCACGTACGCGGTCGTGCTCAAGAGAATCACGGTCTCGGTGATGCGGTCGCTGTAGAGATCCAGACGCCAGCCATGGCGCGAGTACTCTTCCCGTACCCGCGCGAGCTGTCCGTCCGCGCAATCGAGGATGTAGGCCGTCTGGAACAGCAGCGCCGCGACGACCAGCGTGCTCCACTGAGCGGGTCCCAGCAGCAGGACGGTTGCGCCCAGGAGGCCACTCGAAAACGAAGCGTAGGTGAGGTGGTCGGGGGTGATGGGCCCGCTTCGAACCAGCGATACCAGGCGAGTCGAAAACCAGTAGTCGAAGTCGACGGTCCAGAAGTCAACGGGCTTCGCGGTGCGATTGATTTCCTCGAGGTCTTCGAATCGCGGTGCCGACTTCAAGCACTCCCACAGCCGGTAGCCAACATCGAGGGCCTTCAAACTGGTGCCAAAATAGATGGCGAGATCGAGTCGCCCGACCACCGCGCAGGCGCTGACGAGAAAGAACAGGGTGAAGTGGTCGAAGCCCGGGATCAGCCCACGATCGAGAAACCACGCCTTCCAGCGCGCGCGCTTCAAGCTGACGGTCGACATGAAGGGCAGAATGAACGCGTGAACCACGATGTGGTCGAGAACGAGAATGGTGAGGAAGGCCAGCGCCCAGGTGCTCGAAACCGGAGCCGCCCAGGCGAGCGCGCCGAAGACTGCAATGCGCGTCGTGCGATCGCTCCACTGGTCGTAGCGAGCACCGCTCTCGGTACACCGGTCCGTTAGCCGCGCGAGGTTCCCGTCCGCGCCGTCGAGCAGGTGATGGAGTTGCAGCAGGGCCGCTGCAGCGAGAAAAGATCCATTCAACAGCGCCACAGCGCAGCCCAACCCGGCGAACAAGCCGAGTGTCGTCACCGCATTCGGCGAAAGGCCGAAGTCATGGGCCCACTTGGTGAGAAAGGGGTCGAGAAGGTGGGCGTAGTAGCGGTTGACGGGATACTCGGGATCGCGGCGAACGGTGACCACATAGCGGTCATAGAAATCCCAATAGCGTGCTGCGACACCCATCTGGCTCGTCCCTTATACGGCTGCTGTCGCATAGGATCGGAAGGTTGCGGTGCGGCTTGAGCAACAGATGAGCACAATCGAACGGAACTCGCGATTCGAGCTTCGTTTCTTCGCGTGCGCCGAGGTCCCGCAGGAGCGGAATGCTGCGCAAATAGCGCTAAAGCGCTTCCGGCGTGTTTCCGATTCGAGATGCCTTGCTGCATGTCTGTTGCACGCGGGTGTGTGTGAGCAGACTGCCCGCGATTCGGAGATCACGTGCGAGAAGCAGGACGTATTCGATACGGCTTCGTGAGCGTCGTCTATGGCGGTGCCTTCACGCGACTCATGGCAGACGTCACGCTGCCCACGAATCTGTCACCTGGCAATCTGCCTGCACTCGCCGAAGACGCGGAAGTCACCTTCCACATCTACGCCACCCATGCATCGCAGAGCATGCTGCGCGCTACGCCCGCATTCTCGACCCTCGAGACCTTCGCGCGCGTCATCTTTCACGACATCGGCTCCGAGTCGATCGCCAACGCGAGCAGCCCCTACGAAGTGCTGAGTGCCTGCCATCAGCGGGCCATCCGCATTGCGCGCGAGCGGGACGAAGCCCTGGTCGTGCTCTCCCCCGACGCCATCTGGAGCGATGGCAGCTTCGCGCGAATGCACGAGATCGTGAAACAAGGCGCCCGTGCGGTCATGATGGCCTCGCCCCGTGCGAGCAAGTCGGCCTTCCTCGGCGAGCTTTCCAACTACACCGAACAGGGCGACGACGCGTCGCTTTCGATCAGCCATCGCGATCTGATGGCCTGCATGCTCGACAACCTCCACCCCTACAGCGAAAACCTCCTGTGGCGGGAGGACCGGACGTCGAGTTGGCCCTCACAACTCTATTGGCGGGCAGGCAAGCAAGAGATGCTCGTACGCGCCTTCCACCTGCATCCGCTCGTGGTTCGTCCCACGAACTGGGACACCGCGATACCCGAAACGATCGACGGCCGCTTCGTCGCCGCCGCAGTGGCAAACCGAAGCGATATCCACGTCGTACGTGACAGCGACGAGATTGCGGCCTGCGAGATGACGAATACACTCGAGAGCCGCGCCCACCTCGTGACCCCGAATCGCGAATCGGGAACGAAGCGAATCGCGGCCTGGATGCGCCGAGCGACCGACGCCCTTCATCGTGAATACGTGGAGCTCCCGATCCGCCTCCATGCAGGCCCACTCGACAGCGCCGCGGAAGCCCGCTTCCAGCAGTGCGAGCGCGAAAGCGCCCGTGTGCTCGCATGCATACAACGCGACTACCGAGCGCTCGAGAAGCCGCCCGCAGCGACCCGCACCGGAGACCGACCGCATGTCGCAACCCAGCCTTGACCTCCCGACGCGTCCGACGAAACGCGACGCCCTCGAACCGCTACTCCGGCTCGAAGGCCCGGTCGAGAGCATCGAGTTCAACTTCACCAACCGCTGCAACCTGCGCTGCGTCTACTGTCCGCAAGGTTCGCACGAAGACGGCTTCCACGCCGAGACCGCCGACTGGCAGCTCGACGAAATCCTCGGCTACATCGACCGCAACGGCGTAAAGCACGCGAGCATCGGCTACTACGGCGAGACCACCATGGTCGCAGGCTGGGAAGACGTCTGCGAAAGGCTGATGGATCGCGGGGTCGCGCTCACCATCGTTTCGAACTTCTCGCGTGTTCTCAGCGAGCGCGAATTCGACGTCCTTTCTCGCTTCGAAGAGATCCAGGTGAGCATCGACTCGGTCGACCAGGCGACCCTGCGGCGCGTGCGCAAGAGCGTCGATGTCCGCACCATTGTCTACGACTGCCAGCGTATCCAGGCCGCGGCCCTCGTGGCCGGGAGGCCAGTACCGCGAATGATCTGGACCGGTGTCCTCACTCGTGAGGTCGTGTTCGGTCTGCGTGAGTTCGTCGCGATGGCGGCGAGCTGCAGCATCAAGCAGGTGAACTTCAACTCGGTGGGCTATTTCGATGGTGCGAATGGAGAATCGCTTCACGTCTGTGATCTCGCCGAAGCCGACTTCCTGAAGGCGGCCGAAGAGATCGAGCGTGCGCTCGCGCTCGCGAAGTCGCTCGGTGTTGCGCTCAAGATCCAGGACCACGGTCGCATCATGCGCCGAGTCGTCGACATCACCGGTCGAACACGCGTGCTCGACAACGGGCACTACCTCGCGAGCATCGACGATCTATCGAGTGAAGATCGCATCTACGTCTACGGCAGCGGTGAACCCGGCCGCTACATCGCGCAGCAGATCCAGCCCCGCGACGGCCTCGACTTCGCGGCCTTTCTCGACAGTAGCCGAGGGGGTGAAGTGGACGGGGCGCAGGTGATCGCCTTCGAGGACTACATGCGCGAGCGTGGCACGCGTTCGACTTCGAAGCGCGACGTCATCCTCGTCTGTTCGAGCGCCTACGACGAGATCGAGAAGGGACTCGTGGCTGCTGGAGTCGAGCGCTATCTCGACGCGCGTGAGCTCTATCTCCACACACGGGGGCGCAGTGGGGGTAGCGAAGGTGCGCGGGTCAAGCGTCAGGGTATTCAGGGATCTTTCGCGATGGCCGACCAGGCGGGCGACACCCTGGCCGAAGGGCTCACGCGTCTATGCGACTCGCCCTGGACCCAGACCTACACCGACCCGAAAGGCGAAGTCTATTCGTGCTGCCAGCGAGGTGAGGTGATGGGCCAGCTATCAGCCAAGACGGGCCTCGCTCGGGTGTTGAACCAGAAGTCCTACCGCGATCTTCGCAAGAAGCTTCTTACCGGGCGCAACCTGCCGGCCGAATGCGCTCAGTGTCTGATCCGCCCACCCACGACACCCGCAGATCTGCAGCGCCACGTCCGCGCAAAGCTCTCGAAGCTCGGCTCGATAGAACGCTAGAGCGGCGCCGGTGGTAGCAGGGGCTTCCAGGCGTTCTTCGGTGGTGTAAGCCGCTCACTCACATGACTCGCCTGTGAGTGGGGCAGGCACATGAAGACGGTCGAGTCTTCCCGCACTTCGCTCGGCGCGAGGACCGGTCGGCCGAGATGCTGTCGTCCCTGGCGGTTCGGGTCTTCGTCCACGAAGAAGTCGACCGGACGCGCGACCGAACTCGCGAGCCACGTCGCACCGATCGAGGTACCGAACACACCGAAGCTCGTGCGGCTGCGCATGCGGTCGGCAAGCGACAGCGTGCCTTCGAGCCAGGCCAACGCGCGCGCAACCGAGAAGAACGCGTCGGGAAAGCCCCCTGCCTCCAGCGTCCTGGGCTTTCCTTCCGGTACCGGACGAAATACGCCGCTGACCTCTTTCGCATTCCAGGAATCGCTGACCGACACTGCTTCGAAGCCTGCCCGTGCCACCACCCGGTCGAGAGATTCG
The DNA here is from genome assembly GCA_030748735.1 of Myxococcota bacterium. GTDB lineage: Bacteria > Myxococcota_A > UBA9160 > UBA9160 > UBA4427 > DUBZ01. Next base: position 29,844 of record JASMLK010000067.1, on the reverse strand, counting down.
GGGGTGAGGTGGCTGCAGTGGTCGGCGACGAGCAGGTCGAAGGCCCGTTCGACGAAGTGCGGGACCTCCACGAACAACCAGCCCTCGTCCGTCACGCGTTCTCGCACCTGGTGAAGGGTTTCGATCGGGTTCGCGATGTGTTCGAGTACGTGCACCATCGACACGAGGTCGAACTCGCCCTCGATGGCTTCGAGTCGTCCGCTGTGCATCCGCGCAACGCCCGGGATCGCTTCGACGACCGCGCGCGTATCCGCTTCGACTTCGTGTCCCTCGAGTGTCCATCCCGGGCGTCTTCGCGCCCAGGCTCCGAGAAACGCTCCCTTGCCGCAACCGATGTCGAGCAGACGACCTCGCTCGGGGAGAGGGAGTAGCCCGCCAATGCGCTCGACCAGCGGGTCCGAGCGATAGCTCGCGTCCCCCTCGTCACCTGAGTAGACGAGCTGTTCGTTCCCTTCGGCCTGGTGGAAGATGTCGTAGCCGGAATAGATCTCCTCGACTTCGCGCTCCCACGCCTTGTCGATGCGCTTCACCACTGCGGCGCACGTGCGACAAACGCCGAGTGCCCCGCCGCTTCGCCACGGTCTGCAGTCCGAGGTGACGCGTTTCAGTTGCGAGAACCCCGGGACCGGCATGACCGAACCCTCGCCGCATAGATGGCATGACCAGGTGCGGATCGCGGGTTCGATGTCGCGAGGTTCGCGCTGCGGGTCGCTCTCTTTCAATGGGTGCCGATCGCCAGAACGAGCGCGGGTGGGATTCGAGGTGCTTCAGAACTCGGCAACACACGGGCCGACTTGAGCGCAACGAGCGCAATAATCCACTTGGGACGGACTCGGCAGTCGATCTCGATTGCATCCGCTGTTCTCGCACGCGAAAGGTGTGCGTCGCCGTCGACGGGGCTCGTGATTCCCTCATGAAACACGCCGGGTTGCCCGCGATGCTGCTCAAGCCTGAACGGAATCTTCCGATGTTCTGCGATGAAGTTGCGCGTCGCTGTTCGCAGCGGCGCGCTTTCGTCGAGGAGCGAAGGGATGGAAGGCGCGACGGTCTCGGGTGTCGAGCAACTCGCGCGTGCCGCAGAACGAGCGCGGGACGCGGGCCGCACTGTTGCGCTCTGTCATGGCACCTTCGATCTCCTCCACATGGGTCACATCCGTCACCTGCAGCGCGCGCGTCGCGAAGCAGACGTATTGTTGGTTTCGGTGATCGCCGACGAGTTCGTCGACAAGGGACCGGGTCGCCCCGTCTTCGGCGAAGCATTGCGCGCCGAGGCGTTGTCGGCGCTCGAATGCGTGAACGGGGTCGGGATCCACGAAGGAACGAGCGGCGTCGATGTCATCCGCGCCGTCGAACCGGACGTCTACGTCGAGGGCCTTGGCGGTGCCGGCGAAGGTGAGATCCCCAGGCCCGAACACGAAGCCGTCGCGGCCCTGGGCGGGCGACTCCACTTCACCGAAGAGATCACCTTCAGCTCGTCGAGTTTGTTGAACGAACACTTCGATGTCTTCCCCGAAGACGTCCGGGACTACCTGCGCGGTTTCGCGGTGCAGTACAGCGACCGCTACATCATCGAGCGGTTGCGTTCGCTGCGAGGGCTCAAGGTGCTCGTCGTGGGCGATGCGATCATCGACGAGTACCACTACACCACGCCGCTCGGTCGTCCGGGCAAGGGCGGCGGTCTGGCCGTTTCGTTTCAGTCGGCCGAGCAGTTCGCAGGGGGCGCGATCGCAGTCGCGAACCACCTCGGCGAGTTCTGCGACAACGTCACCCTGGCAACGGGGATCGGCGAAGCCGACGGGAGTGAAGCGTTCATCCGTGGCCGTCTCGGCAAGACGGTCGAACCGGTCTTCTTCCGCTCGACGTCGTCGCCCACACTCGTGAAGCGCCGCTTCGTCGATTCGGACTTCAATCGCCTGTTCGAAATCTACTTACGCGACGGTGACGATCACGACCCCGAGATGGGAGACCGCGCCCGGCAGTGGCTGGCCACCCATCTTCCGGCGTACGACGTCGTCGTGGTGCCCGACTTCGGCAACGGCTTCATCTCCGAACCCATGGTCGAAACGCTCTGCGAGCATTCGCGCTTCCTCGCGGTCAATACCCAGATCAACAGTGGCAACCGCGGCTTCCACGTCATCAATCGCTATGAGCGCGCCGACCTGGTCTCGCTCAACGAACCCGAACTTCGCCTGGCCGCCCACGACCGGTCGAGCCCGGTGGAAGAGGTGGCCGAAGCCGTGGGCGAGCGTGTCTCGGCAAAGAACGTTGCGGTCACGATGGGGACGGCTGGCGTCTGGATGAGCGATCGCCCAAGCGGCCAGACGGTTCAGGTTCCGGCACTCTCGACGCGGGTGGTGGATCGCATCGGTGCAGGCGACGCCTTCTTGTCGCTGGCGGCGCTCTGCGTGGGCGGTGGCATGCCCGTCGACCTCGCGGCCTTCGTGGGAAGTACGGCGGCCGCGATCGACGTTCAGATCGTTTGCAACCGCGAGCCCGTAACGAGCGTCGGGCTCTCGCGTTACATCACGACGCTGCTCAAGTAGACGCACGAGGGCCCGTGGAGAGCAACCCCAACCCATTGCGCGCAACGCTTTCAGTGGTGATTCCGCTCTACAACCACGCGGACGTCGTACTCACGGCCATCGAATCCGTCTTGCGTCAGAGCCGACCGCCGGACGAAGTCGTGGTCGTCGACGACGCGTCGACGGACGACGGCGCGGCCGAAGTCGAACGCTACGCACGCACCCACCCAAGCGTTCGCGTGATTCGCAGCCCACACAACCAGGGCACGCCATTGGCGACCAACAGGGGTTTCGCCGAGGCGCGGGGCGAGTACGTCTACGGACTTTCTGCGGACGACTTCGTGCTACCCGGCTTCTTCGAGCACCACATGGCCGCCCTCGAAGCCAATCGCGAGGCCGGTCTTTCCTACGGCGACTTCGTCACCGTGACGCAGGGGCGGGAGATTCTCGAGCGCACGCCATCCCTGCCTCCACACGCCGGCCTCTACCCACCCGACGCGCTTTCCGACGCACTCTATGGCGACATCCTCGAAGCCCGCGGTGCGATCTTCCGTCGCGACGCCCTGCTCGACGCCGGCGGGTTGATCCCCGAGCTCGAAGAGATGTCGGACTGGTATCTCGGCCTCGCGGTCGCCTTTCGCCACGGTCTCTACTACGTGCCGGGTCCGTGTCATGCCAAGCGAGTCGACTTCACCTCCTATGCGTTGAAGCGCCAGGCCGACCGTCGCGGGCAGCAGGAAAAGATCCGCCGCATCGCGCGACTGCTCGAAAGCGAATGCAACAGCGACCTCGTTCCCCACTTCGTGCGCAGCGCGGCGTTCATGCACTTCGGCGATGACGCCGCACAGGCGTTCATCGCCGAGCCCGACGAATGGACTCCAACGCGGCGCGCGCTTCTACAGGAACCCGTAGCCGAGTACATGCGCCGCAAGCGCGAACGCGCACGGAGCAGCGGGCGCATGCGCAATCGTCCGCACTTCTCCCGGCCGGCGACCTGGCAGAAGTACGTGGCGGATTACACGCCGGAATATCTGCGACCGAAGATCGCTTCGCTGGTGGATGAATGGAGGCGCGACCGGAAGCGTGTCCTGGTCTATGGGGCTGGCGAGCACACCGTTGCGCTCTTCAAGCTGACTTCGCTTCGCGATGCCCACGTCGTCGGGATTGCCGACCGTTCTCCCGGCCTGCAGGGTGAGCGGCAGTGGGGTCTGGAAGTGGTCGCGCCGAGCGAGATCCCGAGTCTTCGGCCTGACGTCGTGCTGATCTCTTCCGCCGCGAATCAGGATGAGATCGCCGCTCACCTCGTCTATCTCGAAGGCATGGGGATCGAAGTCGTCACGTTGTATGGCGATGGCGACGTGGCGCGGGGCTCGACGACTTCGGCGGTCGATCGCGAGCGCGCTGCATTCGAGCGTGGAGCGATGATCCAACGAGTCCGCGAACTCGTTGCACGCTGGAATCGCGAGCACCGCCGCGTCGTACTCTACGGCGCAGGCGAAGAAACTTCGCAGCTCTTCAAGTGCACCGACCTCGCGAACGCCAACCTCGTTGCGATCGCGGAATCGGTGAGCCTGCTCCAGGGTGAGCGGCTGTGGGGGCTCTACACGATTGCCCCCGAAGCGATCGAAACCCTCGAAGCCGACACGGTGCTGATCTGTCGCCCCGACCCGCGCGGTGAGATTCGCAGCTTTCTCGAACCGCTCGAACGGCGAGGCTTCGAGGTGGCTTCGCTTTCGGATTCGAGCGGCCCCCGGGTGCGCGACGTGAAGCCCACCAGGGTCGCCCCCTCGCCTCCGAGTGCGACTTCCTGAGCTTGCCGCTCAAGCCTTGCGCGCGACGCGCACGTCACCCACGCGGCGTGTCACGTGCAGGTCGTCGAGCAGCTCCATCAACGGCATCGCGGTGCGGCGACTCGTTCCGATGATGTCTTTGTAGGTCTGGGTGTCGAGTTCTTCGGTTTGCGCGAAGTGATCGGCCACGCGCCCCTTCAGTGCATCGATGGCCGCGCTCGAGAAGAAGAGGTCTCCGGGTGCGCGTACGATCTCGCCGCCGCGTTCGAGATAGGCCATGAGGTCGCGCAGCGTCTCGACGCTCGTGTCGAGACGTTCGGCCCAGTCCTTGAGTGAAGGGGGTTCGAGCCCTGCGTCGCTGGCTTGTTCGCGAAGCGTCGCCACCAGGGCTTCACTCGCCGCGTCGAGGGTGGGTGAGAAGCTGCTGCGCCAGGCGTATTCGCCCCCGACGCAAACCTCGTTCTTGTCTTCGAGACGCTTGATCGCGAGTTCAGCGCCTTCGGCGCGCACGTTGTCGGGAAGTTGACCGCGCAGCGTGCTGCGGCTCATCCCGGGACGCAGGGGTTCGGTGCGGTGGAATTCGTCGAGTACTTCGAGCAGTCGCGCTTCCATGCGGGCGACGACCGGCTCGCCGAGCCAGCGGCCACTGCCTGCTTTCACCACGCATCCCTCGCTTTCGAGCGCAGCGAGTTCGCCCCGGAGTTGGTGGGTCTCGAGACCGACTTCGAGTGCGATGTCCTTCTCGGCCGCCCCACTCATGCCGGTGCGGATGACGCGTTCGCGCACGGCGCTGCGGAGTTCGCCGGCGGCGAGCACCGTGAGTTCGCGCACCAGGTCGGGATCGCTTCTGCGTCGGTGCGGTGGAGCCACGTCGAGGATCACCCCGCCGCCGAGCGTCGCCCCCGAGCCTTCGAGCCGCGCGAAACCCCGCGCGATGAAGCGGTCGCCGACCACCAGCGGCACCGGGTCGCCGTCGATGTGAATGCGTGCGAACGATTTTGCGCCCGGAGTGAATTCGTCGTCTCCGATCGGGGCGAGTCGTGCGCGCCGTTCGGCGGTGCCGCTCAAGAACTCGATCGACACGGTGCCTTCCGCGGCGGGGGCGCCGGGTAGCCAGAGCAATTCCACGTCGAGGGTCTGGGTCGAAATGATCGCGTCCGGCCGGCCGATCACGTCGCCGCGCGACACATCCGCGACTTCCACGCCCTGCAGGTTGACGGCGCAACGCGCACCGGGTTCGACGCGATCACGCGCTTCGCCGTGCGACTGCAAGCCCCGCACACGGGCCTTCGAGCCGCGCGGGTGCACTTCGACGTTCGCACCACTATCGAGTCGACCCCCGAGCAACGTCCCCGTCACCACGGTGCCGAAGCCCTTCATCGCGAACGCGCGGTCGATCGAAAGGCGGCTCGGTCCGAAGCGCGGTGTTCGCGGCCGCGTTTCGCGCACGAGCTTCGCGAGTTCTTCCCGCAGCCGATCGATCCCCTCACCGGTTTCTGATGAAACGGGCACCATCGACACGTCGGCGAGAGCGGTATCCGAGAGCAGGTCGGCGATCTCTTCCTGCGCGAGTTCCACGACCTCTTCGTCGGCGAGGTCGCTCTTCGTGATCGCCACGAGCCCGGTTTCGATGCCGAGTAGCTCGCAGATGGCGACGTGTTCGCGAGTCTGCGGCATGACGCCTTCGTCGGCGGCGACGACCAACATGACCAGGTCGATGCCCGCCGCGCCCGAAACCATGGTGCGCACGAGCTTCTCGTGCCCCGGCACGTCGACGATCGCGACGCGCAGGTCGTCTTCGAGGTCGAGGGCCGCGAAGCCCAGGTCGATCGTGATGCCGCGCGCCTTCTCTTCGGGCAGGCGATCGGTGTCGACGCCGGTGAGCGCCCGGATCAAGCTCGTCTTGCCGTGATCGATGTGGCCCGCCGTGCCGAGAACCAGCGCGTCAGCGGGGGCCAATCTGCTCTCGTCCCATGTAGGGTTGCAGCGCTTCGGGGATGCGAACGCTGCCGTCTTTCTGCTGATGGACTTCGAGCAGCGAGAGGATCGCGCGCGCGTTCGAGATCGCGGTGCCATTCAGCGTGTGGAGCATCTCGTTCTTCTTGCTGCCCTTGCGCTTGAAGCGGAGCTTCAAACGGCGTGCCTGGAAGTCGGTGCAGTTCGACGTGCTCGTGATCTCGCCCCACTCCCCGCTTTCGCCGCGCCCGGGCATCCAGGCTTCGAGGTCGAACTTGCGGTAGGCGGGCGCACCGAGGTCGCCGGTCGCGATGTCGATCACGCGGTAGGGGATTTCGAGTGCGTCGAAGACCCGCTTTTCGATGCGCAGCAATTCATCGTGCTGGGCTTCGGATTGTTCGGGCGTCGTGAAGACGAACATCTCCGTCTTGGTGAATTGATGAACGCGATAGAGCCCCTTGCTTTCGCGGCCCGCAGCACCGGCTTCGGTGCGGAAGCAGTGGGAAACACCCGCGAGTTTGATCGGCAGGTCGTCTTCGTCGAAGATCGTGTCCGCGTACATGCCACCGAGGGTGATCTCCGCGGTGCCCACCAGGCAGAGGTCGGCGTTCTCGAGCGTGTAGATCTGCGTCTCTTCACCGCGCGGGTTGAAGCCGAGGCCTTCGACGATGTCGGGCCGCGCGACGTCGGGCGTGGTGACGGGCGTGAAGCCCTCTTCCATCAGGATGTCGAGGGCGAAGCGTTGCAGCGCGATGTCGAGCAGCGCGGCTTCGTTCTTCAGGTAGTACCACTTCGAACCCGCCACCCTGGCCGCGCGTTCGAAGTCGACGAGGTCGAGGTCTTCGCAGAGCTGAAGGTGGTTCTTCGGCTCGAAGTCGAACTTCGGGATCTCGCCCGAGCGGCTGATCTCGCGGAAGTCTTCTTCGCCGCCGATCGGGCTTTCGGGATGGAGGAAGTTGGGTAGCCGCCGCAGCGCCGCGGTGAGGACCGACTCGCTCTCGCGCAGGCGCGCTTCGATCGTGGCGACCTGCTCCTTGAAGCGGCGCCCCTCGGCGGTGTGGGCCTCGCGCTCTTCGGGGTCCATCTTGCGCTTGCCCGACTTCTGGTGCTCGTTGCGTTGGCGATTGACGTCGCCGAGCTCGGTCACGAGCAGGTTGTGGTCGCGGTGCACGCGCGCGATCGCGTCGAGGTCGACGTCGATGCCGCGCGCCTTGCAGCTGTGCGCGATCTCGTCGCGCCGGTCGGTGAGGGTCTTGGGGTCCAACATGGTGGCGGTAGAGAAGCACAGCGCCCCGGGCGGAACCACAAAGAGGCGGTCGCAGACGAGACGGGGCCGAAATGCTCGCTAGGATTCGCCCGTGATCGCGAGCCCGGGCGGCGAAAAGCCCCGGTCTTCGCGCTAGCCCGCCGGAGAGGTGGCAGAGCGGTTGAATGCACCGGTCTTGAAAACCGGCAGGGATTCACGTCCCTCGAGGGTTCGAATCCCTCCCTCTCCGCCATTCGGCGCGGGGCGCGGAATGGCTTGGCCACAGGCGTCCTCCCTTTTCCCAGCGCGCGCCGCGACCGCTTGGGCCGCAGGCGCTCTGATTTGCGCAAGTGCGCGTGGCGCACTGGCTGGGCCGCGCGGGCGCTCCTCTGGTGCTGAGGGCCGGGGTTCGTCCTTCTATCTACCTGTCAGCTTGCCCACACCCGGCTGGGAGCTGGCGGCCGGCGGTTCTCGCCGCCGAGGTTGGGGCTTCTGGGCGGGAAATCGCCAGAAATCCGCCCCGCCCGAACCGCCGTATGCCCGTGTTTTCGTTATGGTCTGCCGCTGCGGAGAGGTGGCTGAGTGGCTGAAAGCGCGCCCCTGCTAAGGGTGTATAGGTTGACGCCTATCGAGGGTTCGAATCCCTCCCTCTCCGCCATTCGCGGCGAAGCCGCGAATGGCTAGCGCCGCAGGCGCTCTCCTTGGTCTAGCCCCGGAGCGCGCCCTGGGCACGGGCGCCGTTCGCTCCGGCACGGCGCAGGTAGATAGAAGGAAGCGCGGCGGGCGGGCGGCAAGACCCCTACGCGGAGAGATGGCCGAGTGGCTTAAGGCGCACGCTTGGAAAGCGTGTGTAGGGCAACCTACCGTGGGTTCGAATCCCACTCTCTCCGCCATTTGGTCTCTAAGCGCAGAGACTTTCGGCGTGCGCTCGGGAACGATCCGCGAAAAGGCCGCGATTCCGCGGGGTGTTGGCGGTTGTGCTCTTGCGTTCCCGAACCGGAGACTCGGCTTTCAGGCCGCAAGTCATCGCGTTGGCGGCGCTTTTCTCTGCCGGCCAGTTCGGCGGTCCGGATTCGCTCTTCATTCGCGCGAAAGTGCGAGCCGATTGTCGATCCCCTTCGAGGGATCGGTGCATTCGAGCGACATTTCCGCACCACGGATCGCGCTTGATGGTCCTATCGTTCGAAACGATCATTCGAGAGCCTCGAGCGACGTTGACGGCGACGGGAGCCCGAGAACGGACTATGCCCGACGAACTGGATTCTGCTGTTCGTTCCGCCGCGTTTTAGTTTCTCGCGGAACAGACCAGGCTCTTTGGCGAGACGTTCGATCGAGAGACTCTCGCGAATGGTTTCATGTTCCGTGCGAAGCAGGTCAGACTGATTGGACCGCAAGGGATCTTCAAGCCCGCCATCCTCGACGATCGCGCACTGAGCCTCACCACCGTCGCACCCAAACCGGGCAGGCCTCGGCCGTATGACGACGGCTTTCAGCCCGACGGGACGGTCATCTACAAGTACCGCGGAACGGATCCGGATCACCACAACAACCGGTGGGTCCGAAACGCGATGCGGGCAAACGCGCCGCTGATCTACTTCCATGCGACGGTGCCGGGCAAGTATCTAGCGGCGTGGCCAGTACATGTCATCGGCGACTCTCCCGACTGCTTGGAGTTTCGGCTCGACGTCGACAGTCTCGCGACGGGGGTCTCATTGGATGATCGCGTTTCTGAGCCCGATCTCACCCGCCGGTACGGCCTCGTCACGACCCGACAGCGCCTACACCAGCAGACGTTCCGGCAACGCGTCTTGCGAGCCTACCGGGAGCATTGTGCCGTCTGCCGGCTCAAGCATGCCGAGTTGCTCGACGCCGCACACATCGTCGCCGACTCCGATCCGGACGGAGAGCCGGTCGTCTCGAACGGCATCAGCCTCTGCAAGATCCACCATGCCGCGTTCGATCGGAATCTGCTCGGTATTCAACCCGACTTCCGAATCGTCGTGCCCCAGCGGATTCTTTCGGAGTCGGATGGTCCGATGCTGAGGCACGGGCTTCAGGAGATTCACGAGACGCGCATCGAACTTCCCCGCGCCGCAGCTCAGCGTCCCAGTCGTGAAGCGCTGACGGTACGATTCGAGGAGTTCGAGCGGGCGAACAGCTGAAGCGTTCGATCCAGATCATCGGGCCAGCCGAGCGTCTTCGATCCCTCAGCGGATCAGCGTTACTTTCGGCAGACCCTCGAAGTCCGCATCGCCTGTCACGATTTCGGCTTCGTGTCGTGCAGCCGTCGCGAAGATGATCGCATCCGCCATCGCGAGCCCGAATTCCAGGGCGATGTCGGCGGCTTCAAGGGCCAGAGTATCGGCCAGGGGTTCGATCGTCGTCGTTCGGAGCGCCGATACCGCGGCAATCGCTCGCTCTTCACTCACGTCTCTTCTGACGACCTTGTAGATCTCGTAGATCTGAATCGCGCTCGAGACGAGAGGCTCCGTTCCTTCAATGTACGGTGCAAAGGAATCCGCCTTGGGCCGCGCCGCGAGGTACTCGATCCAGCCGCTCGAGTCGACGAGGATCAATGGCGATCCTTTTTCTCGCGGAGTCCCTTCTTCCGCGTTCCGCGAGCGATCCCCCGCATCTCCTCGATCGGTCGCTCCGGGACGAGATAGAGGATCCCGCCCTTCTCCACGACCGTCAGCTTCGTCCCCGGCTCGAGTTCCAGCCGCTGCCGCACGTCACGCGGAATGACGAGTTGGTACTTGGTAGACAGAGTGACCGTTTGCATGACCTACGTTTAGCAGATCGATCAGAGATCGGTAGGTGGATGAGCGTCAACGAGTTGATCGAGAAATGGCGGTCTCCGCTGGGCTCCCCGATGGGGGTACCGAGGGCGTCAGGGACGGCACAAGGGCACCTGACGGTTCGAACTCTCCAAGAGTGCGCAATTCATGTGCGTCCCATTCGCGTGTTCTCCATTCGCCACAAGATTCGCGAGATCCTACTGAGAGTTCGAATCCCACTCTCTCCGCCATCTAGTCCCGCGTTGCGGAGACTTCCGCCCCGTGCTCGGGAACGGTCTCGGAAAACAACGCGATTCCGTGGGGTGTTGGCGGTTGTTCGGTTGCGTCCCCGAACCGGAGACCGGGATTTCGGGCCGCAAGTCATCGTGTTGCTGGCGCTTTTCTCGGTCGGCGAGTTCGGCGGTCCGGATTCGCTCTTCATTCGCGCGAAAGTCAAGTCCACGCTTCGAGATCCGTACCGCTAGGCGCCCGCCCTCATCGCGCCGAGGAAATCCAGCTTGCCGATCGGCGCGCCCTTCATTCGGAGAATGTCGTAGGCGGTCGTGGCATGGAAGTAGAAGTTCGGGAGAGAGAACGAGAGCGCGAAGTTCTCCGCGGTGAAGGGAATCTCGTTGCCCCCCATCTTGAATACGACCTTACCGCCGGCGAGTGATTCGATTTCGTCGCGCGATTGCGCCTTCAGTTCGTCGAGGGTCGCCTGGGTCATCGCCTGGAGCGCGGCATAGTCGCAGTCTTCGTAGCTCGGCGGTCGGAACTCGCCCGACTTGTATGCGTTGACCGCACCCAGCGAGTGATGGGTGATGCTGGTTACCTGAAAGTGGAAGTTGGCCATATTGCCAACGAGTCGCGTCTCGACGATTTCGGCGAGATCGATTCCCTCTTTGGCACAGTGGTCGGCGCCTTTCTGAAGTACTCCGCCGATCGCTTCGACGATCTGGACATAGCTGCCGATCGTCAGGTCATAAAACGAAGTGGGCATGGCTCCTCCTTTGGGTCGGCACACCATGCCGACGGTTCTACGGGCGCCTTCGCGAAACGATCGTCAGGACCCGAGATCGCGGTCCATAATCTCGAAGCTTCGGGTCCGTCGTGTCAACTTGTTTGCGGTATATGCAGCCGGTGCGAGCTTCGCGAGTTCGGAGGCCGTTTCGAGGGCGACGGCCTCGGCTCTCCCTTGCGGTACGACTTCGTCGAGGAAGCCCGCAGCGATCGCACCCACCGGGTCATAGGCCTTGGACTGCGTGCAGACGGGAACGAAGTGGGTATTCGCGATTCGCGCCTCGAGCAGCTCGAAGGCCCAGGCGGGCAGGCCCATGCCCATCTTCGTTTCGGTCATCGCGAGCTTGAACGGGCCCTCCTCGCCGATTCGTGTATCCGCAGCCAGGAGCCAGAGCGCCCCGATCGTGAAGGCATGGCCGGTGCAGGCCGCAACGAGAGGCTTCGGGTATTGGTAGAGCCGCAGTGCGAGGCGTCCTCCGCCCCGGCCGAGTTCGCCGATTGCGCGCAGGTCGCCCCCGGTCATGGTGGCGAGGTCGAACCCCGCGCAGAACGAGCCCGGGCGACCCGCGAGCACGAGTGCGTTGGCCTTGGCCTCTGCCTCGTCGAGGGCTTGCGCGAGATCGGCGACGGCAGCTGGGGTGATCGCATTCTTCTTGCCGTCGTCCATGCGAATGCATGCGATCTGATCGGTCAGGTCGAGGGAGATGTCCATGTGTCTTGGCTCCTTGGGCGGGTGCTCGTCGAGCCGTGTTCGTTCGACTCGAGTCGACTCGCGGTGCATAGGTGTGCCACGCAGGGGAGGATCGTTCAGAGATCCGAGCGCAGGCGATCGTTCGAAGCGATCGATGCGCCTCCCTTCGCGTAGCCTTCGCGTCGGTCTTTGCTCCAGCGGTCGATCTCATCTTCGGGGACGCCATAGGCGAGGCCGCGGCCGACCCCGGGCCGTGCGCGCACGCGATCGATCCACGCCATTACGTTCGGGCGATCGGTGATGTCGACTTTGCTCCACTTCCACCCGCGCAACCACGGATAGGTGGCGATGTCGGCGATGGTGAAATCGTCGCCACAGATGAAGGGCTGCCCTTCGAGCTTGTGATCCAGCACACCGGCGAGACGCCGCGCTTCCTTGCCAAAGCGTTCGAGGGGATGGGCGCGCGCTTCGTCGGGCACGTCGGTGATGTAACGCGTGTAGGCGAGCTTGTTGCCGAAGATCGGCCCCACGTTGGCGGCCTGCCAATACACCCAGGGCAGTACGTCCCAGCGTGCATCGCCTTCCGGAAGCAATGCAGAAGGAAACTTCTCACCGAGGTATTGAAGGATCGCGCAGCTCTCGATCACGTGGCGGTCGCCGTCGACGAGGGCCGGGATCTTCTGGTTGGGATTCACGGCCGTGAAGGCTTCCGTGAACTGATCGCCCTTCATGATGTCGATCGGTGTGACGGTGAGATCGGCCAGCTCGAAGCCCGCTTCGCGCAGCTCTTCGACCATGATCGTGACCTTCCAGCCGTTGGGGGTCGGGGAGGTCAGTAGTTTCATCGCCATGGGGGGATCTCCTCGTTGGCGACCACGAACGGGCGCCGCCCAAATCAGTGCTCTTCGCCTTGCTCGATCAGTTCTTGCAGACGGTCGGCGGCGCGAACCAGGTCGTCGATGAAGCGCTTCGAGGTCACGCCAGCGAGGGCGCGACGGAAAGCCTCCTCCTGCTTTTCGCGGATGGGATCGACGCGATCGAGCAATGCGCGCCCCGCGCGCGTGAGGCGAACAGACTTCGAGCGTCCATCGGGCCCCGGTCCAACCTCGACAAGGCCGCTCGTCTCGATGGCCTGGACGGCTCGCGTCACAGAGGTGCGCTCGGCTCCGACGCGCTCGGCGAGTTGGCCGATCGTGAGAGGCCCCTCGTCACCAATGACGGTGAGTAGATGGAACTGGGTCGACTTCAGGCCTTCGCTTCGCAGCGCCTGGTCGTAGAACTGGGTCACCTGGCGGGACAGCCGTCGAACCTTGAACGCGCTGCAGTCTCGATCCATGTGGGCACACTAGTGCATATGCACGAAATTGCCGCCGTAGAAGGATCGGATCGCCAGCCGGGCCGCTTCTTCAGTCGATCGGTCGATCCCAGTCGGCGGGATGCTCGAGGTCGGGGTCCGGAGCGGTGGAGTCGCCCGCCTGCTTGGCGAGCAGGCTCTTCACGAGGCCGTCGAGGCCGGTTTTCCGGGTCGTCATCGCAAGTCTCGCGACCCGCCCGAGCAGCGCAGTCTTGAACTCGCGAATGCGCTGATCGTGCTCGCTGCGCATCGTCATCGCATCACCCGAGAGTCGTCGCCGACATGCCGGCGGGGGGATCGCAGGGAACCAGACGTCCGGGGTACCCCTTGAAGTGCGGGATCCCCTGTTCGTGATCGAGCAGGTCATCGGTGTCGACGGTGAGCACGGCGTCGGAAGAGACGAATGCACCCGCCAGCTCGACGTTTCCGCGCGTCTCCGGATACCACCAACCGTGCGGCACGCGCACATGCCCGCGCCGCATTCCGGCTTGAAGGCTCACCCTCGCATAGACGTGTCCGTGCGGCGTTTCGAGCCGCGCCCAATCGTCTTCGACGAACCCTTCCCTCTCGCCGTCTTCGGGATGAACGAAGAACCTCGGCGCCGGCGAGCGTCGACGCAGCACACCGACGTTGCGCTGTCCCGTCTGGAAGAACGGGTCTTCGCGCACACCGGAAAAGACGAGGTAGGGGTACTCGTCGGTCGGCGATGGAGCCGGACGGTGATAGGGAAGCGGGTCGAATCCCAGCTCCGCGAGTAGCGACGACGAAAGCTCGACCTTGCCCGACGGGGTCGCGAAGCCCGTCTTGCGGTACTTGCGGTATTTCGGCACGGGGAGGTCCATCACCGTCGTCTTCCTGAAATCGGCAAAGCTGCGACTCGACGGCTCGAGTCGATGGTCGAGTAGTTCTTCGATGCTGTTCCATTCGAAGTGTTCGCCGAAACCCATCCGCCGCGCGAGGTCGGTCCAGAACTGGAACGTCGAACTGGCCTGCTCGGGCGGATTCGCCACGGCTTCGGAGAGCGTCAGCCGGTTTCCCCATGCCCACGAATCGGCGACGTGGTTGCGCTCGCTGAATACATCACCCGGGAGCACGTAGTCGGCGAGCATCGCGGTCGGGGTCATGAAGATCTCGTGCGCGACGACCAGATCCTGATTCAACAGCGCACGGTGGATCTGGTGTTGGTTTGGGTAGGAGAGCAGCGTGTTGTTGCCGAGCGTGATGAACGCCTTGACGGGATAGGGATCGCCGTCGGCCATGGCCCGGAATACCTCGGTGGGATTCGCCATGTGGCAGCCCATCACCTGGTCGATCCAGGGTTGGCCATGAACGCGTTCCATGTGCGGTCTCAGCATCTCGGCCGTGCGATAGGTGTAGACGGGGTGTTTGTCGTAGCCGAGCTGTTTGGCGCGTTGCTCGGGCGAGATCGCATCGTGGAGTTGGAGTTCGGCCTCGGTTCGCCAACCGGGATGGAGACCGCTCAGCATCTCGCCGCCGACGACGTCGAGGTTTCCCGTGATGGCGCGAAGGATGGACTGGAGACGGATCCCGGAGGTCGAGTCGAGCTGCTGGTCGGTGATGGGCGTCCAGGGAATCACGGCGCCATCCGCCGTCGCGTAGATACGCGCGGCTTCGGCGATCGATTCGGGATCGACCCCGGTGATATCGGCGACGCGTTCGAGGGGATACTCGTCGACGCGTTCGCTCAACTCGCCGAAGCCGATACACCAGTCGCGTACGAAATCCTTGTCGTAGAGCCCTTCGTCGATGATGACCTTCGTCCATCCCAGCAGCAGCGCCGCGTCGGTGCCGGCGCGAATCTGGAGGTGCAGCGTTGCGTGTTCGGCCTGCTCGGAAACGCGCGGATCGACGACGATCGTCTTCGCGCCGCGTTTGCGCGCCGCTTCGATCATGTTGAAGATCGGGGTCCACGAATGCTTGCGCGGGTTGTGGCCGAGGAGCACGACGCAGTCGGTGTTCGCGATGTCGGGAAACGGCATCCAACCATAGGTGAGGCGGTTGACCGCCGCGGTGTTGCCCGCGCAGAGCGACACGCCCGAGATCCAGTTCGGCGAGCCCAGCAGGTTCATGAAGCGGCGGTCGAAACCGTGGGTCGTCTGCGTGTTCCAGCCCGAAGTCGAAACCGCGAGCGCCTCGGGGCCGTGCTCGGCGACGACGCTTCGAAGCCGCTCGGCGATCTCGTCCATCGCCTGCTCGTAGGAGATCTCTTCCCAGCGATCCTCTCCGCGCTCGCCCTTGCGCTTCAACGGCACGCGCAATCGATCGGCGTGATTGTGGATGTGGGGCGCAGCCGTGCCCTTGAAGCAGACGTTCGACTTCACCGCAGGTGAGTCGTGCGCGACGATCTTCTCGAGCTGTCCGTTGACGGACACCGCGCGAAGCTGACAGCCGATGTCGCAGATCGTGCAGACGCAGTAGCCGGTGCGGGTGCCGGTCGAAGTGGGTTCGTGCGTGGTGTTCATGGCTCCGGTTCCTGTTGCCCGATTCGGGCATCGTGTTCGTCAGCGAGACGAACGAGCTGCTCGAGGACGCGCGCTTCGTGTTCGAGCGGTCGTCCTCGGTTGGTGGCGCGTCCAAGTGAGAGACCGAGCATCGTCTCGCGCGCCATCAGGAAGAAGGACTGCGCGGCGTCGTCGACGAGCAGGTCTGCGCGTTGATCCGGGTGAACGAGCTTCGCGAAGCGCTCGATCACGGGACCGATCGCGGCACCAAGCGTCGGGTCGTTCGCCGCCGCGAGCCAGGCTTCGATCACCACCTTGAAGTCCAGCGCGGTCATCGTCTCCCAGGTTTGCGTCACGAGTTCGGCGACCGAGGTAGGGCGGGGACCGCCGCCACCGGCTTTCGCCGACAAGGCTGCGTAGCGGGAATCGAGCGCCGCGGAGAAGAGTGCCGGGAGGCCGTCGAAGTGGTGGACGAAGGCTCCTCGTGTCAGGCCCGCGCGAGAGCAGACCGCCACCGATGTGATCCCGGCCCAGCCACTCTCGACCAGCAGTTCGAGCGTGGCCGTGATCAGCGCATCTCGGGTTGCCGCGGTGCGCTCGGCCTGGGTTCGTCGCCTCATGTGGCGACGCTAGCACTTTCATTCATTGGTGTATGTATTTTGATTCGGAGGCTGTCTGTTCTCCATATTCGTCCGGCAGTCGAGACCTGATTGCGGGGCGCCGAGGAGAACGGCTGGCTTCATCACCGCAGCTTGGAGGCGGGTCCAACTTGCCTGGATTTCCCTGAACACCGAAATGAATTCCCTGTTCCGGATCGCAGGGAATTCGACGTTACGGCTGCGGAAAGGCTCGGCAATTCCGCCCGTGACCTTGGCCGGGCACTGAGATATTGGAGAACTTCCCTGTACTTTCCCCATGGAACAGGGAATCACTGCAGAGACGAGTTCGCGAGAGACTCCACCCACCGCCATCAAGTCTCCACATGCAGAGACTTTCGGCGTGTGCTCGGGAACGAGCCGAGAAAAGGCCGCGATTCCGCGGGGTGTTGGCGGTTGCGCCGTCGCGTACCGGAACCGGAGACCGGGATTTCGGGCGTCCAGTGACGGCATAGTCTGCGCTTTTCTCCGACGCCGAGTCCGGCGGTTGAAGTTCGCTCTTCATTCGCGCGAAAGTGACTTGCGGAGCGAGGGCATCTCGGGCCGCTACTGCCGGTTGCAGAGATCATCGGCAATCCTTGCTGGACAGGAACTTGGTCATTGGTCGGCAACGCTTTTCTAGGTCGGCGGCACCATCCCGGATCTGACTGCGGCTCCCCGGCAGCGTATGCGACCCTCGGGTGCCAAACTAGATAGAGAAACCTGTCGTCCTCGACGCAATTCAGAGGTCTCGCCCGATGACTGAGCGGAACGCGTTCGTGTTTCGAATTGCTCCCAGTCATGTCGGTCGCGTTGATGAAGGTTGATAAAAGTCAAGTCCGGCGATGGCTA
The DNA here is from genome assembly GCA_030748735.1 of Myxococcota bacterium. Lineage (GTDB taxonomy): Bacteria > Myxococcota_A > UBA9160 > UBA9160 > UBA4427 > DUBZ01. The sequence continues at coordinate 12,539 of JASMLK010000067.1, read as the reverse complement.
CCTCGCGACACGGAGTTCGCGCGTAGATGAAATTCCCAGAGTCAGGTCGGCATCTTGTTCGGGGCGCGCTCGGGGCCAGACGGGCAACTGCGCCCCGGTCCTGAGAAATTCTTGGTTGTCCGAGCGAATTCCCTGTTCCTGGTCGCAAGGAATTTGTGCCTGAATCCGCGGGATCATTGGCGAATCGCATTCTAGGTAGAACCAAACTCGCCTGGTTCAGAGGGAATTCCCCGTACTTTCCCGATAGGATTCTCGCATGACCAAGCTGCTTGCGATCGGCGACGTTCACCTCGGCACCCGGCCGAGCGGCGTTGCGGAGGACGCGGCCGACCGGGGCATCGCCGTGCAGCGTCTGACGCCTGCTGCGGGCCTGGAGGCGGCGGTTCGGCTGGCCACCGAGCAGGATGTCAGCGCCGTTGTCTTTGCGGGTGACGTAGTCGAGAGCACGAACGCTCGCTACGAGGCGTTCCGGCACCTCGAAGCGGCGGTGTTGAAGCTGCTTGCAGAGGGTGTCACGGTCCTCGGCGTCGTAGGCAACCACGATGTCGAGGCACTGCCGCGACTTGCGCGGTTGATCCCGGGCTTCCGAATTGTCGGCGCGGGTGGTCGTTGGGAGTGTGTCGCGGTCGAGCGCGAAGGTCGGTCGGTTTGCGAGGTGGTGGGCTGGTCGTTTCCGCAGCGGCAGGTCACCTCGAGTCCGGTCGCCGACTTTGCCGGTTCGTCGCTGCCTCCCGCGCAGCCGGGTGTACCCCGGATCGGCGTGATGCATTGCGATCTCGATGCATCGGGCGGGCCCTACGCGCCGGTCACCATGGGTGAGCTCGCGCGAACTGGAATCGACACATGGCTGCTCGGGCACATCCACAAGCCGTCGCTGGGTGATACACGCTCCGACAACCCGGGCCTGCGCGCTGGTTACCTTGGCTCCCTTGTCGGGCTTAATCCGAAAGAGGTTGGTGATCGGGGTCCCTGGCTTGTCGATCTGGCAGAGGGTGAGACCTCGCTCACTCACGTCTCTAACGCGCCGCTCCGCTGGGAGACGATTGACCTAGCCATCGAACCGGATCAACAGCCCGAGGACCTGGGGGACTCCGTTCTCGCCAGCGTCGATCAGCGCATTCGCGCGCTGCACGCCCGAGGAGTCGAGCCGAGCGTGCTTGCGCTGCGGGTACGCTTGACGGGTACCACGCGCTCCTACGCGGCGATCGATGCGTGGGTTGGGGGCCGGCGCTGGAGTGACATCACCCGAACCGTCGGCGCGACCACGGCGGTCGTGAACAAAATCACCAATGCGACCGAGCTTGCCCGCGATCTACATGAGCTTGCCAAGGGAGACGACCCGCCTGGCTTGCTCGCCCGAAAGCTCTTGATCCTGGAGACTGAGGGGGCGGAGCGCGATGCGCTGATTGTCCGCACGAGGGATAGGCTCCGGACGTTGGCGGACGCGTCGAACTTCGCTCCACTGCAAGACCTGCGGGATGCTGCTGACCCCCTTGCCGATGAGGAGATCACGCGCGCGCTAAAGGCTGCGGGTTCGTCGATCCTGAGCGCCCTGCTCGACCAGCACGAGCCGACAAGGCGCGGTGAGGGAGCGGAGCGATGAAGTTCCGCAGGCTGGAGATCGTCCGTCTCCCCGGAATCGATGCGTCCTACTCGCTCGAAAAGCTCGGCGATGGCGTGCACGTCGTGGTCGGCCCGAACGCGATTGGGAAGTCGAGCATCTGCCGCGCGACCCGGGCCCTACTCTGGAGCGACGAGTCCGGTTCGGCCGTGACAGCCCACGCGCGGATCGATCTCGACGGAGAGTCGTGGTCGGTTCAGCGCGACGGTGCGCGCCACGTCTGGCAGCGAGAGGGCGTGGAGTGCGCGCCTCCGCCGCTACCGGCGAGGCATCTCCAAGACTGTTTTCTCCTCGACGTGCGCGACCTCATGGACTCCGGGACTGAGAGCGGCCGCGAGATCGCCAAGCAGATCCGGCTACAGATGGCGGGAGGCTATAGCCTCGAAGAGGCGCGGAGCCAGGCCGTCGAGAGGGTCGGACGCGGGTTCGCGAAAAAGGAGTGCAGGGACGTCGACGCTGCAGCGGGTGCGATTCGCAAGGCACAGCTGAAGCAGGAGGCGCTGGCCGAGCGGGAAGAAACACTCAATTCGCTCGAGCAGACGATCCGCGAAGGTGAGAACGCACGCGTGCGACAGGCTCACGTTGCGACGGCGCTAGAGCTGGTCGGACTTCGAGAGCAGCAGAAACGCTTGACGGCCGAGCTCGACGCGCTTCCTCCTGCGTGCGGGAAGATTGTCGGCCTGGAGCTCGATTGGCTGGAAACAGCGGAGCGGAAGCTCGAGGAAGCAAACGAGAAGGTGGCGCAACACGAAGGAGAGCTTCGCGACGCACGCAACCGGATCGTCGAGAGTCGCCTCGAGGAGCCACTCGAGGCGTCCGAGCTCTCAGCCTGGCGACAGCGCGCCGACTCGTGGGCGCAGCTCGCCCTTCGACGCGAGACCGCCTATGGCGTACTCGCAGCAGAGAAGAAGAAGCTGGTGAACGCGAGCCGGGTCGTCGGCGGGTCGGAGGACGCGCCGCCCGAGCTGGCGCTTGAAGACGATGAAGAGCTCTACAGGTATCTGCGCGAGGCGACAGAGGTAGAGCAGGGCCGGGCGGCGTTGGAGCAGCGCCTCAGGCTGCTCTCTGGCCACGACTTCAGCGTGGAGCAAAAAAAGCAGCAGCAGCTCGGGGAGCGCGCGGCAGAGGCTCTGAGGGATTGGCTCAGGGCCCCGGACACGGGCGGCTCGGAAATCCGCATCGGTGGTCTGACGCGGGTTGCCGCCACCGTCGTCGGTCTTGTCGTTGCTGCGACCGGTCTCGCGCTCGGAATCGCGTTCCACCCGGCGTTCCATGGCGTCACGGGCGCTGGTCTTGTCTGGGCGATCAGTGCCTGGCTGCTGTCGAGCAGCGACGATCGCGCCGACGCGCAGCAGAAGGCGATGGATGCTTTTCCGCCGAACGTCGACGCGCCCGCCTCGTGGACGGTCGCGAGCGTGAATGAGCGACTCCGGGAGATCGATCAGCAGATCGCGGAGTCCCGAGCCTCTGAGATGCGGGCGCGCGACCGGTCCATCGAGCGCGCGGGCATTGAATCCGATCTGGAGACGGCGAGGACCCGCGAACAGAGCGTCCGCGATCGGGGTGAGGAACTCGTTGCGCGCCTTCGCCTGGACCGTGTCCCGGCAGCAGCGGAGCTGGTGGATACGGCCCGAGCGCTGATTGCCTTACGCGAAGCGCGCGACGCCGAGGCCGCGGCCGAAGGTCGCTGCGGCGCCCTGGATCTTGACTTCGAGGCGAAGCGAGAGGAGCTCGGGAATTGGCTCGTTGGGCTCGGGGAGGAGGATCCCCAGGACCCGGAGGCAGCGAAGGCTCTGGTTCACGAGGTCGAAGAGCTCAGCCGCTTGCTCGTGGATTCGCGCAAGGATGAGAGCCGCGCAAGCGACGATCTCGAGTCTGCGCGGGAGAAGATGCGGAGCAGCGAGGAGGCGATTGCGAAGATCTTCCGGGACGCGGATCTCGAGCACGGTGACCGCGCCGGACTCTCCCAGTTGCTCGGGAAGGTTGAGCGCTACCAGGAGCTAGTGAACGAAGTCGGCGGACTACAGACCAGCATCGGGATTGGCGAGCGCAAGCTCTCCGAGGCCGGCGAATCGGCGCTCGCCAATCTGGATCAGAGCGACCTCGAGCGAGAGAGCGATCGACTCGCGAGCGAGACTGCCGCCGCGGACGATGCTCGCACCGAGTCGGCCGAGATCGCGGCGGAGGTCAAGCAGGCATCGGAGGCGCATACCCTCGAGGATCTGATCGCGAGTCACGACGATGCCCTGGCGATGCTCGCCGATAAGCGCGAACGAGGACTGGAGGCGTTGGCCGGCGACTTCCTCCTAGACGAGGTGAAGACCGAGCACGAGACGAAGCAGCTGCCGGCGGTCTTGAAGCGGGCGCGAGATCTTTTCGCGCTCTTTACGCACCACGAGTACGAGCTCGGAATCGAACCCGAAGTCGGTGGCAGCTTCATCGCTGTTTCCTCTCGTACCGGCGTGGGTAAACAGCTCAACGAGCTCTCGGGAGGTGAGTGTGCGCAGCTCCTGCTCGCGGTGCGCATCGCCTTCGCTGAAGAAGCTGAAGGGGCGAGTCCGCTGCCGCTCTTTCTCGACGAGGCGCTGGACCAGAGCGATCCCGCGCGCTTCGACCTCATCGCTCGAAGCCTTGGGCGAATCTCCGAGCAGGAGAACCGGCAGATCTTCTATCTGACGAACGACAACGTCGACGTCGACCGGATCCGAGAAGCGCTCCAGAGTGAGGGCTGCTCGCCGCCAGCGGTCATTGATCTCGGGCTTCTGCGCCGGGGTATCGCCGCGGTGTCGTCGGCGGAGGTGTTGCGCATCGCACCGCCGCCGAGCGTTCCGGACCCCACCGGGCTTAGCCCGGACGAGTACGGTGCTCTCATCGAGGTGCCGACATTCGACCCGCGTCCCGCGTACCTCGGCCAGCATCTGCTTTATCTGCTCTGGGACGACCTACACGTTCTGAAACGCCTCGTCGCAAGTCGGATCGAGACGGTTGGCCAGTGGCGGACGCTGTCTCGAACCGAAGCTCCCCTTGCTGCTTCCCTGAAGGATGAAGCGGAGGCCGCCAGACAACTCGATGCCCGTTCGCGGCTCCTCGAAGTGTTCTGCGAGTCCTGGTCGGAGGGTCGCGGCAAACCCGTTGACCGCACCGCAATCGAGGAGAGCAACGCAATCAGCGAGCGATACCTTGAGGCTGTCGCGACCATCGCAATGGAACTCGGATACGATGGCCGCCGCCTGATCGAAGTTCTGCAATCGCGCGAGCACCCACTCCTCGCACGCTTCCGTCCGAAGGCCGCCGAGAAGCTCGCGACCTACCTGGAGGACGAGGGCTACCTCGACCCGCGTCCGGTGCTCGATGAACAGGATCTCATCGCCCGCGCGCTCGCCAGCCCCGCGGCACGCGAGCTTCCGGAGGAGGTCTGCAACGAGCTGCTCCACCTCTGGTGGCAGCTTCGAGCTGGCAAGCAGTAGCTGTGGGCGGCCGCGGTCGAGGCGGGAACACTCGCGGCCTCCCTGTTGTTGGCGCCAGGTTCCCTGTTCCCCGGGCAGCGTTCGCTGTTCCGGAGCCTAGGGAACTCTCGGCGAAGTACGCGGAACCCCGGCGTTTTCCGCTCGCGGAACTCAACGCACAATCCTCGAGTGCAGTCGGATTCCCTGTATTTTCCCTATAGATCAGGGAATCACCCCCAGAGACGAGTTCCTCCCAGACTCCACCCACCGCCACCAAGTCTCACGTTGCGGAGACTTTGGCCTCGCGCTCGACCTCGGGTCGAGAAAGGCCGCGATTCCGCTGGGTGTTGGCGGTCACCCGATTGCGAATCCGAACCGGAGACCGGTCGCCTCGACCTGATCGTCAAGTGGCCGCCGAACTCGTACTGCCACTTCCATCGCCACATTGCCGACACAGCGATCCTCGTGCTCGAGGGCGAGCAGCACATCGTCGTGATCAACGACGACGGGAGCGAGGGGGAACACAAGGTGCGCCCCGCCGGCACCTACGTGATGAGCCCGGGCGGTGAGGCCCACATGGAGTACGGCGGTCCCGAAGGTGCGACCGTGTTCTTTTCGCTCTTCGCTGGGGACGGGCCCGTGTTCGAAACGCTCGACAAGGACATGAACATCCTGGACGCATCGACGGTCGCCGAGATGGCGGCGCTTGCGAGCCTGGCAGCCCGCTGAGGAACAAAGAAGGTAGGGAAGAAACGGTGGAAACCGCTCCATCCCCCAGAACTCGATCCCGCACAGACCAGATCGACTTCCAGCTCCCAGCGTTCGGGCGCTTCATGTTCACGAAACATGGCCGTCAGCCGATGATCGCGTCGGGGCTGCGCTTTGCGAGGGCCGAGCGGACGCCTTCCTTCCACGTCACACGGCAGGGGCCAGCGAGCGACTTGCGCTTCGTGTTGTCGAGCGCCTTCATGCCCCACGATGCGTCGGGCCCTGTCTCCATCTTCATCTCGAGGCCCGTCAGTTCTTCGACATAGGCGATGATCTCTTCGACGGTGACGACTTCGTCACCGCCGAGGTTGACGACGGGCGCCGGGACCTGCGCGTTCGCGATCAGGTTCTGCACCTGCTCGACGATGTCGTCTTCGTGGATCGGCGTGCAGTAGCTGTCGCCACTTTCGGCGCGGGTATACGCCATGCCGTGCTTCATGAATTCGTAGACGACCATCGGTACGCCGCCATGACCGTGTGAGCCGTAGGCGACGTCGAGCCGGGTGATGATCGTAGGGATGCCGAGTGCGCGAGCCTGGAAACGCACGACTGCTTCGGTTGCGAGTTTGCTCATGGCGTAGTGGGGCGCGTAGACCGAATGCCCGCCGAGCGTATGGTCTTCCGAGACCAGCTCGGGGGAACTGGCCGGCACGCGATAGACCCCGGACGACGACATGTGGAGGAAGCCGCGGACGTCCCGGTAGCGCTGCATCAGGAAGCCGGTGCCCTCGGCGTTCTGCGCGATTCCCTGATCGGGGGTCTCGGGGTTCTGGTTGACGCCGCAGTGGAAGACGTAGTCGACGTCGGGAAGGCTCGATAGATCCTCATCGCCCAGCGAGAAATAGACGGTCCTGATCTCGGCGGCTTCGAGGTCAGCCTTCGCGTGAGGATCGGAGAAGCGGGCGGCGGCCCAGACTTCGTTGTTCTCGTTGAGCTTCTCGGCGAGTGGTCGGGCGACCTGACCGGTCGCGCCGGTCACGAGGATGCGCTGGCCTTCTAGCATGGGGGCTCCGTTCATTCTGGTTGCGGGGTGGCTGGGCGGGTCAGTTCAGCCAACCACCTTCGAGATAGAAATCGTATCGCTCGCGCACCCGCTCTTCGCTGATGCCGTAGTGCGCGAGGTCGTACTCGTGTTTTCCGTGCTTGCCCTTCACGTTCTTGGCGATGTGAGCTTCGATGGCCTTGCGGGTGGCATCCGGCATTGGGAGGGAGAAGTGGTCGTAAATTCGCTCCACTACGCCCTTCGGATCCGCGATGAACTCCTTGAAGGTGTAGTCCATGACGCGTTCGGGGCCGATCTTCTCCCGCGCAGCAAGACCTCGCTCGAGTGACGTGGCATACCAGTCTAGAAGCCGCGGGCCGAGGCTCCGGAGTTCTTCTTTGCTCACACCGTCGAAGTTCATGGCGTAGACCATCTTCTCGGTCATGCTGCAGATCGAAGCCGTGACGCCGATCGGCTCGCGGTGTCCCCACACGATGCTGACGTCCGGGAAGACCTTCACGACCTCGTCGATCGCCCACATATGGGCGGGAGCTTTGAGGAGCCAGCGCGTTCCCGGGCGCTGCCACTGCAAGAGCTTCATGTGGTCGCGATGTTCCTCGTACATGAAGTCGAGGTCGTGGTTCTTGAACCAGCTTGCGTAGGGCTCGTGTAGATACTCCCAACCGGTGTTCACGCCATCGAAGGAATACGCCTGCATGAGAACGCATTCCTCCGGAATGTCGGCATCGGCGTAGTGGATCTTGTCGAGTTCGGGGTTGCGGTGGGCCGCGATCGCCTTCTTCATGGCCTGGTAGCGGGGGTCATCTTCCATCGACGGCCGGCCCTCGAGCGGCTGGGGGAAATGGATTTCCCAGAGCAAGAGCCCGCGCGCGGCCGGGTCGCTGTCCAGGAGATTGAACAGCGCCGAAGTACCGGAGCGCGGGAGCCCGGTGACGATCATGGGCCGCTCGATCTTTTCGTCGTGGATTTCGGGATGCTTGCGAAAGGCTTCCTGGATCTGGAGGCGCGTGACCAGACGACCCAGCACGTTCTGGCGGTGGCGCTGGCGGAGCCGGTCGCCTTCGATGTAGCGATCCATCATCTCCGCAAGGGCCTCGAGTCCCTCGCGAAAGCGCGGGTTGCCGAAGTTGTCGAGCCCCGCACCCTCCTGGGCCTCGCGCAGCAGGTCTTCTACGACGAATGTGACTTCGCTCATCGGTTCCGTTCCTACAGTTCGCTTGCTTTGACGACGCGGGTCTCGACGTCCGGGTGCTCGGTCGCGCCGATCCAGCGCCAGCACATGGTGCCGTTGTTGTGCCCGGCGGTCTCGATCCAGTTGGGATGACCCGGGTCGGTGTGGGAGACGATGACCTTCACACTGCCATCGGGTTCGTAGTGCGCCGTCGTCTTGTTGACGTGAATCGTGTGATTCACGTAGTCGAGCGACTCCATCCACCAGTTGTCGAGCTGGAAGTTCCAGGTCTGGCATTCGGGGATCTTCGCCGCTTCGAGCACGAGAGCTTCGTCGTCAGCGAGCTTCCAGTAGCTGTGGAAGTAGTGGATGTTGGGATCGCCGCCGATCATCTGGCAGTAGGCCTGGTCCGCGTGGGGCAGCGTGTTCTCGTCCGGCAGGAAGGATTCTGCCCAGTTCTCGAACATGCCGGTGGTGTTGCGGAGAAAACGCGTGGCGCCCTGAAGGCCGCGGACCAACTTGTCCGCGGAGAACGGTTCGGGTCGCTCGCCCTCGGCCCCGATGCGTTCCAGTTTCAGTTCGGCGCGCTTCTCGTTCACCCGATCCTGGAAGGTCTGCCGCACGTTCACCTGGTTCGTCTCGTCGGTCATCGGAATCCAGTTCCCCGGCTGTTCGTTCTTGCTCAGGATGATTTCGATGCGGCCGTTTTCGGAGATTTCCATGTCGCGGGAGTCGAGGAAGCCGGTGGTCACCATGCTCTTGCCCTGGGAATACAGGTTGGCCACGGTGCTGATCCCGAGGTAGTCGACCGTGCCGCGTGTCCCTACGATGCGGTAGTCGTTTGCGGGATTGACGCCTGCACTTTCATATCGGTTGTCCGGGTTGTCGGCGCCCATCTTGATCGTTTCGTGTGCGCCGCTGCGCAACACGGCAAAGTCTTTGTCCGCATACTCGATGAAGCTCTCGAGCCCGGCCCGGAGCATGCGAGTCAGGTAGCGATAGCCCTCTGCCCGGTTGAAGGCGTCCTGGGGTGCCTTTTCGGAATCGATCAGCTTGCCTGCTTCCTTCAAGCTGTCGCAGAACTCTTCCCATGCGCTGCCGTCGATTACTTTCTGTTGTGCGCTGTCTGTCATGATTCCACTCCCGATTGGGTCGACTCGTTGATCCGGATGCCTTGCAGCAAGCCACGGGCGAGCCAGCGGTAGAGCTCGATGCCTTGTTCGCGCGTGATCTCACCACGCCGGGCCCGGAGAAGCAGGTTCGTAAAACTCGCGTTCAGCGAATCCATGACCACCTTGGCCTGCTGTTCAGTCAGGCCGCTCGCTTCGAGCGGCTGCGAGAAGCGGCGCTCGTGCCTGGCGATCATCGTCTCCATGAGGGATTGAAGTTCGGCGCTCACGAAGGGCGTCGTGCGCAGGACCGCGCCGCCGAGACCTCCCTCCCAGAGCGCATCCCAGAGTTCGCTGATGCTGCCCGGGAAAGCGACGCCGGAGTCCTCGCCGTTGGTGCCGGCGGCAGATGTCTGCTCCAGCTCGGCTTCGGCGGTGATCTCATCGAGTCGTTCGTAGAAGAGCTCGACCACCGCGCCGAGTAGTTCTTCGCGCGTCGGGAAGTAGCGGTAGACGAGCGTCCGGGCGCACCCCGCGATCTCGGCGACACGCGCCATCGAAACCGCCTCGACGCCTCCCTCTTCGAGCAGCGCGTCGGCGATTGCGACCAGCTGTCGCCTGCGCAGCTCCGCCCGCTCCTTCTGACTGGGTAGCTGTGGAAGCTCCCGGCTCGTCGCGATCGGGGCCATCCAATCGTCTCCCCGGGGCGTGAGGAGCCCCGTGTTGGCTCTTACGGTACATCGAGTCCATTTGTTGTACAAGTCGTCAGCGAATTACCAAGCGTCAATTCGCTGGAGATGAGTGACAGCTCCCTGTGCCCGATGAACTCGACCTGGCCCGCAAGACGACCGGGGCACGCTACGGGGTCGATTCGACCTTGTCATTGTTCTGGTCGAGCCGCAGGGGAACGAGGAGCGCCGCGGCCACGATCAAGACACCCACGAAGCACTGCATCGCGAGGCTATAGCTCTGCGTCTGGTCGAAGCTCAGGCCCGCGACGGTCGGTGCCGGTGCGGCAAAGACCGTGATGATCGGCATCATCAATCCCATCACCAGACCGAAACTCGCGACGCCGAAGGCTTCGCCGATCATGCCGCTCCATACGGGCAGCATCCCGCCGGCGGCGAGGCCCATCAACGCTGTGGCGACGAGCATGCCGGCATAGCCGGGCTCGAGCGACAGGGTTCCGATGCCGAGAGCCGTGAGTGCGATCGCGGCCCACAGACCCACGCGCATGCCGATCCGGTCGGCGGCCCAGCCGAACAGGAGCTTTCCGATGAAACCCGTGATCGCAACCATGCTGATCAGGCGCGTGGCGTTGGCGGCTTCGACGCCCAGCTCGGTCGCGTACTTGTGCAGGTTCGCCAGGGTTCCGGTGTATGCCATGAAGAGCATCCCCAGGCAGCAGCCGATCAACCAGTAGGCGGGGCTGCGCACGACTTCACCCACGGCCCAAACCCGGCCGCTGGCCGCGGCATCGGCCGAGCTCGGGGGCTCTTCGGCACCGTCGGGGTGCAGGCCCTTGTCACCCGGGTGGTCGCGCAGTCCGAACACCACGAGGGGCACGACGAATACGAGCACGCACGCCGCGAGCGCGCGCAGGCTGCCGCGCCAACCCATCGAAGCGATCAAGCTGTCGAGCAGCAGTGGAATGAGCAGGCCGCCAATCGAAGTGCCGGTCGCCGCGATGCCGAGCGCGCGCCCGCGTGTCGTCGTGAACCAACGCGAAACGAGCGTCGACCCGGTGATCGGTCCGAGCAACACGTTGGCACCGGTCAGCACGACGGCCACCGTGCCCACGAATGCGTAGACGCCCTGCGCGAACGACATGAGGACGAGCGCCGTCACCAACAACACCGCCCCGATCGAGGCCATGCCGCGCGCGGACCAGCGATCCACGAGGGGGCCGAGCAGCGGCGCCAGCACTGCGGCGAGAATGCCCCCCGCACTGAGGCCCATCTGGATATCGGCGACGGACGCACCGAATTCCTTCTGCACCGGGTCCACGAGCAGGGGAAAGCCGTAGGTCCAGAAGCCGATCATGAACATCTGCGCAGCGAATACCGCCGCGACGATGACCCAGCCATAGAACATGCGCGGTTCCTCCGGTCCGATCTCGTTCGGGTGTTTGCAGTGTTCCAGGAAGTGACGGCCCCTGGAAAGGGCGAGTCGCAGCCTAGACGCTAGCCGGTACGCTCTCGAACTCGCATTCCCGTGGAACCAATTATCGAGGAGAGCTGACCATGAAGGTGCGGAAACTCGGCACGCACATCGGAGCCAGAATCGAAGGGATCGACTTCAGCCGCAACCTCACGTCCGAAACGATCGGTGCAATCACGGAGGCGCTCTTCGAACACCAGGTGGTTTCGCTTCCGGCCCCGGAGATGCGCCCGGAGCAGCAGTTGGAGATCGCGCGCGCCTTCGGTGTGCCGGAGAAGAACGCGACGGATCAATTCGTCACGCCCCACGAAGTTCCCGAGATCACCGTCATCGATAGCGCGGCCGGTGACCGGGCCGATTCGTGGCATACGGACGAGTCGTTTCTCGAGCACTCGCCCCTCGTGAACCTGCTCTACGGCGAGATCATTCCCGAGACGGGTGGCGATACGGCTTTCGTCAGCGCGGCCGACGCCTATGACGGACTGTCTGCGAAGTTTCAGGAACTCCTCGGAGACCTCGTCGCGGTTCACGACTACGGACACCTCTACGAACTCGGCTGGCAAGCAGGCATACCACTCGGCCCGGCCGTGGGCGATGCGCTCGCGAAGGGCCTCATGCACACGCACCCGGTCGTACGCAAGCATCGAATCACCGGGCGCCGCTGGCTCGCGGTGAACGCAACCTACACGCGGTTCATCCAGGGCGTGGGGCCGCTCGAAGCCCAGATGCTCCTCGACTTGCTACTTCGCCACATGCAGAAGCCCGAGTTCGCGTTTCGACATCGCTGGCAGCCGGGCGACTTGTTGCTCTGGGACCAGCAAGCCGTTCAACACTACGCCGTGAACGACGCGTCGGGTCGCCGCGTCGTTCATCGGATCGCAGTTCTGGAAAGCGACGAGACGTACAAGGGCGTGCGGTCGGCGTAGCTTGCGCGCAGCCGCGTGCGCTGACCTCATTGCCGGCTTCGCTCAGGCTCCGGCGGTGCGAGCGGCGCCCGCCCGCAGTCGCTCGGCGACCTCACCCTCCGAGACGTGGACCGAAGAATGCACCTAGACGCCCCGACGCCCTTCCACGTTCAGGGCGCTGAGTGCCCTCGCATCACCGTTCTCCCCCCTACACTGCATACCTCGCCGTATGCGCGCAGCAGTTCCTGATCGCCCGCGTCTGGATCCGGCCGAAGTAACAACGCCGTAACCAACCCGAGACCCCCTCCCGCTCCGGAAACAGCCGACGCGCCAGGATCTCCTTGAGCCGCAGCGGC
>JASMLK010000066.1 GCA_030748735.1 Myxococcota bacterium | reverse complement strand
GCCGCTGCGGCTCAAGGAGATCCTGGCGCGTCGGCTGTTTCCGGAGCGGGAGGGGGTCTCGGGTTGGTTACGGCGTTGTTACTTCGGCCGGATCCAGACGCGGGCGATCAGGAACTGCTGCGCGCATACGGCGAGGTATGCGGTGTAGGGGAAAGAACAGTGATGCGAGGGCGCCCAGCGCCCTTAACGTGGAGGGGCGGCGGGGTGTTGAGGTGCATTCTTCGGTCCACGTCTCATGCGTTGTGAGAATTCACGCGCTCGCGAATGCGTTCAAGCGTGTTCAGCTGTGCGCCGAACGAAGAGAATCGACCAATTCTGGTCGAGGCCAGTCCGCGTGCGGAGGTTGAGATGGCGAGCGTGCAAGCCGTGCCGACGGGTGTGGAGCGTCATCTTGGACGCGAAGAGCTCATCGTAAGCAAGACGGATCTGACTGGGCGCATCACCTACGCCAACGACGTCTTTCTGCGTATCGCGGGATATAGAGAAGAAGAGGTGCTGGGCGAACCGCACAGCATCATCCGGCATCCGGACATGCCGCGTTGTGTCTTCAAGTTCCTGTGGGACGAAATTGAGGAAGGCCGCGAGGTCTTTGCCTACGTGATCAACCTGGCCAAGAACGGTGATCACTACTGGGTGCTCGCCCACGTGACGGCGACCTTCGACGAAGCTGGCCAGATCGTCGGATACCACTCGAATCGCCGTTACCCGGAACCGGAGGCCGTCAGTGCGGCCAGCGGTCTCTACGCGACGCTGCTGGCCGAAGAATCGAAGCACCCGCGCTCGGAAGCTGTCGACGCCGGCATGCAACTACTCGGAAGCGTCCTCGCCGACGCGGGAGTGAGTTACGGTGAATTTGTCTTTTCTCTCTAGCCTGCGTGGCATCTTTTCGCGCGGCTGCGAGCAATGTCGCGAGAACGATAGGTGGCGACACGAAATCGAAGGTGTCCTGGTCGAGGCCCGGGCGGGGAACCTCGAGCCGCGCGTGCTGGGCCTCGCCGAGGCTGGAGACTGGGCGGAGATCATCATCGCCCTCAACGGCGTGCTCGACGTGACCGACGCGTTCGTTCGTGAGTCGGCTGCGGCATTGCAGGCGGTCGTTGTCGACGACTACCACCGCCTGGTATTGGAGCGCGGCCTGCCGGGTTCGTATCGCCGGGGCGCCACGACGATCAACGAGTCGATCGCCGCGACCGAAGCGAAGAGCGATCGCCTCGCCGGCGTCGCGAGCGAGCGCAAGAAGACCGCGGACGAGTTCGAGAGTTCGATCAAGATGGTCATCGACTCGGTGGCCGCCACTTCGACGCAGCTGAGCGCGACCGCCGAAGGGCTTTCGGATCGCGCAGAGCGCACGAACAAGAGCGCGGTGGACATGGCATCGGGATTCGAATCGACCCGAAGCCACGTCATGGCGATCGCGTCGGCGATCGAAGAGCTTTCGACTTCGATCGCGAGCAATCAGGAACAGCTCTCGGCTTCGAACGGCGAAATGCAGAGCGCCGCATCGTGTTCGCAGCGAAGCTCGGAAACGGTGAGCAAGCTCGCCGAAGCCGGAGAACGGATCGGCGATGTCGTCAGTCTGATTCGTGACATTGCGGAGCAGACGAACCTGCTCGCCCTCAACGCGACGATCGAAGCTGCGAGTGCGGGTGCGGCGGGTCGCGGCTTCGCTGTAGTGGCTTCGGAGGTGAAGTCGTTGGCGGGTCAGACCGGTGGTGCCACGAACGACATTGCCGAGCAGGTCGATGGCATCCAGGACGTGACCAACCAGGTCGTCGATGCGATCCAGGAGATCGACGGCTCGATCGGTCGGCTCGAAGAAACCTCACGCGAGTTCCTGACCTCGATGCGAGAGCAGGGCAATGCCGCCGTCGAGATCAGCCAGAGCACCCAACAGGTGGCAGCCAGCACGGCATCCGTTGCGGAGAACGTGGACAGCGTCACGACGGACGCCGCCCAGGCCACGCTCTCCGCGCGCGAAGTGCTTGAAGCCGCCACCGAACTCTCGCGGATCGCGGAGGGCGTCCGCGTCGACGTAGGCACCTTCCTCGAGCACCTGCGCGAGGACTAGCCCGGATCGCCGGGGCGGCGTGCGGGGTTCTCTCTCCCTCTCGTGAGCGATTGGCTCCCGAAAATAATGCCAAATTGGCTCCTTGTGGTGTGCATTGGCTCCTCTATCGTAGGGGCGTGCTCGACTTGCCCTTCGAACCCGACCGCGATGCTCCTGAGCCGCTGTACGTTCAGCTCGCCGAGCACCTGCGCACGCTGATCGCGAGCGGGCGGCTGCCGGCCGGCGAAAAGCTGCCCGCGACGCGCGAACTCGCGGGGGCGTTGGCGATCGGTCGCAACACGGCCGCGCAGGCGTACCAGCGCCTGATCGACGACGGTGCGCTGCTCGCTCACGTGGGGCAGGGCACCTTCGTTTCGTCGCGGGAGGCTGCGCGCGCACCATTGCGGACCGATGGCACGAGCGCCGATGCCAGCTCCGACATCGATGGCCCGCGCGCCTTTGCATGGGACACGCTCTTTTCGCGCAGTGCCCGGCAGGCTCTGCCACCGGCGTTCTTTCCCGACTCGGGTGAGGGAATCCGCTTCGACTTTCGCTGCGGTCGGGTCGACGAGAGTGTCGTTCCACTGACCGAACTCCGGCGTGCATTCGCAGCGGCGCTGCGTGCGCCCGACGGTGATCGGGTTTCGCTCGCGAACTTCAGCGACCCTTATGGTCAACCCGAACTACGCGAACAGATCGCGCGCATGTTGATGGCGCGGGGCATCGCGTGCACCGCAGCCGACATTCTCGTGACGGCGGGTGCCCAGCAGGCACTCGATCTCGTCGCCCGCGTGCTCGTCGACCCGGGGGATCGTGTGGCGGTCGAATCGCCGGGCTACGCGTTCGCCGCCATGGCGTTTCGCAACGCGGGTGCGCGGCTCGTGCCGATCGCGGTAGACGAAGCGGGCATGCGCACCGACCAACTCGCAAGAACCTTGCGCACACATCGCCTGAAGTTCGTCTACACGACTCCGGCCGCTCAACTTCCCACCGGCGTCGTGATGCACGACTCGCGGCGACGTGCCCTGCTCGAGCTGGCGGACGAGACCCAGACGCCGATCGTCGAAGACGACTACGATTCCGAATTCCGCTATGCCAAGGGTGCTCCGCCCGCGCTCAAGACCTGGGACGCTGCAGGGCAGGTCGTCTACGTCGGGACCTTTTCGAAGGCCATCTTTCCCGGCTTGCGACTTGGCTACGTGGTCGCCGCAAGCGCCCTGCGCGATCGCCTCGCCCTCACACAGGTTCAAGCGAGCTTCGGGGTCGGGCACATCGCGCAGGCGGCCATGGCCGACCTGCTCGAAAGCGGTGCCTTCGAACGCCACGTGCGTCGGTTGCGTCGGCACTATGCGAAGCGTCGCGCCGCACTGCTCGACGCGCTTGCTGACACCATGCCGAAAAGCGTCACGTGGATCGAGCCGCTCGGTGGTTTGCAGGTCCACATCACGCTGCCACGCGAGATCCCCGGCGCGGTGCTGCGCGCCGCTGCGCGCACGCGCGGTGTGTTGTTTCAGGCAGGTGAAACCTTCTTTCTCGACGGTCGCGGTCACGACCAGCTCGCATTGTCGTTCGCAAATCAGAGCCCCGAGGCGATCGACGAGGGGGTTCGCCTTCTCGCCTCGGCGATGGAAGAGGTCGAGCGCGACGCGGGCCACGCGAATGAAAACGACGCGCCGGACAAAGGAATCCTTCAACCATGAACAGCAAACGCAAAGACCTCGATACCTGGATCCTTCTTCTGCTCGGCGTCGCCATGCTGGCCAATGCCTTGTGGATGTTCGCGGGCCCCATGCATTGGTATCAGGAAGTTCCGGCGGCGGTTCCCGATACGGGCCCCTTCAACCCGCACTTCGTGCGTGACATCGGATGTGCGTTCTTCGCGGCGGGCGTCGCCCTGGTGTGGGGCGCGCGATCTGCGGCCTATCGCTTTCCGCTCGTCGTTAGCGCCACGGTCTTTCTCGCCGCGCATGCGCTGCTTCACATCTACGACACGAGCGTCGGGAACCTCCCGAGCGATCACTGGTGGATCGACTTCGCTGGCGTGTACCTCCCGGTGATCCTGCTCGGCTTCGTGTTGTGGCGTTTGCAGCCGCGGGCCACGCACGACTGACCAGGGCACCCCCCACCGAAAGGAGCACCCATGGCACGGATGGATGGCATCGGCGACGCCGAGGCGGGCTTCGTCACAGGGCAGGTCTTTCGATCTGCGAAGTCACGTCTCGGACAGGTCCCCGACCCTCTGCGTCTCATGGCGCACAGCAAGCCCACGATGTTCGCCGCGGGCTTCTTCGAAATCGCCTGGGGAAACGCAAAGAGCGTCGACCCCGTGCTCATGGACCTGTGCCAGTTGCGTGTGGCATCGATGGTGGGCTGTGTCTTCTGACTGGACATCGGCTCTGCCGTCGGCAGAGAAGATGGTGTGAGTGAACGACACATTGCCGAACTCGCCGACTACGCGACGAGCGACGCCTTCAGCGACTTGCAGCGTCTCGCGCTCGACTACGCGACCGCGCTCACGCAGACACCCGCGAACGCGACGGACGAACTGGTCGAGAACCTGCGCAAGCACCTCGACGAAAAGCAGCTCGTCGAACTCACGACGATGATCGCGTGGGAAAACTTTCGCGCGCGCTTCAATCGCGGCTTCGATGTTGCGCCCCAGGGCTTTTCCGAAGGCGCGTCGTGTCCGATACCGGCGTGCCCCTCATAGCCCGTCCCGACCCGCGGGTCAGGATCGCTTGCGTTCGCCGTAATCACCCCAGGGCTCGTCTCGTTCGCGAATGACTTCGCGGAAGCCCTTCTGCTCGAACGATTCTGCCCAGCGATAGGCCTCTTCGGTGTGGCGCGTGACGCCGTCGAAGAACGTGCCCAGCAGCTGGGTGGTCCGCAGGCCCATGTTTTCGAACGCCTGGTTGATCAAGAGCTTGTTCAGCGCGAGCTGGTTGGCGGGGATGTGCTTGAACTTCTGCGCGGCTTCTTCGGCGCGTGCGGACAGGTCGGCGGCGGGGTGTACCTCGGAGACGAGGCCGATGCGATGGGCGGTTTCGGCGTCGATCGCCTTGCCGGTCAGCAGGTATTGCTTGGCGTGTTCGAGGCCGAGCCGGTAGACCCAGATCATCGTGGTCGGCGTTCCGAACACGCGTGACGGCGCGTAACCGATATAGGCGTCGTCGGCCATGTAGAGCTGGTCGCAGCACAGGATGAGATCCGTCGCTCCGCCCACCGCGAAGCCGTGGATTTCGCCGATCACGGGCTTCGGGCAGTGCCAGATCTTCATGAAGCGCTGCACGTTGTGGTTCATGAACTGGTAGTCGCGCACGGGATCCCAGGCCCCCTCGCGCGCTTCGACAGGGGGCGCGTCGTAGGGGCTTCCCCAACCCGCTTCCCCCATCGCCACGAGGTCGTAGCCCGCCGTCAAGACGCGCCCTTCGCCGCGAAGCACGATGGCGCGAACCTGGCGTGACTTCGTGGCGAGGTCGATGCCGTCGGCGACGCCCTGAACGACGCCTTCGGTGAGGGTGTTGAGTTTCTCGGGTCGGTTGAGGGTGATGGTCGCGATGTCGTCGCGTTCTTCGTAGCGGACGACGCCGTCGTGGAGTTCGGTCATTTGTCGGGTCCCATTCGTTTCGAACAGCCGCCATCGACTGTTGCGGAGGGTTGCACGTCTGTGCGAGTTCGCGTGGAATCCGGGCAAGCCTAGTCGAGGTGCTCGCGTCGGGGCGAGTTCGATCTGCTTTCCGCGCGCGCGTCCGGTCTTTTCTTCCCAAGGGTCTTCGATGTCAGGTGTTGGTGGGGTGTCCGAAGATGAACTTCCGCTGCGGGTCGGGGTTTCGTCGTGCCTGCTCGGGAACGAGGTTCGCTACGACGCGGGGCACAAGCGCGACCGCTTCCTGACGGAGACGCTGGCTCCCTTCGTCGAGTGGGTGCCAGTCTGTCCGGAGGTGGAGTCGGGCATGGGGGTTCCGCGGCCGACGATTCGACTGGTCTGGCAGGGAGGCGAAGTCGAACTGCGAGAGGTCGAGTCGGGGAAGGACCATACGCGCCGCATGGCGCGCTACGCGGCGAAGCGAGTCCGCGATCTGCGCGCCCTCGAACTCCACGGCTTCGTGCTGAAGAAGAAGTCACCGAGCTGTGGACTCGAGCGCGTGCCGGTCTACGGGCCGCGGGCGGCTTCGCGCAACGGTCGCGGTCTGTTTGCGGGAACGTTGGTCGATGCTTTGCCCTCGCTACCCGTCGAGGAGGAGGGGCGGCTCCACGATGCGCGGCTGCGCGAGAACTTCATCGAAAGGCTCTTTGCCTATCGTCGCTTGCGAACCCTGTTTCGCGGGCGCGTGAGTACCGGCCGTGTCGTGGCCTTCCACACTGCGCACAAACTCCAGGTGATGGCGCATTCGCCAGCCGCCTACAGAGAGCTGGGCCGACTGGTTGCACGCATCAAGGAGACGCCACGGCCCGAGTCTTGCGCGGCCTACGAGACGGGCTTCATGAACGCCCTCGCCAGGGCTGCGACGCCGGGACGCAACGTGAGCGTCCTGCAGCACGCGGCTGGCTATCTGAAGAAGCAGCTCGACGAGGCAGGGCGAAGCGAGCTGGCCGAATCGATCCAGGACTATCAGCGTGGATACGTACCGCTGATCGTTCCGATCACGCTCCTGCGCCATCACGTGCATCGCTTCGCGATCGACGACCTCGCCGGGCAGACGTTCCTCGAGCCCCATCCGCGGGAACTCATGCTGCGCAATCACGTCTGAAGACGCGGTTCGGCTGGTTACGACGAAATTCGCGTCGTGAAAACCGCTGTAGTCGTTACGGAGTCGAAGTGTGTGCTACGAAATCCCGCCGCAGCGTCCCCACGCTGCCACGGCCGGTCGCGAGACGCACCGGCCTCCGCTTCAACAGGAGATTCCAGTCGTCATGCCGTCTTCCAGCTCGAAGCTCGTTTGGGCTTTGGTCGTACTCGCCATCGGTACCGCGAATTCGGCTTGTGTTACCGACCCGTACACGGGCGAGCGCAAGTTCAGCAAGGGTGCCCTCGGTGCCATCTTTGGCGCCGGCATTGGCGCGGCCATCGGTGCCGCAACCGGAGACAACGGTCGTGAGCGCAAGAAGCGCGCGTTGATCGGCGCGGGCGTCGGTGCCCTCGGTGGTGGCGCGGTCGGTGTCTACATGGACCAGCAGGAGCGCAAGCTTCGCGAACAGCTCGAAGGCACCGGTGTCGGGGTCACGCGCGAAGGGGACGACGTGATCCTCAACATGCCGGGCAACGTGACCTTCGCGACTGACAGCGACGAGTTCAACACGAGCTTCAACGCTGTGCTCGACTCGGTGGCCCTCGTGCTCAACGAATACGACCAGACCCTGGTCGAGGTGTCGGGCCACACCGACAGCACCGGCGACGACGAGTACAATCTCGAGCTCTCGGGCCGCCGTGCCGAGAGCGTGGCCAACTACCTGCTCGACCGTGAGGTCGCCCACGATCGCTTCGTCGTGTTGAAGTCTGGTGAGCGCGAGCCGACCGCCGACAACGCGACCCCCGAAGGTCGCGAGCGGAATCGCCGCGTCGAGATCACCCTCGTGCCCGTCACCGACCAGGGCGGCCAATCCGTCTGATCCTGTCGCGACGCGGCGCGTTCATCCCACAAGGTCCCACCGCTTGAAGGAGCCCACATGTCCATCGACGTCATCGTTCCCGAATCATCCCGCAAGGTCTACGAGAGTTGGCACTTCGCTCCGGCGGTTCGCCACGGCGATCTGGTCTTCGTTTCCGGCGTGATCGGGAGCGGCGAGACCCCCGAAGACGAGTTTCGCAACGCCTGGGCATCCCTCGGTGACGTGCTCGAGGAAGCCGGCGTTGGCTACGAGGACATCATCGACAGCACGCTCTATGTCGTCGATCTGCAGAAGAACGCCGCGGCCATGGCGAAGGCCAAGGATGAGTTCATCAAGGAACCGTACCCGGCTTCGACCTGGATCGGTGTAACGGAACTCGTGATCCCCGGCGCACGCGCCGAGATCAAGGTAACGGCGCGCATCCCGTCCTGATCGGCCGGACCAGGGCTCAGCCCAGGTGGCTCTTCAGCGCTTGTGACGCTTCTTCGATGGCGCGCTTTCCGGCGTCGCAGATCGTCGAGAATTGGAAGAAGGCGTGGGGTTCGCCGTCGTAGCGCGTAAACGTCGTCGCGACGCCCGCGGCTTCGAGGGTGCGCGCGTAGCTTTCGCCTTCGTCGCGCAGCGGATCGAGTTCGGCCGTGATCACGAGTGCGGGGGGAAGACCTGCGTGACTCTCTGCGAGCAGGGGTGACGCCATCGGTTCGTCGCGCCGTGCGTCGCCCTCGGCACCCGTTCCGAAGTAGTGGTCCATGAAGTAGTGCATGGTGTCGAGCAAGAGAATGGGCCCGAGTTCGTTTTCCTTTCGCGACGCATACGCGTCCGACATGCGTGCATCGACACAGGGATAGACGAGCAACTGGAAGCGCAGCGCGGGACCGCCGCGATCACGCGCCATCAAAGCGACCACGGCTGACAGGTTTCCACCTGCGCTGTCGCCACCCACCGCAATGCGCGAAGCGTCGACGTTCAACGACGCTGCGTTGGCGGCCACCCATTCGAGCGCCGCGTAGCAGTCCTCGGGTGCCGCGGGATAGCGGTGTTCGGGGGCAAGTCGATAGTCGACTGCGATGACTACGCAGCCGGCACCCGCACAGAGCCCACGGCATTCCTTGTCGTGGGTGTCGAGGCCGCCAATCACGAAGCCACCCCCGTGATAGTGGACCAGCACCCCGAACGGGCCCGTGCCCTCGGGCGTGTAGACGCGCACGGGGATCTCGCCGGCAGGACCGGGGATCGTGCGATCTTCGACTTGCGCAACCGCCACGCCCTCGCCGAGCACATGTGCGAGCGCCGCGTAGGCATCGCGCGCCTCTTCGGGCGTCGACTCGTGGGTCGCCTTGGCGTCGGGGTTGTTCGCCATCTGTTCGAAGAGCGGCGCGAGCTGGGGGTCGAGGGGCATGGTGGTGTCCTCAATACTGGTTTCAGTTCTGGTTCAGGTGTCGCGGTCTTCGGGGTCGCGGCCGATCAGCGGATCAGTCCGGCAACCCGGTATCGTCGATGTCCGACGCGGGGCCCTTGCCGCCCTCGCCGAGGCGCCCCTGGTCGCCGAGGTGCCCACGCCCGGGTACGTGATTGACCTCGACGCGAATCCCTCCTGGATCCTCGAAGAGCACCGAGTAGTAGCCCGGCGCAAACTGGTCTTCCTGCGGTCCGTGCACGATGTTCGCACCGAGTTCGTCTCGAACGAAGGCGTGGACCGCGTCGATGTCGTCGCGCGCTCGCGCGCGAAAGCAGAAGTGGTGAAGCCCGGCCCGCCATTGGTTGAAGGCCAGGTCGTCCGGCTTGTCTTCGGCACTCGCGGTGCGCACCAGGATCCCCGTACGGCTGCCGATGCAATAGATGACGTCGTCTCCCTTGATGAGGGTCTTCATCTCGAGGAAGTGACAGAGCTTCTCCCAGAAGGGCAGGCAGCTCTCGGCGTCTCGCACCGTGAGTTGAATGTGTGCGATGCCATTCAGTTCGACGCTCATGCGGGTCCTCGTCCTTCGCAGCGGTTTCGCTCAGGCTCCAACTCGAACATCACGCGCTCTCCCTGGAGACTGCTGCGAGGCAGAATACCCGGATCGCGGCCACCAGGCGTGGCGTCTCGACGACGGGTTCGTCGTCGGCCTTCCAGGCCAATGGGCCGACCAGCGCTTCGGAGATGACCCCGACGAGCGCCGCCGCACTGACCGAAGGGTCCTGCTCGCGAAAGCTCCCCTCCGAAACCCCTTCCTCGACCAGCGTCGCGAAGACATCAGCGTAGGCTTCGCGCAGGCGAAGGCGCTCCTGATCGACGGCCGCATCGACGGGCTCGGCGATCAACGCGTAGGCGAGGCGTCGACCGCGAACGGCGCGTTCGGCGAAACGGCCTATCGCGGCGCCCAGTCTCTCGGGGGCGCTGCCGGGGCCGCGTGTCGCCGCCTGGACCCGGCGAAGCTCGGCCTCCGAAGCCAGGCGAAAGACCTCTGCGCACAACTCGGCCTTCGACGCGAAGTGCTTGTAGACGGTGCCGGTGGCGAGGTCTGCCCGCTGGGCCACCGCCTTGATCGAAAGCGCGCCGAATCCCCCCTCGCCGACGAGTGCGAGGGCCGAATCGAGCAAGCGTTGCCTCAGCGCCAGTCTGCGGGCTTCTGTCTTCTCCGTGGGCCGGTACGGCATGGTTTTCGCTCGCTGTGGAAGGTGTCGAAGACCCGCGGGGCCGCGTTGACAAGAGAAGCGCCCCGTGATTTCTTCTGTCCCTGAAGAAGTGAATAGCGATTCATATCTACGAGTTCCACTCCGGATTCGTGCGACGACGACACCGCACAGGTGAGCGAAGAAGCGAAGAAGCGAAGCAGCGAAGAGGCGAAGCCCATGCCCACGGATACTCCCTATCTCGCCGAGACCCACGTCGTGGAGAACCAGCCCACGCCCCTGGTCGACTACAACCTCTTCGAGCAGGACGCAGCGCTGCGCGAGGCCGCGGCGCGCGAAGGTGCGGGGTGGGCCGAAGCGGACCTGCAGGCCATGGGGCAGCTCGCGGGTTCGGCGCGTGTCATCGAATGGGG
This sequence comes from Myxococcota bacterium, assembly GCA_030748735.1. Classification (GTDB taxonomy): domain Bacteria; phylum Myxococcota_A; class UBA9160; order UBA9160; family UBA4427; genus DUBZ01. The sequence goes on along the minus strand of JASMLK010000066.1, from coordinate 6,013 downwards.
CAACCAGGCCAACGAGAACGAACCCGTCCTGCATACCCACGACAACTACGGGCGACGCATCGACGAGGTGCGCTTCCACCCCGCCTATCACGAGCTGATGCGGCTATCGATCGAGCACGGCTACCACGCGTCTCATTGGGCGGACCCGAAGCCCGGTGCGCATGTGGCGCGCGCCGCGGGTTACTACATGGTCAACCAGGTCGAAGCGGCGCACTGCTGCCCCATCACGATGACATCGGCCGTGATCCCCGCCTTGCGCAAACAGCCCGACGTTGCTGCGGAGTGGACGGATCGCATCCTGGCTCGCCACTACGACCCTCGCAACGTCCCGGCGTCGGAGAAGGCGGGCATCACCGTTGGCATGGCGATGACGGAAAAGCAGGGCGGCTCCGATGTTCGCGCCAACACCACGCGCGCGGTTCCGGTCGGAGCGGGAGGGCCTGGGCAGGCCTATGAACTGTTGGGCCACAAGTACTTCGTTTCTGCGCCGATGTGCGACGCCTTTCTCGTGTTGGCGCAAACGGAGGTCGGGCTTTCGTGCTTTCTCCTGCCACGCTGGCGACCCGACGGCACGAAGAACGCGCTTCAGATCCAGCGCCTCAAGAACAAGATGGGCAACGTGGCCAACGCTTCGTGCGAAACCGAGTTGCGTGGCGCCTACGCGGTGATGGTGGGAGAAGAGGGGCGCGGCGTTCCGACGATCATCGAGATGGTGAACATGACCCGTTTCGACTGCATGGTTGGTTCGAGCGCGGGAATGCGGCAGGCGGTGGCGCAGGTCACTCACCACTGCGCGCATCGGGCAGCCTTTGGCAAGCGGCTTTCAGAGCAGCCTTTGATGCAGAACGTGCTGGCCGATCTGATCATCGAACACGAGGCCGCCATGGCGCTGACCTTTCGCATTGGCCGAGCCCTGGACGAGCGCGATGCGGACGACGGCGAGGCGCTGCTTGCGCGCATCGGCACGGCCGTGGGGAAGTACTGGATCTGCAAGCGCGCGCCAGAACACGCCTACGAGGCCATGGAGTGCATCGGTGGCAGCGGCACGATGGAGGACTGCATCATGCCGCGTCTATTCCGCGAGTCGCCGATCAACTCGATATGGGAAGGCAGTGGCAACGTTCAGGCGCTGGACATGTTGCGAGCGATGCAACGTTCGCCGGGCAGCGTCGAAGCGTTCGTCAGCGAAGTAGAGCAGGCCCGCGGTGGTAACGCGTATCTCGACGAATTCGTGAGAGCGTTGAGTGGCGAACTGCAGGACCTGACCGACATCGAGTATCGGGCTCGTGCCGTGACGCAGAAGATGGCATTGGCGCTGCAGGGTTCGCTGCTGGTTCGTTTCGGGCACAGCGCGGTCAGCGACGCCTTTTGCGCCTCCCGTCTCAGTGGTCTCAGCAGTGGCTTGACCTACGGTTCGCTGCCGAGCGGACTCGACTGCAAGGGCATCATCGAGCGAGCCACTCCGTCCGCCTGAGTGGGGCATGCGGGTCAGATGTTGTACATCCGTCGCGCTTCGTCGCGCAGCATGTCGCGGAAGTCGGGATGGGCGATGTCGCAGAGCGCTCGCGCGCGCTCCTGCACGGTCTTGCCCCGCATCTCTGCGACGCCGAACTCGGTGACCACGAAGTCCACTTCGTGCCCGCTCGATCAAGCCGAACCCGAGTGTCACGGGACTGCAGGTGAAGGGCGATGCCCCGATCGTCATCCCCGACTGCACATGGGACACGGCTTGCTCGAGCGAGATGAGCTTGGGGCCAAGGCGGCTACGCCAATCCGACATCGCGCACGTACCTCCGATCCGAAGGCGGTCGATGCACGTTAATCAGAATGCTCAGGGGTTGCTGACCGGAAGGTCGGGGAGTGGAGAGGTGACTTCGGACAAGCCAGAGTGTCTCGTTGGCGCGGCGCAACTCGGGTGCGCAGCCGGCGATTCGGCTGTAACTCACCGGCAAATCGGGGAATCCCCTTCGAAAATCAGCGGCCCTGGAATTTCGGGGGGCGCTTCTCGAGGAAGGCCGCGAAGCCCTCGCGGACGTCCTGGCTGGTGAGATTGACGGTCTGGGCCGAGGCCTCGGCTTCGAGGGACTCGGAAAGGCCCTGGTGAAAGGCGTTGTTGAGGAGCTTCTTGCTGAGCCCGAGCGCCAGCGGCGGACCGTCCAGCAGGCGCTTCGCCCAGTCGTCCACGAAGAGGTCGAGTTCTTCGTGGGGCACGACCCGGTTCACCAGCCCCATCCCCTCCGCCTCCTCGGCGTTGATGATGTCGCCGAACAACGCGAGTTCCTTCGCCTTGTGGAGGCCGATCAGGCGCGGGAGCAGCCAGCTTCCGCCGAAGTCGAGGGAAAGGGCCCGGCGACGGAAGATCTCGGAAAAGCGAGCCCGGTCGGAGGCGACGATGAGGTCGCAGCCCAGGGCCAGGTTCATGCCGGCGCCCACCGCGTCGCCGTTTACCTTGGCGATGGTGGGCTTGCTGCACTCGTGGAGCGCGATGGCGGCGCTGTTCACCGGGGCCATGGCGTGAATCGGATGCCGATCCGGCTGCCCCGCGGCGAGGTCTGCCCCGGCGCAGAAGCCTTCGCCTTCACCGGTAATGACCAGGACCCGGTCGTCGGGTGAGTTGGAGACCGTCTGGAAGATGCTTCGGAGTTCGTCCCACATTTCGAACGTCACGGCGTTCTTCCGCTGCGGGCGGTTGAGTTTGAGGGTGACGACGCCGTCGTCGCTGCGGGTTACCTGAATCTCGTCCATCGCGGGGACCTCCGGTCGTTTCGTGTTGTCGGGCCTGTAGTATGTAGCGCCTTTGCCGGGGGCCATGCGGAATCGCGAGTCCCTGCCCCCGCAGCCATTCTTGCCTGGAGAAACGATGAGCGAATTCCCGACCCCCTACAACGACTGGAACCTCGACGGCCAGGTGGCCCTCGTCACCGGGACCACTTCGGGCCTCGGTGTGCGTTTTGCGACCGTGCTCGCAAAGGCCGGTGCCAAGGTCGCGCTCACGGGCCGCCGCGTCGAACGCCTGGCCGACCTCGAAAAGCAGATCCAGCAGGACGGCGGTGAGTGCGCGTCATTCCGCCTCGACATGACGGACATGGACAACGTGACGGGCGTCGTCGGGCAGGTCGAAGAGACGCTCGGCACTCCGACCATTCTGGTCAACAACGCGGGTATCCCCGACGCCCAGTACGCCCATAAGATGGACCAGGGGCTCATCGACACCGTCTTCGACACCAACCTGCGCGGGCCGTACGTGCTTTCGTGCGAGGTGGCGCGTCGACTGATCGCGAAGAAGTTGCCCGGCCGCATGGTGAACATCTCGTCGGTTGGCGGCTTCAACTATGCCGGCGGCGGGGCGGCGCTCTATTCGATCACCAAGGCGGGTATCGCGCGCATGAGTGAAGTGCTCGCCGTCGAATGGGCGCGGTTCAACATCAACGTCAACTGCATAGCCCCCGGCGCGTTCGATTCCGAGATGATGGACGGCATGGTGAGCCGCATCGGCGAGTTCTACAAGCAAACGCCGCGTGGTCGTCTGTGCAATCCCGCCCAGCTCGACAGCACGCTCCTCTATCTCTGTGCCCCCGCATCCGAATGCGTGACCGGCACGATCATCAAAGTCGACGACGGGCAGGGCGGGCGCTAGCCGCGCTCCACCTCCCTTCGTGCCCGCACCCCAGGAGAACACGATGAAAGTCGATGCCGGCCTGATGGCCTCCCTCGAAGACGTCCCCAAGCTCGCCCGTGAACTCGAGGCCCAGGGCTTCGATGGCGGCATTACCGCCGAACTCGCCAACGACGTCTTCTTCCCCCTCGTGCTCGCGGCCGAACACACTGAACGCATCGACCTCATTACGTCGATCGCGGTGGCTTTTTCGCGCAGCCCGATGCAGATGGCGAACATCGCGAACGATCTCCAGGCCTATTCGAATGGGCGCTTCATCCTCGGTATCGGCTCGCAGATTCGCCCGCACATCACCAAGCGCTTCAGCATGCCGTGGTCGAAGCCGGCTGCGCGCATGCGCGAGTACATTCTCGCGATGCGTGCGATCTGGGCTTGCTGGTACGAGGGTGAGCCGCTGGCGTTCGAGGGTGAGTTCTATACGCACACGCTGATGACGCCGATGTTCACGCCCAACAACAACCCGCACGGCGCGCCGCCGGTCATCCTCGCCGCCGTCGGCCCGAAGATGGCCGAAGTGGCGGGCGAAGTGGCGGACGGGCTGCTCGTGCACTCGTTCACCACCGAGCCGTATCTGCGCGAGGTGTCGATCCCCGCAGTCGAAAAGGGGCTCGCCAAGGCGGGCAGGCAGCGCGAAGGCTTTCAGGTCAGCTATCCGCCCTTCATCGTGACCGGGCGCAACGAGACCGAGCGCGAAGAGAGCCGGGTCGGTGTCACCCGGCAGCTCGCCTTCTATGCCTCGACGCCGGCGTATCGCCCGGTGCTCGAGATGCACGGCTGGGGCGAGCTGCAGACCGAGCTGAACATCATGAGCAAGCGCGGTGAATGGGTCGAGATGGGCGAGCGTATCAGCGACGACGTCCTCGATGCGTTCGCGATCGTGGCCGAGCCCGACGAGGTCGCGGGCAAGGTGAAGGAACGCTTCGGTGGGCTTGCGGATCGCGTGACCTGCAACTTCCCCCAGGCCACTCCCGAAGCGCGGCGCGAGTACATCGAGACGTTGCACTCGGCGTAGCGCGCGATCCCGAACGAACCACAGAGCGATCGCAGGAGCCCCCCATGCAGACGCCGATGTTCCACGCGGCGTCGATGTTCGGGATCCTCGGCCCCGCTTCGTACGGAGGGCGGGTGGTCTTCATTCCAATGTTCGAACCCGAAGGCGTGCTCCGGTTGACCGAGGAGCACAGCGTGACGCACACGTTGATGGTGCCCACGATGCTGGGCCTGTGCATGGCGAGCGAAGGCTATCGGCCGGAGCGTTTCGCTTCGCCTTCTGGTCTACGGCGCATCTCCCATGCCCGCGGCCACCCTCGAACGCATTCTCGAAGAGCTTCCCGACCTGCAGCTGGTCCAGGGCTACGGCATGACCGAAGGCTGCTCGACGGTCAGCCTGTTGCTTCCGGAAGACCACGGTGCGGGTTCGAAGCGTCTCGAGTCCGTTGGCAAGCCCACCCTCGGTACCCGGGTCTCGATCCAGGACGACGACGGCAAGACGCTACCGCGCGGTCAGATTGGCGAGGTGTGCGTGCAGGGCGGGCAGATCATGCGACTGTACTGGAACAAGCCCGAGGCGACCGAAGAGGCGCTTCGCGGCGGCTGGTACCACACCGGCGACGCGGGCTACCTCGACGAAGACGGCTACCTCTTCCTCGTCGATCGCGTGAAGGACATGATCGTGACCGGTGGCGAAAACGTCTACTCGGCCGAAGTCGAATCGGCGATCAGCCTGCACGCCGAAGTCGAACAGGTTGCGGTCATCGGGATCCCCCATGAAAAATGGGGCGAAGCCGTGCACGCGATCGTGGTGCGCAAAGCCGGTGCGACCGTCACGGCAGATGCCATCATCGAGCACACCCGCGAGTATATCGCCGGCTACAAGGTGCCGAAGTCAGTCGACTTCCGAGACGAACCGCTCCCACTCTCGGGCGCGATGAAGGTCCTCAAGCGCGAGCTGCGCGCACCCTACTGGGAAGGGCACGACAAGAAGATCGGGTAGGCCGGAGCTTCATTGCGGCTTGCCCACTGGCATCACTCCGAGCGGGACGACCTGGGCGGGCAACTCGAGCACGCGTGCAAGCGGTGCGTCGCGAAAGGCGCCGACCATCGTCGTGCCGAGACCGAGCGCGACGGCCTGCAGATAGACGTTCTGGGTGGCGCGCCCACTACAAGGGCGGCAGGGCTTCGGCGACCCACTCCTGCTCTAGCCCGGATTATTCATGAACATCCTACTGCGACGGCACATCTCCGCACTCTGGCAAGAGAAATCGACGTCCCGCTGCTCGACGTGGGGTGAACCACGTCTGCGCGGCGGAACGCCGATTTCTCTTGCCAGAGCACGAA
>JASMLK010000065.1 GCA_030748735.1 Myxococcota bacterium | reverse complement strand
ACGAGCGCCAGATGTGTTTCGTCGCCGGGCCGCGGCAGGTGGGGAAGACCACGAGCTGTCGTCGGCTCGCGACCACGTATCTGGATTGGGACGTGCAGGAGCATCGGGCGCTGATCGCCGCCGGCCAGCACGCAGTTGCCGAGCGGGCAGGGCTCGAATTGCTGCAAGCAGACGACGAGGCTCCGGTCCTCGTACTGGATGAACTGCACAAGTACCCGCGCTGGAAGAACTTCCTGAAAGGCTTTTTCGACCTCCATGGCGAGCGGTGTCACATCGTCGTGACAGGGTCTTCGCGGCTCGACGCCTATCGAAGAGGGGGCGACAGCCTCATGGGCCGCTACTTCCTCTATCGAATGCACCCGCTGTCGGTTGCCGAGTTGCTGAACACGCAGCCTCCAGGCGAGGAATTGGTGCGCCCCCCCACCCGGCCCGACGAATCCTCGTGGCAGGCGCTCTGGGAACACGGCGGTTACCCCGAACCCCTTGCCCGCAATTCGGCGCGGTTCTCGCGGCGCTGGCGAACGCTTCGGCGCTCACAGCTACTCAACGAAGACCTGCGCGACCTCACTCGGGTTCAGGAAGTGGCGCTCGTCGAGATCCTCGGCCAGTTGCTGGCCGACCGGTCGGGTGAACAGCTCGTCTACAGCAACCTCGCGGCCGATGTGCAAGCGGCGCCAAACTCCATCAAGGCATGGATCGAAACGCTTTGTGCGCTGCACTTTGGGTTCGTCGTGAGGCCCTGGTATCGCAACGTGAGCCGTGCGCTTCGCAAAGAGCCCAAGTGGTACCTGCGTGACTGGTCGGGGGTCGCCGATGAGGGAAGCCGCGCCGAGACGTTCATCGCCAACCATCTTCTCAAGGCGGTAGAGGGGTGGACCGACTGGGGCCTTGGCGCGTTCGAACTCCGCTATGTGCGTGATCGCAACAAGCGCGAAGTCGACTTCCTCGTCGTTCGCGACGCTGAGCCGTGGTTTCTGGTCGAAGTGAAAAAGAGCGGCACGGCGCCGAGCCCTGGTCTCGCCTACTTCCAACAGCAGACCCGCGCGGCTCATGCCTTTCAGGTGGTGCTCGACCAGCCCTACGTCGAGGCAGATTGTTTCGCCCATACGGCCCCTACCGTCGTGCCTGCCCGAACTTTCCTGTCGCAGCTTCTCTAGCCCGCATTCCTCCATGGGTTCTCGCTGCTCATCCGAGTCCACCTGTCCCCGAAGCGCCCGATGCACCCCCATCAACGCGAACGCGCGCGCCTGAAGGCCGCACTCGATCGCCACCAGTGGAATGTCACTGCGACAGCGCGGGCATTGAACGTCTCGCGCGGCTGGCTGCGACGGCGGATCGAGTGGTTCGAGCTCTAGGCGAGTAGCGCGCGGCATCAGCGCTTCCACGCTGCGGCCACGCGATCGGACGGCTCCCAGCTCGCCTACTCACCCGGCGTAAGGCAAAGCGAAGCTCTACGCGGCCTCCGGTTCACCGTCTTCGGTCACGTCGCCCGCCGGTCGAACTCGGCGCCCCACCGTACAACTCCCCGGCTATCGTTGTGCAGCGAGATCAGTTCCGCCGCGCGCTCATCCCAGGCGGCCGACACTGCATCACCGTCAACAGCACGATCAAAGGGCTTGGGGAACACCGTGGTAAAGAGCAAAGCCGGTCGCAACAAGGTCGTCGGTCGGATACCCCGGCGACGCGAAGAGCACCGCGAGCTGTGGATCGGTGGGCGGTGCCCGTCCGCCATCCCGGCAGAACGCGAGGACGGAACGGCCGTCGATTGCCACCACGTCATCTGGCTCGACGAAAACGACATGCTCATCGGGGCGGTCGCCGTAGTCGTAGACGAAGAGGACGCCTGCGTCGGCGAGATCCTCCGCGAATTCAGCGAAGAGCCCTTCTTCGGCCCGCCCCGTTTGCCAACCCACGTGCGTGTCGCGACGCCCGAGCTTGCAGAGGCTGTAAGGGCCGAGTTCGGTTCGGAGCTTCGAATCGAAGTCGCTCCTACACCCGAAGTCGAGGAATTCGCCCGGCTGTACGACAGGCAGCTCGCAGACGATGCCGCGCCAACTTCGTACCTCGACGACGAGGGCACCACCCCCGACATCGTGGCGGCGTTCTTTCGCGCGTCGTGTCGGCTTGCCGAGCATGCGCCGTGGCAACTGCTCCATACCCACGAGTACTTCCTCGTTTCGGTTCCGAGCGAAGGCCTCGAAGACGCGGTGCTCGTCGTCACCGGTTCCGACTTTCCACCGCCGGGCTTCATGCTCTTTCCCTCGTACGAGCTCTTCGCCGCCGCAATGGGTGGCGACGACACCGGGGGCGCAACACAGGCCGTCGCTCCAGGTGCTGACGAAGCCGGGTGTCTGGTCGTGGCTCTCGCTTCCGCTTCTGGCGTTTCGCCCCTCATGGAGAGCCAGGTCGAAGAGCACGGCTGGGAGCAGGTTGGAGAGGACGTCTTTCCCATCGTGCACCGGATGCTTGGAGACGGCGGTTTCCGTCCGATCAGCGTCCACGACTATCGTCTCGCGACCGCAGTGTGCGAGGCACTCTGCGAAGTCGGCGACGACGAGCTTGCGGGGACCGATATCGATGACCCCGAAGCGCCCGACCTCGTCTACGTCGCGAGCAACGGAATCGAAATCGAACTCGAGTTCCCCGAGCTTCTCCCCAGTTGGGAAGACCTCGATGTAGACGATCTCGAAGACGAAGACGAAAGTGAAGCAGCGGTCGTGGCTTCGTCGGCTCGCGAGGTCCCGGCGGAGGTGTACCAGGGGCTTGTCGAACTCGAATACCTCTCTCCGCGAGCACGCGGAGCCCTCAGCAAGGGAACGCCGTCACCAGGCGGCGAAACCTGGCGGCTCGATCTACCCGCCGACGACGTCGAGCACATCGCAGAGTTGCTATTGGCCGCCGCACGCAAGAAAGCCGGGACGACCTCGTTCTTCGAGAGCATCGAAGCGAAGGCACTCAACGCGCTGCGTGCGCCGCCGCTCGAAGCAGACACCGTAGTCGAACTCGATCGCAACCAAGCGGCGTCCGGCACACAACGAAATCGCGCAACACCCGCGCTCTACCAGCTGAAGGTCACACTGCAGGGCATCCGCCCGCCGATCTGGCGGCGCATCGAAGTCCCCTCCGACATCAACCTCGCCCGCCTTCACTACCTGGTGCAATCCGCAATGGGCTGGACCGATTCGCACCTGCACATGTTCGAGTGCGAAGGCGTGCGGTTCGGCGTGCCCGACCCCGAATTCGACTTCGAAGAAATGGTCGACGAGCGCAGCGTGCGCCTCGGCGAACTCCTCGAAGCACCCAAGCAGCGCCTCGACTACGTGTACGACTTTGGCGACGACTGGAACCACCGCATCGTGCTCGAGAAGATCCACCCGCTCCCTGAAAGGAAGGGTGGGAAGGGGAAGTTTCACCCGCGCTGCACCGCGGGCCGGCGCGCATGCCCGCCTGAAGACTGCGGTGGCGAGCCCGGCTACGCCGAACTGCTGGAGGTGATCTCGAACCCTCGGCACCCCGAGCACCGTGACATGAAGGACTGGCTCGGCGAGCACTTCGACCCGGAGCGCTTCGAGCCGGGGTTCGACCTCTAGGGCGCCGCGGGAGCGCGGTGGGTCAGATGCGGAGACATCCGGCACTCGGGGTGCCGGCCGTCACGATACTCGGCGAGCTGGCCAAAGCAGATATCGAAAAGGCATGAATCGTAGAAATTGACGAAGCATCACTCGAAAGTGCACACAAATCGTCGATTCTGGCGAGTTGTATGACATTCCCGTCGATTCCGGAATATTTCGTAATTTTTGACGACTATAGGGCCGCAATACTCATAAGGCGTCATACTTGACGAGTTATGAGACTCGAACAGACCGCAACCGACACCGCCATTCTCGAAGAACTCGGCAAACGCCTGGCGAGGCGGCGCCTCGACCTGAACCTCACCCAGGCCGAGCTGGCCCACGAGGCCGGCGTTTCCAAGCGGACGGTCGAGCGCATCGAGGGTGGCCACTCCGCGCAAATGGCGAGCTGGCTCCGCGTGCTGCGGGTGCTCCGCATGGTGGACGCCCTCGAGGCCGCGTTTCCGGAGCCACGCCCAAGCCCGATCGAGTTGCTCGAACACAAGGGCAAGCCCCGCCAGCGCGCCGCGCGGCGCTCCAGCAAGAGCCAGCACGCGGGTGAATGGAAGTGGGGAGACGAAGAGGGATGACCACCGTCGCCGAAGTTCGCTTGTGGGATAGGCGAATCGGTGCCACGTCCATCGCGGAGGGCGACCGCACCGCTGCCTTCGAGTACGACCCCGACTTCGCGAAGAGCCACATCGAAGTGTCACCCATCAAGATGCCCCTTTCGAACGAGGTCTTCGCCTTTCCCGATCTCGCGCACGAAACGTTCCATGGCCTTCCCGGCCTACTCGCCGATTCGCTTCCCGACAGGTTCGGCAATGCAGTCATCAACGCATGGCTCGCGCGTCAGGGCCGCTCCCCCGCGAGCCTCAACGCAGTCGAACGGCTTTGCCATGTGGGGAGCCGGGGCATGGGGGCGCTCGAGTTCTACCCCGCCACCGGACCCGAGCCCAAGAAGGCCGAGACGTTGGAAGTCGCGGCCCTGGTCGAACTCGCATCGCAGGTACTGCGCGAGCGCGAACAGCTCGCCGGCTCGTTCGCGAACGACGAGAAGAGCAGCGACACACTGCTCGACATCCTGAAGGTCGGCACCTCGGCGGGTGGAGCACGGGCGAAAGCCGTCATCGCCTGGAACCCGCAGACCCGAGAAGTGCGTTCAGGCCAGGCGCGCCACGAAGCCGGCTTCGAAGACTGGATCATCAAGTTCGACGGTGTTGCGGGTAACCGCGACAAAGAACTCGAAGACCCCGAAGGCTACGGCGCGATCGAATACGCCTATCACCTGATGGCGAGCGCTGCGGGAATCGAAATGGCGCAGTGCCGCCTGCTCGAAGAAGACGGTCGGCGCCACTTCATGACCCGCCGCTTCGACCGCACGCCCAGCGGCCAAAAGCTCCACATGCAATCGCTCGGCGCCCTCGGCCACTACGACTACAACGCCCCGGGCGCACATAGCTACGAGGAAGCCTTCCTCACTGCGCGAAGCCTGGGCCTCGGCATGGACGCGATAGAAGAACTCTATCGCCGCATGCTGTTCAACGTATTCGCCCGCAATCAGGACGACCACGTGAAGAACATCGCGTTCCTCATGGACAAACGAGGGCGCTGGTCGCTGTCGCCCGCATTCGACGTCACCTACAGCTACAACCCAAGCGGCGCCTGGACCGCGACACACCAGATGACGATCGCGGGCAAGCGAGAGAACTTCACCTGGGCCGACCTGCGTACGTGCGCGCGCGTCGCATCGATGAAGCGCGGCCGAGCAGAAGCGATCGGCGAAGAAGTCATCGAGGCCGTGACGAAGTGGGAAGACTTCAGCCGCGCAGCGGGAGTCACCCGCGATCATGAGATGAGGATCGCGGCCGCGCTGGTCTTGCGACTCGACCCGAACGGCAGCCAGGTCGATTTCGGGCAGCACTGAGAGCCGTATCGGGAATTTTCGTACCTCTACGGCGCCCAGGTGAGGCGCCGCTCTCGGAGCTCGCACGTTCCAGTGAGGGCAACTTGTCTTCGGCGATCCTCGAAGGACGATCGGAGTACTACCGCCAACTCGAGTCGGCGCAGCGTGGCGGCCTGGATATCACGGCCTGGCTCATGTGGTTTCTCGGCTGCCTCGACAAAACGATCGAGAACGCCGAGGGCAAGATCGCGGCGGTACTGAACAGGGCGCGCTTCTGGGAGCGAGTGAACCAGGACCCGGTCAATGCTCGACAACGAAGCGTCCTCAACCGAATGCTCGACGACTTCAAGGGCCACCTGACGACGTCGAAGTACGCCAAGCTCGCCGGTTGTTCGAACGACACGGCGCTGCGCGACATCCGCCAACTACTCGGGCGGGGCATCATCGTGAAGAACGAAGGCGGAGGGCGGAGTACGAGCTATCGGTTGGCGTCTACTGCCCGCTGATTCAGGCCCCACCCCCAAAGTCCACCGGACAATTCGTCTGCCGATCGAACATCCCAAGCTCTTCCACTTCGATCTGATCGTGCAGCACCTTCGCCCCAGGCGGCAGGAAGTCCATCGCCGCATCGACGATGTTGGCGAGCTCACACCGCGCCAGGTTCGCACCCAGGCAATAGTGCGGCCCCAACCCAAAGGTCAGGATCCCCTGCGGATTGCGGTCGATGTCGAAGGCCTCGGGGTTCTCGTACACCTCGGGGTCGTGGCTCGCGCCACCGCCGCTCAGCATGACGAGCTGGCCCTTCTTGAACTTGCGTCCCTTGTACTCGAAGTCTTCGAGCGGGAAGCGCTGGGTCCCACCAACGCCACCAAAGGCGTAACGCAGTACCTCGTTTACCGTCTGCGGAATGAGCGAGCGATCCGCGCGCACGCGCTCGAGCTGGTCGGGGTGGTCGAGCAGCGTGCTCAAGCACGTTACGCCTCCACTACTCGTCGTTTCGGTACCGGCCGCAAGCATTGAACTCACCTGCGCCACGATGCCCTCGTCGTCGAGAGAGAAGCCGCCTTCGTTCGCATCGATGAGGTAACTGATCAAGTCGTTTTCGGGCTTTTCGCGGCGGGCGGCGATCGTGTCCTTCACCCACTTCGAAAGCTGCTCGTAGTTCTTTTCCGAGCGCAGCAGCACTTCCTGGCTCACCAGCCCGAAGAAGCCGCGAATGACCGCCTGGGCCAATTCGCTGAACTGCGTGTCGTCCACACCCGGGGCGGTAACGCCGGTGATGTGCCCGACGACGACGATCGGGATGGGTGTCGTGTATTCCTTCATGATGTCCACGACACCCGTGCGGCCGTGCAGCGGCTTGGCGAAGTGATCGACGACGTCGCGCACCTTGCCTTCGATGTTCCGCACACCGCTCGGGGTCAAGCCCGAACCGATCAACCGGCGCTGCAAGCTGTGGGTCTTCTTGTCGAGCGCCATCAGGCCATGGTCGTCGACCCAACGAAAGAAGCTGCCTTCGGGCGGCTGCTGGTAGTTGTATCCCTTGCGCCGGTCGGCGGTGAGGCGCGGGTCGGTGTAGAGCTCGTAGATGTCCTTGTACCGGGTGATGAGCCAGCAATCCATGTGCTCGACGTAGTGCACCGGGTCTTCTTCGCGCAGCCGATGCAAGAGCGGGTAGGGGTCGTTCTTGACGTCGGGCGAGTCGAGTCGGAAGTCGAGCGAATCCGCGGAAGGTGACATCGGGTGGCACTCCTTCTTCTATCTACGTGCGTTGCAGGCGAAGGGGGTCGTTCCCCGGGCTCCGGGCGGCTGTCGGCCGCGGGAAGATGAACGGGATCTCGTATTTTTACCGGTGTGTATAGATACAGTCCAGTGCATTTCTATCCTCTCGTGTAGGCTTGGAGGGTCGAAGACCGGGTTCAACCGCTGAGAGCGCGGTGAGGCCACGCACAACCGCCCGGGGCTCTGCCGCGCTGCGCAAACGCGAGCCGGCAGCGAGCTGCGACCCATCGCAAAAGACGGAGAGGAGCCATGAGCATGCAAGAAGTCACGCCCGTGTTGCAGGACGTCTACGACCCCGCTTCGCAGGAGTACTGCGAAAACCCGGCGCCCCAATGCCAGGCGCTCTACAACAGCGGCCGCTTCGTCTATTACGAACCGTGGGGCGCGTGGTGCATGACGCAGCTCGACGACATCATGCAGTGTTGGAAAGAGGAATACCTCTCCTCCGACTTCTACGACTGGGAATTCGCGCCCCCGCGACCACCCGAAGCAGACTGGACCAACTTCGAACGCTGCATGATCGGCCACAGCCTGCTGGCCGACCACGACCACCACCTGCTCATCCGCAAGATCGCGGCTCCCGCGTTTTCGCGAAACGTGGTCGACGAAATCCAGCGCCGCATCGAACCCGACATCAAGCAACTCTTCGACGATCTCGGCAAGCCCGACGTCTTCGACTACAAGAGCGAAGTCGCGCAGCACATCCCCTTCATTTCGATTACCCGCCTGATCGGCGTGCCGGAAAAGTATTGGGATGCCATCCGCCCGGTGGTCCGCAACTTCACCGACACCTGGAACCCGACCCTCAGCGACGAAGTACGCGAAAGCGCCCGCCAGGAATGCAACATCGCGGTCGACATCTTCAAGGAGATGCTCGCCGAACGCCGCGCAGCTCCTCAGCAAGACGACGTGCTCAGCATCCTGCTCAAAGCCGAAGAAGAAAACGAAGACTTCGACGAGTGGGACATCCTCACCTTGATCCTCGCGCTGATCGGCGCGGGGAGCGACACGACCTTCACCTTCCAGCAGTGGACGGTGTACTCCCTGCTGAAGCACAAAGAGCAGATCGCCACCGCGATGGCGTCACACGATGCTTTCGCCAACGCGTTCAGCGAAGTGAGCCGCTGGGGCGTGATCTCGAAGATGGGCTTCGCGCGCTACGCGCCGCGCGACATGGAAGTCTGCGGTCAGCAGGTAAAGCGCGGCCAGATGATCTTGATGATGCCGCACCTCTACGAACACGATCCCAAGTACTTCCCCGAACCCCAGAAGTTCGACGTGACGCGCACCTTCGAACCCGACATCCGCTTCGGTTACGGCCCGCGCTTCTGCATCGGCGCAGCGCTCGCCAAGCGTCAGATGTACCTGACGGTGAGCGAGCTGATGAACCGCTTCCCCAACGCCGAACTCGACAGCGAACCCGAACGCCTGGCGAACGAAACCAGCATCGCGTTCAAGAACCTGATGGTGCGAACGAACGTCTGAGCACGACCCGGCTGTTCGGCGATCAGCCGATCAACCGATCAGTTGGAAGTACTCTTTCTTGCACGCGCACTCGGGGCATTCGAAGTCGTCGGGCAGGTCATCCCACCGCGTGCCGGCCGGGATGCCGCGGCTCGGAATCCCGAGCGCTTCATCGTAGATGTAGCCGCACACCACGCATTCGTACTTCTTGAAATCGCCGCCTTCACTCGCCATGCCTTGCTCCTGCATTCAGTGCCGCAATGCTAGAAGCTTTTGGGCGAATCGCTCGCGATGAAGCGACGTACGGGGCTCGTGTTCAGCGCTGAAGCCCACTCACCAGGAACGCCACGACTTCATCGCGTGCCACGGCCGGGTCGAAGTCTTCGGGTGACCGATCCCACTTGATGTGCACCGCCCAGGTCGTGCAGGTTTCGATGATGACGCGGGCGGCGATTCGCACGTTGGCCACGGGCCGAAGCTGCCCCGCTGCAATGCGCGATTCGAGGTACCGCACCAACGCCGCACGCGGGGCCTCTCTGCCCGGCCGGCGGTGTCGCGAGTGGCAACTCGGCCGGTAGCGTGAGCGGTTCTGCTCGGTCGGCGTTGTAGAGGCAAAGCGCGAACAACGCGTCCCTGCTCTCCACGTATCCATAGAGCGTCCCCTTCGCGACCCCCAACGCCTTCGCGATGTCGGACATCTGCGTGAGGCGATAGCCGCGCGCGATGAACACCTCGATCGCGGCGTCGACCAATTGCGCGAAGCGTTCTTCGGGGATCTTGCGTGCCACTCAGCTGCGCCGCCGCTCGCGGTGTGAAGACCATGAAGCTCTGCATCGGCAAGAACTCGTGCTCTGCCTCGACACGGTAACCGGCTTCTTGCATCTCGGTCTTCATGTCGTCGGGCACGGTCCAGTGACCCTTCCCCTGCAACCAACGGAAGGGCGGCGGTACGTCGTGGCGGTCGTCGAGGTGTACGACGCGGCCACCCGGGGCCAGATCGGCCTGCAAGCGGCGGAAGTACGCGGGCCGCTCGTCGATGTGGTGGTACGTGAGGCTCGTCATTGCGAGATCGAACCGAGCCTCGCCCATTCGTGGCTCTGGTTGCGGGCGTCGCTCGCGCGCTGAGCCCCGAAGCCGAGCGCGGCCCGGCACCTCCAAGAAAAGCACCGCCTTTCCAGTGACTTGAACGGCAGCCCCCGCGCCCGATTCACTCGGGGCTGACGCTCCAGCTTGTGGCATATTGCATGTCACTTCATGGAGCTCGCCCCGATGTCACGACCCGCCCGCACCTGGCTCGTGCTCTGCCTTCTATACATGGCCTTCTTCGGTTGGTACACGTCGTTCGGCGGGCCACTCAGCGACGAAGAAATCGCCTACTACGGCGCCGTCGTCGAAGAGGTCGCCGAAGACCCCGAGCGCGTGAAGGTGTGGATGCACTTCATGGAAACCGACACCGGCGACGACTTCGTCATGTTGAACGCCATCGACCTGCACGACACACCGGAGCAGGTGCCCGGGGTCGAGCCGGGCGAAACGAGCGACGAAGTCCTGGCGAAGTACACGCGGCCCTTCCTCGGCAAGGCGTTCCTGTCGGGCGCACACCCCGTCGTGATGGGCTGGGCCGCGGCCCCCGCGATCGACATCTGGGGGATCGAGGGCGCAAACGATTGGTCGCAAGGTGGGCTCGTGCGTTACCGCAGTCGCCGCGACTTGCTGGAGCAACTTGTGGCGATCCGCGACCTCGGTGACTCCAACATCCACGCGTTCAAGATTGCCGCGATGGAAAAGACGATCGCCTATCCCCTCGACCCGTGGTTCCAGCTCGGTGACCCACGCTTCGTGTTCGCTTTGCTCTTCGCGATCGTCGGGCTGTCGGTGCAGGCGTTTTCGAAGCGTGACGCGTAGCTGAAGTCGCGCGTTTTCCGGGTCAGTCCTCGAAGTTCGCCATCACGTTCTGGGCGAACCAGTCGAGAAAACCGTGCTTCTGCTCGATGGGCAGCTCGTAGTTGTCCGCGAACCCGAAGCAGATCGAAGTGAGCCCCTTCGCTTCCAACTCCTTCAACCGCTCGGTCTCGGTGACCTGCATGACGGGGCAGACGACTTCGAAGGGTTCCTGCTCGCGCCCGTATTCGCGGCGCATGGTGTTCAACTGATCGAGGATGTCCTCGACTTCTTCGATCGAGTTGCCCGCTCCGATCCAACCGTCGCCGATGCGCGCGGCGCGTCGCAGTGCGAGCTTGCTCGCGCCGCCGATGTAGATCGGCACCGGGGCATCCGGCGCCGGCCCGATGGCGAGTGGCGGAAAGTCGAAGAACTCACCGCGATGTTCCACGTAGCCGCCCTGCTGAAGCTTGCGAATGACCTCGATGCACTCGTCCATGCGGCGGCCGCGCGTCTTGAAGTCGACGCCATAGACGTCGAACTCCTCTTTCATCCAGCCCGCCCCCGCGCCCAGGATCACGCGGCCGTTGCTGACGCGCGAAAGCGTGCCCGTGGCCTTCGCGACTTCGATCGGGTTGCGCAGTGGCAAGACATAGACCGCGCACGAAAGCTTCAAGCGGGTCGTCGCCATCGCCATGGCGGTAAGCGTCGTCCACGTCTCGGGGTAGGGCAGGCCGCCGTGGATCGGGGGCTTGCCGTCTTCGGTATAGAGGTAGTCGGCGGCCATGGTTTCGGGCACGAAGCCGTGATCGGCGCCCATCATGCCCTCGAAGCCGATCTCTTCTGCCATGCGCGCGAGTTCGATCATCTCTTCCGCGGGCAGCCACGGTGCGATGAGCCAGAACTTCAGGACGGCTTCCCCTGCTGGCGCGTGCGGCCAAGCGTTCGCGGATCGGGGCGATCCATCGTGGGGTGCGACAAGCGCCAGTTACGCACCGCGGTGTCGATCTCTTCTTGCGGTGCACCCTCCTCTACGAGGATGACTGCGTAGTTGTACATCAGCTCTTCGATCGAACGGTTGCCCTTGGCGATGGCGCGTTCGATGAGTTCGCGCACTTCGCCGGGCTCGACCGGGCCGATCGCTTCGCAGCCTTCGGGCCGGGTTCGCGCGGGCCCCGTGCAGAAGGACTTCTGGAAGGCCTGGTAGTAGAGCGTGAGCGCGCGGTCGGGATAGATCTTCGCGCTCACTTCCGCGACGCCGGTTCCTTCGTCGAAGTACGCGCCGGGTGCGTCGAGGCCGCTGACTTCGTCAGTCGGGAGTCGCAGTTCGGAATAGGCGAGCGCCGCCCCCGCGATATAGAGACAGAGGATCAGCCGTTGTTCCACGATCCAGGAAAGCAAGCGCATCACAGCCCCTCCCGGATCTTCGGCTCTCGCAGCTTCCAGATGTACGAGTCGAGATAGTAGTGGCAGACCCCTGCGGCGCTCACGGCCGTGGCGGCGTAGAAGCCGGTGGCCTGTTCGGCGGTGAACTTGAGTGCCGAATCGTCCTGAAGGGCCGAGATGAGCCCGAAGCTCATGGCGTCGACGCTGCCACCCGTGGCGAAGTGAAAGATGACCGCGTAGAGCAGGCCATAGAAGACATAGCGCGTAGCGCTCATGTGCCCGAGCAGTCGCGGGGTCGCACCCGTCATCTCTTCCTTCTTTTCGACGTACCAGTAGACCATGGCGATGTACTGGACGCCGTGCATGATGCGGTGGGCGACGAGATAGACGAGGAACGAATCGCGCCAACTCACGAAGTACCAGAGCCCGAAGCTCGCGAACAAGAAGGCGTACTTCATCGGGTTCACGCTATGGCCCGCGGCGGTGGCTCGCGCGACGTGCACCGCGTACGCAATGATGAACGCAGCGGTCACCGAATAGCTCGCGGTCTGCAACGTGCGGATCGCTTCAGCGGTGAGCGCGAGATCCCAGCGGTAGAGCTCGGCGATCCAAAGCTCCGCCCACAGTGGCGCCGTGAGGAGCAGGTTCGAATAGAGCACGATGCCGAGCCAGAAGTCCCAGCGCCCGGTGAGCGGTGCACCGGCGCCCGCCTTGAAGTCGTAGATCCGCGCAAAGCCGTACTGCTGCATCACGCTGTGCTGGTGGTCCCACAGCATGAACATGATGGCGACCGTGATGGGGATGTAGGCCGTCCCCAGGAGCACGGTCGGGATCAGCACGAGTGGCCCGACGATCAAGCGCGTGCGCCAACGATTCCAGTCTTCTTCGAGCCCGTAGCCGCGAACCCAACCCGCGTAGTGGTGGGGAACGGTGATCCAGATCGCGATCGAGATCTGCGCGACGTAGGGCAACGCGGAATGGAAGAAAAGGGCGATCGCGATCGCAATGAAGGGAAGCGCGATGAACCACAGCCCATCGGCGCGCGGGGTGTGGATGTAGCCAATCGAAACTGCGCTCATGGCGGGGACCGGGGCGCGACCGGTGATCGCTTTGCTTTGGCGTGCTTCGAGCAGGGGCCCACCGGGTAGATGGTTCACGCTACAAGAGCGTCGGTCGTCACTCAATCATCACGAGTCGAACGCGAGAGCGTGGTTCTTGTTTCGGGGTCCCAACGGGGCGGGCCCGCCGTGAGCGCGAATAGAACACCGCGATAGCGCAGTACGCGACAACAGCGGAAAGCCGTTCCGCTCGCTCGCGGCGCGGCAAGTTGGCAGCAACGATCCCTTTGTTGCGCTGCGGGCCCACCCGGTTCACCGAACGAAACCTCGAAGCGTTGCGCCCCGTTTGCATCGACTATGCTCATCCGTCTCGCCGGTACCAACGGACGAAAACCCAAGGCTTGCGAAGCTGCGTAGAATCACTTGATCCCGATCGACCAACTCGTCGGCTCTTCGCTCAGCGATGTCGGCGTCACCCGATCCCAGCAACAGGAACGCGATGCGGCCGAACGCACGCGCGCCAAAGCGGCGCACGTTGCCGAACAGGAAGCTGCGGAAGCGGAAGCGCAACGCCTCGAACACGAGCGTCGAGATCCTCGTACCGCTTCCCTGAAGCGTCGCGTCTAACCGCGCAAGTGAATGAGCAGTGCGATCGCGGTCACGGCTCCGGCGAAGAGCGAACCGTCGACCACGCGCGCGAGGTAGGCCTCGCCTTCGCGGTAGCGAACGAGGGCGATGAACTGTGCAGCCGCCACGGCCCCGAGCGGTCGAACGCTTTCGGGACCCACGAGCGCAAACGCCATGCCGAGCCCAGCTGTGGCGATCGAGATGGCGAGCTTGCGGCGTCTGGCTCCAGGGTCCGGCGGCGAGGCGAGGCGGCTGCGATCGAGATTCGACGCCATCAGGTTGGCGGTCACGGCCGATCCAATGATGGCAACGACCCAGAAGAGCGCTTCGGCGCCGACCGCTGGCGACTGCGCGCGACCCAAGGCGGGCAGGCCCACGGTCACGAGCAGCCAACTGCAGGCGAGGTATGCGGTCTTGATCCCACGAAGGCGCTTCAGGCGACGGTGCGCGAGCCCGAGGCCGAGCACTGCGGCGCAGATCCCGAACCCGTGGCCGCCGAGCCGCGTGCTGCAGGCCACGCAAACGAGGAGCGCGACCCCCGTGAGTGCACGCAATGCGGGTGCGTGTCGTTCGACGAAAGCGGTGCGGGCCGGCGCGAGTGCGCGGTCTCGTTCGCGGTCTCGCAGGCGGTCGACGTTGTACACGGCAACCGTCCCCGCCAGAGCCAGAAGGGCGAGCCCCGCATCGATCGGGTGGCCCAGCGCGAGCGTGACCGAAACCACCAGCGCCCCCGCCACCAGCCCCGCCAGGATGCTCGAATACGCGAGACCATCGAGTGCCGCCCGGGTCATGCTCGAGGTGTCGAAGGACGATGGAGTCGTGTGCGCCATACCGCCGGCTCTTGGGCGAAGAGCTTCACACTAACCCACGCGACGCTACGCGGGTTGTCGACCGGGCTGCTAGCCTGCACTTCTCCGGAGAGAGTAGGAACGTGGGTATACCAGCCATCGTAACGGCCGGAGATCGCGGCGCCGCGAAAGCGATCTACGGACGCAGCAAGGTCTATCTCGAGGTCGCGAGCCGCCCGCTCGTGGCACGCGTCGTGGTGACGTTGCAGTCGGTGCCCGAAGTCGACGAAGTGTGGGTGGTGGGCGATCGCGATCGTCTCGAAGCGATCTTCAGTGCCCCGCGCATCCAGTCCGAGCTGACCAAGCCTCTCCACATCACCGAGCAGCACACGAACCTCTACGAGAACGCCTGGGAAACCTACAAACGCGCGCTTCCGGGGGCGCCCCCCGAAGGCCGCGAACCCGAGGGCGACGATCTCGACCAGACCGTGCTCTACGTGTCGGCCGACCTTCCCTTTGCGACACCCCAGGAGCTTTCGCACTTCATCAACGAAGGGGTCTTGCTCGGTTGCGACTACGCGTTGGGCCTCGTCACCCAGTCGTCGCTCGAAAGCTACCTGCGCACGAACGAAAACCCGGAAGGCCTCGACATCGCGTTCTTCAACCTGCGCGATGGACGTTTGCGGCAGAGCAACCTCCACCTCGCGAAGCCGGCGCGCATTCTCAACCGCCACTACATCCAGGACATGTACCGCCATCGCCACATGCGCGAGTTCCACAACATGGTGGGGCTCGGGAGCAAGCTCCTGGTGCGCGAAGGCGGGCTGGCGCTCCTCTTCTTCTACATGCTGATGCATCTGGGTGGCTTGGTGGATCGACTGGGCTTGAAGCCGCTCGCCTGGTTGATCAGCCGCGGCGTTTCGCTTGCGCGCAACGAGTGGGGCATCAGCAAGTTGATGAACTGCCGCTTTCGCTTCGTGGTGAGCGAAGTCGGGGGCTGCGCGATCGACGTCGATACCGAAGACGAATACGACCGCATCGAACGCAACTTCGACCTGTGGACGCGTCTCGAAGCCGAACGCTCCGAAGCGCTGCTCGGGCCGGTCCCCGAGCAGGTGGCGGCCCGCACGGGGGGCGAGTGAGCGCGGGGCGCGAAGCCGGTCCCGCCGTGCTCGTCGTCTTCGCGAAGGATCCCCAACCGAGCAAGGTGAAGACGCGCATGACGCCCGCGCTCTCACCCGAAGGCGCTGCGGCGTTCTATCGCGAGATGCTCGGCGACGTCCTCGACGAATCGGCGCGCGCGTGCGAGGCGCAGGGGGTCAAAGCTGTCTTGACCGTGTCACCGGCTTCGGCTTGCCAGGCCTTCGCGTGCTTTGCGCCCCCGAGCTTTCGCATCGTGGCGCAGTGCGAAGGGGATCTCGGCCGCCGCATGGCGTACGAAGTCGCTCGCGCGCTCGCGCAGGGGGCGAGCAAGGTGGTCTTGCGCGGCAGTGACAACCCCGCGCTCGGTGCAGACGAAATCGCGCGCCTGTTCGATGCACTCGAGCGCTGCGATCTCGTGGCGAGCCCCGACCCCGACGGTGGTTATGGGGCGATCGGCTTACGCGTGCCGGCCGCAGACGCGTTCGACCACGAGATGAGTCATGGCGGGGTGTTGCCCGCAACGCTCAGCCGCGCGAAGCGCGCTGGGTTGAGCGTCGAAACCACCGAAGGGAGTTTCGACCTCGACACGCCAGGCGACCTCGCGCGACTCGCAGAAGTTCGCGCTGCGCTCCCGAAGGAACGCTGTCCTCGAACGCTCGCGTACGCGGACACCCACGCGCTCTGGGATCTCGCGCGGCGCGGCGCGTCCTGACTTCACTCTCCGACTCGCGTGTCTGCGTCTCGCAAGGCGAAGCGCCCGCGAATCAGACTCCCCAGCTCGCCGTGATGCCGAGCTTTTCCATCTTCGCGTAGAGGGTGCGGCGGCCGATGCCGAGCGCACGCGCGGTCGCGCTGCGGTTGCCTCGGCAGCGACGCAGCATCTGGCTGATCTGCCATGCCTCTGCGAAGTCCATCCAGGCGCGGAGCGACCGCGGCTCGCCGTTGTCGAGCGCCGACGCGTGTTCGAGAAAGCGTCGGAACTCGTCCGGGTCGATCGCGCTTCGGACGGGGACGTGGGGCCTGTGAGAGTGGGTCGGGTCGGTCATTGAGTCTTGTGTTGTGGAGCGCGCCTCGAAGACGCGCCCTTCGAATTGATCAGTCACGCTGGGTCTCGAGTGCAAGACGCGTTCCCACGCGAGACCGTCGTGAACGAACGCCGGGTGCGCCGAATTGTCGTCCTCAGTTGCGCCTCAGCCCGAATCGAGTGCGAGACGGCTTGTCGCGAAGCATCCAGCTTCATTGGACTGCTCGTTCTACGGGCAGCGCTGCCCGCAAGCTGTGCAGCCTCGTGCGCAAATGGGCGGTGCTGCGCCACGCCCGCGGTCGTGCGAATCGGGCATCAACCGGGCCTCGCGGCACCCCGTAGCCGCGTGCGACGTGATAGTGTGAGGCGCGGCCTGGAACGGGAAGCGCTGCAAGTGCCAGGCGAACCGCACCCCCCCACCCCCCAAGAAAGACGAGACGAAGAACAACTCCGTGAGCGAGGACGCGCAGCGATGAAGAAAGTCGAAGCGATCATCAAGCCCTTCAAGCTCGATGAAGTCAAAGAGGCTCTCCAGCAGGTCGGCATCCAGGGCCTCACGGTGACCGAAGTCAAAGGCTTTGGCCGACAGAAGGGCCATACCGAGCTGTATCGCGGCGCCGAGTACGTGGTCGACTTCCTGCCCAAGATCAAACTCGAAATCGTGATCGACGACGACATGGTGGACAAAGCCGTAGAGACGATCGTCGAGGCGGCGAACACCGGCCGCATCGGTGACGGCAAGATCTTCGTGCTGCCGCTGAACGAAGCGATCCGCATTCGCACCGGCGAGCGCGGGCCCGAAGCCGTCTAGCCGGCGCTTGCCAATCGCGCGCGAGGCGGGTGCCACAGGGCCGCACGCCCGCTGCCGGTCCAGCTCCGACCGGTGCCCCTCCCGGGTCAAGTTTTCCCGGATCTGACCGATATCTTTGTGGATCTTTTTCCCACAAAGTGCGATCCTATGGGTGGATCATGTCTGGCGAGCAGAACGAAATCCCTTCAGTTCCGGGGCCTCCCGAGAGACTCACGAGTGCAGCACGGCTGCTCCTGCGTCCCCTCGTCCACCTTCTACTATCCCGCCAAATCACCTTTCCGATCCTCAGCCAATGGCTGAAGGAGATCTACGTCGAGGTCGCGCGCGGCGAGTTCGCGATCGAGGGCAAGCGGCTCACCGATAGCCGCGTCAACCTGCTCACCGGCATTCATCGCAAGGACGTGAAGCGGCTGCGCGAGGAGCCGAGCGAAACGGGTGCGGAAGAGCGACCGCGCTCGCTCACCCTCGGCGCGCAAATCGTCGCGCGCTGGACCGATCTCCCCGAATACCAGGACGAACACGGCCACCCGCGTCCGCTGCCGCGACGACCGGTGGCGGGCGAGACGAGCTTCGAAGACCTCGTCGCGTCGGTGAGCCGCGACATTCGCCCGCGCTCGGTGCTCGACGAATGGCAACGCCTCGGCGTGGCGTCGCTCGACGCGGCCGACCGCGTGGTGCTCAACGCCGACGCATTCATTCCGAGCAAGAGCTTCGAAGAAAAGGCGTACTCGCTCGGTCATACCCTGCACGATCACATCGCCGCCGGCGCCCACAACCTGCTGGACCGCGAACCCCCGATGATGGAACGCAGCGTCTTCTATGCGTCGCTCACCGATGCGTCAGTGCGCGAACTGCTCGAGCTCGCTGAAACGCGCGGCATGGAATCGCTTCACGAAGTGAACCGGCGCGCGATGGAACTGCAGGAACGCGACACGGGCGACAAGGGTGCGGTGCACCGCATGCGCTTCGGCATCTATAGCTTCCGCGCGAAACGCGGGGACGGCGACTATGGCGATTGAATCGACATTGCGTGGCGTGCGAGCCACCTGGGTCGTCGTGCTCGCATTGCTCTTCAGCCTGCCCGCCCAGGCGCAAAACCCGTGCGCGCCCGAAGGTTCTTCTCACGCGCTCGAGCTCGCGCAGTCCGACACGGGGTCTGGGATCGGGGGAACGGGTCGGGGCGGTGGTGACGATTCGGGTATCGGGGGTACGGGTCGCGGTGGAGACGATTCGGGCTTTGGCGGCACCGGGTTCAGCGATGGCGACGATTCGGGCATTGGGGGCACGGGGATCTACGGAACCATCACCGCGTTCGGGAGCATCTGCGTAAACGGCCTGCGGGTCCACTACGACGAAGCGACGCCGGTGGACTTCGACGGAAACGCGGCAGACGCTTCGATGCTCGAAGTGGGCCAGGTGGTGGCCGTCGAAGCGGCGGGTCGTGGAAGCGAGTTGCGGGCGAAGCGGGTGGGCGTACATAGCGTACTCACCGGGCCGGTTACAGCGATCGATGGCGAAGCGGCTTCGCTCGAAGTCATGGGTGCGCGCGTCGCATTGCCCGAAGACATGATCGAAAGCGTCGAGACGCTGGAAGTCGGAACCCGGGTATCGATCAGCGGGCTGCGGCGAAACGACGGCATCGTGGTCGCGACATTGCTCTCGCGCGCGGCACCCGAAACACCCGATGCGGTTGCGGGGCTCGCGCGAATCGATGCTTCGCAGCGCATCGACATCGGAGGCATTCCCGTGGCGGCCGCGGGCGAGGTCGTACCTGGTACACATCTGCGTGCGACCGGCCGCTACGACGTTCGAAGTGGAGCGTTCGATGTGCAGCGGCTCGACGCATCGACGCTGCTGGCTCGCGAAACCAGGCACCTTTCGGTCGAGGGCTACGTGCACGAGATCGGAAGCGAGGGGCGGCTCTTCCTGCCCGGTGTGGAAGTCGATCGCAGCTCGCTCGAACGCGCCGGCGCGGCCTTCGACCGCGAAACCTCCGTGCGGGTTTCGGGGCGTCGCGACAAGCTGGGGCGCTTGCGCGTGGAGCGCGTGCAGCGGCTCGAGCGCCAGCGGATCGTTCGCGACGGTGTGCGCTCGAAGGGCAAGGTGCGTTCCGTGCGCGCGACGCGCGGGGACAAGCTGGAGAATTCGCAGAAGACGAGCAAGCCGAACACGCGTGTCCGGCCCGAGCGCGTGAAGCGGGATCGCCTGCAACCACCCCCGAAGCCGGTGCGCCCCCCGCGCATCGACCGCCCGCCCAAGGTGGATCGTCCGACGGTGATCGACAGCAGTATTCTCGACTCGCCAGGCGGCTGATCGATCGTTTCGTCGGGGACTCCTAGTATCCCCGCATGCGACTCGTTCTCTCCTGCACGACGGCTTTCGTTGCGACGGCGTTCCTCGGCCTCGCGTGTGCGACGACCGACACCGCGCCCCCTCGCCCTCGGTTCGCGAACGCCACGATGGGGATCGCGACCGACTTCTCCGACCAATGGACGATCTACACCGATCGAAAGAGCGCCCCCGACGCGGTGAAGGAGCAGTTTCCCGTCGACAAGGGGCCGGACGAAGCGCCTCTCCTGCTCGCTGTTCGTTCGACGGGTGATGCCTACGGACGTGTCTGGGTAGAACCCGTGCCGCGGTCGTGGGATGCGGCGCAGTACTTCGCCTATCTCCATCGCGTCTTCGGTCAACAGACCGACATCTTCGAAGTCACGAAGAACGACGCCCTCGACGCGGTGCGCTGGAGTTATCGCGACCGCAACATCGGTACCGACCTCGTCTATCTCGAAACCGTGACCGTGCGCAATGGCTTCGGGGTTCGCATCGGGTACTGGACGTTCGGTTCCTCGATGTCGCTGCACCGCGAGGAGTTCGAAGCGCTCAGCGATGCCTGGCGTTTTCGCGACGAAGACGGCCAGTGGAAGGCGCGCTGGGCGGGGCTCACCGGGAAGCTATCGCCGGCGGGTTTCGAATCGATCGCCCTCACCCAACCCGACCAGACGTCGCACGGCTGCGCGCTGGGTGACCGCCAGCTCTTGTACGAGGTGCGTGGTTCGAAGGGCCGTCTCTACTTGTTCGGTTCCGTTCACTTCGGCGAGCCCGACAACTACCCGCTACCCGAACCGATCGAGTCGGCGTTCAAACAGTCGCAAACGCTGATCGTCGAACTCGACACGACCAACCTGGCCACGCAGCGCGAGATCACGAAACTCATGCAAGTTCTCGGACGACTGCCCGAAGGTGAGCACGTGCGCGATCACCTCGAGCCCGGTACCTACCGACGCCTCGAAGACGCGTTCTCCGAACTCGGCGTTCCGTTTCGCAGCTTCACCAACTTGAAACCGTGGGCGCTTGCCACGGTGCTTACGGCGTTGAAGATGCAGTCCCTCGGCTACCTGCCTCGCTACGGCGTCGACCACTACTTCCTCGAGCGGGCCGGCACGCGCAGGGTTCTGCCGCTCGAGACCCCGCGAGAACAACTGGGGCTCTTCGATTCGATGGACGGCGAGCTCTTTCTCGCCTTCATCCTGCTGGGCTTCGAGACCATGGAACAGGATGTCGAGGACATCATGCGTGCCTGGCGTTGCGGTGACGCGGACGACCTCGAAGCGCTGGTAGTGGCCTCGCCCTCGGCCCTGCTCCCCGGCGCCGACGCGCTGATCGAGAGGATCTACTACGACCGCAACGAGCGCATGGCGGACTTTGCCGCGCGCCGCCTCGCGAGCCCCGGCGACCACTTCATGGTGGTGGGGGCGGGCCACGTGATCGGCGACCGGGGGCTCGTGGCGCTGCTCCGGGAGCGGGGGTTCGAGGTGATTTCGCGATAGGCGTCCGGCGCCTGGAGCGAGGGCACTCGCCTCTCGCGACATGCGCTTGACATCGGCGCTCGCGCGTGACTGAATGTGTGCATGAAACAAAGCGTACTCGTCATGTGGTTGGTTCTTCTTCTTATCATCACGTTCGGCGGCGGCACGATCCAGACGGGGGCGAGGTGGCTCTTCTGGCTCCTCGCGATCGTTCACGTCGCGGAGTTCTTCTGGAAGAAGAGCGTGCTCGAAAAAGCGGGCGGCTCGATGGGTCACCATTTCGTCCAGGTCCTGATCTACGGGCTCTTCCACTGGAAGCCGCTGGAAGAACAGCAGCAACAACAAGAGTCGTCTTGATGGATGGTCGCCAGGTCGTCTGCCCTGACGACCGCCGCCGCCGCTGAGCGGCCGGCTGCGCCTTCTCATCGGTTTCATTGGACGATCGAGCCTCTCCGGTCTGCCGATCGTTCCGGTCGCGGGGGTCGAGACGTGATTCCATTCGCGTCCTCGCCACCCCGTCACCTGCAGCCCCGCGTTTCCCCTGACGTGCACCTCGGCCGGAGATCATGTTCGACGTCGATTCCACGCTCTCGGGACCCCTGCGCCGTTGGGTGGGTGGGGCGCGTCGACGGGCCGTCGCGACGCTCCTGCTCTGCGGGGCCGCGACCCTCGTCGCCGGTGGCTACGCGGCGACGAACCTGGGCGTCGACTCGGACACGATCGAGCTCTTCCCCGAACACCTTCCGGCGCGGCAGAACCACGACGCTTTCGTTGCGCTGTTTCCCGATCTCGAAAACGCGCTGCTGATCGTCGTCGACGGCGATCGCCCCGAAGCGTCTCGCGCCGCCGCGCATGCGCTGGTCAAGCGCCTGAGCGCCGACACCGCGCATTTCGACGACGTGTACCTGCCCGGTGGCGGCCGCTTCTTCGAGCGACATGCGCTGCTCTACCAGGACGTCGACGAGCTCGACGAATTCGGCGATCGCTTCGCGCGCGCCCAGCCCGTGATCGCCGAACTCGAGCGCGACCCGAGCCTCGCGAACCTCGCCTTCTTGATCCGACAGGGTTTCGAGCAGATCGAAGCCGCCGACGTCGACGCGGGTTGGTGGATCCCGGTGCTCGACCGCATCGGCGAGGCGAGTGTCGAGATCTACAGCGAACACGCGGTCGGCGTTTCGTGGGCTGAATTGATGGTGGAAGGTTCGGCGGTCGACGCGAACACCCGCCGCGTGGTTCTCGCCCATCCGGTCCTCGACTTTGCCGACGCGCTCCCTGCCCGAGCGCCACTCGCCGCTCTGCGCGAAGCGGCAAGCGAGGTTCGAGCCGACCACGATGGTGTCGTGATTCGCGTCACGGGAAACCCGGCGCTGGTCTACGAAGAAACGCTCAGCATCGTCTGGGACATCGGGGTGTCGGGTGTCTTCTGTCTGCTGCTCGTGACCGGCATTTTGATGATCGCGCTGCGCTCGGGCGCGCTCGTCGGCGCCGTGGTGACGACGCTTCTCACCGGTCTCGTCTGGACCGCGGGCTTTGCCGCCGTGGCGGTCGGCAACCTGAACGTGATCTCGGTGGCGGCGGGCGTGCTCTTCCTCGGTCTCGGAGTCGACTTCGGTCTGCACCTCGGCATGCGCTACGCGGACCTGCGGCGCGGTGGCGATGCCCACGCGGCCGCGCTCGACCAAGCCGCGCGCAGCGTCGGGGGTTCGCTCGTCTTGTGCACGCTCACGACCGCGATCGGCTTCTTCGCGTTCTTGCCGACCGACTATCGCGGTGTGGCGGAGTTGGGGCTGATCACGGGCGTGGGTCTGATCATCATCTTGTTCCTCACCCTGACCCTGCTTCCGGCGCTGCTCACGGTGGGGTTCCGCGTCGATGGCGAAGCACTGCAGGGGCGTGTGCTGCGTTTCGGCGAGGGCCCCTCGCGCGTGATCGCCGCGAACGCCCGGGCGATCTGCGCCGCGGCGGCGGTGCTCGGCGGGGTGGCCTTGGTCGTGGTTCCGAACCTGCGCTTCGACGCCAACATCGTGGCGATGCGCGACCCGAGTACGGAATCCGTGCAGACCTTCAACGACCTGCTGGCCGACGCCGGGCATCACTCGCCCTGGTACGCGAACTCGGTCGTCGCGAACCTCGAAGAAGCCGACCGGCTGAAGCGCGAGATGAGCGAGCTCGACGTCGTCGCGCGTTCGATCACGCTTTCCGACTACATCCCCGACGAACAGGAAGAGAAGCTCGAGGTGCTGGGCGATCTCGCCTTTCTGCTCGCCTCGCCGGGTGCCGATGCGAAGGGCACGCTGCCCGCCCCGACGCCCGAAGAGCAGCTCGAAGCGCTGCGAGATCTCCACGCGTTGTTGAACCGGGCTGTCGCCGACATCGACGACGCCCCACTCGCCGCGAGCATCCGCGACCTGCAGTCGAAGCTCGCGGCCCTGATCGACAAGGTCGATCGCCGTGAAGTCGGTTCTCGCGAACTCGCGCGCTTCGAATCGGTGCTGCTGTCGTCGATTCCGGAGCAGATCGAGCGCGTGCGCCGTGCACTCGACCCCGAACCCATCGATCGCGAAGCACTCCCCGCACGGCTTACGCGCAGGCTCGTGGCGCCGGACGGTCGTGCGCGTGTGCAGACCTTTCCGAAAGAGAACCTCGAAGACCACGAAGCGTTCGAACGCTTCGTCGCCGCAGTCCAGAGGGTCGACCCCAACGTGACGGGCATTGCGGTCAACCTGATCGAGTTTGCGCGAACCACGAAGCTCGCCTTCCGTCAGGCGATCGCCATGGCGCTCGGAGTCATCGCGGTGCTGTTGTTCCTGCTCTGGCGAAACCCGAAGGACATGGCGCTCGTGTTGGTGCCGCTGCTGCTCGCTGGTCTCGTTACGGGCGCCGTCATGGTGGGGATCGATCTGCCCCTCAACTTCTTCAACGTGGTCGTCGTGCCGCTCCTGATGGGCGCGGGGGTCGACAGCGGCATCCACCTCGTGGAGCAGTCGCGTCGACGCAAGGCGAACGAAATCGAAGTGCTGGGTACGACGACCGCGCGCGCTGTGCTCTTCAGCGCGCTCACGACGATCACGAGTTTCGGATCGCTGGCCTTGTCTTCTCACGTGGGGCTTGCGGGGCTCGGAACGTTGCTCACCGTGGGCATGACGCTCACGGTGATGGCGAACCTCGTGCTGCTACCCGCGATGCTGCAACGAGTTCGGCGCGAACCTTCCCGCACGAACTGATTTTTCTTTCGCGAAGAATCCCATGCAGCGGTGGTCGCGCTCTGCACGCCAGGTATGACGAATCGGGCTTGCGTCGCATTGGAGTGTTTCGGCTGGCTGCTTTCACGCCAGCGGATTCATCGTAGTCGCACTGTGTCGGCACGATCCCCCTGGAAGGGGGGCTCCCTCGAAGCGCATGAAGAGCAGCGTTGGGGGCGGCTGCGCCGCCCCCAACCCGGCTCTTCCTCTGGTCGAGCCATGGGGGCTTTGAAAAAGCGCGGCGACTAAAGGTCGAAGCGTCGTGGCTTCCGGCGCGAGTGATACACCGACAGCACGTCGATGCGATCCGCTCGGATCAAGTAGAAGACCGAGTAGGGAAAGCGGTGAAGGCGAGCACGATGAACGCGACCGTGGTCCGTGGCATAGAGATCGGGATCTTGTTGGATCCGCGCGAAGCAAGCGTGCGCTGCGCGAAGGAACGACTCACCGAGGCCGGGCAAGCGCGACTCGTACCACGCGTAGGCCTCATCGAGATCCCACTCGGCCCGTTGCCGAAGGGTGAGCTTCAGCGTTGTCGTTGCCGGATGCGCTCTCGCACTTCTTCCCAGGACGAGCCGCCGTCGGGATCGGCGTCGGCTTCGGCCAGGCGTCGCTCGAGATCTTCGCGTTGCTCGGGCGTCAGCTCGAGCGCCTGGTCGTTGTCGTCGAGGCTGTCCCAGAGCTCTTCGATCAGCTCCAGCCGCTCGGAAGCGGAAAGCCGAAACAGCTCGTCGCGAAGTTCGCTCGTCATGGCCATGAAGATGCCTCCGGGCTTGCAAGCAAGCAAGCAATCTTCGTATCGGCCGCCTGAACGCATGCGCTGAGTCGAGAACGACCGTCCACGAAAGTGCATCTACGGCCGAAAACTCGCGTCGGGGCTTCCAACGGGCCGACCGAGGAAGGCAACCGGAAACTTCGGAGCCAACCCTGGAAGTGCACCCACGAAAGTCGTGGATG
This sequence comes from Myxococcota bacterium, assembly GCA_030748735.1. GTDB lineage: Bacteria > Myxococcota_A > UBA9160 > UBA9160 > UBA4427 > DUBZ01. Next base: position 15,205 of record JASMLK010000065.1, on the reverse strand, counting down.
TACGACGCGGATGCGTCGGGTTGTGTTGTTGTCCCAGAGTGACGTTCTCCCCGACCTAAGGACCCAGGCCCTTTGTGAACATCGCTGTCTAGTAGACCTAGTAGCCGGCAGAAACTCGCCCGCGACGCAGCGCGTAGCGACGCTGTCGACTCAGTCGTCCAGCCCGAACACCTGCTCGATCGGGTACAAGCCTGGCTCGTGACCGGCGAGCCAGGCCGCGGCCCGCACGGCGCCGCTCGCGAAGTGTTCGCGGGTGGCCGAGCGGTGAACGAGTTCGACGCGTTCGCCGCTGCCCACGAACATGACGGTGTGTTCGCCCGGGTTGTCGCCGCCGCGCAGCGTCTGCACGCCGATCGCTTCGTCGGGGCGTTCGCCGGTTTCACCCGCTCGTTCGAGTACGAGTTTGTCTTCGAGCTTGACGCCCCGACCCTTGGCCACGGCTTCGGCGAGAAAGAGCGCCGTGCCGCTCGGTGCGTCGCGCTTCTTCGAGTGATGGATCTCGAAGAGTTCCGCGTCGAACGCGGGCCCGAGCCGCCGGCTCGCTTCGCGTGAAAGCCAACCCAGCACGTTCACCGCGAGCGAGAAGTTCGGCGCATGGACGAGCGGGATGCGCTGCGCCATGGCGGCGATCTCGCCGCGCTCTTCTGCGCTGAAGCCCGTGGTGCCCGTCACGTACGCAACACCCGCGTCTACCGCGGCGTGCAGGTTCGCGAGTGTCGACGTCGGGATCGAAAAGTCGATCACGACATCGCAGCCGGCCAGCGCCTGCTTCACGTCGTCCGTCACTGCGACCTCGTTTTCCAGCACCCGCCCGACTTCGGGATGACCGGGTCGCTCGAGTGCGGCTCCGAGCACCAGCTCTTCGTGCGCGGCCACCTGGGCGCGCACCTGTTCGCCCATGCGCCCGAGGGCACCCACGACGAGTACGCGCTTCGCGTTGGAATCGTTGCCAGCCACTTTTTCCGCCACTACAGAATCCCCACGTCTTTGAGCACCGCCTGCAGTCGCTCGCGATTGGGCTGCGTGAGCGTCGTGAGCGGCAGGCGGATTTCGTCGTCCACCAAGCCCATGAGGGCCAGGGCGGCCTTCACCGGAATCGGGTTCGTTTCGCAGAAGAGTGCGTTGAAGAGCGGCAGCAACTGATAGTGGATCTCCCGCGCGCGGACGAAGTCGCCCGCCTGCGTGGCGCCGTAGAGGTCGAGCATCTGCTTCGGGGCGACGTTCGACGTGACCGCGATCGAGCCCTTGCCGCCGATCGAAAGCAGCGGGAGCAGGAGCGAGTCGTCGCCCGACACGACGCAGAAGTCGTCCGGGCAAAGGGCGATCAACTGCGAGATCTGATCGAGATCACCGCAAGCTTCCTTCACGCCCACGATGCACTCGTGCTCGGCCAGCCGCGCGATCGTTTCGGGCAACACGTTCGACGCCGTGCGGCCGGGGATGTTGTAGAGCACGAGCGGCAAGCCGGTTTCGTCCGCGATCGCCTCGAAGTGTGCGACGAGCCCTTCCTGGGTGGGCTTGTTGTAGTAGGGCGAGAGCAAGAGCGCGCCCGTGGCCCCGGCTTCCTTTGCGTGCTGCGTGAGCGCGACGGCTTCGCGCGTGTTGTTCGAGCCCGTCCCCGCGATCACGGGCACGCGCCCGTCGGCGGCCGAGATCACGATGTCGATCACGGCGTTGTGTTCGTCGTGGGAAAGGGTCGCGGATTCGCCCGTCGAGCCGCACGGGACGAGGCCCGTGATGCCAGCGGCGATCTGCCGCTCGACCAGGGCGCGAAGCGCGGCCTCGTCGACTTTGCCGTCTCTAAAGGGCGTGATGAGTGCGGTGTAGATGCCTTCGAACATGATCACGTCTCCTTTCAAGCGCCGGTGCCGGCCGACGCGTCTTCAATCGTACCCGTGAAGACTTCGGCGGCGGGGCCAGTCATGAGGATGGGCGAAGTGGCGTCGGCCCATTCGATTTCGAGTTCACCGCCGCGCAGTTCGACGGTGACGCGGCGGTCGACCACGTCGCGCAACATGCTCACGACGGAAGCCGCGCAAGCCCCGCTCCCGCAGGCGAGCGTTTCGCCCGTGCCACGTTCCCAGGTGCGCTGCCGAAAGCGGCTGCGGTCGGTGATCTCGATGAACTCGACGTTCACGCGGTTCGGAAACACGGCGTGGTTTTCGATCTCGGGTCCCACCGTGTGCACCGGATAGGCGTCCACATCATCGACGACCACCACTGCGTGCGGGTTCCCCATCGAGGCGGAAGAAAGCACGACGCTCTGCGCTTCGCCGTTCACCGTGAGGTCGAGGGAAACATCGAGCACCGGGCCGTCACCCGAACCGAGGGTCGTGGGGATCTTCGCCGGCTCGAGCACGGGCAAGCCCATGTCGACGCGGATCATGTCGCCCCCCGCCCAACGGGGGCGCACGATGCCCGAAAGCGTCTCGACCTGGATCTCGTCGCTTTCGGTGTGCCCGTGGTCACGCAGAAACTTGTAGAACGCCCGAATCCCATTGGCGCACATCTCCACCTGGGAGCCGTCGGCGTTGAAGATTTCCATGCGGAAGTCGGCGTCCTGCGACTGGCGGACGACGAGGATCTGGTCTGCGCCGATGCCGAAGTTGCGGTCGGAGATCTGGCGAGAGAAAGCAGCGAAATCGCGCGGCATCGGGTCGCGAATCGCGTCGAGCACGACGAAGTCGTTACCGGCGCCGTGCATTTTGGTGAAGGGAATGGACTGGCTCATGGTTTCGATCCTATGGCATCTGTCGGTGCGGGACGAGCTGACAGCGTGACGTCGCGCACACGGGGTTCTTTGGCGGAGCAGAAAGGGCAGGCCGGCGGGCGCTCTGCAGCGTTGGCTGCCGGCGCGGGCCGGAGGGCGGGCGGTCGCGCGGGCTCTGCGCGCGAACGCCCTAGCGCTTTGCGCGGTCCTTGCGCTCGTCGTCTTCTTCGTCGCCGGGCTCGTCCTGCGCCGCGTTGGCGGGCGGAGCCTGGTCGGCCTGGTGATCGACGCGCTGGGGCTTGCCGTACTTGCCGCATGCGAGCGAGGCGAAGGCGAGCGCAGAGACGAGCGCAAAGACGAGCGCCCGTAGCAGCGCGATCGCGGCAGCGGGCTGGTCGGGCACGAGGCTCTGTGGTCGGCGACGCAGCATCACGAACCGTCTCCTGCGTCTTCTTCGGCACGCTGCGCCTCGAGGGCCTGTGCTTCTTCGGCGAGGTCGCGAGCGGTCGCCTCGAGGGCTTCGCTCACGGTGTCGCGCGCGGTGCCGCCCACCAGGTCGCGCCGCGCGAAGCTGCGCTCGAGGTCCAGCAGTTCGCCCGACGACGCCCCGAAGGCGGGATGGAATTCGGCCATCTGCTCGGCGCTGAACGCGTCGAGCGCGACACCGTCCTGCGCGCAGCGCCCCACCATCTTGCCCACCACCTCGTGGGCTTCGCGGAACGGCACGCCCTCGCGCACCAGGAGCTCGGCGAGATCGGTGGCGAGCAGCATCGGGTCCTGCGCGGCTTGCGCCATGCAGTCCACGTCGACGTCGAGGGTCGCAAAGGTGCCGGTCAGCACCTCGATGCAGTCGCGCAGCGTCGCGGCCGAATCGAAGAGCGGCTCCTTGTCTTCCTGCATGTCGCGGTTGTAGGTGAAAGGAAGCCCCTTCATGGTCGTGAGCAGCGACACGAGGTTGCCGACCGCTCGCCCACTCTTGCCGCGTACGATCTCGGGCACGTCGGGGTTCTTCTTCTGCGGCATCAGGCTCGAGCCGGTGGAATAGGCGTCGGCGAGTTCGATGAAGCCGAATTCGGTGCTCGACCACAGCACGAGCTCTTCGCTGATGCGAGACAGGTTCACCATGCAGATGGCGGCCGCCGAAAGGAACTCGATCACGAGATCGCGCGAAGCCACCGTGTCCATGCTGTTGCGCGTGGGCGCTTCGAAGCCGAGGGCCTCTGCTGTGTGGTTGCGGTCCAGGGGCAGCGTCGAGCCCGCGATCGCGCCTGCGCCGAGCGGACTTCGCCGCACCCGTCGCCGCAAGTCGCCAAAGCGTTCGGCGTCGCGCGTGAGCATTTCCACGTAGGCGAGCCAATGATGGGCGAGCCGCACCGGCTGGGCGCGCTGCAAGTGGGTGTAGCCGGGCAGCACCGTGTCGACGTGGTCGCGCGACCGCTCGACGAGCACCTGCCGCAGTTCGAGCAGCGCGAGTTCGGCCGCCAGACACGTGTCGCGCAGGAAGAGCGCGGTGTCGGTCGCGACCTGGTCGTTGCGCGAGCGCCCGGTGTGGAGCCGCCCCGCGACCGCACCGACCTGCGTGCGCAGCCGCGCCTCGATGTTCATGTGGATGTCTTCGAGGGCGGGGTCGAAGGGGAAGCTCCCGGCTTCGATTTCCTGCTCGATGTTCCGGAGCCCGGCGACGAGGGTGTCGGCGTCTTCAGCCGGGACGAGCCCGGTGGCCGCCAGCATGCGCGCATGGGCGATCGACCCGCGGATGTCGTAGCGGGCCAGCGCCTTGTCGAAGTGCACCGACGCGGAGAAGCGTTCGACCGTGGGGTCGGTCTTGCCGCTGAAGCGACCACCCCAGGGTTTCGCGACGCCGTCGCGTTCTTCTTTCTTGTTGGGACTCATGGGAAACCGTACGAATCGAAGCGGAGTTCTGAACCCGGGTACTCTCGCGGTTTCCAACCGTAACCACAAGCGCAGGAAGGGTTCCCGGGTCGGCTGAGATGGCAGGCTGCTAGCGTAGGCCCCGGGGGAGGGAGAAGGTGGCCGCTCGCGAGACGGGCCGAAAGAAGGCCGCGCGCAAGAAGGCGGCCGGTAAGAAGGCGGCTGGCAAGAAAGCGGCCGGCCGAAAGACCGCGGCGAAGAAGTCGGCGGCTCGGGGCACGGCTGTGCGCAAGGCTGGGGCTCGCAAAGGGCTGCGCCGCAAGTCGGGCGGCGGCGGGGAAGGGCCCAGGCGTCCGGGCCCGCTCACCTGGTTCGTGCGTGTGCTCGTGGTCGCGGCCTTCGGCTTTGGGGTCTGGACTTCGTCCTGGCTGATCTCGCTCGACCGCATCGTGGTCGGCCGCTTCGAAGGCCAGCGCTTCGTCGTTCCCTCCAGGGTGTATTCGGCGCCGGGCATCCTCTATCCGGGGCTCGATGCCGAGCTGATCGACTTGCGGGGCACGCTTGCTCGCGCGGGCTACCGCGAACAGACGTCGACGACGGGGCGAGCGCTTCACCCCGGGCTCTTTCGCTGGTCGGGTAACCGGCTGCGCGTCTACCTGCGGGCCTTCGATCACCCGACCCGGCCCGAACCCGCCCGCGACATCGTGATCCGCTTCGAGGGCAACACGATCGCCGAAATCCGCGAGTTGCCGCGCTCGCGCGAAGTCGGTGCGGTGCTGCTCGAACCCGAACTCGTGGGTGCCTACTTCGGAAACGACCGCGAGCAGCGGGAACTGGTGGAAATCGATCGCGTGCCGCAGCACCTGGTCGACGCCGTACTCGCCGTCGAAGACCGGCGCTTCGTGACCCACCACGGCGTCGATCCGACCCGCATCCTCGGCGCGGTCGTGGCCAACCTGCGGGCGGGAGGCGTGACCCAAGGGGGCAGCACCCTCACCCAGCAGCTGGTGAAGAACTTCTTCCTGACGCCCGAACGCACGCTGCGCCGCAAGGCGACCGAAGCCGTGATGGCGTTGATCGTCGAAGCGCGTTACTCGAAGCGGGAGATCCTGCAGAGCTATCTCAACGAGATCTATCTCGGCCGCCGCGGTTCGACCTCGGTGCACGGTGTCGGTGAAGCTGCACGCTACTACTTCGGCAAGTCGGTGAGCGAGTTGGTGCCCGCCGAATCGGCGCTGCTAGCGGCGATCATCCAGAGCCCGAACCGGCTCTCGCCCCATCGCAACCCCGAGCAGGCGCGCGAGCGTCGCGACCTCGTGCTCGAGCTGATGCGCAGGCAGAACCGTCTCGACCTCGCAGCCTTCAACCACGCCCGCGCGACGGCCCTCGACGTGGCGGCACCCATCTCCGATGCGGGGGAGGCCCGTTACTTCCTCGACTTCCTGCGACGCCAGCTCCCCGAGGCGTACGATCGCGAGCTGCTGCAGACCGAGGGCCTGCATATCTACTCGACGCTCGACTCGCGATTGCAGCGCGCGGCCATGCGGGCTCTTCGCGGCGGGCTCGAGTCGATCGAGACGAACAATCCACAGTTGATTGCCGAAGATTCGAACGCGCGCCTGCAAGGGTGCCTGATCGCGATGCGACCGCAGACCGGCGAGATCGTTGCGTTGGTCGGAGGGCGAAGTTACGGCACTTCACAATTCGACCGCTGTACCCAGGCGCGTCGCGCGGCCGGGAGCGTCTTCAAGCCCTTCATCTATCTCGCCGCGCTCGAAGCACAGGGGGGTGCGCCGACCGCAACGATGGCGAGCTTCCTCGACGACAGCCCGCTCGAAATCGAAACCCGCGACGGGTTGTGGACGCCCCAGAACTACGACCACGAGTTTCGCGGACGCGTTGCCCTGCGCACCGCGATCGAGCGCTCTCTCAACGTGCCTTCGGTGCGGCTGGCCCTCGACGTAGGCATCGATCGCGTCGCCGACATGGCGCGACGCATGGGCGTCAAGAGCAGGCTCCCGCAGGTGCCTAGCCTCGCGCTGGGTACCGCCGAGGTGTCGCCCCTCGAGATCGCGCGTGCCTACTCGACACTCGCGAGTGGAGGCATTCGCCCGACGCCCCACACCTTCGAAGACGTGACCGCGGGTGATCGCACCCTCGAACAGCGACAGCTCGAACTCGAGCAGGCCCTCGATCCCGGACTCGCGTATCTCGGCGTGTCACTGCTCGAAGGCGTCGTCGAGCGGGGTACGGCACAGCGCCTGCGGTGGATGGGCCTGCAGGGGGCCATCGCGGGCAAGACGGGCACGACGGACGACGAACGCGATCTGTGGTTCGTGGGCTTCACCCCGGAGTTGGTCGCCGTGGTGTGGCTCGGCTTTGACGAGCCTCGCAGCATCGCGGGCGTTTCGAGCAGCACCGGCCCGCTCCCGATCTGGGCATCGTTCATGCAGGAAGCCGTGGGGAACCAGATGCGTGGAATGTTCATTCCACCGCGAGGCATCGAGCGCTTCGACATCGACCCCGAGTCAGGCGCCCTTGCGCTTTCAGGGTGCCCTGAGCGCAAGAGTGAGGTCTTCCTCTCGGGGACGACGCCGCAGGAAATCTGTGACGGCAAAGGCCTGCGCGCCTACGCGGGGAGTGACCGTGAGGAACGAATTCGCCGTGCGCGTGAACGACAACAGAAGAAGCGCCGACGCGAAAGCGCGCCGGGCTTGTTCGGCTGGATTCGCGATCTTCTCTGACGCCGAGTGCCGCCGACCCGATCGGTCGTACGGGCGAAGAAAGCGAAATTTCGTATGCGTGTGGTTACGCCACCGTGCTTTCGTGCATTAGACCTTTCGTGGTGGTGGTCGTGGGTGCCGTGGAAGTAGAAGGGAACCGATTCGTGCCGTTTGTGTATCGCTCGTCTGCGATCGTGTTGTTCGCCTGCTTGTTCGGAGTGTCGGCTTGTACCCATCTCGGGGGACGCGAGCCGGAGATGCAGCCGTTGCGGTTGTCGCAGCTGGCAGCAGAGGGCGACGCCGCGCGTCGTGCCTCGCTGCGGCTCGTCGTCGAAGGGCTCGACGCCGATGTCGCCCGCGATTCGGGTCGCGCACAGTCGCGCTATCAGCGCGCGCTCGTCGTCGACGCGACGAACCCCTACGCCTATCTCGCGATCTCGCGTCAGCACGTCGAAGCCCACGACTTCGAGCGCGCACTGCAGTTTCTCGATCGCGCCGAAGCACTTCTTCGTATGCAAGGTGAGTTAGCGGATGAAGTTGCGGTTCATCTCGACGGACTGAGGGGAGGGGCCCTCTATGATGCCGGCGATGTCGAGGCAAGCGCGCCGCTGCTCGACCGCGCTCGCTCGCTTGCTCCTTCGGTCTGGGGCGATGGCGAGCTGCAGGCCGACGAGCTTCGTTGACGAGCCGGCACGAGGTTCGACACAACGGGCGACGAATTGAGGCATTTGCTGCCGCTTTCGCACGTTGTGCTTGCGCGCCCTCCATCGGCTGCTGAGCGCTCGACTGGGACATAAAGGGTCGTGTGCGCGGTTTTCGTTTTCGACATGGACCGAATCGCAGCGGCCCAGGCGAACGCCGTAATGCGACAACAATCAAGCATATGCGGCGTTCGAGCACTGCCGTCGATGTGCTTCGCGCATCAAGTCGATACAACCACGACGCGTGCGCGACGGATGGACGGATGGTTGATGGTCCGATCGGTTCATCGGTTGTCGACGAGACGCGTGTCTTCGATGGCTTTACGATCGTTGCGGGCGCTTTTGGCAGACGGTCCAAAGAAATCGATCGTGATCCGAAAGAAAGTTGGCAAGAGAGAATTCTTTGTGGCTCGCATTGCAAGTCTCATCGCGCGATCGAATTTCGAAAAACTCACGGTGACGTATCGTTGACAGCTGCTCACGCCGTGCGATAAATAGTCGTTCGTTTCGTCAGTACCGTGAGCCGTCAGTACCCCCTGAAATTTCACCTTGACAACTCCGCGTGGTGCCCCCCCAATGAAACGCAGATGCTTCTGAACGCGAAGCGTTTCGTTGGCCCTCTAGCTCCTCATACCCGCCGCCTTCAAACCCCCAAGCTTGTGAGAGCAGCCCATTCATGACGAAGTCCAAGAGCGACTACTCGATCCAGACGGTGAGCAATGCCCTGCGTGTCCTCGAAGTGTTTTCCGACGAAGACGAGATCGGCGTAAGCGATCTTTCGCGTCGGTTGGGTCTCCACAAGAACAACGTGTTCCGACTCCTCGCGACCCTCGAAGAGAACGGATACATCGAGCAGAGCGCGAAGAGCGAGCGCTATCGCCTGGGTACCGGCTGCCTCGAACTCGGTCGCGCCTACTCGCGCAGCAACCCCTTGTTGCGAACCGCCCGCCCCTTCCTCGAAGCCCTGTGTGAGGAACTCGGTGAGACGGTTCATATCGGCACGCTCCGCGGCTTCGAGGTGATCCACCTCGACAGCGAGCAGCCCGAACAACTGGTGATGACGTCGTCACGAGTCGGGCAGCGCCTGCCCGCGCACAACACCGCACTGGGCAAGGTGATGTTGGGTGCACTCGACGCGGCCGGCCGTCAGCAGTACGTCGCCGAAGTCCTCGCCGCCTCCGGTGCCGAGCGCCGGACCGAAAACAGCATCTCCGATCCTCACAAGTTCCTCGAACACGTCTCCCACGTGGCCCTGCACGGCTCGGCGGTCGACATGGAAGAGTGCGAGGTCGGTCTGCGCTGCGTCGCAGCCCCCGTGCATGATGGCAACGGCCGGGCGATCGCCGCGCTCTCGGTCTCGGCCCCGAGCTTCCGCTTCGACAAGGACTACATGCTCGACACCGTCGAGAAGGCCGTCGTCGACGCGGCCAATCGGTTGAGCCACAGCCTCGGGCAGTAGCCCGAAGGACGAGTTCGACAGGCGCGTCTGCCGGCGCGCCTCGAATCGGAGCGGTCGCGCGATTTCGCGCGGCCGCTTTCTCGTCTCGGGTACCGTGGCCCGGTGGGCGTTCTCGTTGTCGAACCCAGAGCGGCGCGGTGCCACCCGTCATTTCGCTTGCCCGCGTCGCCTCGGCGGGCTGCTACCGGGTCGACCCGAGGCCGGCTCGACGAGAAAGGGCGCAAGTCTGCGGATCAACTTGGCTCCTGGGTCTCGAAGTCGAGAAGAGTCCTGATAGAATCCGGTTTCATTTCTACCCCCGGCTCTCGATGCCGGGGAGTCGCGACCGCGAACTTCGGTTTCGGTTGTCGGCAGTCATCGGCAGTCGCGGCTTCCCCCCAAAACACAGCGCATCGAACCCACCGCGAACATCGCGTTCGGCGGTTTCAGCAGAATTCGCGGCAGCAGATGGCGCGGTATAGGGAAAAGTCCTCGTGGGCCTGAAAGAAGAAGCGCTCCAATATCACGAGACCGGCCGTCCCGGCAAAGTCAAAGTGGTTCCAACGAAGCCCTGCAAGACGGCGGACGAACTCTCGCTCGCCTACTCGCCGGGTGTCGCCGAGCCCTGCAAAGAGATCCAGCGCGACCCCGAAAAAGCCTACTCCTACACAGCGCGCGGCAACCTCGTGGCCGTGGTGACCAACGGCAGTGCGGTCCTCGGGCTCGGCAACATCGGTGCCCTGGCGGGCAAGCCCGTGATGGAAGGCAAGGGCGTGCTGTTCAAGCGCTTTGCCGACATCGACGTGTTCGACATCGAAATCGATAGCCAGGACCCCGAAGAGATCATCCGCACCGTCGAGCTGATCGCTCCGACCTTTGGCGGCATCAACCTCGAAGACATTCGCGCACCCGAGTGCTTCGAAATCGAGGAACGCCTGAAGGCGAGTCTCGACATCCCCGTCTTCCACGACGACCAGCACGGCACGGCGATCATCTCCGCCGCCGCGCTCATCAACGCCAACATGCTCACCGGCCGTCACATGGAATCCATCAAGGTGGTGTGCTCGGGCGCGGGTGCTGCTGCGATTTCGTGCTGCAAGCTCTACAAGGATCTCGGTGTTCCGGCCGAGAACATCTTGATGATCGATAGCCGCGGCGTGATCTACAAGGGCCGCGAAGAGGGGATGAACCCCTACAAGGAAGAGTTCGCGATCGAAACCAATTGCCGAACCCTCGGGCAGGCGATGGTGGGTTGCGATGTCTTCGTCGGTCTTTCTTCGGCGGGTCTCGTCACCAAGGAAATGGTCGACTCGATGGCCCCGCAGCCGATCGTGTTCGCGATGGCGAACCCCGACCCCGAGATCTCACCCGTCGACGTGCTCGCCGTGCGTCACGACGCCATCTGCGCGACGGGTCGTTCCGACTTCCCCAACCAGGTGAACAACGTGCTCGGCTTCCCGTTCATCTTCCGCGGCGCCCTCGACGTACGCGCCACGCAGATCAACGAGCCGATGAAGCTCGCCGCCGTGCGCGCGCTGGCCGAACTCGCCCGCCGCGGCGACATGGTCCCCGAAGCGGTCAAGCACGCCTACCCGGGCGAAGCCTTCGACTTCGGGCCCAGCTACATCATCCCGAAGCCCTTCGACCCGCGCGTGCTGTTGTTCGTCTCGCCCGCGGTGGCGACGGCCGCGATGGAGAGCGGCGTCGCGCGCCAGCACATCGACATCGCCGAGTACGCGGGCCGCTTGCACCAGACGGTCGGGCACATCTCGGCGCTGTAGCGCGGATCGTTCATGGGCGCGCGCTGCTGCGTCTCATGACATTCTGGAGCGCGACCGTTGCAATAGCAACGCCCGAGAGGCGGTCTCCCCGGCACAGGCGCCGCATCGCACGGCCCGATTCGTTCTCATCCGTTCATTGCGAGCCGACTCGCGTGCTTCGGAAAGTCTTCTGGCGACGTCATCGCCGACGCCAAAGAACATCTCGTCGGGAGTCTGCTCCTGGAATGCCGAGTGGGGCATCACTTCGTTAGAACGCGCGTCAGCCCTTCGCCATCCAGCAGATACTCGACAGCTCCGTTGACGTTCTCGCTTCCCGAGTCTGCGACCACGACGGGATGAGCAGGGCCATGGCCCAGCTGAACGACCGCTTTTTGCAAGATCCGACACGTCCCGCCGCTCCCGAGCCCGGAACGCACCGAAGACGTGGCAGCGTTCCTCGAAAAGCGCGACCCGAAGTTCGACTGAGCGCTTCGCGAACACCCGCCGGCCTCCGCCTCGTCGGGCAAGCGACCCGTGTCGCGCTCGACCGCCCGCCGTACGGCCGGAGCATCGACCGAACGGATCCGAGCGGCTCGTGGCGAGAGGTGTTTCCCAGGCTGGTCCGCGGCATCGCCTTCCAATGCGCTCGAGCGAATCCGATGGCGCGGATCACGGTTGTTCCGCGAGTCCTTTGAGCACGAGTCGGTCGTAGGACACGATCCCCGCGACTTGATCTCCCTGGATCACGGGCGCTGCAGAGATGCCGAAGCGGTGAAAGAGCCGAGCACAGTACCGGATATGCATTTCCGGTGGCACGGAGAGCACGGGCTTCGACATGATTTCGTAGACGTTCGTACGGTCCGCCGATCGGTTGCGGACCAGTACTTGCTTGGCGATGTCGGCGACCGTGACGATGCCGAACTCATCATCATCATGTCTCTTGGCGACCACAAGGCAGTGACCGTCGATTTCGCGGAGCTGCGTAAGTGCCTCCGTCACGGTGGCCACACCATCGACGGTGGCGAAGTCCTGGTGCATCACGTCTGCTACTCGCACGATGTATTGATCCGTCACAGTTCTTCCCTTTCCAAACTGGGTGTGATGTTCTCGACTTGATGCGCGACGCCAACAGCGTCCTCCACATCGACCTGAAACGCGATCCCGGTTCCAGAGGTCGCGTCGAATCCACCGACGTCTCCGATTTTCTCCAGAATCTGTCGCGCCCGGTGCTCCTCGACCAGGAGCAGGATCATGTCTCGCTGTGTCTCGAGACTCAGACCGAGGAACGTCTTCTTCTTGTTGATGCCCTCGCCTCTGGCATTGGAGATGACGGTCGAACCCGTGGCGCCCGCTTCGCGAGCGGCTTGTGACACGGCTTCGGTCAAGTGATCATCTACGAAAGCAATGAGAAGCTTGAACCTCATGGCGGATCCTCCTGATGTGAGGCGAGATCGGTCGTCTCCAGTGAACGATTCGAGCGGTCGTGCGCTGCACGCCACTCCGAGGCCTGGGCGTACCCCATTACGGTGATCATGGGGAAGAGGCTGGCAAAGGCGATGAGCCCGAAGCCATCGATGAGGGGGTTGCGGTCGGGGATCGACTCGGCGAGTCCGAGCCCCAGTCCGGCCACCAATGGCACCGTGATCGTCGAAGTCGTCACGCCACCCGAGTCATAGGCCAGGGGCACGATCTGCTTCGGTGCGAAGAAGGTCTGCACGATCACGACCACATAGCCCGTTAGGATGAAGTACTGCAGCGGTATGCCCGCGATGATTCGATAGACACCCAACGTGATCCCGATCGCGACCCCTAGTGCTACAGCGATACGCAGTCCGAGGTCGCCGATCGCTCCGGCTGTGAGTTCCCTGGCCTTGAGTGCGACAGCGATCAACGAGGGTTCGGCCATCGTCGTGCTGAAGCCGACCGCGAAGCTGAAGGCGTAGAGCCAGACGTAGGCTCCGGAACCGGCCACGGCCGAGACTTCGTCGCTCCCCGTAGCGAGAAAGCTCGGCGCAGTCAGCTGTGCCGCCATTGTCTTGCCGAGCGGAAAGATGGCCTGCTCGAGCCCAACGAGGAAGAGGGACAGCCCGACGAGTACATAGGCGAAGCCGATCAGGATCTGCTTCGGGTTCGCCGGTTGCCTGCGCAGGACCCCGACCTGGAACGCGATGAGGATCGCGGCGATCGGGAGGACATCTCGAAACGTCTGCGCCACGACCTGGAGCATGTCGGTGAGGGACAACATCAGATCAGCATTCCATAGACCATCACGAAGATGATCGGGGTCAAGGATGCGAAGGCGATCAGACCAAAACCATCGGAAACCGGATTGCGCCCCTCGATCGAAGAGGCGAGTCCAACGCCCAGAGCGGTGACGAGTGGCACCGTGATGGTCGAGGTCGTGATCCCTCCCGCGTCATAGGCGATCCCGATGATCTCCTGGGGCGCGAAGATCGTGAGGACGACGATGATCATGTACCCGGAGGCGATCATCAGATGTATCGGCCACCCCGTAAGGATTCGCCAAACCCCGACCACGATCGCAACGCCGACGGCCAGCGCGACCGTGAACCGGAGGCCCAGCGCGTAAGTCGTACGCGACGAGTCGGAGTCGCCAATCGCGCCCGCCTGGGCAGCGACGTTCGACGCCTCTTGCGCGATCACGATGAGCGCGGGCTCGGCCGCAGTCGTACCAAAGCCCAATGCAAACGCGAACGTAAGGAGCCATCCGAGCGACCCCTTCAGAGCGAAAGCTTCCGCCATGCTCTCGCCCAACGGAAACAGGCCGAGGTCCAGGCCGCGCACGAACAAGGCGAGACCGAGTAGCGAGAAGAGGAGCCCCAGAAGAACGCCACCGAGGTTCGGAAACGGTTGCCGCAACACGACAAGCTGGAAGAACGCGATCACGACGACGATGAACACAAGGTCGCGGGCGCTGCTCGAAACAAGGCGCACGAACGCTTTGAGCCAACTCATTGCGGTACGCTGTCTCTCCGATTGCCGCGGTTTGCATCCATCAAGGTAACCGACTTTCGAGAGGACCCGATCGCTGCAACCTGCGGATGAGAGTTCGTTTCGATTCTGCTGGTCGGTGCGAGGCCCTTACGCGCGAGATACTCGAGCACGATTCCCGACGCTCTTGGGACGGAGGGCCGCCGTTCATCCGGGCTAGCGGGCCGCGTCGCCGTCCCAACCGTCCCCGGATGCCTCCGGAGAGCCACCTCGAGGCTCATTCGCCTCTTCGAGCACCCACGCATGTTCCTGGATCGAGGTGCCCTGGAGACCGGCTGCGCCGAACATCAACACCTCCACCATCGGCGCGTTGACAATCTCTCCAGCTTCCCATCGGACGATGAAGCTCGGGCTTTGCCCGCTCCTCTCGTTCGGGTCCTGCACCCGGAATTCCCGGGAGGCAAGGGGTTTGATCACGGTCGGCGCCTTCACGAGTCGATGATCAAGTTCACCACTCGAGCGGCGGAACTCTACAGACGTCACAGTGATCGTGCGGGTAAGATCCGTGTTTCGGACGATCAATACCGGTGTGAGGGGGAATCGTCTTCCGCGTTCATTGAGCTCCACATACGAGAATGCCGCGGCATACAGGATCTGGCCCCGCGACTTGCCAATGTGCGACTCTGCCGCGGCCAGACCCGGCTGGGCGCAGAGAAAGACGGAAGTTCCCCACGCCAGAATCATCACTCGCCGTAATGCAATAATGCCCATGGTGGCCGTCCTCCGAAGTGAGCCGGGGGGCCTGGCCCGCGGCGGTTCTTTCCGCTGATCAGGCCAATTTTACATAGCGCTACTTTATCGGCGAAATCGCGAAAACCGGGCTTGAACTACCTACGCGCAGCGATCCCTCCGCTCGCCGCGATGAGATCGCGTACATACATATCAGACCGATTTAGAGAGCGGCCGATCGCCCTGAGCGTCTTCCCGCTCTTCCAAGCACGCCAGATCTCCTCCCGCTCGAAATCCGTTCCTCCCCAACGCCTCGCTCG
>JASMLK010000064.1 GCA_030748735.1 Myxococcota bacterium | reverse complement strand
TTTTGGCTGATCGGCGGTGGATTCTCGCAACGCATGCGGGAGCAACCCTGCGGCTCGCCCTTTGGCGAATGGAGTTGGGAGCCGAAACGAGGACGTGGAGGCTCCATGAGCGAAGATCCCCAGGGATTCCTGTTCCAGATCGTGATCGTGCTGCTCGCCGTGCTCGGTGGCTTCCGCTTCCGCCATTGGGCCGTGGCACGCCGCGATCGTGTCCCGCGTTATTCGGAGACGGTGGAGACGATCCTGTGCTGGGGGGTCTACAGCCTCTTCGTGTCCTTCTGCGTCTTCTGGGGACGCAACTGGTGGTTCGAGTACCAGCAGCTCGGGCTTCACTGACACCTCCTGGCCCCGGGCGTCCAATCTCCTGCTCTATCATGCGGCGTTCACATGCGCCGCAAGATGGGCGCGCCGCGAATCGCAGGAGAGTCGCCGATGCCGAACGCACTGCAGGGGCCGGTGCAGAAGATGAAGACCGAGTTCAGTGCGGGGGACCCCGTTCGCTACACACTGCCACTCGGCGAAGTCGATGCACCACTGAACGATCGCATCGGCAAGACGTTTCGTCTGGCCTTCACCGGGGCCATCAGCTGCATCCACTGCGATCGCAAGATCAAGAAGACCTTTTCGCAGGGCTACTGCTACCCGTGCTTTCAAAAGCTCGCGCAATGCGATCAGTGCATCGTCAAGCCCGAGCTCTGCCACTTTGCACAGGGGACGTGCCGCGAACCCGAATGGGGCGAGACCCACTGCATGATCCCCCACACCGTGTATCTCGCGAACTCATCGGCGCTCAAAGTCGGCATCACGCGTGGTAGCGAGCCGGTCTATCGCTGGATCGACCAGGGAGCGACCCAGGGGCTTGCGATTCGTCGCGTGGCGTCGCGGCTCGACTCCGGCCACGTCGAAGTCGCCCTCAAGCCATTCGTCGCCGACAAGACGAATTGGCGCGTCATGTTGAAGGGAGTGGCCGAGCCCCTCGATCTGGCGAGTGAGCGCGACGCGTTGCTCGCGAAGCACGCGGAGGCGTCAGCGGGAGAAACACTCGGGGGCGAAGCGATCGACGACGCGCAAGCGGTCGCGATCGATTACCCCGTTGCCGAGTACCCGACGAAGATCGTCTCCCACAACTTCGACAAGAAGGAAGTGCTCGAGGGGACGCTGATGGGTATCAAGGGGCAATACCTCATCCTCGACACCGCGGTCGTGAACATCCGCAAGTATGGTGGCTACCACCTCGCTCTCGACGACGCAGTCGCCGAGGCCTGCCCTCTGGAGCCGGTTCAGGCCGTCTAGACGACCGTAGGAAAGTTTCGAGCAGCCACCCCGCAGCTCACGAAATTTTGGAAATTCCCTGTGACACCTGTTCCGGGAATCGGCCACTTCCCTGGTACATCATCATCAATCCCCTTCCCAGGGAGACCCGGAGCTGCCTTGCTGACAGCTCCGGGTCATCTGTTTCAGGGGCCGGGTCGGGCCGAAAGGCGCCAACCCGGCCCTTTTTCGTTCCCGGCGGGGCTCAAGAAAAAATGCGTAGGGAGGTGGATTTTTTTGACACTTCCACCCGCCTCATCGCCACTTCAAGACAGCATCGTACTATCCCAATTCCCAGATTGACCCGGCGAGTTCGCTCGCCGGGTTTTTCATTTCGGGGGCTCGGTTTCAGGTTTTCGGGGAACGGGGCACGGGGCTGCGGAGGCGGGCGCCCGGTCACGCGCACGCTCGGGCCAGCACGAAATAGACGATTCTTCGCGTATTCCCTCGCGGGGAGCGGGGCACTTGCTCGACAGCATCAAGACCCATTACCCAGGTCAGCCCGGTAAGCATCGTCTTGCCGGGTTGATTGGGTTCTGGGGCCCGCTTCGCGTTCTCGAGCACTCGGCTCGTCGCCGAGAGCGGCTCAACCGCCGACGCGGCGGTCGCTGTCGCTCCAGTACGAATCGCGCAGGCGGAACTTCTGAAGCTTGCCGGTCGCCGTCCGCGGCAGTTCGGGGACGAACTCGACGCGGGTCGGGCACTTGAAGTGCGCCATCTGGTCGCGGCAGAAAGCGATGATGCCGGCTTCGTCGATCGCTTCCCCTTCGCGCAGCACGATGATCGCGAGCGGAGTCTCCCCCCATTTCTCCGAGGGCACACCGATCACCGCGCACTCGAGCACGGCAGGGTGCTGGTAGAGCACGTCTTCGATCTCTGGCGAGCTGATGTTCTCGCCGCCCGAAATGATCACGTCCTTCTTGCGATCGACGATGTGCACCGATTCGTTCTCGTCCCACACGGCGAGGTCACCGGTGTGGAACCAACCGTCGCGGATCGCTTCGTCGGTCTGGTCCGGCTGTTCCCAGTAGCCCTTGAAGACGACATTGCTGCGCGCGCGAAGCTCACCGACCGCCTTGTTGTCCTTGGCCACGGGGGTGCCATTGCCGTCGACCACCTCGACCTGCACGCCGATCCCCGCCACGCCCGCACGCGAACGCCGGCCCCAGTCTTCCTTCTCGGTGTGGTGGTCGGGGCGCGAAACCGTGAGCAGCGGTGCGGTTTCGGTCAGGCCGTAGATCTGCAGGAAGTCGAAGCCGAGTTCCTTCTCGAGGCGCTCGATGAACGCGGCCGGGGGCGGGGCCCCGGCGACGGTGAAGCGCACGCGGGTGTCGATCTGGTAGTCGTCCTTGCCGTCGAAGTCGAGGATGGCGCGCAGCACGGTAGGCGCCATGCACGCGAAGGTGACACCCTCGTTCTGCATGAGTTCGTAGATGGTGGGCGCTTCGACCTGACGCAGGATGACGTGCGTGCCCCCGACGCCCGTCAACGCATAGACACCGCCCCAGCCGTTGCAGTGGAACATGGGCAGCGTCCACAGCTCGACGTCTTCGTGGTTCACACCGAGGTGCGCGATCAGGTTGTAGGCGTTCAGATAGCAGTTGCGGTGCGTCATCATCACGCCCTTGGGACGCGCGGTGGTGCCGGACGTGTAGTTGATCGACACGAGATCGTTCTCGCCCGACTCCGAAGGCGGCGGCGCATCGCTCGACGCCTCGGAGATGAAGGCGTTCCAGTCCTGCCAGCCTTCGACGGTCTTCCCTTCGTCAGACGTGCTGATCCAGTGCTCGACCCTGGGCAGGCTTCCCTTCAACGACTGCGACGATTCGGCGAGCTCGCGGTCGGCCACCATGCACACGACCCCCGCGTGGTCGAGGATGTACTCGATGTCTCCGGACTGGAGGCGGAAGTTGAGCGGGACCAGGATCGCGCCAATCTGACTCGTGGCGTAGAAGCTCTCGAGGAAATAATGGGAGTTGGGGCTCAGGATGCCGACGCGATCGCCCCTCTGGATGCCACTGGCGAGCAGTGCGTTCGACATCTGGTTGACGCGATCGCGAAGCTCGCGGTAGCTGAGGCGCACCTGGCCGTCGACCACGGCGGTCTTGTTGGCGTAGAGCTGCACCGCGCGGCGCAGGAAATCGTCGACGAGTAGGGGGACTTCCACGAGAGACCTCTGAGCTGGCCGCCAGGCGGCGGGGTACGAAGAACGTTCGCGAACACGAATGCAGGCGGATGCTACCAGTCGGTCGCGCGATAGTCCTTCAGGAACTGGCCGTAGAGATGTACGCCGGTGTTGAAGCCCGAGAAGATCGGGTCGCAAATGCGCGCGGCCGCATCGACGACGTCGAGTGGCGGGTGGAAGCGATGTTCGATCGCCTTGCGCTCGGCGATCAGGGCGGGGTCCTCGTCCGTGATCCAGCCCGTGTCGACGCTGTTCATGTGGATGCCGTCCCGCGCGTAGTCGACCGCCGACGTGCGCGTCAGCATGTTGAGGCTCGCCTTGGCCATGTTGGTGTGCGGGTGCTTGTCGGTCTTGAAGGTGCGATAGAACTGCCCCTCCATCGCCGACACGTTGACGATGTGCTTGGTGCGCTCGGCGGTGCGCATCATCAGCGGCTTGAGCCGCGCGTTCAGGATGAAGGGCGCGACGGCATTGACCAGATGCACTTCGAGCAATTCCACCGTCGGCACTTCGTCGAGTGCGAGGCGCCAGCTGTTCTTCTCACGCAGGTCGACTTGTTGCAGGTCCGAGTCGAGCCGGCCCATGGGGAAATGCGCCGGGTCGGCTTCGTGGTCGTCAGGCGTCAGGGGGACCTGGGAAAGCGCCGCGGCCCGATCGAGCCCTTCGCGCCACTTCGACGCGTCGGGTAGGAGGTCGGCCAGCGGTGCCTCGCTGGTACGTCCCGTCGAACCTCCGAGCAGCCGCCGCTCGGCGTCGCTGAGCGCGGCCACCGGGGCCTCTTCCTTCTCCATCATGTGCGCGTAGAAGTTGGGCGGCCGGCGCACCGTCTGGCAGGCGTTGTTGATGATGAAGTCGAGCCGGTCGTGGGTTTCGAGCAGGGTACGCGCAAAGGTCTCGACGCTCGGCGTATGTCGCAGGTCGAGGCCGTGGATCTCGAGGCGATCGTGCCAGTCGTCGAAGTCGGCTTCGTCGGCGAAGCGGGTCGCGCTGTCGCGCGGGAAGCGGGTCGTCACGATCACGTGCGCGCCGGCTCGCAGCAACTTGATCACGCACTGGTAGCCGATCTTGATGCGGCCCCCGGTGACCAGCGCGGTGTGACCACGCAGGTCGGCGGTCTGGATCCGCTTCAACCAGTTGAAGTTCGCGCACGGTGGGCACATCGAGTCGTAGAAGGAATGAAGCTCGAAGTAGTCGCGCTTGCAGACGTAGCAGTTGCGGGGTTCGGAAAGGCGCGCCGTGGGGCCGTCCTGCGTGGGGGCGTCGCTGTGCGCGGGCACGCTGGGGAGTGGGTCGCTGGCGGCTTCGGGCACGTCCCCGGTCGGTTCGAAGGCGTTCGGGGCGATCGGCGCCGGTCGGTGGGGCAGTCGCACGTTGCGTCGCGTCAGGCGCTCGGGCTTTGGCGTTTCGAAGACCGGCGCGCGCACGCCTTCTCGTAGTCCCGTCTTGTGGAGCAGCGCATCGTCGTGCGAGCGACGTGCGCTGCGCGCGCGGGCTTGCTGCGCGCGGCGCAGGGCCCGGCGTTGTTCGCGGCCCGGACGCGACACCCGACCGGCTGCGATCTGCAGGCGCTGCCGGGTTTCCGCATCGAAGCCCGCGAGCAGACTGTGGTCCTTCGCGATGGCTTCCAGTGACTCGATCAGTTGCGCGACACGCTCCGGGTCGAGTTGCGGTTCTGCTTCGCCGGTAGGGTCTGCACCGTCGCGTGGTGTCGCGGCGTCGCCTTCGTCGGGCGCCGCTGCGATTTCGGGGATCGAGTCTTTCTCGGGGTCGTTCATGGCGGCCAAGGGATACCATGCTCGCCCCACTGGATCGAATGGGTTGGTGGCGGTGCCCTGGTTGTGTGGCCCATTGGCGGTGACCCGAATAGAGGCCGGATGTCCGAGCGAGTCAGGATCGCGGTCCAACCCGCACGCGGAAGCGTGGGGGAGGGCGTGCGCGTGATCGTCGATCCCGGCGTCATCGCCGGCTATCTGCAGGACGCGAGTCTCCACACCGGCCGGGCGGAGGCGCTATTTCGCCCGCGCTGCGAAGCCGAGGTGGCCGCGATCGTTGCGCGAGCCCAGCGCGAAGGGGTTCCGGTCACCGTGGTGGCGGCCCAGACGAGTACGACGGCGAGTTCGGTGCCCGAAGGCGGCTGGATCCTGTCGACGGAGAAACTCGCCGGCATGGGGGCCGTCGATTCTGCAGCCCGGCGGGCGCTTTGCGAGCCTGGCCTGAACCTCGAGGCTTTCCAGGCAGCCGTGGAAGAACACGGCCTCTTCTATCCGCCCGATCCCACGAGTCGCGCAGACTGCACCGTCGGCGGCAGCGTGGCGTGCAACGCTTCGGGGGCGCGCAGTCATCGCTTCGGCGCGACGCGACATTGGGTGCGCGCGTTGCGTGTCGTGCTTCCGTGTGGCGAGGTCGTTGCGCTCGAGCGCGGACGTCATCGGGTGGATCACGCTGTGGGTTTCGAAGTCGAACACGGCGACGGCTGTGCCCTCGAGCGTGGCGGCGTGCAGTCGCTTCCGATCCCGGGCTTCGCCTTCGCGGACGGCGTCAAGAATGCGACGGGCCTGTTCGGCGGAGCCGAGATCGATCCGATCGATCTCTTCATCGGAGGGGAGGGCACGCTCGGGGTGGTCACCGAAGTCGAGGTCGACCTGATCCCGGCGCCGGGTGGAAGCCTGGACCTCTTCGTCTGTGTTCCGGACGAAGACACGGGGCTGGCCCTGGTCGAGGAGGCGCGTGCCTGTGGACGGCGGGGGGAGGTCGTACGTCCCGACAGCCTCGAGTGGTTCGATCGCGCATCTCTCGCGCTCATCGACGAAGACGGAGCCGCGCTGCCCGTTCCCGCGAATGCCCACGCCGCCATCTACATCGAGCAGCTGTGCGAAACCGCCGAAGCGGCCCGCAGCGACGAACTCCTGGACGCGTGGTTCGCCTTGCTCCGGCGGGTGGGGGGCGAACTCGATGATGAGGCGAACGTCGTGCTCGCCACCACCCACGCCGAACGCGAAGTCCTGCACCGCGCCCGTCATGCGGTGCCGGTTGGTGTCAACGAGCGCGCCGCGCGCAACGCAATGCCGAAGCTCGGCACGGACCTCGCGGTCGACGACGCGCACCTGCGCGACGTGATGGCGCTATACCGCCTGGCCCGCGAAGTACCGCTCCAACTGCTCGGCGACGGCGTACGAAGTGACCTCGTCGCCGATTCCGTCGCCAGCGTCACCTTCGGTCACGTGGGCGACAATCACCTGCACATGAACTTCCTGCCGAAGAACGCGAGTGAGCGCGCGCTCGCGGAAGCCGTGCGCGATGAACTCACAACGCGGGTGATCGCGTGGGGGGGAAGCCCTTCTGCCGAGCACGGAATCGGCAAGCTCAAGTGCGCAGCGCTGCGGCAGCGCGTAGGCGAGGGCGCGTACGGTGAGATGCTCGCGACACGGCTCGCCCTCGATCCCGCGCAGATCCTCGGCCGCGGCAACCTGTTCGCGTTCGCTGCGGGGGCCGCGCCGAAACGCGACTGAAACCATCGCTGGCCCCCTCCGCTATAGTTCTGCCGCCCATCGTGCAACCGCCGAGGCGGCCCGGATCGCGCCCGCGAACCGCCGCCCAACTCGACTTCATGAGCCCCGTGTCCCTCGAAAACACCTCCGCCCCGGCTGTCGATACCCGTGATCGCCCACTGCGTGACCTGCGCATTTCGGTCACCGACCGCTGCAACTTCCGCTGCACGTACTGCATGCCGGCCGAGATCTTCGGCGAGAAGTACGCGTTCCTGCCGCGCAAGGAGCTGCTGACCTTCGAGGAGATCGAGCTTCTGGTTCGCGTCTTCGTTTCGTTGGGGGTGGCCAAGCTGCGAATCAGCGGCGGGGAACCGCTGCTACGCGCCGATCTCGCGAGCCTGATCGCGCAGGTTTCGCAGATCGATGGCCTGCTAGACACGGCGCTCACTACCAACGCAACGTTGTTGCCCCGCCAGGCCGAGGGTCTGCGCAAGGCCGGGCTCGGGCGGTTGACGGTGAGCCTCGACAGCCTCGACGAAGCGGTGTTCCGGCAGATGAATGGCGACAAGCTCTCGGTTGCCCAGGTGCTCGACGGCATCAAGGCGGCCGAGGGAGCTGGCTTCCGCAGACTCAAGATCAACTGTGTCGTCCAGAAGGGCGTGAACGATCACACGATCCTGGGCCTCGCGCGTCACTTCCGACACACGGGCCACATCCTGCGCTTCATCGAGTACATGGACGTCGGCACGCGCAACGACTGGGATCTCACTCATGTCGTGACCTACGACGAGATCCTCGAAACGATCGGCAGCGAATATCCGCTTCGCCCCCTCGATCCGAATCACGTCGGTGAAGTGGCCAAGCGCTTCGAGTACGAGGATGGAAGCGGTGAGCTCGGCCTGGTGACGTCCGTGAGTCGTCCGTTCTGCGGCGACTGTTCGCGCGCGAGGCTCACGACCGACGGCAAGCTCGTGACGTGTCTCTTCGCGGGAAGCGGGGTCGACCTGCGTGGCCCGCTGCGAGACGGTGCGAGCGAAGACGAACTTCGCGAGATCGTGCGGGGCGTGTGGGACATGCGCAGCGACCGCTACTCCGAAGAGCGCGGCAAGGCGACGACGAAGCGCGCGCGCATGGAGATGTACCAGCTCGGGGGCTGATCCCCCGCGCGTTGGTGCTTCAGTCTCGCGCCGTCACCCTGATCTTTCGCACGTCGATTTCGTCACCCGTGTTCGCGTCGACGACGGCCGGCTGGACCGCTGCGCCGCTTTTGTGGTCGACGAGCTGGATCGGCGGTTCTTCTCCCTCGGGCCACAGCCAGTCTTCGCCGTAGCGCCACATCGCGGCGAGCACGGGGTAGAGCGCGCGGCCCTTTTCGGTCAACACGTACTCGTAGCGCGGAGGGTGTTCCTCGTACTGGCGCTTGATGAAAAGCCCCTCGTCGACGAGACGCCCGAGTCGCTTGGCGAGCACGCCGCGCGAAAGGGAGAGCCGCTTCTGGAAGTGGTCGAAGCGACGCACGCCCATGAAGGCTTCCCGCATCACGATTGGCGTCCACCAATCACCCAGCAGGTCCGTGGTCCGCGCAATGGGGCACGGCTCGCTGTCGAATCGCGTGCGACGCATGTCAGGCGATGACCTCGAGGCGCGCGCGTACGTGCTTGTGCCAGGGCGTCAAGGCGAACCAATCGCGATCTTCGCTGGACGTCAGTTCGTTGGGCGGTGTGCCGAAGACCTTGCGCGAGCCGTCGGCGTCGGGGTACTCGAGTCCGTAGCCGTTGGGCAGGGTGATGTGTCCAGCGCGCAGGGTGTCGTTCACTTCGACGACCGCTTCGGTGTTGCCGCGCTTGGTGGTGATACGCACGCGACTTCCAGTTTCGATGCCCAGGCGCGCAGCGTCGCCGGGGCTCACGCGCAGTGCACCTTCGACGTCCTTCTTGCGCCAGGCGGGGTTTCGCATGATCGTGTTGGTCGTCGCCGTGCGCCGCTCACCGGCGGCGAGGATGTACGGATACTCGTCGTCCGTGCTGGGCGGGGCTTCGTCGATCAGGTCCGCGAGTTCTTGCACGAACTCGGGCAAGACGAGGTTGATCTTGCCGTCGTCGGTGTGAATGCGATCGAAGGTCACGTCCCAGGTGTCGGAGCTGATCACGACGCCGTTGTCGTGGTCGAGGATGGCCTGGAAGAGCGAGTCGCCGAGCGCGGTGCCTTCCCCTTCGTGGCCTGCGCGGCGAACCGCGTCGGGTTCTTCTGCCGCGAGTTGCTGTGCCGCGCCCCAGAGGAGCGCCGCGCCCTCGCGTCCTTCACCGAGCGAGCGTCCGAGGGTTTCGTAGAGCACGACCGGCACGACGGCCGCGAGCTTGGGCTGGCTACCCATGGCCTGCATGAAGGCCATGCCGAACTTCTCGAGCCCCTCGTCGGCGGCTTCGCGCAGCGACACGAGGTCGTCGTCCTCGAATGCGCCGAGCGCGCGGCACAGGCGGCTGTGCATCTCGGGTTCGGTGAGGGTGCCCTCGGCCACCGGGAAGAGCGGCTTGCGAAGCAGGAAGACGTGGTTCGGAAAGCCGCCCCCGAAGAAGGTGGTTTCGACCTTTTCGTACTGCGAGGCCGCCGGGAAGATGTAGTTGGCGTGCTTCGCGGTTTCGGTCATCGCCACGTCGATCACCACGACGAGTTCGAGGGCGTCGAGGGCTTCGCGCATCCGCGGACTGTCGGCCAGCGAGTGCACGGGGTTTCCGCTCTCGATGAACATCGCGCGGAAGCGGTCCGGGTGGTCCGTGAGGATTTCTTCGGGGATCGCATTGCAGGGGATCAAGCCCGTGATGATGCGATGCCCACCGACCGGCGAAAGCGGGTTCTTCTTGCTCGACCCGATGAGCTTGCCGAGGTGCGTGCCGAGGTTCATCGCGCCCTGGCCACCGAGGTTGCCCGTCAAGGCGTACAAGAGCTTCTCGAGATAGGAGTTCAGCGTGCTGTGCGGCGCCATCTCGATGCCGAGATCTTCGAGCACCGAAAGGCTCTCGGCTTCGGCGATCAGGGTCGTCGCCCGACGCACGTCTTCTTCTGCGACCCCAGCGCGCGCGCAGTAGTCGGCGATTGGAACGCTCGCGAGCACGTCGAAGATCGCCTGGCCGTCGCTCGCGTGCTTGGCGAGATACTCGTGGTCGAGCCCGCCTTCTTCGACCAGGATGCGCAGCATGGCTGCGAGCACGAAGGCGTCCGTGCCCGGAATGAGCTGGAGGAATACGTCGGCGAGGTCGGCCGTTTCGGTGCGCCGCGGGTCCATCACGATCATGTGGCGGGCCGGGTCCTTCGCGATCGCGCGCAGGGTGGGGCGGGCGCGTTCGAAGCCGTGGGAGTGCCACGGGTTCTTGCCGATGAAAACCGAAACCTCGGCGTGTTCGAAGTCGGGTTCGGGACGTGCGCCGAACATTTCCTGTTCGACCCAGAACTCACCGGTCTTTTCCTGGGCCAGGGCGTTCGACTGGTATCGCATGCCGAGCGCGTGTCGCGTAGCCGTGCTGTACGCGCCGCCCAGATGATTCCCCTGACCCCCACCGCCGTAGTACATGATCTTCTCGCCGCCGTGGGTGTCGCGGATGGCGGCGAGCTTCGACGCGACTTCGTCGATCGCCGTGTCCCAGTCGATCGCTTCGAAGCTGCCGTCGGCCTTGCGGCGAAGCGGCTTCGTGATGCGATCGTCGTGGTTCTGGTAGTGGTCGAGACCGGCGGCCGGCTTTTCGCAGGTGTACCCCTTCGAGCGCGGATTGGTCTTGTCCCCCTTGATCTTCTTGAAGTGGCCGTCTTCGGTCTGGACCTGCAAACCACAGTTGGTGCCGCAGAGAATGCAGGACGTGCTCTTCCATTCGGGGGCAGTGGGGTTGGCCATGATCGGGGCTCCTCGCGGTGACTCGGACCGCTCTCGGATTGGGGGCGGGCGCCGGTAGGTTCGCTTGTCGAACGCAGTGAGTTCGACTTTAGAACCTACTTGGGGTGCTCGCAAGCGCACGACAGTCCGATCGCCAAGCCCGGTGATCTCACGAGGCTCTCCGCGTCAGCTGCCGCACTACCGGGTCGGATCGATCAGGTATTTCTCGCCGGTCGACATCGTGCCGTAGCCCGCAACGGCATCGAGTTGCAGAGCGCCCGCGAGCGACACCGTCTGCGTGTAGCGACTGGCGAAGGTGGTCTTGATTTCTGCAGCGACGCGCTGGCGCAGCTTCTGTCCTGCCTCGAAACCGATCTTCTGCAGGAACGGCGTCAACAGCCAACCGCAGACCCCCCACGCGAGGCCGAAGTCTCGCTTCAAGATCGTCGGACTGCGATCGAGGCTCCCGTAGATGTAGACCTGCTTCCAGGTCGCCGAGCCGTAGCGGCTGTATTCCTCGGCCGTGCGATTGGCGGCGCGCTCCATGGCCGAGAGGATCTGTCCGGCCAACTCGCCACCACCCGTTGCGTCGAAGCCGATGGTGGCCCCGGTGGCGACGACGGCTTCGGTCAGGTCGTCCATGAACGATGGCGCGCTGCTGTTGCAGACGTACTTGGCGCCCTGGTCGGTGAGCAGCTTCGCCTGCTCGTCACGTCGCACGACGTTCACCAGCGGGATGCCGTCGGCGATGCACAGGCGGTTCAACATCTGCCCCAGGTTCGAAGCCGCAGCGGTGTGAACGATCGCCGTGTGACCTTCCATGCGCATCGTCTCGCTCATGCCCAGGGCCGTCAGGGGGTTCACGAAGCACGAAGCGCCTTCAGCGGCGGTCGTGCCTTCGTTCAGCGGCAGGGTCATCCCGGTCCCGACGACGCGGTATTCGGCGTACATGCCGCCACCGATGAGTCCCACGGTCTTTCCCAGCAGCGCTTGCGCGGCATCGGACGCCCCTGCGGCGATCACTTCGCCCGCGCCTTCGTTGCCGACGGCGAGCGATTGGTCGACGCGCGCTTCCATCATGCGCATCAGGTGTGGGGGGATGTCGGCCGTGACGACCGGCGCGTCGGCGGTGCCGGTCTGCTTGGCCGTCGACATGTCGGCAAGGCCGAACAGGAGCCCGAGATCCGAGGGATTGATCGGTGTGGCGCCAACGCGAACCACGACCTGGTCATCGCCGGGGGCGGGGACTTCGGTCGTGGCGAGTGAGAGTTCGAGTTGGCCGTCGCGGGTGACCTTGCTGCGAATCTCGCGGGAGGTGATCGGGAAATCGGGCATGGGGTGGCGGGCTCCTGATGAAGAGGAGGACGCGAGCGCACGTCGAAAGAGGTCGGCCGAGTCTGCAACAGACGAGGACTGATGTCTTCTCGGGGCGCGTGACGGGGCCGGGCTCGTGCAGGGCCTGCGGCCTGCTCAGCGCGGTGTCAGGCGGTAGTTGCTCTTTGCGTGCCCGCTGCCCTGCAGCCAGAAGATCGCGTCGTAGAGCGTCTTCTTGATGTCGCGGTACTCGAAGTCGAGGGTCTGCTTGATGTGGCGATCGTCGGTTTCGATCCACTCGGTCGCGTAGCGGGTGGCTTCCGCCGTGAGTGGCGCTTCGAGGGTCGCGAATTGATTGATCAGGTCACCCGCGCGGCCGAGCCATTGCACCGCGGCGCCTGGTACCGGGACCCGAGGGAGTTTGCGGTCGAGCACTTCGCCGAGCAGGTCTCCGTACGCGGGCCAGGCGAAGTACTGGCCGCCCATCGGATAGCGATCGGGCGGGCCACCGCGCTCGAGCAGCCGAACGTGGGCGAGGGCGAGGTCGCGTACGTCGATCATCTGCAGGCCCGAACTGGTTTCGATCAGCATGCCGCCTTCGATCAGCAGCTTCAGGCCGAGCATGCCTTCCGAAAGGCCCGGGTCGTCGGGGCCGAGCACCGCGCCGGGATAGGTCGTATAGACCGGGGCGCCTTCGCTCTGGAGCTGTCTCACATAGCGGTCGCACTCGATCTTGGAACGACCGTAGCCCGAGCGTGCGTCTCCGAGCGGAGCCGTTTCGTTGATTCGCCTGGCCCCGGGTCGGAACAACGCCGTCGCGCTCGAAACCTGGATCATCCGTTCGATACCGCGATCGCTCGCACCGCCGAGGACGAAGCGTGTGCCTTGCAGGTTGTTCTCGAGTACGCGGCCCGAATCTTCGGCGTGCACGCTGACCAACGCGGCGGAGTGGACGACTGCGTTGCAGCCATCGAGTGCCGCTTCGACCGCACCCCGCTCGGTAATGTCCCCGACCACGCAATCGACGCCCACGAGCCCGGTGGGTTCGAAGATCCGCTTGAACTTCTCTCGGCTGCGCACGAGGAGCTGCACTTCGTGGCCAGCTTCGACCAGCGCTTTCACCGTGTGAAAGCCGACGAAGCCCGTCCCGCCCGTCACCATCACACGCAGTCTGGGCGCGTCTGCCGCGGCGGCCTGCGTCATGGTGTGCTCCTTGGGAAATGCTCGTGCGGGGTGCGACGAGTCAGCGGATCATGCACGCCCCGCCGTCGGCGGGGACCGTATGACCAGTGATATAGCGCGCATCGTCACTGGCGAGGAAGACCGCGACGGGTCCGATGTCGTCCTCGCATTCGCCGAGCCTGGGGATGGGCTGCCCCTTCGTGACGCGGGCTTCGAAGCCCGGATCGTGTTTGAGCAGTTCGACCACGCCGGGTGACTTGGCGAGCGGGCAGATGATGTTCACCCGGATGCCGTCGCCTCCCCATTCGCGAGCGGCTGTCTTGCTGAGCGCGCGAATGGCTTCCTTGGCGGCGCCGTAGGCCGCCATCCCTTCGCGTCCGTCGAGCCCCGAAGCCGAGCCGATGTTGATGATGCTGCCGCGGGTCTGCTTGAGCGCCTCGTAGGCGGCCTGCATGAAGTGGAAGCTCGCCCGGTAGCCAGTGTCGAAGCACAGGTCGATGATCTCGTCGGTGTGATCGAGCAGGGGCGTCGGCTGGTAGGGCGCGCGTTGCGCGTTGTTCACCAGGGTGTCCAGCTGGCCATGGGTTTCGATCGCGTGGGCGACCGTTGCGTCGATGTCTGCTCGCTGGGTCACGTCACAGCGAATGAACGAGGCGCCCGGACCGATGGCCGAAAGCTCCTTGGCGACCTGCTGCCCCGCTTCTTCGTTGAAGTCGGCGATCACGCATCGCGCGCCCGCTCGGGTGAGTGCCGTCGCAATGCCCAGGCCCACACCCTGTGCCGAACCCGTCACGATGGCCACCTTGCCTTCGAGTCGACCGGAAAGGCGCTTCGTCAATTCCTCGTTCGTTGCCACGCTCATCGGGTGGTTTCCTCCGCTGGGATTGCGCTGTCGAACAACCAGTCGAGCAGCTGGTGAGCGTCGCGTCGGCGCTCTTCGCTGCTGCTGCCTTCGATCACGATGAAGGGGAACAGTGCCGTCATCGCGATGCGGGTCAAGTCTTCGGGGTCGCGGTCGGTGGTGCGCGGGTCGTGTGCCTGGCTCGCGGCGAGGCGCTGCGCGATGAAGCCGAACAGATCGTTGCCCAGCCAGCGCTCGGGGCGCGGCTCGCGCAGCATCAGCGCGAACGACTCGCGTCGCAGGTTGTCGTTGGTGGTCGCGAGCATGTCGAACAGGCCGTCGACGAGTTCGTGGAAGAGATCGACGCCAGTACGGCTTTCGTCGCGGCCGAGCCGATTTTGCAGCTGCGCGAGTGCGTTGGCCTCGGAGCGGGTCTGCAGCTCGCGGAGGAAGTCCTCGCGGGTCGGAAAGTGGGCATAGACCGTCGGGCGGGTGACGCCGCTCTTGCGCGCGATGTGTTCGATCCGAACGCCCGCCAGACCGTGTTCTGCGATCTCGGAGAGGGCGACCTCGAGGATCACGTCTCGGGTCTGCTGTCGTTGCCGCTCGCGAATCGGCATGGGCGATTCGTCCCGCTGGGTCGCGGCCGTGCTGGCTTGGCTGGGGGGCGGCGGGGGCATTGGGGCTCCGGAGAGAGGGCCTTCGAGCGAGGTCGCAGCAGCGGGGTTCTGGTGCTGAACTCGACTTTATCATTGAAATGTGACTTTACAACTGTATATAGTTCGGTTTCCAGCGGGTTACGAGAAGGAGGCGCACACCCCATGAATGAAACCCACCGACTGCGGGACCGGGTCGCGATCGTCACCGGAGCCGGGCAGGGCGTTGGACTCGGGGTGGCCCGAGCCTTCGCGGCGGAAGGCGCCTCGGTCATCGTGGCGAACCGCTCGGCGGAGACCGGCGAAGCCTGCGTGGCGGGCATCGAAAGGGACTTTGGGGCAAGTGGTGCTCGCGCCCACTACGTCAAGACGGACGTGAGTGACAAGGCCAGCGTGATCGCCATGGTCGACGAGGCCGTCGCGACCTGGGGCGGCGTCGACATCCTGGTCAACAATGCGACGCCCGCGGGCGGTACGGCGCGCCTCGAAGTGATGAGCGACGAAGCCATGCATACGCACATGGACGTCAACTACTTCGCGTCTTTCTGGGCGATGCAGGCCTGCTTCCCGCACATGAAGCGCAAGCAGTGTGGGCGCATCATCACGATGGCCTCGTTGAACGGCATCAACGCGCACCGCTTTTCGGCTCCCTACAACGGGAGCAAGGAGGGCGTGCGCGCGCTCACGCGAACTGCGGCGGTCGAATGGGGGCGACATGGCATCACGGCGAACGTGCTGTGTCCCTTCGCGGCCGCCCCGTCGTGGGACATGTTCAAGAAGTTCGATCCCGAAGGTGCTGCCTCGATCGAGCAGAACAATCCGATCCCACACGTGGGTGATTGCGAACACGAGATCGGCCCGGTTGCCGTCTTCCTCGCGAGCGAGGACTCGAAGTTCGTGACGGGCAACACGATCCACGTCGATGGCGGCGGCCACATCAATGGCGTCGCCTGGAAGCCCGACCTTCCCGAAGTCGAAGTCTGAACGAACGGTTCTACCCAGGAGGCCCCCATGGCATCGATGTCCCAGTTCCTTCCGCGTCCGGCTGTGCGCCGCTTGCTGGCACAACACGAAGTGGACGCGAAGTACGAAAAGCGCGCAAAGGCGTGGAAGACCTTCACCACCATGATCGAGCCCCTCCGTTGGCTCGAAAACCTGATCTACGGGCGCAAGATCCGGAAGACGCAGCTGAACGGTGATCCGGTCTTCCTGCTCGGCTTCGGTCGCAGTGGCACCACCCACCTCCATAACCTCTTCTATCAGGACCCGCAGTTCGGCGTCGTTTCGAACTACCAGGCGAGCATGCATCCGATCGCCCTGATCGGGCGAGGCTGGCTCCCGCGGTTGTTCGAAAAGCAACTCCCGAAGAAGCGGCCGATGGACAACGTCGCCATCTCCCTCGACGGCCCGCAGGAAGAAGAAATGGCCATGATCAACTGCACGGACGAAGCGCCGCTGCACTTCATGAACTTTCCGCGCACGGTGCCTGAACTCTATGACCGCTACGTCACCGATCTCGGCAAGAACCAGAAGGATCTCGAGAGCTGGAAGCGCGGCTACATGGAAGTGCTTCGCAAGGCGACCCTGCTTTCAGGTGGCAAGCGTCTCGCATTGAAGACGCCTCCGAATACGGCGCGCATTCGAGTCCTGCTGGACATGTTTCCCGACGCACGCTTCGTCAACATCGTGCGCAACCCGTATCCGGTCTATCAGTCGATGCGCAACATGTATCGCAAGACGCTCCCCGGAGCGGTGCTGCAGGAATTCGAGTGGGAGGACATCGACGCCTGGATCGTGCACGCCTACCAGGTGCAGATGCAGGCCTACCTCGATCAGCGCAGCTCGATCCCGCCCGGGCATCTCGTCGAGATGCGCTACGAGGATCTCGATGCCCATCCGATGCCGATCCTCGAGGACATCTACAAGACCCTCGAACTCGGCGACTTCGAAGCGGTGCGCGGGCGCTTCGAGGCCTACCTCGAAAGCCTCGGGACCTACGAGAAGAACCGCTTCGAGTTCCCCGAAGACGTGGTCTCGACCGTCAACGACAACTGGGCCTTCGCGTTCGACGCCTTCGGCTACGAGCGGATCGAGCCCGGTCAATCATTTACCTGAGTTTGAGGAGAGGAGCATCATGGCCCCCCACGAAGCATTCGAGAAGCGACTTCGCGAATTGATCAACGGCGAACGAGAGGTCGAGTGGGACTTCAATGAATTCGTCGGTCACGCGGACGTCGTTCGGCAGCTCGTCGAAGTGGCTCCGGACGAGATCCGCGAGGACCTCGAGTTTCTTCACAAGTTGATGGCCGACGCGCGCGACACGACCGCCTCTGCCGTCCTCGGGATCTTCCCGCGTCTGACCGATCCGGAGCTCGCCGGTGTCGAAGGCCGCATCTCCGACTACATCGCCGAGCACTGCGGCATTCGCTACGGCAAGCCCGAATACGTGGTCGGCCGCACCGTCGGCGAATCGCGTTGCCCGGCCTGGCCGGGTGTGGGGACGCCGCTCACCAACAATCGCTTTCCCTATCTGATCGATACCTCGGCGTCGAACTACTTCAGCAATCGCTTCTGGCACGGAGACGGGGCGCCTCCCGGTTTCATTCCCGTGCCGGAGGGGGGTCGCGTGGTGTTCAAGGGCGAATACCCCTACGCCCGCTACTTCGCCTTCCATCCCTCGGACATGGATACGAACAACCTCGAGACCATCGTCGACATCGATCTCGACCCGGACGAAGGCAGCGTGAACCCCTTCCGCGAAGCGCAGGCGGAGGGCAAGGGCAGGCGCTTCACCGCGCAGCTCGTCTTCACGGAGAAGCCGGAGAACCCCGAGCCCAACACCACCTATGCAGGGGTGAAGGTGAACGGAGGTCGCAACCCGGCCGTCTTCTGCATCTACCGCACGACGGGTTCGGACTTCGGCACGATGCCGCCGAACATCGGCGGCGTGAACGTGCCGTCGGTCACCGTTTACGATGCCGACGGCAACCAGACCGTGCACTACGACGAAATGGAGCCGCACCCCGAAGGCTCGGAGCCGCCCTACGAAACGACGCACTTTGCGCCGCTTCCGATCCCGGACCATCGCGGTCTGTGTTGGCCCGAGAAGTACAGCACCAAACCGAACTGGGGGCTCCCGTACGACATCCTGGCGAGTGCCGACATCTTGTATCTCGTGACGCCGTACACGAATCGACTCGGTCGCGTACACGTCACCCGGGGCAGGAAGTTCAGTGCGCCGAATACGCCGCAAGAGCCAGTCCACACGCCGGGCATGGATATCCGCGGCTTCACGGTGACGACGTACAACTTCTGGGCTGGTATCTGCGAGGACGCTGTGATCGACGTCGACATCCCCGTCGACGAGAACGGCTACTACACGATCGTGGTGTCGACCAGCGCCGATCGTCCGGCGAACGCGACGAAGGAAAACGGCGTAGCCTGGCTCGATTGGGGGGAGTATCTGGACGGGCAGTTGACGTTCCGGATGTTGCTTTCGCGCGACGAGAAGTTGGTGCAGCTC
The DNA here is from genome assembly GCA_030748735.1 of Myxococcota bacterium. Classification (GTDB taxonomy): domain Bacteria; phylum Myxococcota_A; class UBA9160; order UBA9160; family UBA4427; genus DUBZ01. Next base: position 222 of record JASMLK010000064.1, on the reverse strand, counting down.
AAGCACGCGATCGATACCGGGGAGGTGGCGGATGAGATCGCGGCTTATGTTCCGCAGTCTCGGCATTGTTCGAAGGAAGCCTTCGAAGAGAAGGGGTGGAAGGCGGGCTTCTGATCTCTGGGCGGGAGCGCGTGCGCGCGGGGGGGGGGGGGGTTGGGGGGGGGTGGGGGGGGTGTTGTTTTTCTTTTGGGGTGGTTTGTTGGTGGGGGGGGGGGGGGGGGG
>JASMLK010000063.1 GCA_030748735.1 Myxococcota bacterium | reverse complement strand
CCGATCGCCCCGCGCGTACTCTCGGGCGGTGCGCAATCCGATCCGTCTCAAGAACCTGAATCCGCGCTTCGCGCCGTTCTTCGCGCTCGGAATCCTCGCGCTCGTCTTCCTGCAGCCGCATCCTGCGAGTCTTGCGAGCGGGGCCGCGGTCGTGCTGGTCGGCTGCATCCTGCGTGGCTGGGGGGCAGGGCATCTCGTCAAGAACGATCGCCTGACCGTGACGGGACCCTACGCGCATCTGCGGCATCCGCTCTACGCGGGGACGCTGCTGGTGGGGGTCGGTTTCGCGGTGATCGCGGGTGGGCTGCTCGCGGTCGGGCTGTTGGCGATGTTTCTGCCCTGGTTCTTCTCGAAGTACTTCCCGCGCAAAGAGCGAGTCGAAAGCGAGCGACTCGAAGCCCTCTACGGGGCCCCCTACGCGCGCTACCGCAACGAGGTGCCCGCGCTGTGGCCGAATCTGCATGGCTGGCGCCCGCCGACCGACGCCGAGCCCTTCGACGACCTCGCGCGAACCTGGAGCGGTGAGCGGTATGTCGACAACAACGAACTGGGCACGCTGATCGCGCTCACCGCGGGGCTCGCGCTCTTCGCGGTGCGTGCACTGATCGGCGGTTGAACCGGCGCGTCGTGGTGGCGGACACGTCGAGCACGAGTGAAACACGATGCGGCGAAAGTGGCTTCGCGATTTCGCGATCGCAGATCGACGCAGCCACCGTCGAGGTGCTGAACCGAGGTGGTTGGGCGAACCCCGACGTGCTGCTGTTGGAACTCGCGGACGGCCGCCGCGTCGTGGTGAAGGACTACCAACCACGCGGTCGGCTGCTGCGCTCGACCTTCGGACGCTGGGTTCTGGGGCGTGAAGCGCGGGCCTATCGCAAGCTCGCGGGGGTTCGCGGCGTCCCCGCGCTACTCGGGCAGGTCGATCCGCTTGCGCTGGTGATCGAGTACCGCCCCGGCCGCATCCTGTCGCGGAGCCTCGCCGGTGAACTGCCGGAGGGCTTCGTCACCGAATTGCACGAGATGGTCGGGGAGATGCACGCGCGCGGCGTCGTCCATCTCGACCTGCGCCATCGCAGCAATGTGCTCGCGGGAAACGACGGGCATCCGGTGCTGATCGACTTCGCCTCGGCCGTATTCGCTCACCCGGACGGCGTCATCGCCCGGTGTCTGCAACGGATCGACGCCCTGGCGCTGCGCAAGTGGAAGCGAAAGCTGTCCTCCGACCCGGGCACCCGGTAGCGGCGTCACCGCCTTCGATGCGCCAACGTCCTTCGAGGTAGGTCACGCCTTTCGATCGCCCGAGACTCGCGCCCGAGCCGTAGATGTCGCTGTCGATCACTTCGATGCGTGCCGCGCACTCGACGAAGTCGCGCCGCCCGTTGGGGCCGCCGGTCGAAATGCTGACCGCCAGGGGATAGCTCCCCGGCACCAGCGGGAGGCGGTCGATTTCGAGAGTGGCGACTTCGCGCTGCGAGCGGGGCTGCTTGATGCCCGCGCAGCTCATCAGGTTGTTGATGTCGCAGATCCAGCGATCCTGGTTGTCCTTGATGATCAGGCCGATCGTGTTGCCGCGCGTGTCCGCCATGCCATCGACGTGGACGCGAACGAAGAGTTTTTCGCCGATCTCGAAGCAGCTGCTGGGGCGCATCTCGGCGTCGAGTAGTTCGACCTTGCGCACGATGAGTTCGCGGTTGCCGTAGGCGTTGCTGCGTTGGGTGAGGTCGAAGACGCCGGTTTCGACTTCGTCCGAATCCGCCGCCGAACGGTCGAGGTAGACCTGGATGAGATCGCGGGGCTCGCCCGACTGGATGCAGCGCCCGTCGTCGATCAGGATCGCACGGGTGCACAGGTTGGAGATCGCGCTCATGTTGTGGCTGACGAACAGCACGGTTCGTCCTTCGTTCGCGATCGATCCCATCTTGCCGAGACACTTGCGGCGAAACTCGGCGTCCCCGACCGCAAGCACTTCGTCCACGAAGCGGATTTCAGTGTCGAGGAAGGCCGCAACGGCAAAGCCCAGCCGCATGCGCATGCCGCTCGAGTAGCGCTTGACCGGGGTGTCGATGTGGTCGACCTGCATCGAGACGCTCGTGGCCCGTTATCCCGCCCTCGATCACTGGCGCGATCGCGAGGGTTGAGATGAGCGGTTTGGAACGGTGCGTGGCGCGAGCCGCCGCCGTCAGTCTCGCAGCCGGGGAGAGAGTGCGCCGATGTAGTGGCGGAAGGTCTCGAGGGTGAGGCGCGTGTCGGCCATCGCGCGGTGCTCCACCACGCCGTCGAGGGTGCCCGCGGTCTGGGCCGCCTGTCGCAGGGAAAGCGCGGCCGGGGCTTCGCCGTTCACCAGCGACCAGGTGTAGAAGAGCGTGGCGAGGTCGATCACGTGGTAGTCGAAGGGGTAGGGGATGCCGCAGCTGCGGTAGGCGCGTTCGAGGAAGATCACGTCCATGCGAACGTTCTGCCCGGCGGGTACGACCTTCACGTTCGGGGGCAGCAGTTCACCGAGTTCGGTCAGCACCTGGCGCAGCTTCGGTGCCTTGGCCCACAGCGCTTCGTCGTAGCCGAAGATCTCGGCGGCTTCCTTCGTGATGCGCTCCGGGCGGGAGCGCACGCGCCATTCGCCCGAGCCCAGTTCCACCAGGCGTGAATCGGTGAGGATGATTGCGACTTCGGTGAGGTCGTGGAGATCGACGTCGAGTCCGCCGAATTCACAGTCGATCCAGGCCAGCACGAACTTGGACAATGGAGCCTCGCGGTATGAGAAGGGAGAGCGGATCGGGGCGGCGACGAGCGCAGACGGCAGCTTCGGCACGTTCAGCGGCTCACCAGGTTCGACATCGGCGATCGCCGGCCGCCGGGAAGAGATTCGGCGGGTGGTGCTCCCAACGGGAATCGAACCCGTGTTTGAGCCTTGAGAGGGCCCCGTCCTAGGCCGCTAGACGATGGGAGCAGCTGCCGATTTGGCGCGGCGGACTCTGCCACCTGCCCCCCTGCGTGTCAACTGCACCATGGGTGCGTCGCGCCACGTGATCGCGACCTTCATCACGTCGCGGTTTCGATCCCAGCGCAGCCTTGCAGCCGGGTGGGAATCGTCCAGTTCGGAGGCAAGCGATCGCAAACCCGGCAAAGACACCAATGGCCTTCGACCTCCCCCCGAGTTCACGCGAAGGGCAATCCCCGGCCGCGTCTAGGGCGTTGAAGGGGGGGCGTCGATTCTTGTGACGAGTGCCGCGATGCGGCTCGCAGGGTGACGGATCACGGCACTGCGTTCGCGTCCCCTCGTATTACTTGCGAGACGCTGAGCTTTTCTTCGCGAGGGATTTCACAAGCGTTCCTCAAGCGTGCCCGGGGGTTTTGCCGATAAGAGAAACCATCCCCCGCCGTTTGGCACACGAGCTGCACCAGGTACGGGACAACATGGCGCGTCGGGCCGCTTCCGGCAGCCGCAAGCGTGAATGTCCCGAAGGCAACCCCGCCGGACGGCAAACGCGAGAAACGAAAGGGTTACTCATGAACAAGTTCCTTGGGAAGAGCAAGAAGGGCTTCACGCTCATCGAGCTCATGATCGTCGTGGCGATCATCGGTATTCTGGCCGCGATCGCAATTCCGAACTTCATCCGCTTCCAGCTGAAGGCGAAGACCTCGGAAGGCAAGGTGAATGTTGCCGCGATCCGCACCGCGGAAGAGGCGTACTTCTCCGAGTTCGGTTCGTACGTGACTGGTTCGGTTTCGCCCGCGGCAAACGGCGGCACCACCAAGACCGACTTCACGGACACCGGTGGCTTCGGCACGATCGGTTGGGCGCCGGAAGGCCAGGTGTTCTTCAACTATGAGGTCGTGGTTTCATCCAACGGTGCGGCTTATGTTGCTGACGCCGGCGCCGACATCGACGGCAACGGCGTCGATCAGGCCTGGGGTTACGTCCACCCCGCACCCGGCAGCGTGAGCGCGAATGCCGACGGCACCCTCGGCGCCACGGTTTGCCCGAACAACGGCATTCTCATCCAGAGTGGTGGCCGAGTGTTCAACCAGGTCCTGCCCTGCCACACGAGCTACGGCCAGAGCGAGTTCTAGGTCAGCGCCGAATGACGGGGAGGGCCGGCTTTCGGGCCGGTCCTCCCGTTTTCGCGCTCTGATTCGTCTGAAACGGACTACAGAGATCGAGCGCGAAACCCGAATGATTTCTCATCGAGGCCCCCCCTCCGACTCGATTCGAACGCACCAGGAGATCGCCCCGTGACCATCCAGCCCATCGCAGTCCGCCGTCAGAACGGCTTCACGTTGATCGAGCTGATGATCGTCGTGGCGATCATCGGAATCATGGCCACCGTCGCTGTTCCCTCATTCGTGCGATACCAGAACCGCGCGCGCCGCGCGGAGTCCTTCGCGAACCTGGCGGCACTGGCCAAGACCCAGAAGTCCTACTTCGCTGAGTACGGCCTCTTCGTCGGAGCCCAGATGGTTCCGTCCACTGCGACCGGTATCGATCCGGGCCCCGAGAAGCGGGACAGCGCGACGGTGGCAACCGAATTTTCCGGGGTTGGCTGGTTCCCCGAAGGCAACATCTACTACGACTACGACACCAACACCGGCGGCTTCGGTGGTGGTTGTGTTTGCACGACCTGCTTCACTTCGACCGCCTATGGCGACGTCGATGGCGACGGCGCCGTGGCGCTGATCATGTACACCCATCCCAACGTCGACGCGACCGACTCGTGCACGAGCTTGTACTTCTCGGGCGCTGGCATCCCCCAGATCCGCAATGGCAGCACGGTTTACGACGAGCCCGTTCTCGTCGCCGGCGGAGACGACTTCTAGGTCGGCGGCCTTGGATTGCGCTGACTGACGCATCAAATCGGATCACGCTGATCATCCAACGAGCGTGACGTTCGGACGGGCCAAGGGAACCCGTCGCACACATCCTGGGGGGGGAACGTGGGCATCGGCTTTATACGCGTAGGCTTGTGGCTTGCGACGCTCGCGCTCACGTTCGCGGTGCATCGGGCGATCCCGAGTGAGCCGCCCGCGTCGCGGGAAGACGTGTTTCTACCGAAACCGCAGCTCGCGAAACTGGCGTCCCTCGGCTTCGACGCCGTGCTCTCCGACTACTACTGGATCCAGGCGATCTACAAGGTCGGTGCCACGCGCGAGCGTCCCGAAGAGTTTGCCCCCTACGTCTCCAGGATCATCGACGTGGTCACCACCCTCGATCCCTGGGTCGGGCACCCCTACCGCTTCGGTGCCATCTGGCTGACCGATAGCCCGGAAAGCGTTCGCAGGGGCAACGAACTCCTTCGCCGCGGCATCGAATACCACCCCGACGATTGGCGCAACTACTTCTATCTCGGCTACAACCATTTCTACTATCTGCGCGAGAACGAAGCAGCCGCCGACGCTCTCGAGAAGGCCACCGAACTCGAAGGCTCCCCCACCTATCTGCCTCGTCTGGTCGCGCGCCTGCGCTCGGAGAATGCCGATCTCGAATCGTCGGTGATCTTCCTGACGCAACTCATCGAGTCGAGTGAATCCGAAGACGCCGTTGCGGTGTACCAGGGCGCGCTCGACGAGATCGATGTGGAGATCAAGGCCCGCGGTCTCGACCGCGCGCGCGAGAGCTTCGAGCAGCTGGCCGGGCACGACATCGAAGGCCTTCACGATCTCGTGGAAGGTCGCTTCGCAGTGCTCGAAACGCTCCCGCCCGCCGAGCCTCGCGACCTGCCACAGGCCCTGCACAAGGGCGATCGCTGGTTCGTCGACCCCGAGACGGGGCGCATCACCTCGACGTATTACAACCGCCGCTACCGCGTGAACACTCGCGCGCAGGGCGAAGCGTGGGAAGGCGAAGCAATGCCCTCCGCTGAAAAGGAAGTGTTGTGAGTTCGGAAAGTGAAATCGTCCAGGTCCGCGACGTGGTCAAAGACTTCCGCCCCGGTTTCGGCATTCGCAAGAAGCGCGTGCTGCACGGCATCTCGTTCGACGTGATGCAGGGCGAGATCTTCGGCTTCGTGGGCCCCAACGGTGCGGGCAAGACCACGACCCTGAAGCTCTTGATGGGGCTCATTCGCGCGACGTCGGGTACGGCGAAGATCCTGGGACACGACATCGGAGAAACGGCCTTTCGCCGCGAAGTCGGCTTCCTGCCCGAGAACGCCTACTTTTACGACTACCTCACGGGGCGCGAGGTGCTCGATTTCTATGCGCGCCTCTCGGGTGTACCCTCGAGGGAGCGCGCGAATCGTGTCGAGACCCTGCTCGACTGGGTCGGCCTTTCCTACGCAGGCGACTCGCGGATTCGCACCTACTCGAAGGGCATGGCACAGCGTGTCGGCATCGCCCAGGCGCTCGTTCACGACCCGAGTGTCGTCTTTCTCGACGAACCCATGAGCGGGCTCGACCCGATCGGGCGCAAGGAGATCCGCGATCTCATCATCCGCCTGCGGACCGAGGGCAAGACGGTCTTCATGAACACCCACATCCTGTCGGATGTCGAAATGGTGTGCGACCGGGTGGCGATCATCGTCGAGGGCAAGATCCGCTACCAGGGCCACACCCATGACTTCCTCGACGATGGTGAGCACGACTGCGAGATCGTCGTGTCGGGTGTCGAACCGGAACTCGCTACCCAACTCGAAGAACGACACGGCGCCGAACTCCGTGGCCAGGGGGAACGAGTGGAGATGCGCGTCGCCGAAAAGAAGGTCGGGGCCGTGCTCGACGCCGTCTTGAAGGCGCGCGGGCGCGTGCTGGCCGTCACCCCTCAGCGTGTATCGCTCGAGTCGATCTTCCTCGACGCGGTGCGAGAAGAGGAGGGCGCCCAATGAAGGCGATCGAACGCATCTGGACGATCGGCCTCAACACGGTGCGCGAGGCGATTCGCAACAAGCTGCTCTACACGCTCCTGTTCTTCGCGATCGTGATGATCGGAACCGGCGTGATCGTGGGTTCGATCTCGTACGTCGAGGGCTCGCGAATCCTGCAGGACGTGGGGCTGGCGTCGATTCGATTGTTCAGCACCGGCATCGCGATCTTCGTGGGTGTGGGGCTGATCCACGGCGAGGTCTATCGCCGCACCATCTACACGATCCTGTCGAAGCCCGTGTCGCGCGCCGAATTCCTGATCGGCAAGTTCGTCGGGCTCGTCATGACGATCTGGCTGCAGCTGCTCATCATGAGCGCGGCCTTCGTCGTCGTGTCGCTGCTTTCGGGCGCTCCCGTCGACCTGGGGCACGCGAGCGCGCTCGGGTTGATCGGTGTCGAACTCGCCATCGTCGTGGCGGTGGCCACCCTGTTCTCGGCCTTCACGACCCCGATGCTCGCTTCGTTCTTCACCCTCGGCATCTACATGATGGGGCACCTGTCGCGAGACCTGCTGCAGATCGGAGCGAACTCGGAGAGCGCGAGCCTCGAGCGGATCACCCGGGTCATCTACGAAGTACTGCCCGACCTCGAGATGTACAACCTGAGCATTCAGGCGGTGCACCAGCTGCCGATCGCGGCGAGCGAAGTCTGGCTCCCGGTGCTGTATGGGTTGGGCTACGTCGCGGCGATCTTGTTTGCCGCGTCGCACATCTTCGAACGGCGGGACTTCAAGTAGATCGCGCTCCCGCGCCGACCGAGTCGGTGCGCGAGATCGATCGAAGGCGCGCTACGTTGCGCCGCGCGAGCGGGTTGGAGGAGATCCGGTGAGCGGCGAGAACCAGATGGAAGCCATGCTCTTTCTCGTGCAACAGCCCTGGTGGCTGGGCGCGACGGGCTTTCTCTTCGGCGCCTGTATCGGGTCGTTTCTCAACGTCGTGATCTACCGGCTTCCACTCGAAGAGTCGGTGGTCTATCCGGCTTCCCACTGCCCGGCTTGCGATACGCCCATTCGTCCCCTCGACAACGTCCCAATCCTTTCGTTCCTGTGGCTCGGTGCGAAGTGTCGAAGTTGCGGCGCCCGGATCTCGCTGCGCTATCCCGCGGTCGAGTTCGTGACGGGCTTGCTCTTTGCGGGGATCGCGATTCGCTTCGGCTTCACGCTCGAAACGTTGATCTTCGCGGTCTTCGGCGCAGGCCTGATCGTGGCGGCACTCGTCGACATCGACCACCAGATCATTCCCGACGAAGTGTCGCTTGGCGGCCTGGTGCTCGGCCTCGTGGCCGTGCCGGCCTGGCTGGTCGCGCAGGGGAGCGACTGGAGCAGCGCGCTCCAGTTCAGCGGCCTCGGTGCGCTCCTCGGCGGCGGCATGCTCTGGGTCGTGGGCTTCGCGCACGCGCGCTTCTCCGTCGCGGTGGGTCGCGAGTTCGAACACTGGCCGGGGGAGGGCGAAGCACTTCCGAAGCCGACCGAGCTCGACTATTGGATGTGGTTCCCCGGCATGGGCTTCGGTGACGTCAAGTTGCTGGCGATGATCGGCGCTTTTCTCGGCCCCGTCGGTGTCGTGACCACGGTGTTGCTCGCAAGCATCCTGGGCCTCGTGTTGGGCGCCGGTTGGGCGCTCGTGACGCGTTCGTGGAACAACCCCTTCGGTTTCGGTCCCGCGATTGCGGGTGCCGCACTGGTGGCCCTGTTCGTTCCCGAGCCCCTCGCCTGGCTCGTGTAGGCACGCGATGTCGGCCGACCCCACATCGCAGCCAACGTTCCCGTCTCGCTTCGCAACGCCGGGGGCGGCGCTGTGGGTGATCGCTTTCCTCGCCTTCGTCGCCCTGCGGGTGGCGAGTGTGCATACCGAGAGCGTGAACTGGGACGAGTTCAACCTGATCCACAATGCGGCCTGGACCTGGGCTCGGGTGAACTGCACGCAGGGGGGCGACCGGGGCTCGCCGTCTTGTTGCTGCTTCCCTTCGTCGCCGACTGTGGCAACGAAATCGAAGTCGTGCGCAGTGCTCGCGTGCTCTGGGTGGGGTTCGGGACGGGGTCGCCATCTCGACTCCTCTCGGCGAGAAGCGAGCAACGGTTGAGCCCGCGGGAAGCCCGAAAACCCGTGCCTGCATCGGGAGATGGGCGGCAAATCTGGTCAAGCGAGCAGGCTTGTTTCCCGATCGAAATCGAGGCGGCGGTCGAAGCGGTTCGGCGTGTCCGCCATGAAAACCCACCCAGCCCAGGGGGACGGCTTGTACACCCCATCCGCGAACGCGTCCGACCTGGCGACCCGTGCAACGTTGCGGGGCTTGCTCGTCCTCGCGTGCCTGCTGTCGGCCTTCGCGTGTGATGGTCGCCCCGGCGCGGTGGCCTGGCCCGACGGTCATTGGGTCGTCGGAGATCGCGCCGCGTTATCGCCCGTGATCAGCGGGTTTGCCGAGTTCGAAAGCACGCCGGCTGGCCGCTTTGCTGCGCGATGGAGCGAGGCGGTCGAGGGCTGCGACGATTTCGTGATGCGGGCCAGCGCCGAGGACGGACTCGAAACCCTCCTGGGAAACGTGGTCTGCGCGGACAGCCTCGAAGTGCCCCACGTACTCACCGAACACCGCGGCGACGCAGCCGCGGTCTTCTCTTTCGCCTCGACGGGCGGGACGCGCAGCCACGGACGCGTCACGATCGCGCCCGACGGCAGTCATCAGATCGACGCTCGCTTCGAGCCTTCGCACGACGCTGCGGGAGCAGGCGGGTCTTCGCTGCATTCACTGCTCGTCCAGGGAGACGAAGCCGCCGGACCGGCCGCGTTGTCCAGCGAGGACGCCGTGATCCACGCGCGGATTCGCCCGGCCGGCGGGATCGATCTGGCCTCGCTGGTTTCCCAGGGCAGCCAGGCCGATCAGATGTTCAACCTGCGCAGCGAACTCTTCATGGGGGCGCTGTTGAAGGGGGCCTGGGAAGTCGCGCTCTACCTGCCGCGACACGACCAGGTGACACCGCCCATGGTGCTCTCTCTCGATCACACGATACGTGTGGGTGCCGAGCGGGCGATGCAGACCTTCGTTTCCGGCCTGGAAGCGACCTGGCCGATCCATCACAGCGAACAAGACATCGCAGGCCATGCAGGGACCTGCTTCCACGACTTGAAGTTGTTGCCTGATCTCGTTCCGTGTTACGTGGTGACGGAGCGCAGCATCGTCGTCGGTTGGAACCCGACGAGCATCGCGCTTGCGCTCGGACGGACGGCTACCCCCGCGACGTACGTCTCGGGACCTGTGCTGGATGAGCAAGGTGGCTTGCTCGTCCATCTCGACCGCCTTCCCGAAGCGGACGCGCGATTGCAGCGGCAGTTGCACGGTGCTCGCCCCGCAACGAGCCTCGCGAGTCAGTTCGATCGCCTGCGCGTCGATGCGAGAAGCGCATCCGATTCGGTGTCGCTGCGCATCGAACTCGAACGCGACGCCCGCCTGGGAGCGACGCCGTGAAGCGGGTGCTGTTGACATGCCTGCTCGTCGGGGCCGCGGGGATGGGCTTGTGGTTCGGGATGGAAGCGCGCCGTGAAGCGCCGCGGCTTGCGGCGATCGAAGCCGTCTGTCGAGCGGTCGAAGACGAACGCTACGACGACGCGATCGCACAGAGCGAAACGTTGGCGGCTCCCGACACCGACGGTCGCATCGCTGCCGAATGTCGTTGCTGGGCGCTGCTCAACCGCGACCGACGCGAAGACTGCGCGGCGCTGATCGACGACGTCCTGCAAGAGCCCGACGCACGAGACTGGGTGCCGCATCCGGTGCTCGCGACGTTGGTGGCGCGCAATCGCGTGCAGCAGGGGCGTGCCGTCGAAGCTGCGAACCTCGCGCGTGCCGCAGCCGACGCCTATCCCTCTGCACTGCAGATCCTCGAACTCGAAATCCAGACCCGAAGTGCGGTCGAAGGCATCCAGGCCGCGCATCAGGCGATCGAAGCGCGGCTCGAGCCGAACATCGAATCGCTGCCGTTGCGCATTGCACTCGCGGCCTCGTACCTCGGTCGCTTCGATGGTGATCGCGCGCTGGCTGCGCTGGGCGACGAAGCCCCGCCCAGCGGCCATCCCCTGCACCTGCTCTGGTTCGAGAATCGCGCGCGTGCGATTGCCACCGGCGGCGACATCGACGGGCTGCGGGTGCACTTCGATCGTTGGGCAAAGACCGGCGCCGACCCCATCGACCTGCGTGCCCGCTATGCGCTGCGGGTTAGCGTGTCGCACCTGCGCGATCCCGAGAAGGCCGACATCGAGCTGCTCGAAGAAGCGCTCGTGAACCAGGCGCAGCTCGGCGACGCGCACCTTCGCTGGGCACTCTACCGCCGGCTGATCGGAACCCTGATCGCCGATGCGCGGATCGACGACGCCCTCGCGGTGTACGACGAGGCCGTGAACCATGTCGAGTTTCCGAACCTGGGTCGTGAAGAGATTGCGCGTGCCGCGCTGCCCGAGTTGACCGCCACCGGTGAGCAGGAAGCAGCGTCGGGTGTGATCGAATTCCGACTCGACACGGACGACGCGTGGAGCGGGTCACTGCTCGTCTCCCCCGACCCGCGCGAAGCGCCGGACGCCGGCTACGAAGTGCAAACGATTTTGCAGGGCCAGCCGGTGCGCGTCGAACGAGGGCGCGCCTACACCCCGCAACGCTGGGTTCTGGAAGACGATCAGGGACGCACGCGGGGTTCGGGCATGGTCTGGCCACAGCCCGGGCAGACCGTGACGGCGCGCGTGTCTCCGCGCGAGCCGGGCGCCGTGACCGAACCGGTCATCGCGCAGCCTGGGCGTGCTGCAGACGGAAGGCGGCGCGTGTTCTCGCTGATTCTCGATTGCGCGGACTGGCGACTCGTCCAGTACCTGCGCGCGCGCGGCGAATTGCCCTTCATGGACGCCATGCTTCGCAACGGCTATCGCGCAGTGCTCGAGAGCCGCCCCGCGTTCACCGCCGCCGCCATGGAGGCCCTGGTGTGGCCCGAGCGCGATCGCGAGGTGAGCTTCCTGGGGCTGCTCCATCGCATGGGGCTCGAGATCGGAGGCCTCTCGTCGGTGGGGCGCAATCCGTTCGGCTTTCTTTCTGCGGTTCTGCCTTCGACCGAGAACCTGTTCGAACGTCTCGGTGCAGGGCGCTTCGTCGTGGCGAACATGCTGTTCTCCCACGGCGGGATCGCGGCCGGGCATCATGCGCAGACCATCGGGCCACTCGGCGAAAAGCGTGAGTTGGAGCTGGCGGGGTCGTTTCGCCCGCTTCGCCCGGACGAACTCGAACGCTTTCCGCAGATCGACCTGGGGCCGCGGCAGCGTCGCCGCATGGAGACGATCGCTTCGGAATTCGATTCCGCGGTGGCCATCGTCGAGCGCGGTGAAGTCGACCTGCTCGTGCTTCGCATCGAGCCGCTCGATCTCTTGACCCACGCGTTCTTCCGCGACCTGCTTCGCGGCGGGCAGGACGATGGCCGCAGCCCGCTACTCGAAGCCTATCGCTACATCGACTGGCGCCTGACCGACGTGATGGCGGCGATCGACCGCGACGACGTCTTGATCGTGATGAGCGACCACGGAATCCGCACCCCGATGGAACACGAAGAGGACGCGATCTTCGTGATGTCGGGGCCGGGTGTGCCGCAGGGCAGGGCGCCGGGAATGCCGCACCTGCGTGGCGTCCCGCGCATCGTCGCCAACGCCCTTGGCGTCGAAACGCGATGGCCCGACTCGGGCGTGGCTTCGTGGCTCGAAGCGTTCCCCGAATCGGGCGCCAACGTCGCTCTAGGAGAACAGGTTCGCCGCGCCGCGAACCCGTAGGCGCGAGGCCCGGGTCCGCGACGCGAGATCGAGAGGCTCGATCTAGAACTTCACCTGCACGTTGGTCTGGATGCGGACCCGGTCGGCTGCAGCCGAACCGAGGTTGTCCGCGACATCACCGTCGAGTTCGTCGCCGATGTAGGCGATGACGTTGAAGTCGGTGTTCTTGAAGATCGTGCGCGTCGCGTGGATGCGCCAACCCTCGCCGTTCGTCACGCCGTCGAACAGATCGCTGTCCAGCAGGAAGCCCGGTACGGCGTCGGCTTCGACCTGGAAGTAGCCCGCGCCCACTTCGGCGAGGGCCTTCTTGCTGCCGACTGTGAGGCCCGCGCCGAAGGCTGTGTTCTGCTTGCCTGCGCCTGCGCCGTCCGCGCTCAGGTTGAAGACCACGTTGCCCCAGAAGGTGACGGGCCAGTCTTCGTGTGCGGCCCACGTCGTGCCGCCGTGGAACTCGATGAGATCGATGTGGTTGTTCGACGTGAGGCCCTCCGTGTTGCCGGCGCCCTCGCCGCGTCCGATGACGTCACCGGTGAGTTTTCGAAGCGCGTTGTAGGTGAGGTGCGACTTGAACGAGATCTCGTCGTTCACCTTCACGCTGTTGTCGAACTGCACCGCGAACATGGCCGGGTCGCGCGACGGGTCTAGGTTGTTCTCGTCGATCACGAAGTACGCGACATCGAGGTTGGTGTCCCAGCAGTCGCAGGGAGACCAGCCCCACTGCAACGCGACACCTTCGGGATTCTGATCGCCGTCCCAGATCAACTGCGACGGACCGATGCCCTTGGTCTTGAAGGGGTTGGACATCTTGCCGAAGGTGATCGACTTGGAATCACCGAACATCGGCTTTTCGGTGCCGTGCGGCTTCAACGTCAGATAGGCCTTGTCGATGAAGACGCCGTCCGGATCGAAGTCGATGCTCTCGTCGTCGTTCACGCCGGAGCCGAGGCTCTGGTTGCCACTATTGGCGTCAGGGCCGGTCGCGAGACGGAAGCCCACCTCGATGTGGTCGTTCACTTCGGTCGAAGCGCCGCCGCGCAGTCGGTAGCGCAGTCGGTGTCGATCCTTGTCGCCTTCACGAATGAAGACCTCGTCGCGCGCGCGAAAGTCACCCTTGAATGAGATGCGCTCATACCACGACTCACCGTCGCCGGCGCTCGCGCTGCCGGCCACGACAAAGGTCGCGAGCAGTGCCGCGATGGCAAGACCACTGATCATGCGACGAATCGCAGCGCCCGCGGTTCGCGTCGATCGCTGCCGAACGGAATCGCCCTGCACACGTCCCTCGATCATCTTCTTCTCCCTGTCTACTTTGCTTCGGCACGAGGGCCAAGCCCGCTTTGGTGCTGGCCGCCCGGCCTCGGGGTGAAGCGTCGGTCTCGAGTTCGTGTCGCCGTCGCATCACCGGATGGGTCGTACCCCTGTCACGCGTCTGTCGCGAATGACGGGTCGAACCGTGCGTGGCAGGTTTTAGTTTGTTCAGACAGACGGGTCAAAAGAAGATCGCGTGACAGACGTGTCGAAGAACGGCGACGCCCACCGCATGCGCGGCATGGCCAGGCGCCCCATCGCAGTCGCTTGTCACTCAAGCGACACGATCGTCCGCGCGCGAGTGGGACGTGCGGTCCCGAACACGAATGGGGGGACCACAGCAGTGTTGCGGTGGCCGCGCCCCTACCGCGGCTGCGCCGGAAAACGGAGGTGGATCCCCGGGGAGGATTCGAACCTCCATTGACGGATTCAGAGTCCGCTGTCCTGCCGTTAGACGACCGGGGAACATGGGTCTGGCGCGGCGGGAACGTATAGGAAGGGGTCTGCTTTCTCAAGCAGCGCCGACCGTCGTTCTCACGCCTCGTTGCGACTGGGAAAGCGCTGCGACCGGGTCAGCCCGCCTGTTCGGCGCGTTCGCGCATGACCTCGATCGCGCGTTCGAGTCGCGGTAGGCAGCGACTTCGCCCGATCACGATCATGGTTTCGTAGATGCCGGGTGATATGGGCCCACCCGTCACCGCGACGCGAACCGGCTGCGCGATCTTTCCGAGCTTGACGTTGTCGTGATGGGCCGCCACCGCCTCGAAGACGCTTTCGAGTTGGGATTCGCTCCATTCCTCGACGTCGAGCTTCGATAGCGCGGCATACAGCGATTCCACGAGAGGGAGGGCTGCGACCTTCAGGTGCTTCTTGACGGCCTTCGCCGACGCTTCGCTTCGCAGGTCGACTTCATCGCGCAGCAACACGGCGCATAGCGACGCCATTTCGTCCAGCGTCTTGGCGCGTTCGCGGTTGAGATCGATCGCGAGTGCCAGCCGCTCGTCGTGCTCGGGTGCCTTGTCGAGATGCTTGGGCCACTGCGCTTCCAGCCCGGCCATCAGGGTGTCGAGGGGCGCATCCTTGATGTGCTGTTGGTTCACCCAGGCGAGCTTGTCGGGGTCGGCTTGCCCACTGGCTCGGCCCACACCGTCGAGGTCGAACTTTTCGATGATCTCTTCGCGCGAAAAGAGCTCGTCGTCTCCATGGGACCAACCGAGTCGCACGAGCCAGTTGCGCAGTCCTTCCGGCAGATAGCCCTGTTCGCGGAAGGCCTCGATCGACACGGGATCGCGGCGCTTCGAGAGCTTCTTGCCGCTGGGGCCGACGATCAGCGGGACGTGGGCGAAGTGCGGAAGCGGCGCGCCCATCGCTTCGTAGATGGCGATCTGGAAGGGCGTGTTGGGGTGATGGTCCGCACCGCGAATCACGTGGGTGATGCCCATGTCGAAGTCGTCGACCACGACCGTCAAATGAAAGAGCGGGTCGCCGCCGCTTCTGCGGATGATCTTGTCGCCGATCTCGCTGGCGTCCTGGCCGCTCGGCCCGAAGACGAGGTCGTCCCAGCCCAACATGCCCTCTTCGGGGAGCCGCAAGCGGACGGTGTGTTCGCCGCAGTCGGGCCCGTGCCCCGCGTCGCGGCAGCGGCCGTCGTAGGTCCACTTGCCGCCGGCCTCGAGCACGGCCTGCTTGCGGTCTTCGAGTTCGTCCCGGGTACAGACGCAGCGATAGGCCTTGCCCTCGGCGAGCAGCTGCTCGATCACTGCGGTGTGGCGGTCCGCGCGGTCGCTCTGGCGGAAGGGGCCCTCGTCCCAATCGAGCCCCAGCCACTGGAGCCCCTCGATCAGGCCGGCTTCGGACTCGGCGGTCGAGCGCTCCCGGTCGGTGTCCTCGATGCGCAGCACGAAGGTGCCGCCGTGGTGGCGGGCGTACGCCCAGTTGAAGAGCGCGGTACGGGCGCTTCCGAGGTGAAGGAACCCCGTGGGGCTCGGGGCGAATCGCGTGCGGATGTTCGACATGGCGGCGCATCATAACGCAGCGTGTCGCACGCGAAGGATTGTCCGTTTTTCTTGGCCCGCGGCTCCCCGTCTGCTAAATCCTGCCCCGCGGCGCCGGACCGGTGCATCGCAATCCCCCCGAAATCACAGCATTTTCTCTCGTGTCTAGCCCTCGTGATGCGGCCTTTCGGTACACATCGCGGTGGTTCGGACTTTCGGGGGCCGCGGACCGGCGGCAACGGCTGCCCCGGCCAATCCGCGAATGGCGGTTTCCATGAAGCTTTTCGTCGATCGTCTGACGCCCACGCCGCAGCGCGAGGTCTTCGAAGCGTCCCCAGGCTGGTGGCGCGAGCGAGCAGACAGCCCACAGGAGTTCGAATACGAGATTCCGAAGCCGTTCCGCTTCGAGATCGACGTCCACAAAGTCGGCGCCGATGTGATCATCGAAGGGGAGGTGAGCGGCGAAATCGAGATGCAATGCGGGCGATGTCTGGCGCGCTATCGTCAGGCGCTTCGCGAGGAGTTCCGGTTGGTTGCGGAGGAGGCATCGGGCCGAACCCCACCCGATCCGGAGGGTGAAGCGAGCCTTTCCCGCGACGGCTTGTGTCTCATCGACGAGATCGAGTCGGGGTGGTTTCAGGGGAGCGTGATCCAACTCGACGGCTTGTTCGGTGAAGTGCTGGCCGGCGCCATCCCGCTCCACCCGATCTGCCGCGAGGACTGCAAGGGGCTGTGCCCCCAATGCGGAGTTTCATGGAACGATGCGTCGTGCGACTGCACGCCGCCCGAACAAGCGAGTGAGCGCCCCAATCCCTTCGCGGCACTCGCCCAACTCAAAGACAAGATCGCAGACGAAAACAGCGACGCCTGAGCGTCGTCACGCCGGCCTCGAAGCCGAGCCCGGCAAGAGATCCAGATTCAATTCAGGAGGTTCGATCCACCATGGCCGTTCCGAAGCAAAAGACTTCGAAAGCGAAGCGCGACAAGCGTCGCAGTCACGACGCGCTCGCCGTCAAGAGTCGCAGCACCTGCGAGAATTGCGGTGCGACGCGTCAGCCGCACCGGGTGTGCCCGAGCTGCGGGCACTACCGCGGACGCATGATCATCGAGACCGAAGAGGAATAGCGCGCGGTGCTCGCACTGCTTTTCCCTGGTCAAGGCTCGCAGTTCGTCGGCATGGGACGCGACGCGTTCGAGGCATCGCCTCGCGCGCGCGAAACCTTCGAAGCTGCCGATGAGGCGCTCGGCTTCTCGCTGAGCGGTCTCTGCTTCGACGGTCCCGAAGACGCGCTGCAGCTCACCGAAAACCAACAGCCCGCCATCCTCACCACGAGCATCGCGCTGTTGCGTGCGCTCGAAGAGCGCGTCGACGTACGTCCCGCGTACTTCGCCGGGCACAGCCTCGGCGAGTACACGGCACTCGTGGCGGCGGGTGCGCTGCCTTTCGAAGAGGCGGTTGCGATCGTTCACGCACGCGGGCGCTTCATGCAGGAAGCGGTGCCGGCGGGCAAGGGCGCGATGTCGGCCTTGATCGGCTGCAGCCCCGAAGTCGCCGTCGAAGCGTGCGATGCCGCCGCGGCGCAGACCGGTGAGGTCGTGGCCGCGGCCAACTTCAATTCGCCCCAGCAGACCGTGATCGCCGGCGAAGCCGGTGCCGTCGCGCTGGCCGGCGAAAGGGCGCTCGAAGGCGGTGCCAAGCGAGCGATTGCCCTGGCCGTGTCCGCCCCGTTCCACTGTGCACTGATGCAGGGCGCGGCAGAAAAACTCGCCGTCGAGTTGGCTCGCGCGAACTTCCGCGCGTTCGAAACCCCGGTCGTGACCAATGTCGAAGCCAGGCCGAATACCGACGCCGGACGCCTCGAGGCGCTGCTCCGCGAACAGGTGACGGCCCCGGTCCGGTTCACCGAAATGGTGGGCGAACTCGGCTCGCTGGGTGTCGATCACTTCCTCGAGGTCGGGCCGGGTCGCGTATTGAGCGGCTTGATCGCGCGCATCGCGCGCCGCTCGAAACGAGCAAACGTATCTGCGGTCGAAGAACTGGAAGAGGCCGTGGCTTTTTTGAACGAGGCGGCCTGATCGACGTCTCGGGTTGGCCGGTCAGCATGTACTCTCTGGCCTTGCCCGTCCGAACCAGCCGCTGTGAAACAGGTTCCCATCGCTTCGAACGCAGGTTCGAAGGTCCGAAAGGAAGAAGGAGTCCCGCATGGCGCTCGAAGAACGCGTTACGGAGCTGATCGTCGAACAACTCGGCATTTCCAAGGAAGAAGCCGTGCAGGGCGCTTCGTTTCTCGACGACCTCGGAGCCGACTCGCTCGACATCGTCGAACTCGTGATGTCCCTCGAGGAAGAGTTCGACATCGAGATCCCCGACGAAGACGCCGAAAAGATCCAGACGATCGGCGACGCGATCACCTACGTAAAAGAGCGAAGCGGAGCCTGAACCTTGTCCGTGAACCCATCGACGCAGGCGGCAGATGCCCAGCGCGTCGTTGTCACGGGCATGGGCTGCGTGACGCCGCTCGGGCTCGACCTTGCGTCGACCTGGGAAGCGGCGTGCGCCGGGCGAAGCGGTGCTGGCCCGCTCACCCGCTTCGACGCGAGCGACTATCCGGTGCGAATCGCCGCAGAGCTGTCCGGCGACCCGGAACCCACCACGGTGTCCCGTAAGGATCTGCGAAGGATGGACCCGGCCGTGCGCTACGCGCTGGCCGCGGTCGAAGAGGCCCTCGCCGATAGTGGTCTCGACCTCGACAGCGTCGACCGCGACCGCGTGGGCGTCGGCATCGGCACGGGCATCGGCGGCATCACGACCCTGCTCGACAACCACGACGCCTTGCAGAAGTCCGGGCCACGCAAGGTCTCTCCCTTCACCATCCCCTACTGCATCTCGAACATGCCCGGGGGCAGCATTTCGATCCAATACGGACTGCGGGGCCCGAATCTCTGCTGCGTGACCGCGTGCGCTTCCGGGAGCCACGCCATCGGCGAGGCGGCCCGCTTGATCGCGCGCGGCGACACCGACGTGATGGTGGCGGGGGGCTCCGAAGCACCGATCGTCGGCATCACGGTTTCGGGTTTCGCCGCGATGAAGGCCTTGTCGGTGCGAAACGACGCGCCCGAAGCCGCCAGCCGGCCCTTCGACTGCGCTCGCGATGGCTTCGTGCTCGGTGAAGGGGCGGGCGTACTGATCCTCGAGCGTCTCGACCGGGCTCGCGAACGCGGTGCGCGGATCCTCGCCGAGGTCCGGGGCTTCGGGGCCAGCGCGGACGGCTTCCACATGGTGCAGCCGCCGACGGAAGGCGAGGGCGCGGCGCGCTGCATGCAGGCGGCCCTGCGCGACGCCGGGCTCGAGCCCGACGCCATCGGCTACGTCAATGCCCATGCGACCAGCACGCCGGCGGGCGATCCGCCCGAAGTCCACGCGCTTCGAAGCGTCTTCGGCGCGGCGATCGACGGGATCGCGGTTTCGGCGACCAAGAGCATGACGGGGCACCTGCTCGGCGCCGCCGGTGCTGTCGAGGCGATCCTGACCATCCAGGCGGTCGCCACCGGGCAATTGCCGCCGACGATCAATCTCGACGATCCCGACCCCGACTGCGCCCTCGACCACGTGGTCGGCAAGGCGCGCAAGCAGGAGGTCGAAGCGGCGCTGTCCAATTCGTTCGGCTTCGGCGGGACGAACGCCAGTTTGATCTTCTCCCGCGTGCGCGACTGAACGTCGGATCGTCGACCGAGAACGGCGGCCCGCTATGTTCTACGCCCCCGCGGTCGAGGCCGACACCAACCCGGTCTCGCCGCCGGACTTCAACCCGTTGCAGGGTTCAGCGTGGGGGCGCTGTGCCGAATCGCAACGCCAGCTGCGCGCAATGCGTCGCACCACCACGGAAAAGATCTTCGACATGGCCGATACGAACGACACTGCGACGCCCAACCTCGACAGCACCGATCCCGAAGTCGCGTTGTGGATTCGACGCGAAACCAGGCGCCAGGCGCTTTCGATCGAACTGATTGCGTCGGAAAACTTCGTGTCGAAGGCGGTGCTCGAAGCCGTCGGCTCGGCGCTCACGAACAAGTACGCCGAAGGGTATCCGGGGCGCCGCTACTACGGCGGTTGTGAGCACGTCGACGAAGTCGAGACCCTCGCGATCGAGCGCGCGAAGGAACTCTTCGGGGCCGACCACGCCAACGTCCAGCCGCACTCGGGCAGCAGCGCCAATGCCGCGGTCTACCAGGCCGTGCTCGAACTCGGTGACACGATCCTGGCGATGAACCTCGACCACGGTGGTCATCTCACCCACGGCAGTCCGGTCAACTTCTCGGGTAAGCACTACAAGATCGTCCCCTACGGCGTGAGCCAGGAAGACGAGTGCATCGACTATGACCAACTGCGCGAGTTGGCCAAGGAGCACCGCCCGAAGCTGATCCAATGCGGGGCCACCGCGTACTCGCGCGTGATCGACTTCGCGAAGTTCCGCGAGATCGCAGACGAAGTGGGTGCGATCCTGTTCGCCGACATCGCGCACATTGCAGGTCTCGTCGCGACGGGCGTGCACCCCTCGCCGATCGGCAAGGCCCACATCGTGACGACCACCACGCACAAGACCCTGCGCGGTCCGCGCGGCGGCCTGATCCTCTGCGACGAGGACTACAAGAAGAAGATCAACAGCGCGATCTTCCCGGGCTCGCAGGGCGGGCCGCTGATGCACGTCATCGCGGGCAAGGCGGTCGCCTTCAAGGAAGCGCTTTCCCCTGCCTTCAAGACCTACTGCGAGCAGATCGTCGCCAACGCGAAGGCGCTTGCGCAGGACTTCGTCGACCGCGGCTTCTCGGTCGTCTCCGGCGGCACCGACAATCACCTGTTCCTGCTGTCGCTGGTCGATCGCGACACCACGGGCAAGGCCGCGCAGATTGCCATGGACCGCGCGGGTATCACGGCCAACAAGAACATGGTGCCCTTCGATCCCCGCAAGCCCATGGTGACGTCGGGCATTCGCATCGGGACGCCGGCAGTGACCACCCGCGGCATGAAGGAATACGAAATGCGCACGATCGGTGGCCTGGTGGCGCGCGTGCTCGAGAACCCGGGCGACGTCGATACCCTCGACGCCATTCGCAAGGACGTCGAAGCCCTCTGTCGCAACTTCCCGCTCTACGAGGATCGTTGGAACGATCGGGATTGAGCGGTGCGCTGTCCTTTCTGTGGCGACGAAGAGAACAAGGTCATCGACACGCGCCTCACGAAAGAGGGCGAAGAAATTCGCCGTCGTCGCGAGTGCGAGGAGTGCGGGCGTCGCTTCACGACGCGTGAGCGCCTCGAAACCGTGCTGCCCCGCGTGATCAAGCACGACGCGCGTCGCGAAGACTACGACCGCGACAAGTTGCAGCGGGGCATCGTCGCCGCCTGCGTGAAGCGACCGGTCAGCGCGGACGCGATCGAACGCCTGCTCGACTCGATCGAACGTGTGATCCACGAAAGCGGCGAGAAGGAAGTCCCGAGTCGCTCGATCGGTGAAGAGGCCATGCGGGGCTTGATCGAACTCGATTCGCTGGCCGCGGTGCGTTTCGCGTCGGTGTTCCTCGACTTCGACAGCTCCGACGACTACGACCGTTTCTTCGCCGATCTCGCCGAGCGCAGGGACTCGGACGCGTGACACCCGAGGCCGCGATGAAGCAGGCTCTGGCCGCCGCTCGGCGCTCGTTGGGTCGCACGTTTCCGAATCCATCGGTGGGGGCCGTCGTGTTCCGTGGCAATACGGTGCTGGGCCGTGGCGCGACGAAGCCGCCGCCGGGACCGCACGCGGAGGTCGTGGCCCTCGAAGCGGCACGCCGCAGGTTCGGAGCGGCGAAGCTGCGCGGTGCCAGCATCGCGGTGACCCTCGAACCGTGCTGCTTCACCGGGCGCACCGGACCCTGCACCGAGGCGTTGATCGAAGCCGGGATTCGTCGCGTCTATCTCGGCTGCCGCGACCCCCACGCGCGGGTTCGCGGGCGCGGGATCGCGCGGTTGCGCCGGGCGGGCATCGAGGTGGATGTCGGCGTGCTCGAAGACGCCTGTCGAGAACAGCACCGCGGGTTCTTCTCGCTGTGCAAGAAAGGCAGGCCCTTCGTGACGCTGAAACTCGCCACGACCCTCGACGGCCGAATCGCGACGGCGCGTGGAGAGTCGCGCTGGATCACGGGCGAGGCTTCACGGGCATTCGTTCACGACATGCGGGCGCACTCGGACGCGGTGATGGTGGGGTCGCAGACGGCGATCGACGACGACCCCGAACTCTTCGCACGCAAGGGCGAGCGCATCGTGCATCGCCCGGTCCGGATCGTGGTCGACACCTCCCTGCGGACGCTTCGCAAGCGACCCGACGCACGGCTGCTTCCCGAGACGCAGGGCGGCAGCGACGGTCGCGCCGGGACGTGGCTTCTCTGCGCGCGTGGCGCCCGCGGCGCCACCCGGCTCGAAGGCCGCGACGCGATGCGGATCGAAGTCGCCCGCCGCGGCAAGCACCTCGACCTGCCCAGGGCCCTGGCAAAGCTGGGCGATCTGGGCCTCACGTCGGTCTTCGTCGAGGGAGGCGGCGGGCTCGCGGCTGCGCTGCTCCGCGCGCAGTGCGTAGACGAGATACACTGGTTCCAGGCACCGAAGTTGATCGGCGGTGACGGCCGTCCCGCGCTCGGCGGTCTCGGCGTTTCGCGTCTCATCGACGCCATCGAATTGAAGAACCTGCGCGTTCGCCGTCGTGGCGAGGATCTCCATATTTCGGCTCGACTCGATCAGCCCAGGTGAGCGACTGACCCCCATGCAGACCTATCCCACCAATCTCGACGCCACTGGCCTTTCGATCGCCGTGGTGGTCGCGCGCTTCAATCATCTGGTGAGCGCGCGTCTGCTCGAAGGCTGTCGCTCGACCTTCCTCGAACTCGGGGGGCGTGCGGAAGACCTGCACGTAGCCTGGGTGCCTGGGGCGTTCGAGATCCCCCAGGCGGCGCGGCTGTTGGCCGAGAGCGGGCGATACAACGCAGTCGTGACCCTGGGCAGCGTGATTCGCGGGGGCACGCCGCACTTCGACTACGTGTGTGACGGCGTGACGGACGGTGTGCGTGAAGTGATGCGCGAAACCGCGGTGCCGGTGGCGTTCGGCGTATTGACGGTGAACGACATCGAACAGGCGCTCGATCGCGCAGGAGGCTGCGAGGGCAACAAGGGGGCGGACGTCACGCGCGCAGCGGTCGAAATGGCCGCGCTGCTCCCCGCACTCGCGAAGCCGCCCGCGGTGGATGCATCGTGAGCGCCCCAACGCCGGAAACGAAACAGCGGGCCAGGCAGGAAGCCCGTCACCGCGCGCGTGAAGTCGCGTTGCAGGCACTGTTCGCGGTCGATCTTCAACGCCGACCGTCGCGTGACGTGGGCAAAACGGAAACGCCGGGTGACGAAGCGGAAGCCTCCGAATCCACGCCCACGCCCACGCCCACGCCCACGCCCATGCCCACGCCCAGCGATGCGGAGCCCATTCCCCCGGCAGAAGTCTTCGCAGGGATCGCCGCCAACTTCGAGATGCCCAAGGCCGCCCACGACTTCGCGCAGGCCCTCGCGCTGAACGTCGTCGAGCAATGCGCCGAACTCGACCGGGTGATCGCCGAACACGCGAGCAACTGGCGCGTCGAACGCATGGCCGTGGTCGACCGGAACATCCTGCGGCTCGCGAGCTGGGAATTGCTCTTCAGCGACACGCCTGCGGCGGTCGTGATCGACGAAGCCGTCGAACTCGCCCGCCGATTTGGCGCCGACACGACGCCGGCCTTCGTCAATGGTGTGCTCGACGCCGTGGCCAGGCGCGCGGATGCCGCGTCGTGAAGGGCATCCTCGACCTCGAACTCGGCGGCGAACGCCTCGAGCGAGCGTGGGTCGACCTCGCCATCGCCGGCTTGTTCGCGGACGAGTTTCCCCTGCGCGGGGGAGCGGGGCGAGTCGATTGGCGTCTGTGCGGACTCGTCTCGCAACAGATCGCTTCGGGTCAGCTATCCGGGGCCCGCGGCGAGGTCCTGTTGATTCCGAGCTGGGGGCAGCTGCGCGCGCGGCGGGTGATGATCCTCGGCCTCGGCCCCCGAAGCCGCTACCGCCTCGAACAACTCGCCGAGTGTGCCTGTGAAGCCATCGAGCGGGCGGCGGGTTTGCGCGCCGACTCGGTCGCACTGGCGCCGCTCGGTGTGGAGGGAGACGATTTTCCGCGCTGTGCGGAAGCTTTCGTTACGGGCGCACGCGAGGGCTTTCGTCGCGCCGCTCAGCCGATGCGCGTGCGCATCGTGCTTCCCGGCGACGAGGTGAACCGTTCGGCCGTGGCCCTCGAGGCCGCGCTCGATCGAATGCCCGACCCCCTGGTGCGCTTTCGGCGTCCCGCCCCGACGCAGAGGTCGCAGACCGCCGCTACCGCACTCGAACCGGCAGCCCCATACCGGACCCAGTCGTAGTCCCGCGGGTTCCGCGCACCCGAGCTGTACGCACTCGGTAGGCAGCGGGTTCAAGTCCACCGTCGTTCGGCCGATCCTCTCACGGGAAAAGCGTTTCCCGCACGGGATCGAATGGGCTTGTTGCGCTGCGTCCGCGGGCGCCTGGGTTCGTTCGTCGTGCGTTGCCGCGCAACACGCTGGAGTGTGCAATGAGCCTGATTGGAAGTCTCGAAGACCTCGGTCTGGGGGACATCCTTCAAATCATCCATTTGTCGCAGAAGTCGGGCGTCCTCTCGATTCGCAGCGAATCGGGCGAGGGACGCATCGTCTTCCAGGAAGGGCTCGTGCGGCTGGCCACACTGAAGGGCGACCCCGAAGATCTTCGCGGCCTGCTGGTCGATCGCGGTTTCGTGGCCGTCGACGCGTTCGAAGCGGCGCGTGAGCACGCCCGCAACTCAGGTGAAGCCCTGTCCCAGGTCTTGAGTCGACAGGTCGACATCGGGATCGACCGCATCGAGTGGTTGCGACGGGAGTGTGCGGAAAACGCCGTCGGCGCCATGTTCCGGTGGACGACCGGTGAGTTCTCGTTCGATGTGGGGGCCGAAGAGCAGCCTCTTTCCAGCGAGATGGCGCTGTCGAGCGGAGTCAACGCGCAGTATCTCGCGATGGAAAGCCTGCGGGTCCGCGATGAAAAAGAGCGCAGCGGGTCCACCCCGGGCGACGCGCCGACGACCGACGAAGCCATTGCAGTCGCCGTCGATCCACAGCTGGAATCGGAAGAACACCCGGGGTTCGAACTTCCCGCCGAAGAGATGTTTGGCGTGGTCGACGATCACGAACCGGTCGCCGAAGTCGAGGCGGTCGCGCAGGCGACGCCCGTCCCCGCGACTCCCGCTTCGTTCACCGCGCCCGCGACTCCGAGCCCGCCGGTCGTGGTGATCCACGATTCACTCGCCGTACTCGACTGGGTTCGCTCGGCGCTCGCGCCCTCGTTTTCGGGCGTTCACATCTTTCAACGCTCGCAGGAAGGTCTGGGGCGGATACGACAGTACCTTGCGCGCGCGCAGGCTCCGATCCTGCTCGTCGCGACCGGTATCGAGGGAAGCCCGCTCAACGGGATCGCCGATGCGGCGGACTTCGTCAGGCGACTGCGCGAGCAGTCTTCGCGCATGCAGATCCTCTGGCTCCGATCGGACGACGAGGACCCGGCGGCATTGCCCGTCGACCTGCCGGTGGTGACCCATCCGACGGAAGAGGCCCTCACGGAATCGAGGCCGGCGAACCAGGCGGCCACCACGCTGTGCCAGGCGGTGGTGGCCCAGGTCGAACGCGTCCAGTCGCCCGCGGCGGCGTCGCCCACGACCTCGGCCGCAGCCACGAACCCAGCCGCAGCCGACCCGGCCAATGGCGACCTCGAACGCTTGAAGGTCGCGACCGAGACGCTGAGCCAGACTTCGTCGCAAGGGGAGATCCTTCCCCTCGTGCTGCGCTTCGCGAGCGAATCCTTTGCGCGCGTTGCGATGTTCATGGTGCGTGGGGAAGAAGTGCTCGGCATGGCGCAGCGAGGGATCGAAGCGGGGGGTGGCCCCGACGACATCGAGATGCGCGCCCTGCGATTTCAACGGGACGAGTCCGCGCGTTTCTCGAAGGTGATCTCGGAAGCGTGCCCTCATTGTGCTCCGGCGGGCAACCCCGGTGACCTGCGGCTCGCGACATTGATCGGTGCCGCCCCCGATGTTTCTGCCTACATCGCACCGATCCTCAGCTCGGACGAAGTCGTGGCATTGCTCTACGCCGACAACGGTGCAGCGCCGATGCCGGGGGACCTGAGTGCACTCGAGGTGGTGCTCCACCACGCCGGGCTCGCCCTCGACCGCGCCGCCCTCGAACGGGCCCTCGCCGAACCGGGAGCCTAGAGGTCCGGCCGGAAGCGATCCTCGTGGGCGCTGGAGGGGGACGTCCTGGCGGGGTACCGACGGCAGGTTCGTGCTCGCGCAGGCAACCGGCCGCCGCGGTGCGAGAAGCCCACGGAAGTGCTCGGTCTGCCTCAAGAAAGTCGAAGGGTCGCCGATCAATATTCGCGACCCGTCGATGCGCGAATCGCGGTGGGAGGGATACCCGTGCAACGAATTCTGATCGTCGAGGACTCCGCAACGATGCGGTCGCTCCTGGCGAGCACGCTCGAAGAACTTGCGTCACCCGTGAAGGTGCTCGCGGCCAGCAACGGCTTCGAGGCCTTGCGCTTGCTACCCCGCGAGGAATTCGATCTCGTCGTCACCGACATCAACATGCCGGAGATCAACGGACTCGAACTCGTTTCCTTCGTGAAAAGCAACGACCAGTATCGCGACATACCGCTGATCATCGTTTCTACCGAAGGTTCTGAGAAGGATCGAGAAAAGGGCATGCAGCTCGGAGCCGACGCCTACGTGGTGAAACCCTTCGAGCCGGAAGCCCTGCGCGAGGTCGCACAGGACCTCCTGTCTCGAAACCCGGTCGCGAAGTAGGGCCCGGCAGTGGCGGCCCGCAAATCGAGCGCGAAGAAGGCGGGGGTCGACAAGGCCCAACGCGAGTTCGTCGCCGAAGCAGAAGAGATCCTCGAGCGGATGCGCGAGGACCTCGGTGAGCTTTCCGATCAACGGGTCGCCGGTGCCGAGGTCGACCCCGACCTCGTGAACAGCATCTTCCGGTCGGCCCATTCGTTGAAGGGGCTGGCCGGGATGTTCGGCTTCGAAGGGCTTTCCGAACTGGCCCATCGACTGGAAGACATCCTGGACGGCCTGCGTCTCGGCCGCATCCGCATGGACAACCCTGCGGTCGACCTGCTCGACGAAGCGGTCACGCTGTTCACCGCGCTGTTCACGCAGCTGGGTGACGAGAGCTACGAAGCCGAAGCGGCTACGCGCATTGGCGAACTGGTGGCCCGCATCGAAACCGCGGCCGAAGATCCGTCCCAACCGCAGGATTCGCTCGATCCCCTCGACATCGCCCCGATGTTGTTGCGGGCCCTCACCGAGTACGAAGAACATCGGCTGCGGGAAAACATCTCGCGTCGGCGTCACGTCCTGCTGGTGGACACGAGCTTCGAGATCACCGCGTTCGAGGAAGGGCTCTCCGAAGTGTCGGCGGCCATCCGCGAAGTGGGCGAAGTGGTTTCGACGCTGCCTTCGCCGGGGGATGCCCCCGAATCGCAGATCCGCTTTTCCCTCCTGGTTGCGACGGAAACCCCGGCCGCGGATCTCTCGGCGCGTCTCGAGTTTCCCGACACCGACATCAAGACGGTGTTGGCCGCTACCGCGGCGCCGGCCGAAAGCAGCGCAGCGCCGCAGCCCCCAGTCGAAGCGAGCGCAGCGCAGTCGGGTGGCGCCGAAGCCGCGCCGGCCGAAACCGGTTCGGGGGAGGTGCCCGGCGATGGCGCCACAGGCAAGGGTGGGGCGCGTGGAGGCGACCTCGAATCCCTCAAGTCGATCAGCGACACCGTGCGGGTGGACATCCACAAGCTCGACAAACTGATGAATCTCGTCGGCGAACTCGTGATCCAGCGAAGTGCGATCGCGCGCATCGCGACCCGCCTGGCCGCCGACCCCACGACTTCCCGCATCGCGGCGGAACTGTTCAAGACCCACAAGGGCCTCGATCGAAAGCTCAAGGAATTGCAGGCGAGTGTGCTCGACGTCCGCATGGTTCCCCTGCGCCAGATCTTCGAAAAGCTCTCGCGAGTCGTGCGGCGCCTGCAGCGCGACCAGTCGAAGGATGTGAATCTCGGATTCTCCGGCGAGGCGACCGAACTCGACAAGTTGATCGTCGAACAACTCGTCGACCCGCTGATGCACGTGGTGCGCAACGCTTTCGACCACGCGATCGAAGGCGAAGACGAGCGCGTGAGTGCGGGCAAGAGTCGCGAGGGCAACATCTGGATCGACGCATCACAGCGCGGCAACCATGTGGTGATCGAAGTGCGCGACGACGGTCGCGGCATCGACCCGACCGCAGTTCGGGAAAAGGCCGAAGCTGCGGGCCTCGTGGAGCCCGGCCAGTTGCTGAGCGACAAGGACTGTCTCAATCTGATCTTCGAGGCGGGGCTCTCGACCGCGACCGGAGTCAGTGGCACGAGCGGTCGTGGCGTGGGAATGGACGTGGTGCGAACGAACCTGAGTGACCTCGGCGGGATCGTCGTCGTCAGCTCCGAACCCGGTCGCGGCACGGCGATCACCATGACCCTGCCCATCACGCTCGCGATCATCCAGACGCTGATCGTGGCGGTGGGGCGCGATCGCTTCGCGATCCCGCTGAACAGCGTGCTCGAAACCCTGCTCATCGACGCCAGTGAAATCCAGCGCAGCGAACGGCGCGAGCTGCTGAACGTGCGCGGGGAACCGCTCCAGCTGCAGCGCCTGTCGGATGAGTTCGGCCTCGACGCCCCGCCCCAGGACCGTCACTACGTGGTCGTGCTGGGGCTCGGTGAACTGCGTCTCGGGCTGCTCGTCGACCGCCTCGACGGCCAGCAGGACACGGTCATCAAGTCGATCCAGGGCCCGGCTGCGCAGGTGCGCGGAATCGCAGGGGCCACCGAGCTTGGCGACCGTGGCGCCGTGTTGGTGATCGACGTCTCGGCGATCGTCGAAGACTCGTTGCGTCGGAGGGACGCCGCATGAGCGAGAGCATGGATTCGAATCACGACACGACGCCCGAATGGGAGCGCCTGGCACGGGGGGCCGCGGGTGGTGAGCGGGACGTCGATCTCGAACCCGAACTACAGCGCGAACTCCTCACGTTCCAACTCGACGGCACCCACTACGCCATCGCGGTCGAACGCGTGCGCGAGATCATCCGCTTGCGTGAGATCACGCCCATGCCGCGCGTCCCGGACTGCATCCTCGGCGTCGTGGCGCTACGCGGTGAAATCGTGCAGGTCCTCGATTTGAGAGAACGGCTCGGCCTTGCCAGTTCCGAGCCGACGCGACGCACACGAATCATCGTGCTTCACGGTGAAGACGATCGCGTGACGGGCATCCAGGTCGATGCCGTGCGGGATGTGTTGCGTGTGGCGGAGCAGGACGTCGACGCGAGCGGGGACAACGCCGGAGCCGCCGTGGCCGAACTCTGTCGTCGGGACAACGACTTCGTGTCCATCATCGACCTCGACCAGGTGTTGGATTTCAATGACGGTTGACCCCACGACCAATGGCCCTGTGAGCGAAGTCAGTCTCGCCTGCTTCGAAGTCGGCGGGCGCTGCTACGCGCTCGATGTCGGGCTCGTGCGCGAGATCGTTCGCATCCAGCCCATCACACCCCTGCCCGACGCTCCGGTGTTGATCGAAGGGGTTGCGGAAATGCGCAGCGGCATGGTCCCGGTCCTCGATCTGGCCCGCGTGCTCGGCGCAACCACGAGCGGGATGGCGAAGGTGACGCGCATCGTGGTGCTCGATTGTGAGGGCCTGCAGCTCGGGCTGGCCGTTCAAGCAGCAACAAACGTGATGTCGGTCGATCCCGCGTTCATGGAAGAAGTTCCCGATCTCGCGGCCCAGGCGGGCTACGAGATCATTCGCTCGGTGGTTCGCCGCCCCGGCGAGCCGCCCGTGATGGTGCTCGCCGTCGAGGCCATCATCGAGGCGGTCTACCGCTCGACGCCCCGTGCGTCCGCGTCTTTGGGAGAGAATGCATGACCGAACGATCGCATTCCGATGTTCGCAACTTGCCTGGCCAGGTGTCGCGTCTCGTCTGGATGGCGTGCGGTGTCTGGTCCTTCGCACTGGCGATCTCGTGTGCGCTGCTACTGCGCGAGGTCGACAGCGGGGGTTGGTGGGCTGTCGCTCCGGTCGTGGGTTGCGGGCTGATCGCCTGCACGGTGCTGTCGATGTCGATGCGTCAGCGCCTGCAACCGATCGTTCGCGAGTGTGAAAACGACCAGGGAAAAAAAGAGCAACACGCGACGCCGCCGGTCAAAGAGGTGGCCGAAACCCGCCGTGTCGAGGCGTTTCGCGCGGCGGTCGCGCTCCCGATGCTGGCGCAGCGTTGGTTCCTCGCTGGGGGGGCCGTACTCTCGCTGGCCATCGCGATTGCCACACCCGCAATGCTGACCGGACGCCTCGGTCCGCTCGCGGTGGTCGCATCGCTCGCGCTCTGTGGTGTCGCGCTTTCGGCCGCCGTGGCGGTCGCGTTCTATTACGCTGTGAAACGGACGCTCGCACCCGCGCTCGGTGAGCTGACCCTCGCGCTCTGCGATCCCGCCGTACGCGCGAAAGCCATCGAGCCGGTTCCGCTCCAGCGCAAAGGCGCGTACGCCATGCTGGCCTGTGCATCGCTTGCCGTCGTGGTAGCCGTGACCCTGTCGCTTTCCCATGGTCGGATGGCGTTCCGGGGCCTCGTCGACGACACCCAGGAGCGTGTCCTCGAC
The DNA here is from genome assembly GCA_030748735.1 of Myxococcota bacterium. Lineage (GTDB taxonomy): Bacteria > Myxococcota_A > UBA9160 > UBA9160 > UBA4427 > DUBZ01. The sequence continues at coordinate 5,509 of JASMLK010000063.1, read as the reverse complement.
GCAGTCGCCCGGGCCCACGAGGAGGTGACCTTCGAAGTTGCCGTCGAGCGGGTCTTGGGAGATTCGTCGGCTCACATGATCCCGGTTTCGATCACGCTCTTCTCACCGGACGACGCAGAAGCTTCGGACCTCCTGCCCGAACTCGCGCAGCGGATCACGGGGTGGCTCGAAGCCGGTGTTTCCAGCGGGCACTTCGACGCGGCCGGCGGCGCAGTACGGGTTGGTGTCCGCGAACTGCCCGACGGAGAAATCGCGGTTGCCCAGGTTTCCCGCGAAAGCCTCGAAGCCCAGTGGCCCTCGCCGCTGTTGCCCATCGCCTGGATCGCGCTGCTTTCCGGAGGCTGCGCATGGTGGCTTGCGCGTCAATTCTCGGCGGACGTGTGCGAAGCCGTGATGTCGCTCTCCCAGGCGAGCGAACACATGTCGCAGGGGAATCTGATCCGCGAGCGGGTCTGGGAATCCGACGACGAACTTGGCGAGATGTGGCGTTCGTTCGAGGTCATGGGAAACGCCTTCCGCACGACCGTGCGCAACCTCGCCGACGCGGCCGATCGCGTGGATGCGGCTGCGGCCGAGATCGAAGCGGTGTCGGATGGCGTCGCGGGTGCGAGCGCCGACCAGGTGCAACGAATTCAGCAGGCCAGTGAGCTGATGGTATCGATCAACAGCGAGGTCATGGAAGTCGCGGGTTCAGCGCAGGAGCTGAACATTGCCATCGAAGAGTCGAGTTCTTCGATTCTCGAGTTGGGCGCCGCAGGCGAAGAGCTGAACCAAACTGCGTCCGTGCTCGGTTCGAAGGTGGACGAGGTGTCGGGTTCGATCGAGCAGATGGTGCGGAGCGTGAAACAGGTGAGTTCGAACAGCGACGGCCTTGCCGACGCTGCGGCCGAGACGTCTGCCAGCATGGAAGAGATGGCGGGCGCGATGCGCGCCGTCGATACCACGGCAGAACTCACGGCCGATCTCTCGCGCAACGTGGTTGGCAGCGCCGAGAGCGGTCAGCAGAAGGTGTCGCAGACGATCGACGGCATGCAGGCCATTCGCGACGCAACCGACACGGCGGAGAACGTGATCCGTGGCCTGGGCGCCCGGACACAGGAGATCGGCGCCATCCTCGATGTGATCGACGCCGTCGCCGAAGAGACGAACCTCCTCGCGCTCAATGCGGCCATCATCGCGGCACAGGCCGGCGAACACGGACGCGCGTTTTCGGTGGTCGCCGACGAGATCAAGGAACTCGCCGATCGCGTGCTGGCCAGCACCAAGGAAATCGGCGGGCTCATCAAGAGCGTGCAGGACGAAAGTAACAATGCAGTCGGTGCGATCGAGGTCGGTAGTCGCAGCGTGGCGAGCGGTGTCGAGCTCTCGGCGGAAGCCGGCCTTTCGCTGGAAGAGATCACCAGTTCGTCGCGCGAGTCGGGCCAACGCATCGGCGAGATCGTGTCCGCCGTTCGCGAACAGACCAAGGCGGCCTCACACGTCGTGGCGCTGATGGACACGGTGCGCGACGGCGTGACCGCGATCGTTTCGGCCGCGGCCGATCAGGATCGCGGCAACGAAGTCGTCTATCGCTCGTCGGTCACCATGCGGGACGTCGCCCAACAGGTGCGGCGCACGACCGAAGAGCAGTCGCGTGGTTTCGTGCGCATTCGAGAGAGCATCGAAGGGGTTCGGGAAGTGGTAGAGAATATCAACCACTCTCTCCACGGACAGTCGACCGCCTGCAGTCAGGTTACACAATTCCTCGAGCAGGTGTTCGAGCGCACCCGCTCCAATGAGGAAGCGGCCGGCTCGATGAACGAATCGGTGCGAGGACTCGTCGCGCAGGCGGAAGCACTGCGCGAAAACGTGACGAGGTTCCAGGTCTGACGGAATCCTCCTCCACATGGTCGGGTTGTCAGAGGCCAGACCGCGCGGGGAGACACAGAGCCAGACGCTGAAGCCGATGTTGAAGAAGAATTCGGAGAAAGAGAGGAAGCGATCATGATTGCCGCATGTCCGAAGTGCACGGCACGGTACCGGGTCGACGAGAGCCGCATTGGCCCCGACGGCGCGAAGCTTCGCTGCGCAAAGTGCCAGGCGCTGTTTCGCGTGCTGGCACCGCCGCCCACTGCGGCGCCGAGCGCGAGTGAAGCGCCCCCTGCGCCCGCAGCGGCCGCTCCCACGCCTATGTCCCCGCCCACGCCCGTGCAGACGCCGCCCGCTTGTTCGCCTCCCGCGACTTCGCCCGATGCTGCCGCGCCGCCGTCATCGAACGAGGTGCCGGGTGTCGATACGGCGGCAGCCGGTAGCGATGGCGGCCCGGAGCTTCCCACCGGTGCGATCGATCGAGACCGGCTGGTCGTCGTCGCCGACCCGAGTGTCGACGCGGGCAAGGCCACCGCTGCCAAGCTCTCGCGCTGGGGCCTGCAGCCGATTCTCGTGCACGACGGCGTCGAAGCGATGCTGACGATCCAGCGTATGCTGCCGCGTGTCGTGGTGCTCGACGCGGCGTTGCCCAAGATGTACGGCTTCCAGGTCTGCGAAGTCATCAAGCGCAATGAAAGCCTGCGACACACTGGCGTGGTGCTCGTGGGCGCGGTCCACAATCAGGACCGCTACCGCCGACAGCCGGCTGACCTCTACGGAGCCGACCACTACATCGAACAACCCGACCTGCCCGACGGCCTCGAACCGCTGCTGCAGCAGATGGGTGTCGAGCTCCAGGCACCTGGTAGCGCGGCGACCCCGGCGCCCGAACCGCAACCCGCCGCCGCAGCGCCGCCGCCCGAGCCACAGCCACAGGCCGCTCCCCAGCTGGAAGCGCCCTCGGTCGAGGCACCGCCGCTGGGTCTCGCCGAACCGCCGTCTCCCGTGGAAGCACCCGCACAAGCGGAGCCGAGTGCACCGCCCGCCGACGACGGGCTGGCCGAGGAGCGCGCGAACGCGGAGCGCCTCGCGCGCATCATCGTGTCCGACATCGCGCTCTATCAACCTGACAAGTTCGCGGCCGCGATCGAGGCGGGAAACCCCGTCGAGGCGATGGACAGCGAGATCGAAGAGGGCCGCGTCTTGTTTGCCCAGCGCATCCCGGAAAGCGTGCGCGGGGAACGTGACTTCATCATCGACGAGCTGCTGCGCGTCGCGCGCGAGCGGGGCATGCAGTGAACCTCGAAACCCCCAACCGCGAGCGCGAGAGCATTCTCTCGGGTCTCGCCGATGGTGACGACGAACTTCGTCGGCTGTCGGTCGAGCGCCTGCTGCTCCTGCCCCTGCCCGACGCACTGCCGCACCTGATCGCCAGTCTGGGCGACTCGTGTTGGCGCGTGCGCAAGGCCGGTGTCGAGCGATTGGTGGCGTGCGGGGAAGTCGGCACCATCGCCTCGGCCCTGATCGACACGTTGGCCGATGGAGAGAACCCGGGCCGCCGCAACTCTGCGGTCGAGGCACTCGTTCGACTCGGTACCTGCGTCGTGTCGGCACTGATCGATGGCTTGTCGATGGATGACGTCGATGTTCGGAAGTTCCTCGTCGATGCCCTCGCCGGGATCGGGGATGCGTCGGCGCGCGGTGCGATGATCGCCACGCTCGAAGACCCGGACCCGAACATTCGCGCCGCGGCGGCCGACGCGCTGGGCGCGATCGGCGGTGACGAAGTGCTCGAGCCGTTGGCTGCGCGCGCAACGGACGAAGCCGAAGACACGCTGGTGCGCCTCTCCGCGCTTCAGGCTCTGGTGCATCTCGACGCAATGCTCGACGTGGACGCGCTCGGACGCGTGCTGGGCGACCCGAGCCTGGCGGCTGCGGGTTACAGGCTGCTCGGCAATCACGTCGAACCCCAGGCGGTCGATGCGCTGCTCAAGGGAATGGCGCAACGGGGGCGCGGGGCGCGCGAAGCGGTCATCGACGCTCTGCTTCGCGTGTTGTCGCGCTGCGACGGTGCCGACGCCAGCGACCTCGAAGCACGTATACGCGAAGCCGCGCAGGCGCAATCGGAACTCATTGCCATGGCGATCGACCGCCTGCGCGACGCGGACCTCGCCGTTCGTCTCAGCCTCGTCCAGTTCCTCGGCCTGGTGGGGACCCCGGCGGTCGTACTCCCGATCCTCGAAGCGGGCCGGGACGAAGCCATCGAAGCGGTCGCCCTCGGAACCCTGCTGCGCCTGGGTGAAAGCAGCGTTGCAGCCGTTGATCGCGACTGGGACCAGCTCGACAACGAACTGCGCACCGAAGCGTGTTCGCTGCTGGGGCACGTAGGCGGGCGTCGCGCCACCCTGCGTTTGCTCGAAGCTCTGGACGCACACGACGTGAGCCAGCGCGTGGCGGCCGCTCGAGCCTTGGCGATGTGCGGCGATCACGATGTGCTCGCGGCGTTGTTGCGGCGCCTCGACGCGGCGGCGCTCTGCGACGAGTTCGAAGCCGAAGAAGAAACCGGCGTCCTGGTCGATGCGGTCGTGGAGATCTGCCTTGCACCGGACCGAGGCGGCGAAGCGCTCGTCGCGGACGCGGTCGAGATGCTCTCGGCCCGGATCGCCGGCGCCAACGAATCGACTCGCGTTGCGATCGCGAGCGTGCTGGGACAGATCGGGCGCGAAGAAGACGCCATGATCGTGGCCTCGCTGATGAAAGACGAGAGTGACGCTGTGCGCCGCGCCGCCGTCGAAGCCCTGGCCCACGTGTCGGCTGTCCATGACCTCGAAACCCTGAAACTGGCGCTCGCAGACGAGTCGCATCGCGTCCGCTCTGCTGCAGGTCGCGCACTCGTGCGTTCGGGACGCACGGATCTGGTGGGCCATCTCGAAAGGTTGCTGCAGGACGACGACTCGCGGGTTCGCGCCGCGACGTTGAGGGCGATCGGTGAGATCCAGCCCGAGATGCTCTCGGCGGAGGACCAGACGAACCTGATCGGAACGGGGCTCGATGATTCGGGGGCCGTCTGCATGGCCGCCGTCGAAGCCATGGTTGCGGTTGGGGGCGTCGGAGCAGCGGCGCGCACGCTGCCGCTTCTCTCGCGCGAAGAACCCGAAATCGTCCAGGCGGTCGTGCGCTGCGTGGGGCGACACGGCGAAGGCGAGCACCTCGACCAGCTTCTCACCCTGGTGGCGCACACGCATTGGAGTGTGCGGGCCGAAGCCGTACAGGTCCTCGCCGAGAGGCGCCACGTGCGCGCGCTTCCCGCGATCCTGAGATGTCTCGAGACCGAACAGGACAGCTTCGTGCGAGAAGCGATTCTTCACGCCCTCTCGCTGTTGGAGGCCTAGCCGCGACGATGGACCCGCGCTCGACAACCATCCCCATGACCGACGCCGAGTACCGCATGTTCTGCGAGATGCTGCGCGCTCGCTGCGGTCTGCATTTCGGTGAGGACATGCGCTTCCTCGTCGAGAAGCGGGTGGGGCGGCGCGTCGAGAAGCTCGAGCTGGGGACCTTCGCTGCGTATCACTACCACCTGCGTAGCGGGCAGGAAGGCGAAGAAGAATTCGGTGCGTTGATCGACGAGCTGACGACCAACGAGACCTACTTCTTTCGC